>JBEKPH010000005.1:0-123643 GCA_049520915.1 Terriglobales bacterium
ACGGCGATGGGGCGCCGCGGCGTTTTTCCTGCTTTCTTGTCGGCGGCGGATTCTGAAGCGTCGGACAACTCCGCGCTGAGCTCACTGACCGTATTCGTGGCGCTCTTCAGGCGACTTCCGTCGGGGATACGAAGCGACTGAATTTTTTCGTGGATGTTCGAGCGGTAGTTGGGAAACTGCTCGACGATGTCCATGAGCTGGCCAGTAACAATCCAGCCCACGGAGCCGACGACCGTAAATGCCAAGAGTAACACGACTAACACGGCGGGAACTCTGCCCAAACGACACTTTTGGAGCGCGTCTACAACCGGCGACAATAAGAAAGCGAGAACAACCGCTAGAGCGAAGGGGATAAGAACCTGACGGCCCAAATACAGGCCCGCTATCACAACCACCACGGCACTCAGGGTCAGCAATCTCGACGAGGCGGTAGAAGGACTGGTCGCGGCAACGTTGGGGCGGATCAATTGATCTACCTGGCGCTGGGCAAGGGGCGAATTTGCACTTTTGGCCGACCCGACTCCTGAACTTTCCAGAGAGTGGCCAACGCGTGAGCAGCATCATCGAGAGCGCGTTTTTGAAGATCAGCCGCGTTGATGCGAATGGGCATCGTGCTGCGAGAGGCGCGTCCGATTCGAGTATTTTTGGTCAGCGCATCTTTCCCCTCGGATAATACCGCCAATGATTTCTCGAAAACGGTCTTCAGATGAATGACAGACTCAGGATTCTCCTGCGGTACGGCTTGGTTGATCATAGAGTTTTTAGTGGGTTCCCTTTCAGACGCTATTTAAAGCGACTGCGAGCGTAGTCACAATACAGTCGTTCACCTAAAAACGAAGGGTGCAGACCACTGTTGCGACGTACGAAACCTTAGAAGCCCTTGAAATTTGCCGGGACAAGAAAAGGCGATCGGATTTACGTCCGATCGCCTGGGTGTGGCAGGTTTTCTTGTGTTATGTGCTATGCCGCGGATCGCTTGGGAGCGACACGCGAAGCTTTTTTGCCCGACTGCAGCGAATCGTTTTCCGTTTCCAGATCGAGTTGCTCAGCAATGGCGTTCAAGGTTTCATCCGCTTCTTTTTCTTCATCGAGGGTTTGCCCGAGAAGTTCCGCAGCGGCGTCATCACCCAGTTTCGTAGCGTAAGCGCGCACACAGCCGTAACCCGCAATTTCGTAGTGTTCTACGCGCTGCGCTGCCGCGATAAGAGCCGCGTCCTTGAGAGGCTCTGTCATATCTTCATCAATGACCTCGCCGCCTTCTTTGACAAGTCCTTCCATGGCTTTGCATTTCTTGCCGGACGCTTTCTCGCCCATTTGCTCGCAAATGGATTCGATCCGCTGGGCGTGTCCGCGAGTCTTTTCCAAGTGTTCTTCGAACGCCGACGCCAACTCTGGGGAGGAGGCGGCTTTCGCCATCTTCGGTAGAGCTTTAATTAGCTGCTGTTCGGCGTTGTACAGATCCTGAAGCTGTTCGAGGTAAAGTTCGCGTAAAGATTCGATTTTCAAGGTGTGCCTCCAGTGAAATTTTTGTTAGACGGAAGTGGATGGCGCAGACTCTTTAAACATTTCCAACAATCATTCCGGTCACCGTGACCCAACCGCGACTGCTTACCTGGTGCAGAGGCGAGAAGCAGAAGCCGGCTCTTGACCAGCTTCTGCTCGGAAGGTGGGCACAATTGAAGAGAACAATCTCATGCCACGAAGCTAGCCAAAATCGTGCGCAAGCAAAATCCCCGCGACCTTGTACTTGTTTTGCGGAACTCCTGTAGGCGCGGTCGAACCACGCGACAACGAAGCGTTGTGTGACGATTCGACAACGATTCAGGCTAGCTCATTTCGTTACCCTCCGCCGGTACAGCAACTTATCCAGGCAACTACGGCTCGAACTCGATAGAGGACGGTGGCGCTTCTCTTTTAGTCTGTGGACATGAGCGCTGGCGAACAGATCGGTACATTTCAGTGCATTCGCTTTCGTTGAAATCGCGATTTCCTGTGTTGAAAGGAGAAGTAAGTGAATAATCCGTTAACCGCGGCCAACACGAATCGGATTGGCCCGGAACTCATCCAGCGTGCCCAGCAGGGGGATTCAGATGCCTTTGCGACTTTATTTCACTCACACAAGACGCGGGTTTACTCGTTATGTTTACGCATGACGAACAACGCCGCTGAGGCAGAAGATCTCGCTCAGGACGCATTTCTTCAGGTGTTCCGCAAGCTCTCGACGTTTCGAGGCGACTCTGCCCTTTCGACGTGGCTTTACCGCATCGCGGTCAACACCGTCCTGATGCATTTTCGCCGAAAGTCGCCTTTTCGAATTTCGTTGGATGAACCTGTTAAGGGGGATGATAACGGAAGACCAGCTCGCCGTGAGTATGGGTCTCGTGACGGAAGGCTAGAAACTTCGGTGACTCGGGTCGCGTTGGCACGGGCCATCAGCGAACTTCCCGAAGGCTATCGGTCAATCTTCCTACTACATGAGGTCGAAGGTTATCAGCATCGCGAGATCGCGAAGTTGCTGGGGTGTTCGGTAGGTACCTCGAAATCGCAACTGCACAAGGCCAAACTAAGGATACGGGATCTCCTGAGCCCGACCGCTGCCGTGCGGAATTCCCCAGCAATCGCGACCACAGCGGTCACAGGGAAAGAGACTACTTTGCCAACTGTTCTCACGCATGCGGCGAGATCTAGCGAAGGGTCACAGAGGACGGCAACTCGCTGCCGGATCGGGCCCCGGCCTATCGCTTTCAATGGAGTAGCAGCTTGAGCAGACCCGGTCAAAGGTCGCGTTGTCTAAGGTATGACGGTATGGCTTCTAAGGTTTTGAGTGGATGGATGGGGCGAGTGGGCCCCAGTAGACTTTTTTTGACGACAATAATTCCTGGTGCTCAGATCGGGCACAGAAGAGGTTTGCATGAAAACAACGAAGACTCTCATGGCGCTCACAACTCTCGCCCTGCTGTTCACCAGTTTGACCTGGGCTGCCGACGATAAGAACGAATCGGACATCAACAAGCGCATCGATAAATCCGCAACGGTTCTAGACGAAGTCATGTCAACTCCAGATCACGCGATTCCGGACAAGATTTTGGATAGCGCCAACTGCATTGCGGTCATCCCATCACTGGTTAAGATCGCAGTGGGCTTCGGTGGAGAGCATGGTAAAGGTGTAGCGTCATGCCGCACTGCGCACGGTTGGAGCGCACCCCTTCCTATCGACATCACTGGCGGAAGCTGGGGACTGCAGCTCGGCGGCCAAGCAATCGACCTCGTCATGGTTTTCATGGGTCATGGTGGAATGGAGCACTTGATGTCTGACCACTTTAAAGTTGGTGGAGACGCGTCGGCTGCCGCGGGTCCCGTGGGCCGAGATGCTGCCGCCGATACTGACATCAAGATGAGCGACAAGATCCTGACCTACTCGCGGGCGCGTGGACTTTTTGCCGGCGTGGATCTCTCGGGTACGGTAGTGAAACAGGACAAAGATGAAACGAGACTGCTGTTCGGCGGGAACTTAGATTCGCCCAATGCCATTTTGACGGGCAAGGTTGCGCCGCCCGCGGCGAGCGAACCTTTGCTGTCTGTGCTTAGAAAAGTCACGGAAGAGGCCAGGGGCCGCGAGCGCGCCTCTAAGTAACGCAGCACGAACACAAACAGCGCGGGGACAAGAGCCAAGTAAATCTGGTTCTTATTACAACTACTCACATAAGGAGCTAACTCACAATGTACACAATTCTGCTGATCATCCTGGTGCTGCTTTTGGTTGGCGCCTTACCGACGTGGCCCTATAGCACCGGCTGGGGTTATTACCCGAGCGGCGGCTTGGGTTTGGTCTTAGTCATCGTTCTCGTGCTTGTGTTGATGGGACGGGTTTGACGTTCCAAGGTACCCACCATCGTAGAACGAAGTAGAACTGCACGGCGTTGTCCTGAGCGGACGCGGAGGCGATCGGGAATTCCGGATTGGCGGATTTCCTGATCGCTTTTTCGCAGAAGGAAGAAGTAGAGGCCGTGAAAGCTCCGACTGGGGTCCATTTGTTGAGCAAGTTCTTGGAGAGAACCTCAGGGCGGTGCAAGTTCTTCAGCTCGAAAATTGGGGGCTTCCCTGTATTGCTGGGCGCGAGCACAGAGGATAACTTTTTCGTTAAGGGCGGCTCATGGTTGCATTATCGGTTGAAAAACCCGTAGTCCGGATTCTCGTCGTTGACGACAATCCCTCGGTTCGGCGCTATCTGCGTGGCGTGCTCGAGCAACATGACAATTGGCGGGTGTGCGACGAAGCACGGAACGGACGGGAAGCGGTAGATCGATACCGCAAGATCCAACCCGACGTGATCGTTCTCGACTTCCAGATGCCAGAGATGAACGGCTTGGACGCCGCCCGCGCGATTGCGCAACACTCCCCGGAGATACCGATTCTGATCGTGACACTCTATCTGTCCCGGCAACTTTCTGAAGAAGCTAAGAAGGTCGGAGCTCGAGGGGCGTGCGCTAAGACGGATGTCAGCTCTGTGGTGGATGGAGTTGGGGCGCTGCTGCGGCAAGAAACGTACTTTCCTAATTAACCAGGTGGGCGTTCGCTTAAGGCTTAGTCGGCAAGCGCTACTCGCGCATCCTGTTCCTGCTGCGTGATGGGCAGAGTAACAGAGATAAGCGTGCCAGGCGTGCAGGGTTGAATAATGAGGTGACCGCCGAGGTCGCGAATGCGCTCCCTCATACCTGCCAGTCCAACTCCCGACTTTGTTCCTGTCGCACGAAATGTCTCTAATAATTCCGGAGCGATTCCCTTCCCGTAGTCCCTCACCGTAAGAATGGCGTAGTCTCGCGAGAGTTCAAGCGCGACATCCGCATTTGAGCTATTCGAGTGACGATGGATGTTCGTTAGACTTTCCTGCAGAACGCGAAAGAGGCCGAGAGCGACGGGTTTGGGCAGGCGAGCAACGTCGTCGGGCAATTGGAGTTTCACTTTAATCCCGCTGCGCTGCGCGAAGCCCTCTAAATACCAAGTGGCAGCCGAGGCGAGTCCGGCCTCGTCTAGGAGGGGCGGGTGAAGCAGGTGGGAGATCGTACGCGTTTCGGAAATGGACTGATCGAGAAGTTGGATGGCTTCGGTGAGGAAATCGTCTTTGCGTTGCTTGGCAAACAACTCTAGATTCATCTTCACGCCGACCAGATATTGGCCCAGACTGTCATGGAGCTCGCGAGAGAACTTGCGGCGCTCTGCATCCTGCAACTGCAGCAATCGTCCGGTCAGATGACGTAAGGAGTCTTCGCTGGCTCGCGCGTTCTGTTCCGCTTGTTGTCGAGCATTCAGTTCCGCCGACAAAAGCCGATAATGGACGGCGAGCAATTCGAGAGCCAGGACGAACGCCACCGCAAGAATCACAACCGTGAGAACAAAGAGCCGGTGGGTGGTCCCTTCGCGGCCTGCGAGCAGTCGGTCTTCCTGCGCCCGCATCTGGTCATTCAGCGAAGTCATTTCAGAGGATAGAGGGACGCCGCGGCGGTCGAAGTCGGCTTGGGACTCGGCCTCCTGGGGCGCGCGTTTCTTCAGCTCGATCGAGGCTCGCAGGAGGTCGACTCGGCTCTCGGTCACAACTTTCAGGCGTGAACAGAGATCTCTTTGCGTTCGGTTATCCCGAATCAGGTCACTCAACCGAGATAATCTGCGCGGGATCTCGGGAACGGCTTCTTCGAATTGAGTCAGAAAATCGGAATTTCCCGAAATCACGTATGCGCTGCGGGCGCGTCCGGCTTTGACATAGGCGGAATCAATGTCGCCCAGAGCAGCTCGAACCTCAAGACTGTGATTGACCCATTTTTCGCTGACCAGGAGGCGGTCGATCGCGACATAAGCGGCCAATCCGCTGAGCAACAGCAGTATTACCGCTGATGCGAATGCCACTTGCGCTTTCTTGCGAGGACCCATAGTTCACTAAATTCAGCGCCTGCAACTGCCTCGAAACCCGCTTATGGAACTGCTCCTCCACGACGGAAGAGAAATTGTGCAGGAATCACAACGTTGATCGTCCAAGTTTATCCCACTTTCAGTCGAGCGGTTTCGCTCGTTTGGAGAAGTCATCATTCAGGTACAAGTGTGTAGCTGTCTACAGGATCTCCTGTATTCGCAGCCGGCTGGTTCTGGATTTAAATTTGTCGGGAAACACGGGGTTCCATTCCGGAGCGGAGGAGAACCCCCGAGAAGTTGAGGCCTTACCCGGCGCGGGTCGCGCCATTTCACGATTTGTAACTTTTTGTGCAAAGGCAAAAGATTTTGTCGTCCCTCACGGAGGTGAGCCATGAAGTTGCGTATCTTGATCGCTGACGACCACGAAGTTGTACGCCGCGGGCTCTGTAATCTTCTACAAACCCGCACGGATTGGGAGATTTGCGGAGAGGCGCAAGACGGGCGCCAAGCCGTCGATATGGCGAAGCAACTGAAACCGGACGTCGTAATTTTGGACATCGGCATGCCTAATCTCAACGGTTTGGCAGCAACCCGGCAAATTGCTCAACAAAACCCGCAGCCAAAGATCATCGTGCTGACGATCACCGACTCTGACCAAGTGATCCGAGAGGCGCTGGATGCGGGAGCGCGAGGCTTTGTTTTGAAGTCAGACGCCGCGCGGGACCTTGTATCGGCCGTCGAAGCGCTACAACGTCAGCGCATGTTTTTCACTCCGCGGGTAAACGATATGGTGTTGGCCGGCTTCCTCGATAGGGGATACAAGCCAGCAGACGATGAACTGCCTCACATGCCGAAACTCACGCCGCGTGAACGAGAAGTGATCCAGCTTCTCGCGGAGGGAAAAAGCTCGAAAGAAGTGGCTTGTCTTTTGAATTTGAGCACGAAAACCGCCGAGACCCATCGCAGCAATATTATGCGCAAACTCGATTTTCACTCGATTCGCGATCTCGTCGTGTATGCCGTGAAAAACGACATCATCCAGGTTCAAATGCCGGTTTCGCTGATGACGCCGGCTACTGGAGAGCGATCGGTAGCCTAAACGGCCTGAGTTATTCCTAAGCATCAAAACAAACAGGGAACCGAGCGATCGGTTCCCCTGTAAGTACCATTAAGTTATCGTGAGCTAGCTGGCTCGAGGGAGTTCGGCCCTTACACCGCCTGAGCTCGCCTCGCTGCTTGACGCGATGTCTTGAGCGCCAGTTGCTTCCAAGATCAACTTGGCTCGTTTTGTCCAATCGGAACTGTCCGAATGAACCGAAAGAAGGATGCCACCGTCTTTGACGCGACCTTCGTAGAGCTTCGCTTCATACTCCGGAATTCCGAGTCCGACGAGCGCACCAGCAACGCCAAGGACGGTCCCCGCAACTCCCGCACCAGCCAGAGCAGCCATGATGGGGCCAGCCGCGATAAAAGGTCCTAGCCCGGGGATAGCGAGAGCGCCGACGCCGACCAACCAACCCATAGCTCCGCCTAGAATCACGCCGGTGCTCGCGCCCGCCGCTGCGCCCTCGGGAGCTTTCGTCCCTTTCTCGTGCGCAAAATCTCGCGTCCCCGCACTTTCGGGAAAAAGGACCGAAATATCGCGATTGCTAAAACCTGCCGCCTTGAGCCCGTCGACACCGCTTTCTACGGTGGCGTAACTCGGATAGATACCGAAAACTGCCATATTCTTTTCAGACATACGTTTTTCTCCTCGGTTGATGCTCGGGTTAAACTGCTTGATGCGTCTTCGGAGTTGGTATCAAGTTCGCTGCTAACTCCACCTTCGTCGGCGATTTCCGTGGCCCGCGACTCAACGGCTCGGGACTTCGGTTGGGTTATGTCATCTTCAGCTCGACTGGTTGTATTCGTTACACTTGTACTCGTTACACCACGAGCGTACAGGTCTAACATCGGCCCTCCAATCCCCTCTAATCCCTAGGCGAATTGCGGAATTCCATGTAGAACGCGGGGGATCGGTCGGGGCAGCTAGATGGTTCGGCGAGAAGGCTCTTTTAGAGAACACCCCTTATTGCAAGGGCGCAGAATGCGTGAAGGCAGCTATTATCAGTGTCACAAATCCGATCAGGACAATCATCCCGCTACCAACTAACACAATTTCGCTGAGTAAGTCAGGCTTCATCAAGTCATCTCGACTCATCTTAGCTCCTCTTCTTCTACTCCTCTTTCCGAAAACATTAGACGCCGGAAATCGGCAACGCGGGAGCGGTTACCGGATATTAGAGCACCGACTACAGGAACCACAGTAGTTTGACCTTGCGTCGCGGACCTTCTATTTTCCGGCGCGATGGGTAGCGAGTTGAGGTTATCGATTCTTGCCGATTTGCTGGTGGTCGTTCTTGTGGCCGAAATCGGTACCGAAATGAGGTTCCGACTTTGTGCCCGTGATCTTGAAAGGAACTTCCGTACCAGCGCCATCCTTGCTGAAGAACGGATCGGCCGGTTTGAGCAAGATCGACTTCCACCCTGTAACCATCTGTGAAAGCTTCGCGTCCATGAAAGCTTTCCCATGAAAATCGAATTGGTTCCCATCCAGGCTGTAAGTTCCGGAAAGGTTCACGTGCGTGCCCGGAACCTGAAAACTCAGCTGTGAAAATGAAAGGAGACCATTGTTGAGCGTGAAACTGCCAGCCATCTCGGAACGCACGTTGTCGGGTATGTTGTCTTGAGCAAGTTTGGGCTTGCCCTGGCTCCTCATGCTGATGGCGTCGACCTTTCCCTGAATTTTGTCATTCGTAAAATGAGCTTGCGAGACTTGAAAACGTCCAGCCAGGCGCAAACGATTTGCGACGTCGGGCTCTCCCGGCGGAAGGTTGAATTTCGTCTGCAAACGCAGGATACCGGTCATGATCGGCGGGTCGGTTCGCACCGCCAGTCTTAATACATCTTCGATCTTTCCGCCCGCAATGGAGACATCCAGGTTGACATCGTGCCCATTCGGATTTTTCGTTCGTACAACGGAACCATTGGCCACCAGCCACGAATTCAGAATTCTGGCCTTCACTGGCTGAAGATATGTGTCGCCGCTCGTTCCGTCTACGATGGCGTGAAAGTCTGTATGCAACGGCACGCTCTTACCGCTGGTCGCAACTCGAAAGTCTGGAGTGTCGGTGGCGCCATCCACAATGATTTTGTCGAGAACACCGGAATACTTTCCCGTGGAAGAAAGAATGCCACCAATTCCCTTGATCGTGGCTAGATCCGCGTGGTCGAACGAATAAGAGCCACTCACAGGAGTATCGCGAGGACTATCAGCTTGCCATGGTCCAAACAACCCGCTTGAGAGAATTTCTCCCACTGGCTTTGGATTGGTGAGCTTTGCGTCGAAGTGCATCGGAGAGCCTGAACCGATCTCGGTCATCGTCAGGTTGGCGATGTCAAACTCAAGCGGCAGCTTACCGGGTCGAAGCGTATTGATGATCAACTCGGTTTGATCGAAGACAAGCCTATCAACGACGATTTCTATCTTTCCCTGCCGACTCTCGCTGTGCTGCCAGTCTGCGCGCTGCTCCCGGGGGGGCAAGTTCAACTGCAATCCTTTCACGTACACCGTATTGACATGCTTAGGTGTCCGCAAGAAGTCGCGGATTCCCATGCTAAAGTGAAACTCGGCAACGTTGATAATGGGTTGAAAACCGGGTTCATGATTATTAGGGTCGGCGTCTCCAAAAATACGCAACCCGTTTCCCCAAACCTGGAAGCCTCCGAGTAATGCCACATGGAAGTCATCTAGTTCAACCTTGCTCTTGAATCTCGTCGAAAGGGTCTCAATGACGAGTGTGCGCAAGGTCGGCGCCGCCCGGGCTAGCACAAAGAAAGTTGCGACGGCCCCCACAGTCACTAGCAGAGAAATTCCAGCGAGCCATCTCCAAAGTCGCTTGCGACCGCTCTTGCGGGATTGGGTTTGGTCACTCTCGGTCATATTGCTCTTTCCGTTTTAAGAATCACTCCTAGAATCAACTTCTAGAACAGACGCAAAAGAGCCTGATGCGACGTTAGAAGGAGATTCGGATCATCTAAGCCTTAGTGCCGAACTTGGACTTCGACGTCTCCGCTCCGGTGATCGGAGTTTTTCTTGGCTCCGACAACGTTAACGAGTATTTCTTGACCATCTCGGCGCACACAAAGGTCGACCGATTGATCACCCACGCTGAGACCTGATAACTCTAGTCGATCCACGCTTGGTGGAAGCTGGGGAGCAGCGAATTCAATGACCTTTGTATCGGAGTCCACGGTTATCCGGAGACACGATTCCAACAACATGTATAGACTGCCTGCGGCCCAAGCCTGGGGAGAACACGCTACCGGGTAGAGCGTAGGGCCCTCCGCGTCTGATCGTTTGTGAAAGCCACAGAAGAGCTCGGGCAAGCGATTCAATTCCATGAACCCGCTTGCCTCATATAATCCCTCGAGCACCCTGAGAGCTTCCTCGCGATATCCATAACGGGCGAAGCCAGCGGCAATAATCGCGTTATCGTGGGGCCAGACGGACCCATTGTGGTAGGACATCGGGTTGTAACGGACTTCGTCGCTGCCCAGAGTGCGGATTCCCCATCCGCAAAATAATTCTTCGCTCATCAACGTTCGGACAAGGCGGCCGGCCTTCGATTGAGATACGATCCCGCTCCACAAGCAGTGTCCGGCATTTGAGGAACGAACGCGGCAGGGCTTTTTCGCACCGTCGAGTGCGAGCACGTAGGTTCCCAGCTCTTCATCCCAAAATGCACGCTCAAAGCTACTTTTGAGCGATTCCGCTTTCCGTTCCTGCTGCTCGGCCAGATCCAACCGCCCGAGTTCTCTGGCGATCCGCGCTGCCGACAATCGCGCAGCATAGACATAGCCCTGGACCTCACACAAAGCGATCGGAGCGGAGGCGAGCGTGCCGTCGCGATGAAAGACGGAGTCGAACGAATCTTTCCATCCCTGCTGACTCAAACCTTTGTCATTCTTAGCTTGATACTCAACGAAACCGTCCTGGTCAACGTCGCCGTAGGTATCGATCCAGTCGAGCGCGGCTTGGATGTTCGGCCAAATCTCCTGAATAAAGGATAGGTCGTCCGAACGATCAAGATAGGCTCCCGCCAGCATGATAAACAAAGGCGTGGAATCGACACTCCCGTAGTAGAGGCCAAAGGGAACCTCTTTGAGGTTCGCCATTTCGCCTCGGCGCATCTCATGCAAAATTTTGCCTGGCTCGGCGTCCTGCTCGGGAATGACACTCGTGGCTTGTTTGGAGGCCAAGTACTTCAATACACTTCGCGCTATTTCAGGAGCTGCCCAGAGGCATTCCATCGCTGTCAGAATGCCGTCTCGACCGAAAACCGTGTTGAACCACGGAACGCCGGCGTAGGGATAGGCTCCTTCCGGATTTCCGTTGATCATCATCATCACATCTGCTTCCGAGCGAGACAGCCACGCGTTGAAGCGAGCGTCAGAAGTGGTGACGCGGCAAAACTGCATCCGAACCCGCTCTAACGCAGCAAGCGTTTCGTTCATGGCCCCATCAAAATCAACGGTAGTTCGACGGGGCTCTTGTTCGCAATTTATAACGACGGAAATTGCGGATTCCTCTTTGGGTTCGAGACTGACCCGGAAGTCCGCAGAATTCTCGGATATGCGCTCGGGGGATGGACTAAATTGCAGTATCGTGCGACGAACCCGACCGTCGAGTCCACGGTAGGCAAGGACGACGGAATCATCATTCACGATCGGGGAAAGTAGTTCTCCGGTCTTCTCTCGTTTGGTCCCGCGAACTTGAAAGATGTCAGCGTAGTCCGCGGCGAAATCGAGGCTTATCAGCGTTTCCACGGGGGACGTAGAGAAATTGGAAAGTCGCAGCCTGTCGTAAGAACTACTTTGCCACAGGAATTTGGACCGGAAGAGATGAACCGACCCGCGCGGGAGAATGAGACCGTTCTCCCCGTAAACATCGGGGTTCATCATATCGAGGGTGAGAAAAGCGTTGTTGTTCTGGATGGTCGAACGGAGCAGTTGGGGCATTTTGTCGCCCATGCGCAGAGCGAATCTCGAAAGATGACGGGTGCCCTGATGGTAGAGACCCTGTTCTCCAAGGCCGATCGATTCGACGTCTCCTATACGATTAAAGACCGCAAAGGTGGTGCCATATTTGAGTACGCGGGTACGATCATCCGCCAGCGAGGATGTGGCTAGAACATAAAACTGATTCTCAACTTGGATGACATCTTCCAAATCAGGCAGCGCCCTCCAACAGTGATTCTTCTTCGATCTCGGAAGGAACGTGGATTTTCGTGACCCGCAAAGGCGTGGTCTCTTCAAGCAGACGCTCGTAAAGCTTCACGTAATCGTTGGCCATGCGGCGCGCAGTGAAGCGCTTTTCGAAGGTGTCACGGCATGCCGTGCGAGACATGGAACGAACGCGGTCGACGGCGAGAACAGCTTCTTCGACCGACTCCACCACGACGCCGCTAACTCCGTCTTCGATGACTTCAGGGACGGACCCGTGGCGAAATGCGATGGTGGGCGTACCGCAGGCCATGGCCTCAATCATGTTTAGGCCGAACGGTTCGGGCCAGTCAATCGGCGCGAGACATGCGACCGCATTGCCAAGAAAGTCGCCCTTTTGTTGATCCCCAATTTCGCCGATGAAATCGATGTTGGGCTGATTGAGCAGCGGTTTAATTGTGTTTTCGAAATAGTCATTGTCGGCCCGGTCAACCTTGGCGGCGATTTTCAGCGGCACCCCCGAACGGACAGCAATCTCGATGGCGCGGTCGGGGCGCTTTTCTGGTGAAATCCGCCCAATAAAAGCCAAATACTTTCCTGGTCCAGGGTGAAAGCGCAAGGAGCGCTCGGGTAGACCGTGATACACGTTGCCAATCCAATTCGCGTCGGGCAGGGGATGGCGCTGGGCGCGAGAAATCGAGACTACGGGAATGTCGCTGAACTCGTCATAGATCGGTACTAAATCCGGCAGATCCAAGCGACCATGAAGTGTGGTCAGATGATTCAAACGCCATTCTCGGCAGAGGGAGAAGTGGAGATAGTCGGTATGAAAATGGACGACGTCGAACTCCCGCCTCCGCTTTCTTAGCTGTTCCAACATGAGAATGTGTGGCGCTAGATAGTCACGGACCTCGGGGCTGGTGCGGAGGGATTTCGTACATCCCGGGACTAATTGCGCGTTGGTTCGAGAGTCGCCGCTGGCAAAGAGAGTCACTTTGTGTCCGAGACGAACTAACTCTTCGGTCAGCCAAGAAACTACGCGCTCGGTACCCCCATACCCAGGAGGTGGGACCGTTTCATACAGGGGAGCAACCTGAGCGATATTCATGAGATTCGAGAGCCCGTAACAATATCAAATGTATGAGACCAAGATGATGCGAACAATCGGGGTAATGCTGTAGCGCTCAGCGGCATATCTGGACGCCACGCATCCTGACGTTCACAGCAGTGGCGATTTCTTAAGACGCTTTGCGAGTTCGCGCGGCTTTCAGAGAAGCCTGTCGCCGATTTTGTTTTCCGCGTGTTGCGGCCGATTCTTTGGCTTGCCGCGAAAGAGCTTTATGACTCGCGGTGCTCTTTGGTTCTCTTTTCAAGGCGCCCTCGACAGCTCTGGACCGTTTGGCCGAGGTTTTGGTGCGGCCGTTTCGTTTTTTGGACGCTGCGGTATCCTGCTCAGCTTTTTTCCGCAAAGAGGAGGACCCTTTTGGCGGAGCCAGTTTGACGCCGGCCCGCCGCGCCTTCGAGAGGCCGATCGCAATAGCCTGTTGGGGCGAACGAGCGCCATGTTTACCCTTGCGAACATGATGGATTTCTTCGCGCACAAATTCGCCCGCTTGCGTCGAAGGTGACTTTCCTGCCCGCTTATCGTCCTCGACTCGTTCCAACGTCTCTCGATCAGGCATCTCAATTCTCCTTTCGGTTCGGCGCTTCACACGGCGTTGCGCGTGGTCGTTTTGTCTTGAGCTTGTGTGGTTTGCCGGATTCGCTTCGACAATAATTCCTTGGCTCTTTCCAACTCGGTTCGGCGCTCTCGGCTCAGACCGCGTCCGGCTCGGTTTATGAAATAGTTCAGCATGCGCATTCCGGAAGCGGGGCCTTTCGGTGAAACTTTTCTAGACGCCAGCGCGCTCGCAATCACGCTGGCGCTTTTTTTGAATAGACCTGGCTCCGGGTGTGTTGAATCGGTGGTTACGGTCGCAACCAACCGTTTCTTATTTTTGTTCGTGCTTGTCTTCTTAGCTTTGGCCATGGATACGCGCTCTAGTTCGCCGAAAGTAGCCCCTATTGCGACGATGTCGGCTGGATGGAACTGCGAGCCTGGAGCACCTTGGGAGCGATGCCCTGCGCGTCTTTCAGGTGATCCCGCAGGGTTGGCAGGGTTTGAGTGGCGAAGTTCTTAACGTCCGCGTCATGTCCTATATTGCTCTCGGATTGGAAGGCGGCGATATCTTGCTTGTGGTCTTTCAACATGTCTCTCATGTACGCCTTGTCGAATTGCTCACCGGAGAGTTTTGACAATTGGTCTTTCGTGGCTTTCTGCTTTGCGTTTGGCGCCTGCGGCAGGGTGATACCTTTCGCGGAGGCAAGCTCTTTCAGTTTGTCGTTTGCTTTACTGTGATCGTCTACCATCCGCTGTCCGAATTTCTTAACTTCGTCGCTGGAGGCGTTCTGCACCGCTAATTTCCCGAGTTCCACCTCAGCCATGCCGCCCTGCGCTGCTTCTTTCATAAACCTCTGGTCCGACAT
Source organism: Terriglobales bacterium (assembly GCA_049520915.1). Taxonomy (GTDB): domain Bacteria; phylum Acidobacteriota; class Terriglobia; order Terriglobales; family Acidobacteriaceae; genus Acidiflorens. The sequence goes on from JBEKPH010000005.1 coordinate 14,695, forward strand.
GCCAGGCTTCGCGGAATTACCTGATGCCGCGCCAGCGCCCATCGAGTTGGCATCTTGTTGCGCAGCGGCCAGGGTTAGAAAACCGGCCACCGTCAAACCAATCAATGCCCGATGCAGCGTAGTCCGATATAGCGTTTTTGTCATAGTGACTCCTTCACATGATGTAGTCCAACTCCGCGAGAGTAGCGGGAGTGGAGATGTGCTTCAATCCGGAATTGGCTTCATTTCCGCCCGGGAGGGGTCTGTATTCGTTTCCGGCGGCCGTCAAGAAACAAAAAAGGGTCCTTCGAAGCCACTGGCCTCCAACCACATTCTTCTGGGGCGCATCGAAGTCGAGCTAACGCCTGTGTTAACGGCAAAGACAGGAAATCCAATGCCATCAACCTATGACGGGTCCATTGCAACGCGGCCCTTTGGGCGGTCGGGCGACAAGATTTCGATTCTCGGTTTTGGAGGGCATCACCTCGGGGAAGCCCCCGACGAGAAAACGGCAGTTGAAATCGTCCATCAAGCGGTGGACGGTGGAATCACGTTTTACGACAACTGCTGGGAGTATCGCCGGGGCAAGACGGAAGTCTGGATGGGAGCGGGCCTTAAGGGACGTCGCGACAAAGTATTTTTGATGACTAAAACTTGCCCCCATGGTCGCGACGCCAGCGTCGCACTCTTGATGCTGGAAGAATCCTTGCGCCGCCTGCAAACCGATCACTTGGACCTTTGGCAAGTACACGGTATGGCCTTTGAAAATGACCCCGAACTGTTCATCCGCCCGAACGGCGCGGCGGAGGCACTGGAGAAAGCGAAGAAAGACGGCAAAGTGCGTTATGTCGGATTTACTGGGCACCACAATCCAAAGGTTCATCTAGGTATGTTGCAGACGGGTTTCAAGTTTGACGCAGTACAAATGCCGTTGAACGCTTTCGATTCGAGTTTTCGAAGCTTCGAGCAGCAGGTTCTGCCGGAACTCAACCGACGGGGCATCGCGGTGCTAGGAATGAAACCCCTGAACGGTCATGGTGAGGCAATCAAGAATGGAGCGATCACCGCCGAGGAAGCGCTGCGTTATGCGATGAGCTTGCCGGTCAGTACGACGATCACGGGCATGGACAGTTTGGATGTCCTGCACCAGAACCTGCAAATCGCGCAGACGTTCAAACCCTTCAACGAGGCGGAAATGAACGCGCTTCGCGAGCGCTGCAAACAAGAGGCGGCGGATGGCAGGTATGAGCTTTATAAGTTGTCGCTGAAGTTCGACAACCCGGAAGCCCGCCTAGCTCATGGCTTCCCGCTCGACACGCAGCAGTCTGAAGTCAAAGATATGTTGGGATCGGCGCAGAACACTGGTCATCCGTTTCCCGAGAAACAGTTCTAGGAGCCACGCCAATGGGCATCAGATACGATTTGAATCGGCGTAAATTCATTCGAGGGGCAGCACTCCTGGGCGCAGCGCCCATCATCTCTGGAGGCAGCATGGCGCAGCAGAAGAGAGATCAACCGCAGATTCCTTCCGGCGTAATTCCGAAGAAACAGTTTGGGAAAACCGGAGTTCAAGTCTCCGCGATGGGACTGGGTGGCTACCATCTAGGATCTGCGGAGACCGATCAGGCAGCCAATGAAATCGTTGCGAAGGCAATCGACTACGGGGTAACTTTCTTTGACAACGCGTGGGAATACCACGACGGACTAAGCGAGGAGAGGTTGGGGAAAGCACTGCGAGGAAAACGTGACCAAGTCTTTCTAATGACGAAAGTCTGCACTCACGGCCGGGATAAGAAGTTGGCGATGCGCATGTTGGAAGAGTCCTTGCGTCGCTTACAAACGGATCATTTGGATCTTTGGCAGATCCACGAGGTCGTATACGATAACGATCCTGACTTGATTTTCGTATCCGACGGAGCAGCCGAGGCTCTGTCAGCCGCCAAACAGCAAGGCAAAGTAAGATTCGTTGGGTTCACGGGCCACAAGGATCCTGAGATCCACCTGAAGATGCTGTCTCATGATTTTCCTTTTGACTCGGTGCAGATGCCTCTCAACTGCTGCGACGCGACATTCCGCAGCTTTGAAACACATGTCTTACCCGAGGCAAACCGTCGGGGGATCGCGGCACTCGGAATGAAGAGCCTCGGTGGAAGTGGTGAACTCGTACGCCACGGCGCGGTAACTCCCGAAGAAGGCCTGCGCTATGCCATGAGCCTGCCTGTCTCCAGCACGATCAGCGGCGTTGACACGATGCAGGTGCTGGATCAAAACCTTCAGGTCGCGGTGAATTTTAAACCACTCGCAACGTCAGAGATGCAGGCGCTACGCGACCGGTGCCGAACCTTGGCCGGGGATGGCCGGCTGGAACTTTTCAAGATGACGACTAAATACGATGGCAAGATAGGGAGGGAACAACATCACTTCCCGACGGTGCAAGAGCTTCCCCTTTAGAGTGATGCGTTGGTCTTCCTTCCGCTTGCGGATGTCCCACAAGATCGCGAACGTTTCTTCGAGGCCCTTGTAGAATGGATTCTCAAAACACGACAAACATGCCTCGACGATTCTCGAGTTGGAGACGATCATATTGAGGAAGACCAGCACTTTTTTGTCTCTGCGATTTTTGGCCCCTGTCACTACAGACAACCCGGTATGTACACATCGACAACGAGCCATCTACCGTAGGTCGGACACTTATTCGTGTATCAAGCCGAGAGGGCCCGCGCCGCCAGTCTTCACCCGTTCAAAATAAATGCCTTATCAAACTCAAACTATCGTATGGCCCGGCCGCCCATATCCACTGGGATCGACTTGGGACGGTGAAGGCGTCAATTTTGCTCTTTATTCGGAGCACGCGGAAAAGGTTGAGCTTTGTCTTTTCGATGTTTCCGGCAAGCGTGAGACAGCTCGCGTTGTGCTTCCTGAACAAACCGACATGGTCTGGCACGGTTACCTTCCTGAAGCGCGGCCAGGACAATTGTATGGTTATCGCGTTTACGGTCCTTATGCTCCTGAACAGGGCCAACGCTTCAACCACCACAAACTCTTGCTGGATCCTTATGGCAAACAGCTGCAAGGAGCCTTGAACTGGACCGACTCGCACTTCGGCTACCGGGTTGGGAACAAGCTGGAAGATTTGTCTTTTGACCGGCGCGACAATGCCGCCGGCATGCCGAAAAATCGGGTGATCGATTCTGCCTTCACGTGGGGGACCGACGCGCCGCCCAAGATTCCCTGGCACGAAACGCTGATTTACGAACTTCACGTCAAAGGATTCACGAAATGCCACCCCGATGTTCCGGAGAATTTGCGCGGCACATACGCGGGTTTGGCGACGGCACCGGTGATTGACTACCTCACTCGCCTAGGCGTTACATCCATCGAACTCATGCCGGTCCATAGCTTCGTGGACGATCGCCAGCTCGTCGACCGAGGTTTACGCAATTACTGGGGCTACAGCTCGATCGGATTCTTCGCTCTCGAACCGCGCTATCTCGCCACGAGTTCGATCCGCGAGTTTAAGACGATGGTTAAGACTCTTCATTCTGCGGGACTCGAAGTCATCCTGGATGTCGTCTACAACCACACGGCGGAAGGTAATAACCTGGGACCAACGCTGTCGCTGAAAGGCATCGACAACAGCACTTACTACCGCCTGGTGGGGGACAATCCTCGTTATTACATGGATTACACCGGCACAGGAAACACGCTGAACATGCGTCATCCGCGTGTTCTGCAGCTGATCATGGACAGTTTGCGCTATTGGGTTCTTGAGATGCATGTCGATGGCTTCCGCTTCGACCTGGCCGCCACGCTTGCGCGCGAACTCCATGAAGTCGATCGCCTCGGCGCATTTCTCGACATCATCCATCAGGATCCGGTTCTCTCGCAGGTCAAGCTGATTGCGGAACCGTGGGATCTTGGCGAAGGCGGCTATCAAGTCGGAAACTTTCCCGTTGGATGGGCGGAGTGGAATGACCGCTATCGCGATACCGTGCGCTCTTTCTGGAAAGGCGATAGCGGAACCGTAGGAGACTTAGCTTATCGACTAACTGGCTCCAGCGATCTTTATGCTCACAGCGGAAGACGACCATACGCTAGCGTCAATTTCGTTACGGCCCATGACGGCTTCACGCTCCAGGATCTAGTGAGTTACAACGACAAACACAACGAAGCGAACGGCGAAGATAATCGGGACGGGAATAACAACAACCGCAGCTGGAATTGCGGAGTCGAGGGTCCGACCGATGATCCCGATATTCTAGCTCTTCGCGCGAAGCAGAGACGAAATCTTCTCGCTACCCTGATCCTTTCTCAGGGAGTTCCCATGATGTATGCCGGAGATGCGCTCGGGCATTCACAAAACGGCAACAACAACGCCTATTGTCAAGATAATGAAATCAGTTGGCTGAACTGGAACACGCAGCCCCATGACCGTGACTTGGTCGCGTTTGTGCAGCGCATGATCAATCTGCGGAAGCGGCATCCCATATTTCGCAGGAGACGCTTCTTTCAGGGTCGGCCCATTAAAGGCGCGACAGTCAAAGATGTACTATGGTTGAATTCTGCCGGCAATGAGATGGGCGAAGATGAGTGGCGCGATCCTTCGGTTCGATGCCTGGGAATGATTCTCTCAGGCCAAGGATTGAATGAAACCGACGAGCGGGGCCGGAAACTTACCGATGAAAACTTCCTCGTGCTGTTCAACGCGAACCATGAGGACGTCGGGTTTACGCTTCCGGTGACGCGCCCCGGGGTTCGCTGGAGCGCTTGGATGGACACCTCGCGCGAAGAAGGACTGCGACCGGCCGACACGTACGATTCCGGTCTGCCCTATCCCCTGCAGGCGCGCTCGATGGTGGTTCTGATGGAGCGGCGCAAGAACGGCAAGAAAGAAGAGCCGAATGAAGCGCCGTCATGAGATGCCGTTCGGCGCCGAGTGCCGCGAGGATGGAAGTGTGCGGTTTCGCTTGTGGGCTCCGGCCGCTCACCGCGTAGAACTACGTCTTGAGCCATCGCAGAAAGATTCGGCGAGCGGTCTGTCAAAACGTTCGACGACGCCTTTGCGAAGTGCTCTAACCAGCCTCGACGGTGGCTGGTTTGAATTCGTGACCAATCAAGCTCGGCCCGGAGATCAATACCTCTTTCGTATCGATGATGGGCAGGACGTTCCCGACCCCGCTTCCCGCTTCCAACCGCGGGACGTATATGGACCGAGCGAGATTATCGATCCGGCGGCTTTCGACTGGCGCGATGAACGCTGGCGCGGACGGCCTTGGCAAGAGGCGGTCATTTACGAATTGCATGTGGGCGCCTTCACAGCAGGCGGAACTTTTTCTGCCGCGTGCGATCGGCTGGACTATCTCGCCGATCTCGGAATCACGGCCTTGGAACTGATGCCAGTGGCCGATTTTCCTGGCAAGCGCAACTGGGGTTATGACGGCGTCTTCGAGTTCGCTCCCGACAGCAGCTATGGACGGCCGGAGGATCTCAAGAAGTTAGTTCAAGCGGCGCATGAGCGCAGAATCATGGTGCTTCTGGACGTGGTGTATAACCACTTCGGCCCCGAGGGAAACTACCTGAACTCGTACGCTCCCCAGTTTTTCACCGCGCGACATCACACACCGTGGGGCAACGGAATTAACTTTGACGGCACTCAGAGTCGAGTGGTCCGTGATTTTTTCATTCACAACGCGCTTTATTGGTTGACGGAATATCATTTCGACGGGCTTCGCCTCGATGCAGTGCACGCCATCGCCGACGACTCGAAGCCGGACATACTCACGGAACTGGCGGCCGCGGTTCACAGTTCGCTGCCAGATCGGCATGTACACCTGGTTCTGGAAAACGAGCGCAATCAAGCGAGCCGTCTGCGGCGCACCCCACAGTGCCTACCCGAAACCTACACATCTCAGTGGAATGATGACATTCATCATTCATTGCACGTGTTGCTCACCGGAGAACGCGATGGCTATTACGAGGACTACGCCGAGCGCCCACTCGATCAATTGGGAAGGTGCCTGAGCCAAGGATTTGCGTATCAAGGCGAGGCGTCCGTTCACAGGAATGGACTCAGACATGGTGAGTCTACTGCCGGCCTGCCGCCGGCGGCGTTTGTCAGCTTTCTGCAAAACCACGACCAAATCGGAAATCGGGCTTTCGGGGAGCGGATCACGCAGATCGCGGACGCGCGAGCAGTGCGCGCGGCGATGGAAATTCTGTTGCTCGCGCCCGCGCCACCAATGCTTTTCATGGGCGAAGAGTTTGCCGCCGAATCTCCATTTTTCTTTTTCTGCGACTTCGAAAAGGATCTTGCTAGCGCTGTGACCGCGGGCCGACGAAACGAGTTCGCGCGCTTTGCGTCGTTCCGTGATCCAGCGGAACGCGAGCGCATTCCGGATCCGAACGCCTCCGCCACGTTCGAGTCTTCGCGTTTAGACTGGAGCAAAATCGGCGAGACCCAGTCGGAGGAGTGGCTCGGTTTTTACCGCCGGTTACTGAGACTCAGACGCGAACAGATCGTTCCCCTACTCTTTTCCGCGTGCGTGCCCGTGACGGATTACAAGATCGAAGGCGACGGTTCCCTTGTCGCCTGTTGGAAATTCGCGAACAATTCTGAGCTCTCACTCTTGGCGAACCTCGGAGCGGTTCCGTTGCATGACGTTAGAGCTCCATCTGCGTCGATCCTCTATGCCAGCGAAGGCACTGGTAAAGATGAGTTGAACTCCGGAATTCTTTCCCCGTGGTCGGTTGTGTGGTCTCTTCGAATATGACTCGCCGCTCGCGCATCCCTCTGGCTACTTATCGGCTGCAACTCAACCGTGAGTTCACATTTAATCAGGCAACGGAGATCGTCCCTTATCTGGCCGCGCTCGGTATCAGTCACGCTTACGTCTCTCCATTTTTAAAGGCTCGTCCGGGCAGCATGCACGGATATGACATTGTGGATCACAATTCGCTGAACCCCGAGATTGGCAGTGCCGCCGATCTGGATCGCCTAGTGGACACTTTGCACGAGCACGGCATGGGATTGGTTCTAGACATCGTTCCGAATCATATGGGCGTGATGGGCAGTGACAATGCCTGGTGGCTCGACGTACTCGAAAATGGGGAATCTTCGATGTATGCGAATTTCTTCGACATCGATTGGCAGCCATTGAAAGAAGAACTCCAGGGGAAGGTTTTGGTACCGGTTCTTCACGATCAGTACGGTGTCGTATTGGAAAGCGGCGATCTAAAGCTGGTCTTTCACCCGGAGCGCGGCGAGTTTGACATTACGTATCACGAGCACCGCTTCCCAGTTGATCCCCAGGAATATCCGCGGATTCTGCAGCATTGCGGAACGGGAAAAATCGAGATCGTGGGCGATCCTGATCGGGAGACGATTGAGTTCCAGAGTCTGATGAGCGGATTCCGCAATCTGCCGGGGCGGCATGAGATCAGCAGCGAACGTATCGCGGAACGAAACCGTGACAAAGAGATTTACAAGAAGCGGCTTGCGGAATTGTGTGCCCGTTCTTCCGAAACCGCCGGCTGCATTCTTCGAGCTGTCGAACTCATCAATGGGGAACCGGGCAATGCCAGCAGTTTCGACGATCTCCACGAACTCATTAAGGCCCAGGCCTTTCGACTGGCCGATTGGCGGGTGGCTTCGGACGACATCAACTACCGGCGTTTTTTCGATACGAATGATCTCGCGGGCATTCGCATGGAGAATGAGAACGTGTTCGAAGCGACCCACCGCCTTATTCTGCGGCTGATCGGCGAAGGGAAAGTCGACGGGTTGCGGCTGGATCATCCCGATGGACTCTACGATCCAGCGCAATATTTCGAACGGCTCAGCCGAGGTATCGCAAGTGCTCGAAATGCCGGAGCCTCGAACGATGAGGCCGGTTCACCCCGAGAAGAATCGTTTTATGTCGTCATCGAAAAAATACTCACAGGAGCAGAGAGGCTGCCGCCCGAGTGGGCGGTGTCTGGCACGACAGGGTACGACTTCTCGAATATCTTGAACGGACTATTCGTAGAATCGTCCGCCGCCACGCGGATGGAACGGATCTATCGATATTTTACGGGCGAGAGTGTCGACTATGAGGAACTCGCCTACCGCTGCCGAAAACTTATTATGCGTGTTGCGCTGGTCAGCGAATTGAACGTCTTGGCCAACCGGCTCGCCCGAATCGCTCTTTCCAAGCGCCGCACGTGCGATTTTACGTTGAACGGCTTGCGCGATGCGCTCACGGAAGTGGTCGCCAATTTTCCGGTGTATCGCACCTACCTGACAACCTCAGGTGTTTCGGAAAATGATACTCGCTATATTCGACTTGCAATCGCTTCGGCGAAATGGAGAAGCCCAGCGGCAGATACCAGCATCTTTGATTTTCTCAGCGAGGTGCTTCTCACACGAATCATCGAGCGACACGATCCCGGATACGAAAATGCGGTCCGCACTTTTGCCATGAAATTCCAGCAGTTTACGAGTCCGGTGATGGCTAAAGGGCTGGAAGATACGGCCTTCTACCGGTACAACCGACTCATTTCTCTGAACGACGTAGGAGGCGATCTTCACCGGTTCGGAATCACGGCGTCCGAGTTTCACTTTGCGAATCAGGAGCGTTTGCAATCGTGGCCGGCCACCATGCTGGCTACCAGCACGCACGATTCCAAGCGCTCCGAAGACGTTCGTGCCCGTATCAACGTACTCTCCGAAATTCCGGGACTCTGGAGGCTTCGCGTACGGCATTGGCGTCGCTTCAATCGCGACCTTAAGCGAATGGTCAATGATCGACCGGCTCCGTCGTCGAATGACGAATATTTGCTCTATCAGACGCTGATCGGCGCGTGGCCATCTGACTCTGCGGTCGGACACGACAAAGAGACAGATGCAACGTTTTCCGAGCGGATCGAAAACTTTATGTTAAAGGCGATCCGCGAGGCCAAAAAGAACACCAGTTGGATCAATCGAAACGAGGAATACGAAGCGGCCGTGTCTTCGTTCGTGAAGCTTCTCGTGACTCCGAGCGAAGAGAATCAATTCCTAGCCGATTTCTTGCCGTTCCAGCGGCGCGTAGCCCGTATTGGACTGTGGAACAGCCTTTCGCAGACACTTCTGAAACTCACCAGTCCCGGTGTCCCTGATATTTATCAAGGGAATGAATTATTGGATTTCAGCCTCGTGGACCCAGATAATCGCCGGCCCGTTGATTACGTCTACCGCCAGCAGGTATTTGAGTGCGTCCGAAAAATGGGCAATCCTGCCGATGCGTCCTCGATCGCCAAACTTTTGGAAGCCCCGGAAGATGGCCGACTGAAATTGTATTTGACATGGAAGGCTCTCAGCCTCCGCCAGCGACACCCCGAGGTCTTTCAGCAGGGAGAATATTTGCCGTTGACGGTCGAGGGCTCGCGAGCGAACCATGTGGTCGCATTCTGCCGTAGGTTCGAAAATTCCAGCGTGCTCGTTATTGTTCCGCGGCTTGTCGCCACGCTACTGCACAACGAGGACGCGCCACCGAGTGGACCACAAGTGTGGGAAGACTCTCGGGTCCTTCTACCCGACAACCCTCCTAAGAAGTACTGCAACGTGCTGACCGGTGCGCTCGTGGATGTGCGGACAGCGGAGAATTCTTCATCCATAAATGTCTCCGAGATCTTCGGAACGCTTCCCATTGCACTTTGCATTTCGATCTAAAGGTTCCTGGAGCCTTCCGTTTGCGGCAACCGCTTGGAGCGTTTATCGGATCTTCGACGTTGAGTGCCTTGCTGCCAAAACGCTACCGAACTCTGATCTGGTTGGAGATACTTCGACTGCCGGCATAGGCCTTCGCGATCTGCTCAGCTACGTTCCGCTGTTCATTCCTGTCTACAGCGCCAGTCAAAATGACGGAGTTGTCATTCGCCTTCACCATCACTCGGACATCCGTCAAGGCCCGCTCCGCAGTCAGGTTGTCCTGGATTAACTTCTCCACCTCGGGGGTTGTGAGAGCCTCCGATGTTGGTGACACCGTTTGAGCGTCCGATCGCTGCGCGGAGGCAAAGACCGGAGAGGAATCATTCATCGGAGGAGTGGCTTGCTGTTGTTCCCGATTTTGTGCCGCGCTCATTCCGCCAAGAAGGATTAGGAGTGCATAAAGTGCGAGTCTCATGGAACACCTCATGGATTCATTTCATTGCTGATTGCTCTACTCGAGGGAGAGCCGCAGTTTGCACCGCGCAGCGCTTTTGCAGTTCTTCTGCCGCCTCGGCAACGGTAATGTTGTCTCCAACGCGCTGGAACTTGTTTTTTGCTGCACAGAGATTGTCTTGAAGAACAGTGCCTTTCCGCGCATGTTTACGCGCAAAAGACTCACCTCCCAATGACCAGGGGCGGTTTCAGTTTGCCGGACGTGAAATTCTCCTCCCTGCTCCAGGTAACCCAGCAGTCCGCCGCCAAATTTGACTTCTCGTATCAAGTGACCCTTAATCTCGGCCAACCGGTTCTCTTTTTCGTTAATCCAAATTCGTCCTGCCATGGCATGAAAGACCACGCCTTCGTGCGAAGAAGGATGAAAATTCGGATTTGGCTCGAAGATAACTTCTACCAGATCGCCCTCCCGGACCCCATAGCGAGCCAGCACCGCATCCGGCATTAACCGGAACATTCGTTCCGTCTGACGCGCGTCCTCTTCTTGCGCATGCCGCTGCTTCTTCTGTGCTTCGGGAGCGTGCATCAAGGCATCAATGCGCTGCGTCTCTTGTTCCTCTTGGGCCAACGAGATCCTCCGCCCGTCAACAGACTCGAGGCGGTCCACATCCCCTGTAGCAGTCTCGACTACCCATTTGATCTTTTGTTCGCCTGATTCTTCAGTTCGCACTTCGTACATCCAGTGGGAGTGATCTTTCGCTTGCGCTTGCAGTTCGCCGTCGACTGCCCTTCGAAGGAGTTCGATCGCGGACACGTTCGCTTCGCCCACTATCTCCTGCGACCGAAGCGGCAGGCAGAAGATCAGGAGCACAACGCTGGTCAGGATCGGAGACGCAACAGCACAAGCCATAACGCTCCGTAGGATGTTGCGTCGAGACAAAGCCCGTGTGTTCATCGCCCGTGTGTTCATCCCCGCAATTGATATGTTCAGCGCACGGTTCACGTCACCAAGTTAGCTTGGCAACACCGGGCTTCAAATGGGTTGAATTCTGTACTTTTATTCCTTGTTCGCAGTAGTTGGCCAACTCTGGAGCGGGAGGGACGAGGCTCTAGCGAGCCTGGCCTCGCAAGGAAATCAATTAGCGGCGTTTGAAATATTGGACCGCACGCTCGTGAGCTTCGGCGGCTTTCCTCGTCGAGAACGTACCGAGGTTGCGCCGTCGCCCGGTCTTGGGATCTTTCTTGCGGGAGTACAAGCGGTACTGTCCGGATTCAAGCTTGCGAATCATCGTTCCCAATCACCTTCACGAAATAATAGTCGGATCGCATTTGAAGTGAAGAGCAGCAGCATGCCTTACGAACTACTGCTCTCCCTGGGATTTGGAGAATCGCTTACGCCGCTCTCTGAGTTTTCTGGCCGGCGAGAATCTCCGCTTCTGCTTGCAGCCAGTCCTCGACCTCGAAGCCGGGGACTTCGCCACGCTCCTGATAGAGCTGATAAGCACGTTCTCTGACTTGTTCTTCGAGATCGGCAGCGACTGGTTGAGGTTGGATCGTTCTTGCTTGATCGACACGCTTCATTTTCTGCTTCACCTTTCTTAAGAGGATTCGGTTTCAGAACGATGGCAATGTGAGTGGACCTATTTTCAGGTTGGATAGCGCTGATCATCGAGAGATGGATAAGCCATCGCCGCCTCTAGCGAGGAATATAAACCGGCCCCCAACCGGCTGCCTCTACTGTAATTACTGTATGAATCGCCGTTCCTGATAACCTTATGGGGGATTCTGGCATCTTTAGTGTCGCCGTCGCAGCGTTTACGGTCGCGACAGTGCCAGGCTCCAGGTATTTGCCACAGACTTCGTCCGTTAGGCGAATGCAGAGACCTTCAAAATCCACAGGAGCCGACAGTGGCGGAACGGAAGAATTTCTGGACCGGATGGCAGGAACGCATATCGGCGCTCCGGAACGTCCCGCCTGTCCTGAAAATCGTATGGGACTCCGGCCCGCACGTCGTAGTATTCGGCTTAGTTTCCCGGCTCTTCTCTGCGCTTCTGCCAGTTGCGCTGCTGGCAATCACGCGGCTGATTATCGATGACATCGTCTTCGCCGTCTCGAATCATCAGCCGGTGCAGCCTAGGCTGTGGTGGCTGGTCGCGGCGGAATTTTCGCTGGCCGTTCTCAACAGCGTTCTGGTCCGCACAATTGACTACTCCGATGCGCTGCTCGCCGATAAATACACACGCTACATCAGTATTCGAGTGATGAACCACGCGGCGAGTCTGGATTTGCTCGCCTACGAAGATCCTGTCTTTTATGATCGCCTCGAGCGGGCGCGCGTACAGGCTACCGACCGGCTCGTAATGATTCAGGCGTTGGGGCGGCTCGTCCAGCAGGCAATCACGACGTTGACCCTTTCGATCTCCATCATGTTTTTCTCGCCCTGGCTGCTACTGTTGCTGATCGTCGGCGTCGTGCCTGCGTTCCTCGGCGAGAGTCACTTCGCATTCCTGGGATACGCCAAGAATTTTCGACAGACTCCGATCCAGCGGCAACTGGACTATCTGCGCGTTCTAGGGGGAAGCAAAGAAGCGGCCAAGGAACTGAAGCTCTTCGGGTTGAGAACTTTCCTGCGCGAACGATTTACCCGTTTGTCCGACGAAATTTACGATGAGAATGTGGCCTTGTCGCGACGCAAGCTTATCGCGGGATCAATCCTTACGGCGATCGGGACGATGGGATACTACTCCGCGTATGTCTTTGTTATCTGGCGTACGGTCGCCGGTGCTTCGAGTATTGGTACGCTGACTTTTCTCACGGGTGCGATTCAGCAGGCAAGCAGTAACCTCCAGCAGATCTTCTCGACTCTGGCGGCTATCGGCGATCAGGCACTGTTTCTCACCGACCTGCTGGCATTCTTCAAGATGGAACCGACGATCCGTTCGAAGCCCAATGCGCTACCGGCGCCTCGACCGATTGTGCGCGGCTTTGAGTTTCGGAATGTCTGCTTCAGCTATCCAGGTAACTCGCGGCTGATTCTAGACCACATCAATTTTCAGCTGAATCCGCAAGAACGGCTGGCCCTAATTGGCGAAAACGGTCAAGGGAAAACGACCATCGTGAAGTTGATCACGAGACTCTATGATCCGACCGATGGCCAGATCCTGCTTGATGGCATCGACCTCCGCGAGTACGACCTTGAAGATCTGCACAAGATAATGGGCGTCATCTTCCAGGATTTCATGCGCTATGAAATGACGGCCCGCGACAATATTGCCGTTGGGCGCGTCGAGGAGATGAACAATCTGGAGATGATCGAAGCTGCGGCTCAAAAAAGCATGGCGCACCCAACGATCACGCGCCTGCCGCAAGGCTACGAGCAAATGTTGGGCCGGCGTTTCGAGCAGGGAGTGGATATCTCTGGGGGCGAGTGGCAGAAAGTCGCACTGGCTCGCGCATACTTGCGCGATGCGCAACTACTCATACTCGATGAACCTACAGCCGCCCTCGATGCGCGCAGCGAATTTGAGGTTTTCCACCGCTTCGCTGAACTCACGGCGGGAAAGATGGCGCTTTTCATTTCGCACCGATTCTCTACGGTGCGTTCTGCCGATCGGATCATCGTTCTGGAGAATGGAAAGATCGCCGAAGAAGGCAGTCACGACCAATTGGCAAGTCTCGGAGGTCGGTACGCCGAAATGTTCGAAATGCAAGCCTCAAGCTATCGATAGGAAGAAGCGAAAACGGCACACGATACGAAAATGCAGATGGAAGACAGCGGCAATCTGGAACTCGTCCGTATAGAGCTTGAGGGTGGAACGTCGCCTGCACCGATGCCTCTCTCTCCACGCGAATTAGCGCCGCCATCAAGCGCGGAGAAACTTGCACACACGCTGGCGTGGATACCCGGAGAGCGGGAATCGCGCGACTTTGCCGATCGCTGTGGGAATCTAGTTCAGACTTTCAAGCCTTTGCTCGCGGCACTCGAAGCGACCCCGGCGTCCTCCGTGTTCGATGATCTTGAAGAACTGCGCGAGAATGTTCATTTGATCGAGGGGGAACTTCAGGGAATCTGTCAGACTTTTCAGCCACGCCACAAAGTTGCCCAGGTTCGTACCCCGGATGGGCACGTAATTTCCAGAATTGCCGCCGTCGCCGACGACTACCTAGCCGCTTCCGGATATAAGTTTAGTGAATCCGGCTTTACCGCCTACATTCAAGCCTTTCAGCAAGTCACGGTTCTGAATGTATCCGAACTGTGGATGCTCATCCCCGTGTTGAAATTAGTGCTACTCGAGCATGTGGCCGAACGCGCTGCTCTTCTGCTGAAAGATCGGAACCATTCCGAGGGCGCTCACGACATGCTCGCTAGCCTGCAAGAAATCCGGCAAACATCGTGGAAGGTCGTGATCGAACCCTTAATCCTCTTCGATCAAGTACTGCGGCAGGATCCGGCTGGAGCGTATTCCCGGATGGATTACGATAGCCGCGAATTTTATCGCAGGAAGGTAGTCGACATCGCGGATCACTGCGACTGCAGCGAGATGAAGGTGGCGAGCGAAGTGCTTTCGCTGGCGCGCCGGGCAAAGCGGCCAGCAAACCAGAATCCTCGAAGCGCCCAGCGTGATTCTCATGTGGGATCCTATCTAATCGCTGAAGGGAGCGAGGAACTCGAGCGGATAGTTGGATCGAATCCGTCCTTTGGCCAACGCCTGGGCTCGTGGCTTCGTCAGCGTCCGGACGACTTTTATCTTCCTGGCATTGCGGTCCTGACTGTCGCCATTGTTTCGAGCGTGGTTGTTCTGCTCACTGAACCATCCACCTCGCTGGGGCTGATTTTTCTGGCGCTCCTCGCCGTGCTGCTGCCCAGTTCGCAGAGTGCCATCCAGATCATGAACTATGTCGCGAGCCTTCTGATATCGGCCCAGATTCTGCCAAAGCTGGATTTTTCCGAGGGGCTTCCCGACGACTGCGTCACCATGGTCGCGATTCCGACCATGCTCTTGAATGAGAAGCAGGTTCGCCATTTGGTGAATGCTTTGGAAGTGCGCTTCCTCGGCAATCAAGATCGCAATCTCCATTTCCTGCTGCTGACCGATCTTCCCGATTCTCCGTCAGAGCCTGTGGAAGAGAATGCTCTCGTCGATCTGGCTGCGGATCTGATCAACAAGCTCAATGAGAAATACGCTGCCAAGAAAATGGGATCGTTTTTCTTGCTGCATCGGCACCGCGTCTATAACTCTCGCGAAAGAGTGTGGATGGGGTGGGAACGCAAGCGCGGAAAACTGATGGATCTCAATAACCTGCTGTGCGGTCAGTTCGACAGTTTTCCCGTCAAGATCGGCGATCTTTCGCTGCTGTCGAAGGTTCGTTACATCATTACTCTTGACTCCGACACTGAGTTGCCGCGCGGTTCTGCTCGCCGTATGGTCGGGGCCATGGCGCATCCTCTAAACAAGGCGATTATCGATCCCGAAAAAGGCATTGTCGTCGCGGGATACGGAATTTTGCAACCCAGGGTTGGCGTCAGTGTTCAAAGCACGGCGCGCTCACGATTGGCCGAAATTTATTCGGGGCAAACTGGAATCGACATCTATACCCACGCCACCTCAGACATTTATCAGGATCTCTACGGCGAGGGAATTTTTGTAGGAAAAGGGATTTACGAAGTACAAACGCTGCACACGGTCCTTCACGGGCGATTCCCTCGTAACGCGCTTCTGAGCCACGACCTGATGGAAGGCGCATATGCTCGAGCCGGGTTAGTCAGCGATATTGAGGTCATTGAAGACTATCCGTCGCACTATAGCGCTCACAATCGGCGCAAGCATCGTTGGTTGCGCGGCGATTGGCAGATTACAGAATGGCTGCTTCCGCGCGTTCCCGACGAGTCTGGACGGCGCGTACCAAATCCGCTGTCGGTCGTTTCGCGATGGAAAATTCTCGATAATTTGCGACGCAGTCTGTTGGAACCTGCATTTTTTCTCTTATTCGTGCTGAGTTGGACGGTGTTGCCGGGCAGCGCAGAACTTTGGACTCTGGCCACGATCGCGATTTTGTTTCTGCCTGCTTTGTTCCAGCTCGGATTCGAGTTAGCACAAGGCGTAGCAGCGGGTAGCCGAGCAGCTCTCGCCGGTGCTCTCGATGGTTTTATTAACGCCAGCATCGCCAACGTCCTGATGATCACCTTCCTGGCACATCAGGCACTGCTATCTCTGGACGCCGTGGTGCGAACCATGGTTCGCCGGCTGATCACGCGGCAACGTCTGCTGGAGTGGGAGACGGCTGCCGAGGCCGAACTTGCGGGCGAGAGGCGCACGATGCTCGACATTTACTTGAACTGGACTCCCGTGCTCGCTTTCGTGCTCTTCTTCTCGATCGGCCTGCTGAACCCAAGCGCTCTTCTGGCGGCGCTTCCTATCCTTATTCTTTGGGGCTGCAGCAAGCCGATTTCCGCATGGCTCGATCGGCCCAGCCGAAATCCCCGGGGGAAAGCATCCGAGAGCAACCGCTGGTTGCTGCGCTCGGCGGCGCTTCGCACGTGGCGATATTTTGCGGAGTTTAGTACGGAAGAACATCACTGGCTGATCCCCGACAACGTACAAGAAGAAGGCACGCGGATCGCCCCCCGAATCTCTCCCACCAACCTCGGGCTTCTCTTCAATGTGCGGCAGGTAGCCTGCGATTTCGGATATCTCACGGTGGCTGAATTTGCCAAACTCAACCTGCTCACGATGGAATCCGTTTCCCGATTAGAGCGATGCCGCGGTCACTTGCTCAATTGGTATGACACGCGAACTTTGGTTCCACTGACTCCGGCCATCGTGTCTAGTGTCGACAATGGCAACCTGGTGGCTTCCCTTTGGACGTTGCAGCAAGGATGCCTGCAGCTTCTCGGGCAACCTCTACTCAACGCGGAACTGGCGACCGGCCTTTTGGATCATTTCTATCTTCTTACCACTCTCGGCGCTCTACCTCGCCGCAAATTCTCCATCCTGGAAAAAGAGTTGAATCGGCCAGGATGGCTAAATTCCCTCCTATCCCGACCCGCCGTTCTGACTGCTAACATCGACTTGAGTGCCGCCAGCCCAGCCCATGCAGCTGAGGCCATGTGGTTCGAAGAGCAAACAAAAGCGCGGATTCAGCAACTATCGCAAACTGTCGAACAATACGCCCCTTGGGTGCTTCCAGAGTTCTCCGGCCTTAAAGAGGTTCCCGCCGACCGGTCACAAAATCATGCTGACTATCTTCCCGCGATCGAGGAGATGCCGGCATTCATCGACGGTCTTGTCGGTCGTCTGCAAGCAGCGGGACAGTTGGCGGCAAACACCGAATCGAGTTCCCGTTACCGGAAACTGTTGTCTCTGATGCCTACGGCTCGCTTTCATGCCGTAAAACTTATCGACGACCTTAAATCCGTTGCGAATCAAGCGGCGCAATTGGCGGATGAGATGGATTTTTCCTTCCTCTTTAACGAGCGGCGCAATTTGCTTTCCGTGGCTTTCGAAGTGGCCAAGCAGCAACTGCTTCCCTCTTGTTACGACTTACTCGCGAGTGAAGCTCGCATCGCCTACTTCGTTTCAATCGGCAAAGACGAAATCCCGCAGGAGAGTTGGTTCTTGCTCGGACGCGCCCCGACCGAAGATCAGCCGATGGTCGGACTACTCTCGTGGACTGGCACGATGTTCGAATTCCTGATGCCAGCCCTTTGGATGCGCAGCTATCCCAACACTCTCTTGGAGCGCGCCGCAGTCGTTGCGATCGGCGCGCAACAAGCGTATGCCGACGAGCAAGGTGTGCCTTGGGGGATTTCCGAATCGGCTTGCGCAAAAACAGACGATGCGGGCAACTATCAGTACTTCCCCTTCGGCGTGCCGCAACTGGCCGTACACAAGCCCGAAGAGTACGGTCCGGTGATTTCGCCCTATTCGACATGCCTCGCTCTCAGCGTTGATCCGCCGGCGGCGTTGCGAAATTTGCGCAAGATACAACACATGCGCGGCGTTGGCCCTTACGGATTCTTCGAATCGTTGGACTTTAGCCCCTTGCGCGACCGATCGCAGGGGCGTGGCCCGGAAATCGTGCGGTGCTGGATGGCTCATCACCAGGGCATGAGCCTCCTTTCGATTGCCAACTTTCTGCACGATGAAGTCGTACAAAAATGGTTTCATACTCATCCGCGCGTCCAGGCAACAGAATTGCTTCTGCAGGAAAAAGCAGTAGGTCCTGCGCGCGTATCGGCGGCGGGCGCAAAGGCTGCGTAATCCTTCTCGGTGCTAATTACAATCTCTGGCGGCAGCTTCTGATTCCGTATTTCGCGTCGAGATACACGCGTAGTTTGGGTGGCATGGCTTCTGCTAATTCCTGCCAGGTCAAGATGCGGAGATCGGTGCGCAGTTCTACCGGCTTCACGCATCGCATGACCGCATACCAGGCTTCGGCCAAATCTGACCTTCTGGCGTCAATGAGTACGCAAAACGAACATTGCAATGCATACGCTGCGAGGACGTTTCTCAGGAGTTGATAGGAAAGATAGCGATCTTGGGTCTGCGGCAATCGCTCCTCATCGAATACATCCGCGAAGTCACGATATCCGATAAGAACATTTTTCTTGGCCGTCTGGAAATCACTCTCCGTGAGCTTCGCCTCTATGAGCAGGCTGCCCCATCGCAGATCCACTTCGGTGCGATCGGATCTCCCGTTCGTTAGCGGAACCCGCGCCCGATAGCCGAAGATTGGGACGGAATCTGGCTGAATTTGCAGCAGCGACAATGCCTTTTGACTTTGGGCGACTCCGGGGTAGCAGAAAATGTTCATCAGCAGCGCGTCAGAGCTTGCGCAGGCATCCAGTTCCATCCACCGTCCGCGTTCGGTAAGCGGCAGAGAACGTCGACCCATCGTGTGAACCTTCTCAAGTCGTCGCCTCCAATCCGGATTGGACCGGATCGCACGAAAGCTTGCTTCCAGAAAATTACCGTGCCGCAAGTCTCGCTCATACGGTGGGAAGCAGACGCTGGGGGCTTCTCCATAGGTCAGGCTATGGGGCAATGCGTTCGCCAATGCATACCTGTGCGCCCGTTCAGCCAGATCCAGACGAAGACATGAGGCAAAGTTCATAAACACTTGCGAAGGAGACCGATATTATATAGCGAACAAAAGACGAACGCCAACTCTCTCCACAGGATGATAGACTGCGCCTATGGCCGCCAAGAAGAAATCCAAGAAGAAGCTATCGGGATCAAACCGAACTGTCGCTCAGAAGACAAAGCCGGCGAAGAAGTCGCTGAAGAAGAAGATCATTTCCAAGAAGAAATCGCCGAAGAAGGCGCCTCGAAAGATTATTGTCAAAAAGACTGCCATTAAAAAGACAAGCATCAAATCTAAGCCAATTGCGAAGAAGGCCGTCGCCCGCAAACCCATCAAGACCTCAAGCAAGAGGCAATTTCGGGACAACGATCAACTCATCGAAGCGCCGCCCATCCAGCGGCAGCGCGCCACGGGCAATTCGAGCGGTCAATCGGGTGATCTGCAAGGATTGTCGAACAGCGAAAGAGCGGACTCGGAGAGCGTCGATGAGTTGATCGAGGAAGGAAATGCTTTCGAGGCGGGCATAGTCTCTGGCGTAGAGGATGCCGACAATGCCGACGAAAAAGAAGTCCACACACGTGAAGTTCCCGAGGACGACGTTCCCGGCGAATATCTGGACGAACAGTAAGTCGGCTACCGATGCTTATGCGCTGCGGAGTACGGATTCATGTTGCAAGGCCTACCGTGGGGGCGTGAGGATACTAGAACACATGTCGAGTTTGCCTGGGCAATACAGGTTTCACTGTCGGCGACAATTAAAGGGTTCTACAAATGCCACAGGGGAAGCGCTGTCCAATACCGGGGCCCCAAAGGAATTTGAAGAACCAGTGCCGATCGTTTCCTCGCCCTCAGGCTCTTCCGCGGAACTGGATGATTCGGCGACGGTCGCGTTTGGAGGGACGGCCTTCTGGCAACTCTTCAAACTGCTTCATCGCCCGACGCTCTGCCGCCGCCTTGGCGCGTAACTCACGGCTCTCTTCGGTCTCGCGGAAGAGGGCTTGAGCAACGGCGGCTGGCCCGCGGACATCGCTCAAAGCCACGACCTCGACTTGAAAATCGCCGCCCTCGTTTGTCACCCGCAGCATATCTCCGACCCGAACATCGCGGGCCGCCTTCGCGGGGCGCCCCTTCAATTGAATTCTGCCAAGTTCACAGGCGCGCGCAGAGAGTGCTCGAGTTTTAAAGAAGCGGGCTGCCCAAAGCCACTTGTCGAGCCGTACGGAAGTCATGCATCTATTTTCCTATACGAATCAACTTCTCGCTGCGTCCACAAACACACGGAGATCCCCCACCGCGTTAATCAGCAATGCGATGACGACTGTCGCTCCTGGCGTAAACAGCCTTCCAGTTTACGCAGCCTTGTGAGCCCTCGCCGTGATCTTTCGGGGTTTCTTGGCGACGGCTGCTGAACTGTTTGTGGTTTTGGGCGCGACCTCAACCACGGTCGGCAATGTCGCAGCGTGTTCTTTTGTAGCGCGGTGATGGCCATGGTGCAGCGGTTGGATTCGTGCAGCCTCTTCTTTCATTCGGAGCTGATCGTCTCTATGCTTTTGACGCTCGTCCTCAAGATATTCCGGAATTGTTTTCGTTGTCATGCCCTGAGTGTCGCACGTTCATCCCCGCCCGAACTGTCCACTTTTGGTCACTTTCGCAAATAGATCGCTTAGCACAACATCTGGGGCGGTTTCTGCACGCGGCGCGCGGGATCTTCTTCATACGGAGGTTGGCGGCAGCTATGTAGCGTCCCCGCTGGTTAGCATCAAAAGTGGTCCAATGTGATCAGACACAATCCTTTCTCGGATCTAATATGCTGCATAGGAAGACGCGAGACTGTTACAAAGGCCAATCGAGCTTCCGCATTATCAGGGAGGTCACAAAGTGGAGACAGTGTTGATTGTTCTGCTGGTAGTATTCTTGCTCGGTGGCGGCGGCTGGGGATATTCTCGCTGGCGCGGCTAGCGCAATCGCGGAGAAAACGCGCGGAGTCTATTCGCGCCCTCATCCGGCTGGCACGTCGATGAGACGCTGCAACTCTTGGGACGAGTTGCAGCGCGTTCTCCTTCAGGTTTCTGAACTAAGTCGGTCGACCTGAAGTTTTCTGCCTTCTTAGTCTGTCAGGAACTCAGGTACACGCTGCCGCCCGCTGCAATTCTTCAAGAGGTTCAGCGACTCTACGACGTGAGTGACCGTCTTAAATCGTTAGCGGAACAGCATCCGCCCGTCTCGGAAGCGCTCATCCTGATCTCAGGAAGGGTTCGCAACACCGCAACTCTATTGGAAGTGCTAATCGCGGTGAAAATGCCAGTGCTTGCCGGACTCGACATGGCGGAAGCCTAATCACCGCAACTTTTTCTAGCGACCTGGCGGACAATCGCCCACGATGTCTAATCGTGGAGCACCACACTTAGTAACGAACTGTGAACTCGCAAACCGCTTGCGGCATCGTAATCGACAAAACCCAGCTTCCGGAACCGGTTCATGAAAAAACTGACGCGAGACCGTGTGGTACCCACCATCTCGGCGAGGGTTTCTTGGTTGATCTTGGGAACCACAGTCTCGGGCACTCCGTCTTTACCAAAGTGGGCCAGCAACAGTAAGACGCGCGCGAGTCGCTTTTCGCTGGAGTTAAACAGTTGGTCAACCAAGTCTTCCTCGTAGCGAATATTTCGAGCCAGCAGATAGGCGACGAATAAATCCGCGAACGTGTTCTCGCGGTGAAGCGCCTCCATCATCTCCTTCTTATCAATCTGGAGCAATTCGCAATCCGTCATAGCCCTCGCAGAACCAATCCGTAGGGCCTGCCCGGCAAGAACACTTTCTCCGAAAAACTCGCCCTCGTTCAGAATGGCTAACGTTGCCTCTTTGCCGCTTTCAGACACAACCATAAGCCGAACTTTTCCATGTTCGATATAGAAGACTGCACCGGCAGCATCTCCCTGGCCGTAAATTGTTTGTTTATTCGCGAAGGCCACGACTTTCCCGCCTTCGCCAATTGTGGCAAGGAACTTCTTTGGTTCGAACTGCTGTCTCTTAGCCGCCTTGGCCGGTGACATCGGAAATCTCCCTTGAGGACGGAGATACGATTTGCGATATTATCGCACAACAATTGAACCAGAGAACTGCCTGATTTCACCGGACCGGCGCCCCGGCAAGTCGAGCTAGTGATTGGGTTTTTGCGTTTATATCGTGTGGCTTGGGCAGTTAGTCGCCCACCACTGCGGGCGCTGCGCAGTCGTCCGACCAAGGTTCCTCCCGCGTGTCGGGAAAGGGGAATGGTTGGTTAAGGGGCCACTGGATCGCCGGCGGAGGCCGCAATTTCTGCGGCACAGGCGGCGGGGCGGGCTTCTGTGGTTGAAGCAACGGGTCTGGGGCGGAAGTCTTGGTCACATTGCTCAGAGAATGCTCCGGCGTACTTCGATCAGTTTCTACTTGCCGCTGGTTGTAAGACCTCATCGCGCTCTAACAACTCGTACAGAGTTTTGTGGACACGAGTACTGCTGATTTTGTGGCCGGTCACTAGCACACGTTAGAGAAATGGTTGCCGGTTCGTTCTCGAGATCGAAGTGGACCTTATCCATCGTGTCTATAAGACTCTTTCGCGAAAAGTCCCACTCCTGCCACCGGAAGCGACCTCCCTATTACTGGATGACTCTTCAACTCTGCTCCCTGGTGCCCTGCCTACTTCTGTCTTGTCATATTGAAAACAGGCAAGAAGGTCGTTCCTATCCGACGGAGTGCCACATGTGCAATAAAGAGGGCGGCACAGCTCGCTCTCGGAGAGAGAAGCACACCGCGCCGCCCAGAGGGAAACCTGACGTCACCCACTTCCTAGGGGAGAGTATTACCCGGCAGGCCCCTTCTTATCAGTTGACGCTTCCGACCCTAGCACGCACTCAATAGCCTGTCTGTAGGACAAAGCCGGACGCGACTTAATTATTTAGGGGCCGAGGTCGGACCGAGGGCATATGGGAATTAAAGTCTCAGTGAGCCTGGTACCAACGGAGTAATCGTGCGCACCAATACACCGCGCCCACCTTATGACTCGCCGCGACCTATTCGCTGATCTTGCACAGAAGTCACACGGTGTTACACCGACATGGCGTGCCCGCTAGCCGACTCACCAAACGCCGAGCGGAGGAAGACTTGGATTGTCGGGTGTTGGGCCCAATGACCTCGTACAGCCACTCACACTCGCGGCGCCTATCACTTGTTTCCAAGCGACCACCGACCGGCGATCAGTTCGAAGGCTCGAGAAGTTGCCGTAGTCTCTTCGCCAGCGTATTTCTCGAAAAAGGCTTTTCGAGAAACGCCCAGCCCAGTTTGGGATCCACGGGCTCGATGCGTGCGTATCCTGAGGTGAGAAGCACCTTCATCTCCGGTCTTAGGACGGAAAGTGTCTTTGCCAGAACGTTACCGTTCACCTCGGGCATTACTAAATCGGTGAGCAGCAGGTCAATCTTTCCCGTAAAGCTTTCTGCAATACAGGTTGCTTCAAAAGGATGTCCCGAATCAAGCACCGTATAGCCCAGGCCTTCAAGTATCGCGCGGGTCATCTCCCGGAGAAGATCGTTATCTTCTACCAACAGGATTGTTTCCTGCCCTCCACGCGCCGACGGCGCCTCCTCGTGACTCGACGTCGGTACCCCGCTGGAGACGCAAGGCAGATATATCTTGAACGTCGTCCCTATCCCCGGTTCACTGTATGCATAGATATATCCAGAACTCTGCTTCACGATGCCATAGACCATCGACAGACCCAACCCGGTACCCTTATTTGCCGTCTTCGTGGTGAAGAACGGCTCGAAGATGCGCTCTTTGGTCTCACCATCCATCCCGATACCGTTATCAGATACCGCCAGCATCACATAGGCCCCGGGCTTGAAATCTACTTGCAGCGCATCGTGGTCCAATACCACGTTCGCGGTGATCAGGTCGATTTTCCCACCTCCTGGCATCGCATCGCGCGCGTTCACTGCCAGATTCATCAGTATCTGCTCGACCTGACTCGGGTCGGCTTTGACGCGCCCCAGATCCGGACACAGGACGGTGGAAATGGCTACGTCGTCACCGATCAACCGTCGCAGCATGGGCTCCATTCCGGTCACGAGTATGTTCAGATCCAAGACCGCCGGCCGCAACACCTGCCGCCGACTAAACGCCAGAAGTTGCCGGGTTAGAGTCGCAGCGTGGTTGCCGGCACTGTGGATCTGCTCGATCATCTTTCGCGTTGGATCGCCCGGCACGATCCGATCTTCAAGCAACTCGCAATACCCTAGAATCACGCCGAGGAGGTTGTTGAAGTCATGGGCAACTCCGCCCGCAAGTTCCCCAAGGGCCTCCATTTTCTGCGATTGTCGGAGACGCTCGTCCGACTGCTCCGCCAGTTTCTGCGCCGTGATGTCTCGAACGTTACACTGAATAACGGTGTCGCCGTTGACTCCATAGATATTACTAACGAATTCGACGTTAACCCGGCGCCCACTCTTCGCCTCGAGGGGCAGGTCGTCATAGTGTACATATCCTTTGTCTTTCAATTCCAGAAAAGCTGTCCTCGACGCTTCGATATTCTTGCAAGGACCGATATCCCATAACGTTTTCCCGATTAGTTCTTCGCGCGAGTAGCCGAGCAGACTTATCAACGAAGGGTTAACGTCAGTTATCAAGCCCGCAGGCCCATCGAGTATCAGTATTCCCTCTTGGGCGGTTTCGAACAGCTTGCGATATCGGATCTCAGACTCTCTCACGGTCGTGCCTGCCACTTCCATGCGCGGCGGCAAGTCAACCTTACGACGGGCTTCCATTTGGCGTTCTCCTCTGCGCGCAGTTACGATTTCGATGACTACTTCCCTCGTTGGCGTCCCCAGAACTACCAGGGCCACCTAAAAGGAAGCGTGGAACTGATCGAGTGACTGACCGCAGTACCGGTCGGTCAACCACGTGTTAGTTGTGGCTCTCTATTGGCGATTGAGTGCACAAGTGCACTGCCTTATGCCATGGAGATACATCGCCGCGATCGCTCATAAGATGCAACTATCCCATTATTAGTAACCTATGAGTCGTAACTCTCCCCGTCTATCCGGTTGTGGCCGGACAGGTGTCAGTAAATGCCTGACATTCTTCGATCAATGCCCTGAACGCAGCCTTCGACAATCGAGGCATATGCAGTTAGCGATTCAGGAGATCGGGCCGCCGGAGATGTGCCGGAGCAACATTTGTTATCGATACATTGTATTAGTCCACTGTGGTTACCGTCTTATATCTGAACATAACAATACCGCCAGCAGTCTGAGTTGCGTCTTCAGGCGAAAAAACAGCTCTTGACTGTCTTGCTGGCACGATCTCGAGAAGCGGCTCCGTCTATCGCGCGAGTGGTACAGGCACAGCCGGATATAGGTGCAGTTCCACCAGGGGATTCAAACGCCAAGTCGACTTTTCACCTCGGGGGAGGTATCGACTCCTTCACATCACCCTGTTGGTTATAGGCTCACTTTATCGCGGAAGAACGCGGTTGTCTGTTCAATTATGCTCAGATCCTGTTAGCAGCGAGAGTATTCTCAGAACATGTACAAAATCAGCAAAGACCCAGAAGGTGTTCTCCTCGTGTGTCACAACTGTGCACATGTTGAGCGAGTCAACACGTTCGACGAAAGTTTCGGAAGCCAACGCACCCAGGCGGCACGAGCGATGCAAAATCATTCGCGAGACAAACACGGGGCTGGGTCGGTGCTGAAATCTGTTCCCGCACACTACGCAGTCGCGGAATCGAGGGAAACGCCGGTCTAACTAACTCTTACGAATTGTGAGTTTTTCGACTTCACCTAAGGAAAATAGACCTACGAACAGTTGGTCCCTCCGTAAATCGGAAGTGAAGTAGATCTGCGTAACTTCAATGCGACTCGCGCGGGACATCGTCGCCTCGACAACCCGTTAGAAAGTCCAGGTCCGCTCCCGTGTTTGCCTGCATCACCCGCTCCACATAGAGTTGTTGGTAGCCACCTTTGAGCGAACTTGCCGGCGGTTGCCATTGCATCCGACGCCGATCTAACTCTTCCCGCGAAACATCGAGATGAATGTGCCGCGCTTCGACATCGATTTCGACGAAATCGCCATCCCGCACTAAAGCAAGAGTCCCCCCAACCGCCGCTTCAGGACAAACGTGCAACACGACCGTCCCGTACGCTGTTCCGCTCATGCGGGCATCGGAAATGCGCACCATATCGGTGATCCCACGTTTCAAGAGCTTCGTTGGCAAACTCATATTGCCCACTTCGGCCATTCCCGGATAGCCCTTCGGGCCGCAGTTTTGCAACACGAGAACAGAATTCTCGTCCACCTCGAGGTCAGGCTGATCGATGCGTTCTTTGTAATGCTCGATATTCTCGAACACGACTGCCCGTCCGCGATGGCGCATGAGGCTAGGAGACGCGGCCGAGGGCTTGAGTACCGCTCCGTCAGGCGCGAGGTTGCCGCGGAGCACGGCGATCCCACCATGTTCCACAAGGGGCGTTTCCAGGGGGCGGATGACTTCAGTGTTCCAGTTGGAAGCGTTCTGGCAATTCTCCCAGATTGTTTTACCGTTGACCGTCAAGGCTTCACGATGAATCAGGTCGCGCTGTCCGAGCGCTCGGATCACTGCTGGTAATCCGCCCGCGTAGTAGAAGTCCTCCATGAGAAAACGGCCGGAGGGCATCAAATCGACGAGCGTCGGGACATCGCGGCCGAGGCGATCCCAATCGTCGAGAGTTACTTTCAACCCTACACGTCCCGCAATCGCCAGAAGATGGATAACTGCGTTAGTCGAGCCGCCGACCGCGCCATTTGCGACAATCGCATTCTCGAATGCTTGCCGCGTGAGTATCTGGGAGATACGTACGTCGTTACGAACCATTTCCACAATCCTGAGTCCGGCATTGTGCGCCAGCACGTAACGACGAGCATCGACGGCAGGAATCGCCGCGTTCTGCGGCAAGGCAAGCCCCAGCGCTTCGACCATGCACGCCATCGTCGAGGCCGTTCCCATCGTCATGCAATGACCAGCAGATCGTGACATGCAAGCTTCGGCTTCCATGAAAGCTTGCGGGTTGAGCGTTCCTGCTTTCAATTCTTCATCGAAACGCCAAACTGCTGTACCCGAGCCGATGTCGTGACCGCGGTACTTTCCGTTGAGCATGGGGCCGCCGGAAACCACGAGCGCCGGAACATCGCAACTTGCGGCTCCCATTACCAAGGAAGGCGTCGTTTTATCGCACCCGCATAGCAAAACCACCCCGTCGATGGGGTTCCCACGGATGGATTCCTCGACATCCATACTCACCAGGTTTCGAAATAGCATCGCGGTGGGCCGCATGTTCGTCTCGCCCATCGACATGACAGGGAATTCCAGAGGCAGACCTCCGGCCTCCCACACACCGCGTTTCACATGCTCGGCAATCTGCCGAAAATGGGCGTTACAGGGCGTAAGTTCCGACCATGTGTTGCAGATGCCGATCACCGGACGGCCATCAAATACGTGGTCAGGAAATCCCTGGTTGCGCATCCAGCTGCGGTGCACAAAACCGTCTTTGTCCGTCTTGGCAAACCATGCGGCTGAACGATAGCGGCGTTTTTCTTCAGACATCGATCGAAACCTTTCTGTTTGGAGTCTAGCCATTCGGCGCGGCCAGACCAATGACGGGAAATTCTACGAACGAGTGCCCCGGCGAACGGCTGTTAGCGCGGCGCTTAAACGCTCAAGTCCTCCCCGCACGATCTCGGTGGGTCCACAGAAGCCAATGCGGAAGTGTTGCGGTTGCTCAAAAAATTCTCCCGGGACGACGCTGGTCTCAAAACGCTCGCGCAAAACTTTCACAAAGGCTTCCGCTGGTCCGCTTTTCAAGCGGGGAAAGACGGTTGTGCCGAAACGGCTTGGTTCGCAATCGAGGTCCGGATGGCTCAGCAGAAATTCATTCACCAACGCGCGATTCGGCTCGAGCAGTGAGCGGGCGCGATCCCGCACGCGCTTGAGATTATCGAGCACGATCACGGCGAGAAGTTCGGCAGGATGCACCGGACTTCCGTAAGTAAAATCGACGATCTGCCACATGCGCTGCACCAAATCCGGCTGCGCCAGAATCCATCCGCAACGAATGCCACTAAGACCATAACCTTTGGTGAGGCTGCTGGTGATTACGAAGTTTGGGCCCAGATGAAACGCGGAATGCCAGGGCTGATCAAAGATCGACTCCAGATACACTTCATCGACTAGAACACGCGCCCCCACTTTGGCCGCGATTTCGCCAACCTGCTTCATGGTGCTGTCGTCGGTGAAGGCGCCGCTGGGGTTGTGCAAATTACAAAGAACCACCAGACGTGTTCGCGGTGTGAGATTGCGTTCCAACTCCCCCAGCCCTAAGCGAAACCCCTTCTCTGCACGCCGTTCGAAGCGTGATATTTTGGCTCCAAGGTGATCGAGAACCGTCAGAAGCGGATCATACGTCGGGCGCTCAACCAGCACTTCGTCGTCCCGGCGGACGAGCGCTGTGAGCGCGACAAAATTCGCCATCGAGGTGCCGTGCGTATAAACGATGCACTCCTCGGGCACGCCTGCCTTCGCAGCCAATCGCTCCATCAGCGGCTTAAAACCATACGGCCCCGTGCCGCCGATCTCCAGATCTTCGATTCGCACCGGCAACTCTGAGAGCGGATAATCCAACACGCCACTCACTGCAAGATTGAAGCGCGCGTGCGAGTGCAGTTTGGCCCAAGCCAGATAGCGGGAGACGGCGCTGAATTGTGGATCGTTCATACCTTATGATGAGGAAGCTTTCCTACTCCAGAACCAGTAAACCGGAATCCCCGCCAGCAACAGTACGAAGCCAATCAGGCTGTTCTGCGGATAGCGATAGATAGTATTGCCGACGACCCACCAGCATATCGCGACGAACACCGCCGTGCTCAGCGGATGCCCCGGCATACGATAGCCAGCGGTCGCGCTCATCTCGCCTCGCTCCGCCCGGCGGCGGAATACGAAGATCGTGGTCGCTGTCAGCCCGAAAAATAAAAAGTCCATCGCGATCACGTAGTTCAAAATCTGCTCATACCGGCCCGAGAGGGCAATGACGATCGTCCAGACGCTTTGCAGAATGATGGCGACGACCGGCACGCGAGTGCGGGGATCGAGCCACGCTACAGCGCGGAAAAAGAGACCATCTTCGGCCATAGCAAAGTAGACGCGAGGAGCAGTCAAGATCGACTGACTGAGAAACCCCAAAGTGGAAATAGCGATGGCGGCGGCAATGAAGGTTGCGCCGCGTTGCCCCAGGGCGAGCCGCATTACTGCAGTGGCCGGCGTGCTGGTTGCTGCCAACCCTTGCGGACCCAAAGCGCGCAGGCACACCCAATTCACGGCGATGTAAAGCACGACCACACCCAGCACTCCGAGCAGCAACCCGCGCGGAAGATTTTTCTTGGGCTCTTTTACTTCGGCGGCGAGGAAATTCGCCGTCTGCCATCCACCGTAGGCGAAGAGCACGGGAACCATGGCCGCTCCAAACGACGTGAGCGACGAGTGACGCTCGGCGGATGTCGTCACAGTTACATGGTGGCCGGCGAGCACCGCACCCGCAATCACCAGGGCGGCAATGGCGGCGATTTTCATTACCATCAACCCACTTTGCGTACGGCCTCCGGTTTTGACGCCAAGACAATTGACGAGGGTCAGGACTGCGAGCGCGGTAGTGGCAATGATCCAATCGGGAATCTGCAAACCCGTCAACTCGACGAAGTATCGGGCAAAGGTGATCGAAACCGCCGCCATACCTCCGGTTTGGATGACGAGCAGTAAAACCCATCCGTAAAGAAACGCGACGGCCGGATGATACGCCTCGCGCAAGTAGGCGTACTGCCCGCCAACTTCAGGCAGCGTGGCGGCTAATTCGGCCCAGATGAAAGCTCCGCCAATCCCGATGATCCCACCGAAAATCCAGGCTCCCAGGATGAGCGAAGGTGTATGCACTTGCTGGGCTACTACGTACGGATTGATGAATATTCCCGATCCGACAATGCCGCCCATGACCAGCATGGTGGCGTCGAAGAGGCCGAGTCTGCGGGCCAAGGTCGGTCTAGCGGCGTCGGGGGCCTGATCAACCGGGGCAGGATTAGTCATCTTGTCGACTGTTCAATCGATTCACGATTCTCCGCATCAAGCACTTCGACTCTCATTACCACGTTGCCTCGCCGATTTACGCTGCCGTAAGTTAGGGCAGTCTACCGGCAATCCGCGATTTCTGCCAACTATCCTGTCACCCACATTGTCGACAGCATGGTAGAGTATCTGGTGTTGCCAGCCGAAAGGAAATGCTCTCGGCGACAAATACAGGCAGTTACGAAGTTGGTTTTGGGCTCGGAGAAGTGGGAGAATATCCACGGAAATCCGCGTCCCGAGGGCCAAGCCACCTGACTCAGTCCTTCAGCGTCGGGCAGCGCGGGACTCGTAGTTCAAGTCTCGTGAACGCCCCGTTTCGTGATGGTCTGAGACTAGGATCGGGTTGTTGGCTCCTGTAAATCGCTGCCCCACTTTCCATGCGAACCGTGAAAAATCATTCTGCTAAACCAGAGCGTGGCGTTTCCGCCAGCAAGCGCGTAGAGGCACATTTGCGCAAGGCGATTCACGCCGGCAAATTGCGCCCGCGGCAACGCATCATCGAAGAAGATCTCGCCCAGGAACTCGAGGTCAGCCGGGGCCCCGTGCGCGAAGCCCTGCTCCGCTTGGAGCGCGACGGCCTGGTCGTCACTACCTCACGGCGCGGCACCTTCATTCGCGATATTTCACTCGCCGAAATCGGCGTCATCTTTCGCATGCGTGCCAAGCTCGAAGGCCTCTGTGTCCGTTACATGCGCGAGAATCCCTCCGTCAATTGTTCTGATCTCTTGACTCGTGCCTTGAAAAAACTGAAGGCAGCGGCAACGAAGAACAACGAAGAGCAGTTCTTTCAGGCCGATATGGAACTGCATCGCACGATCTGGAAGGCAGCCAACCAACCGTTGCTCTACCGGACCCTCAACTTGCTGATGAATCCCTACATTTTCATCATCGCCCGTGCTTATTCCTCCCGCATCCCGCTGGTGAATCGGCGTGACAATCACGAGCAGTACGTGCGCATGCTGCTGAAAACGCCTCTGGACAGGATCGAAGAGGAAGTGGAACGCTATTTCGCCGGCCTGTATTCCCGCACTTTTGATCAAGGATCGGTTTTCCCTGGCTTCGATTCCGGAAATTGGACTGACGACTTGGAAACCCCTCTCAAAGCTCTTTGACGTGCGATCCTCCCTACACAGCCTTTTCTGCGAATTGCCCTCCGCCTTGTTAACAGAGATAGACGGTCGACAGATTTTCCCGAGCTTAATTCTCTAGACGAATCGAGCCACTAAGCGGTTCTCGAAGCAGTGATATGATCGGCAGCACCCTGGCACGATCCTCCTGTCCAGAGTGCTTTCATTGGGAATTTATGAAGCGGAACGTCTTAGTCTGCGGCTTAATCGGTGGAGTTCTGATTACCTTGCTAAAGTGGACTGAGTATCGGTTCCTGGTAATCGAGCATTCCGTCGAAATCTACGGCGGACTGACCGCGGCGACCTTTGCCGTTCTGGGCATCTGGCTGGGCATCAGGTTGACTGGGACAAAGGAGAGAGTCGTCGTCCAGGAAGTCCCGGTGTCGTCCGCGGAGCCATTCGTTCCTGTCGAGAGCAAACGAGAGGAGCTCGGCATCACTCGCCGCGAGTTGGAGGTCCTTGAACTGATCGCTCAAGGCATGAGCAACCGCGAGATCGCCGGAAAGCTTTATGTGAGCGAGAACACAGTCAAAACCCACTCCAGCCGTGTTCTCGACAAATTGGGAGCCAAGCGAAGGACGCAGGCTGTGCAACTCGGCAAGGAACTCGGTTTGCTCCCTTGACGCATGCACGCGTCCTATTAGCATGAGCGAACCAATCCGGCACCGTCTTAAGCTAAGCGCCTGTCTTTCTCGACAGGGCATCGAACTCAGCCGTCTACAACAAGCGTTCTATCCGGAAAATCCCCGACAACCGTCAGGCGAAGCCTGATAGACACTTCTCCCCAGAAGAAGTAAAGTCGCGACGTTCAAGCACTTAGTGCGGCACAGTTCGGGATCGCGAACCAGATGCTTACTCTTCGATTTAACGGCCCGACGGAGCGTTATGTCGCGACGGTTCTGGCGGTAACCCGCATACACGGTCCCGCAGAATATCAGGTGCTCGTCTATCGGCGGGGTCTCGAGGTTTACGAAGAAACTCGCCTCAGCCTCGAAGAGGCCATCCACACGGCCAGCGTCTACATTGCGTGGCGCACCGATCAGGATTCCAATACCAGCAATTCCCTGAACTGACTCCAGACTTGCTCGCCGCGTCGCATCCGAGCTCCCCTGAAGAAACCCCTGGCAGTCCGTCATTCGTCCGCTCGGCATTCGTCGCCGAGGTCCAGCGCCTTTGAAAAGAAGCGGCGCGGCTCAACGCCCTCGGGGAGAGGAGCACGCCGCGCCGCCGCCTGGCATCCCTGCCATCACCCACCTCGGGGGAGGGACTTACCCAGCAGTGAGCCCTTTTTGACCCTAAGATAGCGAGAAGACTAGCGAAGGTGCGCCGCGCTGTCTGTTCACAATTGCACACATTTCCCTTGTATTCTCTTCTGGACTCCGCTGTCGGCTATGCGACCCCGAAGAGTTTCCTTTACTCTTGAAGAACTCACTGCTGCAAGGCCGGAACAACAATATGAAGATCATGGGTTCCAGATGAAACGAACATTGCTTTCCTGGAGCAGCGGCAAAGACAGTGCGTGGAGCCTGCACGTTCTTCGTCAGAAGAATGAGTACGAAATTGTTGGCCTGCTCACGACATTCAACCAGGAGGCGGATCGAGTCGCGATGCACGCGGTCCGTCGCAGCCTGGTCGAAGCGCAAGCAAAGGCGGCGGGCATTCCTTTATGGCGGGTGGATTTACCTTCGCCCTGCTCAAATCAAGACTACGAAACCATCATGCGCGAACAGTGCAGAATCGCGGTTCAACAAGGAATCGATCACGTTGCTTTCGGCGATCTTTTCTTGACCGACGTTCGCGCGTACCGCGAGAAACAATTGGAAGCTTCCGGATTGCAGCCAGTTTTTCCACTATGGGATCGCCCCACTAGAGAGCTTGGCCCCGAGATGATCCGCTCAGGCCTGCGCGCGAAACTCACTTGTATTGACAGCAAAGCCTTAGCTCCAGATTTCGTGGGCCGGGAATTTGATGGGCAACTGCTCTCCACATTTCCGGCGGAGATTGATCCCTGCGGCGAAAATGGGGAATTCCACACCTTCGCCTATGCGGGACCGATGTTCGAGCACAACTTGTCCGTAGCCGTTGGTGAAATCGTTACCCGAGACCAATTTGTGTTTGCGGATCTGGACTTTGCGAGAGCTGGCTGATTGCGCTCGTATAATTATCCGATGAACCAAATGTCTCGCGTGCTGTGCTTCGTCGTCGTAGCTTTCTTGATTTCGGAAGTTCAGGCGCAATCGCCCAGCGAAAAAGTTCCGGTAATCCAAGGTGGCGCTGGACCCTGTTCCATTGAACTTAAGGTTATCGGCGCAGACGGCAAACCTGCATATGCGGCAACCGTCAAGGTTCATATCGCATACGGCTTCGGCGGAATGCATCGACTCGATCTTCAAGCCGGGACAAACTCGGATGGAAAGGTGCAGTTCTCCGAACTCCCCCACAGGGTGTCCCGTCCGCCGCTTGAATTCCGCGCTACAAAGGATGATCTCGAGGGTATTGCAACCTACGATCCATCGGGCGAGTGTCATACTCAACGTGATATCACCCTCGGAAAACCAAAGCCTCAGAATAGTTTCTGAGAAGAAATGTGCCCCTGTCGTCTTTGCTAATTTAGGCGGCTCGGAAACTTCCCCGTTCCCCTATGTGTGCGTGGCCCACGGACTCCCTAGCAGGCTGCGGAAAAAGTCCGTTAACACGCTAAAGACGACCACAGGGGCTGAAGCCCGGATTGATTCCATGTGCTTTACGCGGCCCTGAAGGGCCGCTCTTCCACGGAAACGTGAGTACTCCGAGTTTTTCCGCAGCCTGCTAGGGAACGGACTGGGCAACTCCCGCAACTGCATTTGAGCAGGCTGATTTCAGTTGCCCTTCATAGACCCCTCTGAAGCTGTATGAATCGATCTGAAGACTTTCTCCTAAGTGAAACGTTTCGCCCGCGAATGACGCTATACGAAGTGAGGGCGGAGAAATGGATGGCAAGGATTTGAAATGCCCTCCGTTATCCGTTTCACAAGGAGGATTTTATGGCAAAGATTATTGAGTTCTATATACCCAGCAGTTTTCGGAAAAAGGCCACCCAGTGGGTCGCGCCAGAGCAGAGTGGGAAGGTGATACCGTTCGCCGCTCCACAAAGGAAGTCGGCCTGAGGGCAAGCATTGTTTCGTGCGGAGCCAAATGACGGCGACTCATACACTACAAATTTGGACGGGCTCGTATCTTACGCATCGCAAAGTGTGAGATTTTTGTAGTGGCAAGCATTCGATTGCTCGAAGGCAAAAGGACGTCTGATGCGATTTATCGACCGCGAAGAAGTTGCACGCCGGCTCACCTACGACGCATGCATTCCGATCGTGCGCAACGCCATGATCGCGCTCTCGAAGGGCCAGACCAAGCAACTCCTGCGCTCGATCATCCCGCTATCTGAAGGTCGCTTGTTCGGCGTCATGCCCGGTGCGATGGGCGCACACGCGCCATTCGGCGCAAAATTGATCAGCGTCTTCCACGAGAATTTCTCTCGCGGAACTCAGTCGCACCAAGGCCTCGTCATACTGTTCGATCCGGAATCTGGCGCGCCGGTCTGCGTAGTTCATGCCGGCGAAGTCACGGCCATCCGCACGGCAGCGGCGAGTGCGGTCGCCACGGAGGCACTGGCCCGCAAAGACGCACGCCACCTCGCTCTTCTCGGATATGGTGAACAGGCCGCGACACATGCGCGAGCAATCGGCAAGGTTCGCAATCTCCAGTCCATCGTGGTTTGGGGACGTTCTCCCGAGCGCGCCCACGCTTTCGCGAAGAAGATGCAAGCGGAACTCGCGGTGCCGGTCATTGCGGCAGAAGAAGTCCGAGAAGCCGTCGACCATGCTGACATAATTTGTACCGTAACGTCGGCCGCCGAACCCATTCTAAAGGGCGACTGGGTGCGGCCCGGCACGCATGTGAATTTGGTTGGCTCGGGCTACGCCGGGCCTGTGGAAGTAGACAACGACCTCGTCGTCCGGTCGCGGTATGTCGCCGACAGTCGCGAAGGCGTTCTCCAGCAAGGCGGAGAGTTTCTCCGCGCGAAGAGCGCGGGCCTGATTGGAGACGAGCACATCGTCGCTGAAATCGGCCAGATTTTGAGTGGCGAGATCGCAGGGCGCCAGACGAAAGAGGAGATTACCGTCTACAAATCCCTAGGCCATGTCGTTCAGGATTTGGCGAGCGCCTGGGCGCTATATTCAAGGGCCGAGAGTCTCACGTGAAGCGTCTTCAGGACCGTCAGTCAGCGTTCGTGCATCGCTGCCTTGCAATCGTGACGCCTCCCTCCTCTATTCGGAGGGCGTTTTCGCAAACGGTGAGCGGCGAACTACTGCAAGCCTGACTGGGTTAGTTTGACCGCGCAGAACGCGGCCGTGTTTCCGCAAACGGTAGTTGACGTTGCCAGCGTGCCGAAGTAGATGCTCGACGCCTGCCCGGCGGTCGAATCGTTGTCCACGATCATGTCGCTGGTTCCGCCCACTGCATCGGTGGTGTTCGTCACTGGGTTGCTAGGCGGAGCCCCCGCGGCAACGAGAAGTGAGTTCGGCAAAAGGAGGCTGTACACAGCGCTTGGATTTTCATTCACTCCTACGAACAGGTAGTCGGGGCCGCCCGTAGCGGTTGCGCCAGCCACCGTGCAACCCCCTCCGATAGTCGCGGTCGGGATGGTGGCGTCGAAGGTGAAATTCGTTGTGGTCGCCGAGACAACGGTTTGCATTCCACCATTGATGGCGGTGATGTCGGCGGGGGTGCAACTATTGGGAGCGTTGGTAGCCACGCCCGAGAGGGTGACCAAGTCATTGGCGGCGAGCGTGTTGTTCGCCGTGACAGTGACGACAGTTGTAGACGCGGTAACCGCTGTGACGTTGAAGACCTGACTGTTGAAGAACTCAGTAAGCGGAGACATGGGCGAAGGGGCGGTACCCATTTGAGGCTTATCGTTATTGGGCGGGGTGGTCTGCATGGTAGAACTCACGAACTGCAATTCTTTAATCTGTTGGCCGCCGGTGCCGGAGGTGGCGCCGATGATCTCCCCGTTATTGGCTGCGGTCGCACTACTAATCCCCAGGGCATAGTAGCGTTCGTCCGGGGTGGGAGAGTAATTTGGAAAACCTGCGGTCGTACAGCTTTGATTCGCGCCGGTATCGAGACCTGCGAACACAACTGCGGTCAGGGTGTTACTGGTGAATGTGAATTGGATGAGGCCGGTGTTGCCGGTTGTTCCCGTATCGGCCTCGCCGATGGTGTTGGGGTTGCATGCGGTTACGACGTACCCCACACCATTCGTGGAGTCAATGATAGCGCCGTCGCGAATACCGCCGTTGATGGCGCCGAGGTTCGTGCTCCCGTTTACGCCGAGAGCAAGCGCCGTGGCGGCGCTAGCTCCAGCTGGCGTCAATTCGTACAAGTTCGAGCTGCTATCGCCGACAAAGATATTGCCGGTGCCGCCCACATCGACCACGGGAATCGAGAGAAAGTTAGATGCCGGTAGAATCGTTGCGCCAGTGGTGGTGCATCCGGTGCCTGTAGTCGCGCTCGGTATCGTAGCATTCAATTCAAACTGCGTTCCGCTTAGCGCCGTAGCGATCACGGTTTGTATTCCATTGATGGCGGCGATGTCGGCCGCGGTGCAGCCGTTGCCCGTATTGGCGGTCACGCCCGCGATCGTGACCAACTCTCCGAGACTAAGCGAGTTGGTCACCGTGACAGTCACGGTAGTCGTGGTTGCCGTTATCTCGGTCGGCGTGAGTGTCGCAGGGGTGGCACTGACATGCACCGGAAAATTCCCTCCCGCGTACGCCGGCGTCCCGTTGAACGTTGGAGCGATCGCATACAGGAAGCCATTGTTATCGCCGACGTAGGTAGTGTCGTTGGCGTAGTCGGTGAACGGGGATGAGAAACTATCTGCCACTCCTGCCGCCCCAGTGGTAGCGTTGGCGGCAACCAAGCCCAGAGGAAGTGTGAAGTCCGTGCCGGTGCTTCCCGAAGTGCTTCCGGGGACCACGGGGTTGGTGGCACAGGTCGGCAATGTCGCCCCGCCGTTGTTGTTGCTGGCGCAACTGGCGCCCGTTCCGTACTCGGTGCTGCCGCTGCCGAACGTTAGAACGTGGAGGATGGCTCCGATGCCCGGGTCATTCTCCACATAGGAGATTTCTGTGCCACTGAGCGAGAGGCTGGGCGAGGTGGCAACAGGTCCGACGCCGGAGGCGTACGAAAAGATGAATTCCGGATTCGAGAGATTACACAGCGACGCGCCGGACCCGCTGTAGAGATAATTGAAGGCGACGATGTTGGCTTGGGAGCCGTTCGTCCCGGCGGTAACGGTGCCCCAGCTGAAATTTGTCAGCGTGTTGGCATCTGTCAGCGTGACGCGACTCCCTGGCGTAAGCGCGTACACCGTAACAGTAGCTGTCGACACAACTGCCACGATACGGTCGACAGCGGTATTGCTAAGATTCCGATTGATCGCCGCCGCCAGATTGGAGGCATTGGTGGCAACCGTGCTGGAGACTTCGAAGTCTAGCCCTGTATTCGCGGTGCCCGATGCGGTCAGAGTCAGAGTGAAAGCCGTTCCACCCGTCGGAGTTA
Organism: Terriglobales bacterium; assembly: GCA_049520915.1. Taxonomy (GTDB): domain Bacteria; phylum Acidobacteriota; class Terriglobia; order Terriglobales; family Acidobacteriaceae; genus Acidiflorens. The sequence goes on from JBEKPH010000005.1 coordinate 52,794, forward strand.
TGGTGATTGAGGTGGTTTGGCCAGACGTCGGTTGGCCGGTGAAGGTGCCAACAACCTTGGAGCGAGTGTTCCCGGTAGAGGCATTAATGGGGAAGACCACAAAATCCGCGGTGCAGCTCGGCGTCGCGTTCACGTTGAAGGAGAACTTGGCGGGCGACATACCTTGTGCGACGCCACCTGCGCCAAGCGAGATGGCCCAGTCCTTTTTCAGGGGCCCGCTTTTCCGCCTTGGCAATGTTGGAATTGGCAGCCTCCGCAGTAGGCCTGAATCCTCCGGCGCCTTTCCATGCAGAAGCCATTGGGCATAGGCTCGCGGCTCGTTCCATGTCTTGCGCGCCTGTTCCGGCGTGTAGTCGCCGGTGAAGACGACATGCTTGGAACTCCAATCGATCGGCACAGGGACCGAACCATCTGGCCGGGCAAACGCCTGCCCGAATAGCGATCCGGGAAAGCTGGCCGCCAGACAAACCGCCGCCAGCAGCAGCGGGGCACACCTGGCAAAGCGATATGTGGTGTCGAGGTGAACGCCGGTGGGCACTCCCAAGTTCAGCGCTTTTTGATTCATCTCGGCCAGAAGGCTCATTGCCGTTCCGGGGAACCGGAAGAATCCACCAGGGACTGGTCCGATACCAGAAGAATGCCGTGTTGTGAGAGTTCATCGGCAAAGCGCTCAGCACCAAACCGCGCGTGCTCCCAATCGACGTCGAATTCCCGGCGGATCTTGCCGGCGACGATTTCCGGCAGCGAGGTGCGTCCGTCCGCAGCCTGCCAAATGGCAGAGGCGATTTCATTCAGGGTAAAGAAAGTAGGATCGGCGGCCGACATCACCATCATTTTGCCGCTCAACCTGCGGGCAGCGATTGCCCTTCTTCCGGCGACGTATTTTTCGGCCATCATGATTCCCCTCTAGCTGACATGTTTAACGTATTATCTGCCGACCCGCTGGTCGGGGACGAAGACTAAGCGGTGGATGGGAACCAAACTAGCAAACTTGCAAGGCCGACTGAAAAACTAGTTCCGCGAGCGCAGGATCACCGGCGACAGGATGTTCCTGACGCTTCGAGAGTCGCGAGGAGGGGTGACGATACGCGCCAGTTTGTGGACTGCTGCTGTAATCGCCTTGGCGGGGCGCCAAACTTGACGCGGATACGGCGGGAATAGTGGTCCAGATAAGACTGGCTGCGGTGGTTGCAGTTGTGCTTTGCCTAGAAAGCTGACTTCCGACTTTTGCGAAGTCGCGCCTGCTCTTTTCGTTCACCGTGTGTTCCTTCGGTCAGCCCCAATGCCGGTCAATGTTGACAACTGACAAGCGAGATCTTCACTCCCTCTTGCGAAGAATCGTGCTATTTTGTGTTGCGGACGGGCTATGCATCGGGGGGGGACTGATGGCCCCAAAGGAAAGAACTGAAGCGGATTCCTGAGATACTAGCGATTTTTTGCGGCGATAGCAGCCACGGCGAACAGCATTGATCGGCACCCACTAGCGAGTACGATTACGACCACCTTAGGAAACTTTCTATAGTTTCCCGAAACAATAACACCGGCCCGGTCTGTCTAACAACGCGGGGGCACATGGCAACCAAGTCGAACAGAAGAGCCACAGTTATTCAGTGCACGTGGATGCTCGTCGCTCTCGCGTCTAGCGTGTCGAGCCAGCAAACCGCCGCGAACCCTACTGACTCGGCATCGAGCGAATTCCCAGTGATCATGCGGCAAAATATCACCGCTGGCAAAACGCCCGTGGGGGCACGAGTACAAGCAGAGTTGGTGATTGCCACGATGGCTACCGGAATCGTCGTTCCACGAGGTGCCATCCTGACAGGAGAAGTCATGGAGTCCGTCGCAAAATCGAAGACCGGACCCTCGCACCTGTCGATTCGTATCGACTCCGCGCAATGGAAAAATGGTTCGACGACGCTGAAGGTTTACTTGACTGCGTGGTACTACCCCGAGGCGGCCATGACAAATCAGGATCTTTCCTATCAGCCACCGGACGCCGCCAACAGCAAACGAACCTGGAATGGACAAGGCACCTACCCTGACCCAGGCAATCCAATCTCACAACAGAAGTTTCCTGGTCGCGACAGTGGCAAGGATTCGGATAACGGGCCCTTGACACCTGCTTCTAGTATTTCGAAACACCGCACGTTGTTGAAGCATATCGAGTCGGCCCGTAGGAATGACGGAGTCGTCACCCTGAGTTCTGCCTCTCAGAACATTAAGATCGATCGATTGACTACGTACGTTCTCGCGGCGAGCGATCTGCTGCCCCTCAACTAAAATGACCCACCGTCCGGTTGCGGGCGATCCTGGCGTAGACGGCAATATCACGTGGCTGGGGCAGAGAGAATCGAGCCAGGGAAAGGCTCCCGCCAGGCACGGACAGGATCACATCCGCACTCCTACTGATCACTTGTAATCTCTAGAAGGCATGTTAATATAGCGTTCGTTAACGTACACGATAAAGATAATCAGCGCTTCGAGTAAAGCGAATCCTTAATGTCTTTCCTGGGAATCGACGTCGGCACCAGCGGTACGCGCGCGCTCGTCATTGATGACACAGGAACTGTAATTGCCTCTGCCACGGAAGACCATCAACCCTTCGCATCCCCACAAACCGGGTGGGCCGAACAAGACCCCGATGATTGGTGGCGGGCTTGCCGTACGGCAATACGGAGGGCGCTAGAGCGCGGCAAACTAAGTGGCGATGGGATTGACTGCGTCGGGTTCTCGGGACAAATGCACGGCGCGGTCTTGCTTGATGAGCAAGCGCAGGTAGTTCGTCCTGCTCTCATCTGGTGCGACGTCCGAACCGACAAACAATGCCGGGACCTGACCGCGCAGATCGGCGCCGAACGGGTTATTCAACTCACCTCTAATCCCGCTCTCACCAATTTCACGCTCACGAAGTGCCTGTGGGTGCGTGAGAACGAACCGGGAAACTGGAAGAGAGTTCGTTCCATCATGCTGCCCAAAGACTATGTCAGGCTGCAGCTGACCGGCGAACGAGCGACCGACGTGGCCGACGCGTCGGGCACTCTTCTGCTGGATGTCGCCAATCGACGTTGGTCGAAAGAGATGCTCGAGCTCACCGGCATCGATGGATCGCTTTTGCCGACCTTATATGAGTCACCGGAGATCTGCGGTCAGATCTCGTCCGCCGGTGCGGAAGCAACGGGTCTGCGTATTGGAACGCCCGTCGTAGCAGGCGCGGGAGATCAAGCGGCGGGCTCGACTGGCATCGGCGTGGTTTCCCCAGGAACGGTGAGCGCAACCATAGGAACATCAGGGGTCGTTCTCGCGGCTACCGACGCTCCATTTCTCGATCCGGGTGGACGCATGCACACGTTTTGTCACGCGATTCCGGGGCGCTGGCTGGTGATGGGTGTAACCCAGGCGGCCGGACTCTCGCTGCGCTGGTTTCGCGACCAGTTTGGTATCCAATCGGACGGCAAGATCGAGTCGTACGACGCTCTGATGAGCGAGGCATCGAAGGCTGCTGCAGGATCTGACGGTCTCCTGTGGGCGCCGTACATGATGGGCGAGAGAACTCCTTATCTCGATCCAACGGCGCGCGGAATGCTGGTTGGGCTGACCGCCTCGCATACTCGCGCTCACGTGATTCGCGCGATTTTGGAAGGCGTCGCATTTAGTTTGCGCGATACGTTCACGCTGTTTCAGGACATCGACGTTCCGGTGAACACGATACGTTTGGGCGGTGGTGGGGCGAGGTCTCCTTTGTGGCGGCAAATTCAGGCAGACATTTATGGACAGCGCGTAGAGGTCGTCGAGGCAGAAGAAGGTGCAGCCTATGGCGCGGCAATTCTGGCGGGTGTTGGCGCCAAGGCTTGGCCTTCCGTTGACTCGGCGTGCAAATCAGTCGTTCGCGTTGCCGGCAGTGTCAGTCCGAATGCGAAAGATGCGGAGATCATGAACAAGTCTTATGCGGCGTATCGCCGCATTTATCCCGCGATGAAATCCATCCTAAATAATTGACAGGCAATATGCGGAGAAATCCTAATGACGAGCAGTGACAGTTTTCAGCCGCGTGCGGAACATAAATTTTCCTTTGGTCTTTGGACATTAGGCAATCGCGGACGCGATGCCTTTGGCGATGCTGTGCGTCCGTCCATTTCTCCCGTCGACATTGTCGCGATGCTGGCTGAAGTCGGCGCGTGGGGCGTGAATCTGCACGACAATGACCTCGTTCCCATTGATGCCACAGCCTCCGAGCGCGACAAGATTGTCTGCACCTTCAAGAAAGCCTGCGAGACCAATGGGATTGTCGTCCCAATGGCGACGGTATCCCTTTTCTACCATCCGATTTTTCGCGATGGAGCGTTTACCGCGAACGATCCTGAGGTACGCAGGTACGCGCTCCAGAAGACCATGCGGGCTATGGACATTGGAGCCGAGTTGGGAGCAAAGATTTTCGTCTTATGGGGCGGGCGGGAAGGCGTGGAGACGGACGCGTGCCGGCGGGCCGATGATGCGATCAAGCGCTTGCGCGAAGGGATCAACTATCTTTGCGAATACAATATCGACCGCGGCTACGGTATGAAGCTCGCGTTGGAAGCCAAACCTAATGAACCCCGCGGCGACATTTATATGGCGACTACGGGGCAGTATCTTGGCTTCATCCCGACATTGGATCATCCGCAAATGGTCGGAGTGAACCCGGAGTTCGCGCATGAGACGATGGCGGGTCTGAACTTCATGCACGCCGTTGCACAAGCCTGGGAGGCAGGAAAACTCTTCCACATCGATCTCAACGATCAAATGCCCGGCCGCTTCGATCAGGATCTTCGCTTTGGCTCGTCCAATCTGAAGGGCGCGTTCTGGCTGGTAAAGTTTCTCGAGGACGTGGGCTACCAGGGGCCGCGCCACTTTGACGCGCACGCCTACAGAACAGAAGACTACGAAGGAGTTAAGGATTTCGCGCGCGGATGCATGCGAACGTACTTAATTCTCAAGGCGAAAGGATCACGCTGGAACGCGGACAAAGAGATCCAGGATATTCTTCGGGAACTTTCAAGCGATGGAAATGGCACCGCCAAGGTCGGACCTTATTCAAAAGAGGGCGCAAAGCAGTTGCTGACTTCCGTTTTTGATAAAGATGAAATTCTGAAGAAGCGCTTGCCCTATGAACTTTTGGACCAACTGACGGTTGATTTGCTTCTAGGCGTGCGTTAGAAGTTAGCTCGTGCAAGCGCCGCCTTACTGTGGCACCGGAAGCGGGGCTGCCGGGATCCTCGAAGCCAGGGACTCATCGGCCTTTTCGTGCAGATCGCGAACCTTGGCAAACTCTTTTTTGGATTCTTCGGCCCGTCCCATGGCCTGGTATACACGGGCCAAGCGATAGTGAGCGTCCGGTTCCGACGGATCTAACTCCACGGCGCGCCGAAAGGCCGCCGCGGCTTCCTCGTATTGCTTCTGTCGTACCAGAACTGCGCCCATGTCTACGTACGCGAAGCGTATGTCCTCCTTGAGGCGCACAGCATTTCTAAGCTGGACGAGAGCCTCGTCCAACTTATCGCTCTTCATGGCAATGTCACCCAGATAGACCATCGACTGAGAATAGGTGGGATCGATCGTCAGCGAGTTCTCAAACTCCGGCTTGGCGCGCTCATACTGGTGTCCCTTCCAATAGAGATAACCAAGCCCAAAATGTACACTTGCGTCCCGCGGCGATACCTTGGCAGCCGCCTCAAACTCGGTGATCGCTTCCGGGCCTCGGCCCAGACCGTCGAGTGCTTCTCCGCTCAACATGTGAGCCGATGCGGAGTCAGGATCACGCTCCAGGATGTGTTGAAATTCGTCCAGAGCACAGGAGTAGCTTTTGGCCAGAAGACAGCTTTGGGCGAGAACCTGATGAAGCTCGACGTTAGCCAGATCTGCCTTGGCTGGCGCCGCGAGATACTTACTGGCATCGGCAAAGCGCTTTGCCCCGTAACAGCTGAGGCCGAGAAGCGTCGTTGCCTGCATATTATGCGGATCAGCTATTGCGGCCTTGCGTAGTGGACCGATGGCGGTCTCGAACTGCCCCTGCTTAAACTCGGCTAGGCCCAGATTGAGCTGCACACCTGGCAACTTTGGATCGAGGGCCAGTGCTTTCTTGTAGGCAGTTGCCGCTTCCGGATACTTCTGCTGCTTTGCAAGGACAAGCCCAAGGCTCGCGAAGGCCGCAGCGTCCCGTGGGTTCTGAGCGACCACAGCGCTCCAAGCTTCTGCGGCTCCGGCTAACTTTCCCTGTTGTTCGAGAGCGACCGCCTCGGACGGCGTGGCTTCTTGCGCGTAGGACCGACCTGGGAAAAGCAAGCTCACGAAAAGAGCGGCCGACAGAAAACAAGCCTGCGACAACGACACAATGCGAGCCCGTTCCAACTTCTCGTTCTTCATACGAAACAGAGTATACGCAGATCCCCGAAACCTTCGATCAGATAGCCTCAATCGAAAATGCCCCGCCCACACAGACCTGTGTGAGCGGGGCTCTTAACAAAATGGTCGAGAACGGTTAGAAGATCAGTTTCAATCCGAGCTGGAACACCCTCGGATCAAAGGCTCCCGTCACGGCACCGAAGTTACCAGCTCCAAAGTTGGTGCTGATGCCTCCGTTATTGTAGTCGCCCTTGAACTGAGTGTGGTTCCAGGTGTTGTAGCTCTCAGCGCGGAACTCAAGGCGGCTGCCTCGCGCTTCGCTGAGAATGAAGTTCTTGTTCAGCGACAGGTTCCAGTTGTCACGGCCAGGACCACGAACTACGTTGTGACCAAGGTTGCCATAGCAGTCCGGACCAACCTGGCAAACAGGGAATGAGAACCCTGACGTATCGAACCACTCGCCAGGCTTTTTCGGATACGAAACGCCACCGGAGACGTCGGGCCGATCCCCCGTATTCGCCAGCACATTGCTGGCGTTATTTTTGTTTTGACTCGGATTTCCACCGCTCAAGCCAATGTTGAGCGGAGCTCCCGATTCCATGGTAACGATCCCCGAGAGTTCCCATCCTCCCACTGCCGTCTTGAGGAATTTGTTGGAGGCGTCTTTAAACAATGGGATCTGGTAGACGTAGTTGACGAAGGCGACGTTTCTCCGGTCGAACACGGAAGGCCCGGAGTCGTATCTCCAGCCGCCGTACGGGTTGGTGAGGTTGTTGAGGTCACCACCGCTGCCGTTACTCGTGGATGCGTCGGTAGCATGGGAGTAGGTATAGCCAAATTGCAGTTGCAGATCGCGTCTCACGTTGCCGTGCAGGTCAACCTGAAGCGAGTTGTAGTGTGAGTTGGCCTCGTCGTAGGACAGCCGAATGCCACCGAATCCAGGATAAGCAAGAGTGTCATCCTGATTAAGTCCCGCTCCACCAGCAGTGACCAACGCAGGCAGATGAGTAATATCCGGAAGATTGATCGCTCGATAGTCGTTCTGGTGACGGCCTTGGTTGCCGACGTACGAGACTCCTAGGACCGCCCTGGCTCCTAACGCCTGCTGGACACCCAAGCTGTATTGATAGCTCGTGGGCGGTTTGTAGTCGAGTGCGATGCCGGTAATTCCGACGGGCAGAACCGGTAGATTCGCAGCCGTGATCGTATTGCCGGTGGCGGCATTAGTCCCGGGGTTCGCAAGCAGAACACCATGGAGGGTGGGGCTGGCATCGAACGGCGTGTTCGTTGCGCCGTTGTACATGTCGTTGCCTTGAATGCGATCGTACAGAATGCCAAAGCCGCCGCGGAGCACAGTCTTGCCCTGACCGGTAAGATCGTAGGCAAAACCGATGCGTGGGCCAAAAGCGGGCCAGAAAGTATTCGTCAGACCTTTGGGTATGTTCCCAACTCCGCCGACTCCGATGCCGTTTGTATAAAACTGCAAGCCGGCCAATATTGGATTCGGACTCGTGCCCAAGCCGGGGCTTGGCCCGCCGGGGCAGGCTGGAACAGAGTTCGCGCTACAAATATTGCCCTGCGAGTCGAATGTGGCTGCATCCGCCCGATCGTAGAGATTGGGATAGAAGTTTGCCGACTGATGGTTTGCCTCATAAGTATGAGGAGCGCCATCCCAGCGCAGGCCCAGATTCAAAGTCAGGCGGTGGCTCACCCGCCAGTTGTCCTGAATGTAAGCCGCGTAGGATACGTTGTTCCAGTGACCGCTGGACTTCACGGCATCCTCTTCATACTGTTGGGCGTAGCCTAGCAGGAAATCGGCAAAATCATTTCCCGTATAGCTGCCATTGAACTTAAATGTACCCTGGGTATCTGCAAAGTAGTCCTGAACCTTCTTGTAGAGAGCCCAACTAAATCCAAACTTCAGTTGATGGGCGCCCCTGGTCCATGAAAGATCATCCCGGAGTTGGTAGTCGTCCGCCTTGTTAATCCAAGGCGTCCAGTTGGAGGTGTAAGTCGACCCGGTACTGCCGTTCAGATAAACTCCCGGAAGCCTCGTATCCGCGTTGGGGCCTGTAAACAGCCGGTTAAAGCCGAAAGGATTGGTCGTTGGATTCGAGACTAATCCCGAAGGGATGATGTTGATGCGATTCCCGTTGTAATTGAAAGACGCTTCATTGAGCAGCGTCGGGCTGATCACATACGTCGTGTGAACTACGGCACTGTAGGAAGGATTGCCGAAAACATCGCTGACCGTCGGCACGTTGTCATCACTCCACTGCGTGGTGCCGTAAGTCTGCGAAATCTGCTCAGAAACCCAGTGTCCAAACACCGAAAACTTTGGGGTGAACTGGTGATCGACACGAGCAATCTCCTCGCGCACTGTAGTCGGAGAGTTGTTACCTCCCTGGAACTGGGCACCGTTAGTTGGCTTGGGGAATATCCCGCCGTACTTGCCGCCCGCGTTGAGCAGTGCTAGTGCATTGCTATCGATGAGGCAATCGGGAATCGTATTCCCAGGGAACGGGCTTCCGGGCGCGACTGGCGACACTCCGCCGGGGCAGTTGGCACCAAAATTAGCAACCCCTGTCGGAGCTGAAATAATATTTGGATCGCCATTGGGTAGCGTGGTAGGGATCACGGCGCCCGTCCCCGCTCCGCCCGCATCGGGATACTCACTGCCTAGCGGAACCGTCTGGTTCAGCAATCCACCCTGAACAATGCTGCGCCATTCCATATTGTAGAAGAAGAACGTTGGGTGCTCTTTCCACAAAGGAACCTGTCCGCCTGCGTTGAAACCGTAGACGTTGAAGCGGAGTTCTGCAACTTTTTGAGGCGACGGATTAAAGTAGTTGCGGGCATCCAGCGCGTCGTTGCGGCCGAACTCCCAAGCGGAAGCGTGAAACTGCTTGCCGCCGGATTTAATAACGTTCGTGATGGTTGCGGAACCGGTAAGGCCGAACTCCGCGCTGTAGTTGGAGTTCATGGTTCGGAACTCGGCGATGGCGTCTAGCGAAGGAGCCACGCTCGGGCCGCTGCCGCCACGATCCAGGTTTTCCGATCCGTCGAGAACCTGCAGGTTGTGTCCGGCGCGCTGGCCGTTGACGCTGACGTTGTTGTCGCCGCTAACCGGTGTTGGAATAATAAGATCTGGTTGGCCACTGGAGGCGCCGGGTGTGAGGGCATACAACGACAGAATGCTGCGGCCGTTCGTGCCAAGCTCAGAAACCTGGTTGCCATTGATCACGGTGCTCACTTCACTTGAATCCGATTGCACCGCGACGGCGCTCGCTTCTACCGTAATGCTCTCCGTGGTCGCGCCCACCTTCAAATCAAAATCAATGCGGGTGCGGTCGTTGACGTTCAAGACAATATTGCTCCGGTCGGCGGAACTGAAGCCAGGAGCTTTCGCGCTGACGTTGTAGTGTCCGATCGGAAGGGCGGAGACGACATATTGGCCGTCGCTGTTGGTGACGCTCGTGCGGGTTTCAGCTGTTTCAACGTGAGTAACGGTTATCGCCACGTTGGGAAGGGCAGCGCCACTGGGATCGGCAACGGTTCCGACGATGGTCGCCTCTTGGGCAAAGGAATAGAGCGCGCCGAGCAAAAGGAAGACAAAGATGGCCGCAAAGTAACGTCCCTTGCGTTGAGCTCGGGGCCTCGTGGCAACACCGAAGATCGTTGGCATAATGTAGGGCTCCTGTAAAAGGCACTTCGAAGCGAGTGTTTGGCGACCGCGCGTTAACGTTACCGCGATTTGGCCGTTGCAAGGTTTAGCTCACCATAATCGTTTTTGTCAAGAACATTTTTCGATTTGACGCAGCAGAGATGCAGATATGAGATTCAGTGTTTTGGAATTTACCGGAAACCTCACGCTACACAAACTACTCCAGTTAGAACTAACCCTAGTGGTTTCTTACTATAAGGTCAGATTCACACAGAGAGGGGGTTCTTGACGACGCGAATTCCACTTTCTTCAAGAGCATCTACCTTGGCAACAATCCGCTCTCACGGAACATGGAATCGTCGAGCGTCACGCGCGAGGACCGCATTTCGCGGAACAGTTGCAGGTTGGATGACATGATGACGCCGGGACTCAGATGAACCGTCGGCGGCAGAGCAGTCTTACTCGATAGGTGATCGGCTACGAGACGCAGTGCGGTTTGTCCCTGACGGTACGGCTGCTGATAAATCGAAGCGGAGATCGTTCCCTTTTCGAAGTAAGGCGCCATTTCCAAAAAAAGATCGGTCGTGATGAGTTTGACTTTTCCGGCGAGTCCTCTTGCACCCAGGGCGCGGCACACCGGCAGACAGTTGACCGTGTTCACATAAAGCCCAGCGAGGTCGGGTACACGTCCGAGAAGATCAAACGTCTTCTGGAAACTCTCATCTTCGTCCTCATGGCCCTCGAGAATATCAATGATTTCCCCACCGGGGCAGTACCGCGGGAAAGCATCGGAAAAGCCGTCTGTTTTCTTGCGATGATCGAGCGCCCTCAGCATTCCGGCCACCACCGCAACCTTCGATTTGGCGGGCACGAATTTCCCCATCAACTCTCCGGCCAAGTGCCCGTTCAACCAAGGTTCTACGCAAACGATAGTGGACCGGTGACTCTCCGGAGCGTCGGTAGAAACACAGACAACCCGAACGCCTTTTTCTTCCGCCTCATTGACCAGCGGCGATAGACCCTTGGGGTTTCCTGCGGTAAGGACGATGCCGTTGACGCCCGTCTTTAGAAGTTCCTTAAGTGCTGTCGTGTCATCTTCGCCGAGAGAGCGTACGGGGCGAAATTCGAACTGCACACCGAGCTGGGTCAACCGGCGAGCTTCGTCGAGTACACCACTCCACAGCTGGTCGTAAAAAAATCGGATCTCGCGCGGGATGCAGACACCAATTCGAATGCCGACCTTGGATGCGACCAGGGCTCGGGCGGCGAGGTTCGGGGTGTACCCGATCTGACTGACGATTTCGAGAATCCGCTGGCGGGTCGATTCGCGGATTCCGTTCCTGCCGTGTAATGCGCGGTCTACCGTACCAATCGAAACATTCGCCAGTTCGGCGATCCGGTGAATGCCATTTCGGTTTTTGTTCATCTCCGGCAGCTTCCCAATCTATCATCGCCTCGGATTGGAGTCTCCATCTGATTCCTGCGGAAATTGCTGGTAATCCTATTTTCCGTGTACGTTGACGATGATATACTCAGGCGCTTTTTGAATCATCGGGGAATTATGCCAAACCACCTTCGAGCTATTTTTCATGTCTTCGCGGTGCCCTTCCTTTGTCTGTGCGTCTCGTTTGCCCAGAGTGTGCCGTCGGCATCGCAAGCACCTTACTTGGATCCCTCCAAACCAATCTCCGAGCGAGTCGACGACTTAATTTCGAAAATGACGCTGGAGGAGAAAGCGTCACAAGTCGTCAACCAAGCGCGAGCCATTCCACGTCTACAAATTCCCGCTTACGACTGGTGGAGCGAAGCTTTGCACGGCGTAGCCAATGCCGGCACCGCTACTGTGTTTCCCGAACCTATTGGATTGGCCGCCACCTTCGACCCTCCTCTGATTCATGACATGGCAATCGCAATCGGAACCGAGGCGCGAGCCAAGCACAATCAGGCTGTACGTGCGGGCCGACGAGACATCATGGAGGGTCTCGACTTTTGGTCGCCCAATGTTAACATTTTCCGCGATCCGCGCTGGGGGCGCGGCCAGGAGACCTACGGCGAAGATCCCTTTCTCACCAGCCGCATGGGCGTCGCATTCGTGACAGGATTGCAAGGCGATGATCCCCAATATCTTCGCGTGATCGCCACGCCCAAACACTTCGCGGTACATAGCGGTCCCGAACCGTCGCGACACACGATTGATATTCAAGTCTCCAAACATGACATGGAAGACACGTATCTCCCCGCTTTTCGCGCCGCCGTCACCGAGGGTAAAGCGGAATCGATTATGTGCGCCTACAACCGCGTGAACGGACAACCCGCCTGCGCGAACACCTTCCTGCTAAGAGATCAGTTGCGCAGAGCGTGGAAGTTCCGCGGCTATGTCGTATCCGATTGCGATGCGATCGTCGACATATTTAAAGGTCATCAATTCACAAAGAGCCAAGCCGAAGCCGCCGCAATTTCCATGAAAACCGGCATGGATAACGAGTGTGCGGATTTCTTCACGAGAGCGACTGACAACTCCGACTATCTTCCATTTATCGATGCCGTGAAGCAAGGTCTGATGAGCGAAAAAGATCTCGACGTGTCGCTGAAGCGCCTCTTCACAGCTCGTTTCAGGCTGGGAATGTTCGACCCTCCGGAGATGGTGGCGTATGCCCGTACGCCGGATTCAGAGATCGACAGCGACGCCCATCGCGCACTTGCGCTGAAGGCTGCAAATGAATCGATTGTGCTTCTGAAGAACAACGGCGTTCTGCCTCTCGGTCCTGGCATGAAGAAGATCGTGGTCGTTGGTCCGCTTGCCGAATCGACTCGTGTGTTGCACGGCAATTACAGCGGCACCGCTTCCCACGCAACTACCGCTCTCGATGGCATTCGGAAGCAATTCCCTGCTGAAGTTACATTCCTGCCAGGAATGAATTTTCTACGGCCACCAACCCTGATACCCTCCACGGTACTTTCGACCGAGGATGGGGCCGCTGGCCTGAAGGGTGAATACTTCACCAGCGAGAATTTTTCTGGAACACCGCAGGTCGTGCGCGTCGACAAATTCGTAGACTTGCAACTCTTCCACCCGGATGCTTCATCGCTTACCCCGCCGGAAGGAACGAAAGACTTCTCGGTGCGCTGGACGGGCTTTCTCGTGCCTAGTGAGTCGGGCTCCTATCAGATAGGCTTGACTGGATCGATGAACCAGCTCTGGATCGACGGCCAAATTCTGGTCGATGACCTCTCGCTGCACGATCCCACGCCGGCGATCAAAACGCTCCGACTCGAAAAGGGACACCGCTACGCCGTTAGGATCGAGTACGTGCGCGGCGGCTTCGGCACAAAGTTCGTATGGTTGAATCTGATCGCAGATCCCGTCGCGGACGCTGTTGCCGCCGCAAAACAATCCGACGTGGTGGTCGCGGTGGTAGGCATCACATCGCAGCTTGAAGGCGAGGAAATGAAGATCGAAGTTCCCGGCTTCAAAGGGGGCGATCGCACCAGCCTCGATTTGCCGCAGGAAGAAGAAGATCTTCTGGAAGCCTTGAAGGGCGCCGGCAAGCCGCTCATCGTTGTCCTCATGAATGGCAGTGCCCTGTCGGTCAATTGGGCCAGTGAACACGCCGATGCGATTCTCGACGCCTGGTACTCGGGCGAAGAGGGGGGCACCGCCATTGCTCAAACACTGGCGGGTGTGAACAATCCAGCAGGCCGTCTGCCCATCACGTTTTATAAGGGCGTCGACCAGTTGCCGACCTTCGAAGATTACGCGATGAAGAATCGCACGTACCGCTACTTTGAGGGACAGCCACTTTATCCCTTCGGCTACGGACTGAGTTATTCGAAATTTGAGTACAGCAACCTGAAACTCTCGAGTCCAAGACTAAAAGCTGGCAACGCGCTTGACGTAGATGTCGATGTCAAGAACGCGAGCCCGGTCGAGGGCGACGAAGTGGTGGAGCTTTATCTGACTTTCCCAAAGCGAGCAGGCGCGCCTATTCGCGCGCTACGCGGTTTCACGCGCGTCCACCTGTCTCCGTCGGCATCTCAGCACGTCCACCTCACGCTGAGCCCCCGGGATCTGAGCTTGGTCAATGAGTCCGGCGATCGCATGGTCGCGTCGGGTGCCTACACCATCAGTATCGGAGGAGGTCAGCCTGGAGCATCGATCTCGGGTGCGGAGGCTCCCATGTCAATCGACGGAAATGAAAAACTCCCCGAGTAAATCGCCAAACGACTATTCGATCGAGTGAAATGCAAGTGATGCGATACGGAGGCTGGGCATTCGCGGTTGCCATGCTGGTACTGTCGGCGACTTTGCGCGCGCAAGTTCCCTCCCCTTCTGGGAGCGATCACGCATCGCAAGCCGCCAAGCCCGTTGTAGACAAGCCCTCCACACAAAGTCCGATCCAGTTCACATATCAGCCTATTGCTTTCGCACTCGACAGCAGCGAAACGCCCGAGCGACACGCGCCTGAAACTATGGCCGGAGGCGTCGCCATCTTCGACTACAACAATGACGGAAAGCTCGATATCTTCTTCACCAATGGCGCAGATATTAAAACACTGCGCAAGTCGTCTCCGAAATATTTCAATCGACTTTTTGAAAATGACGGGAAGGGTCAATTCACCGACGTTACCGAGAAGGCGGGCCTTGCGGGCACGGGTTATGACATCGGCGTCGCGATTGCCGATTACGACAATGACGGATACGAAGACATTTTTGTCGCCGGCGTTTACAAAAACACGCTCTATCACAACAACGGAAATGGCACGTTTACCGATGTAACCATAAAGGCCGGGCTCAACAAACCCTACGCCGAATATGGACCACTGTGGTCCGTCGGCGGCGTCTGGGTCGACGTCAATAACGACGGCCTTCTCGACTTGCTCGTCATTAATTATCTGAAGTGGGACATCGACCACGAACCTTCCTGCCCCATCGATGGCCATCCCGACTACTGTCATCCCAAGATGTACAAACCCACTCCCAACCAACTGTTTCTCAATAATGGAGACGGGACGTTCCGCGACGCGTCCGTGGAATGGGGCCTGCGCAAACACTTGGGAAAGGGTATGGGGGGGGCGGCTGCGGACTTCAACCTTGACGGCAAGATGGACATCTTTATCGCAAACGATAAAGCGTTCAACTGGCTTTTTCTGAACAACGGCCGCTCGTTTGACGAAGTTGGGTTTGACACAAACGTCGCGCTACGCGAGGACGGCGTGTTCATCTCGGGCATGGGCGTCGATTTTCGAGATCTGGACAACGACGGCTACCCCGATATCGTCGTCGTCGCTCTCGATAACGAGACATTTCCCATCTACCGAAACACGGGAAAAGGAAATTTTGTGGAAGTCACGCAGGAGAGCGGGATGACCGCCGCGAGCCAGCAGATGGGGGGGTATTCTCCGACCATCGCTGATTTTGACAATGATGGATGGAAGGACATTTTCGTATCGCGCGGGCACGTACAGTCGCTGCTATCCACGAACCGATTGGCGATCGAGCAACCGAACACGGTCTTTCGAAACCTCGGCGGGATGAAGTTTTCCGCTCTGACAGCGGAGGCGGGGCTAACGTCGCGCCCCCCGTCGCGGCATCGCGGATCGGCCATTGGCGATCTGAACGGCGATGGACGTATCGATGTCGTTGTAAGCGCGCTCAGTGCGCCCGCGGAAATATGGTTAAACCAGAGTCCGGCCGACAATCACTGGCTTGAGCTAAAGCTTCGCGGCACTAAGAGCAATCGCGATGGCATCGGCGCGCGCATCAAGGTCGTCACCAAGAGCGGCACACAGTACGACCACAAGTCGACGGCCGCGGGCTATGCGTCATCGAGCGCCGGCCCTCTCCATTTCGGACTCGGGACAAACACTTCCGCCGATCTGGTCGAAATCCAATGGCCGTCGGGGATCATCCAGCAACTGCGAGACGTAGCATCCGACCGGGTGCTGCTGGTTGAAGAGCCAACAAAATGAGTTCTCAGTTTTCCAACATCCTATTTCCGAACAAGGTGTAGCGCATGAACCGACGCCAATTTGCAAAGCTCTCCGCACTTACCCTGGCATGGAACTCTCTGCCCATTCGTGCGCAAAGTGTCGGAAGTTCCCATGGGCCCGTTGGCTATGCTGCAATCGGCCTCGGCACAATTTCAGACATCTTCATGCGAGCTTGCGCGAACTCGCGGACCGCTAAGATCACGGCGCTCGTAACCGGCCATCCCGACACCAAGGGCGTGAAGTATGCGGCCATGTATGGCATTCCGAAAACTTCGATCTACACTTACGAAACATTTGACCGCATTCGCGACAACAAAGATGTCGATGCCATCTACGTAGGTTTACCGAATAGCATGCACTGCGACTACACCGCTCGTGGCGCGCAAGCGGGCAAGCACGTACTGTGCGAGAAGCCAATGGCGATCTCGAGCGCAGAGTGCCGGCAGATGATCGACGCGTGCCACAAATCCTGCGTCAAGCTCATGATCGGCTACCGCGTGCACTACGAACCCACGTGGCTGCAGGCCGTCCAGATTATCAAGTCTGGACAGATCGGCCGGTTGGAATCGTTCCAAGGCGGCTTCTTCGGACAAATGCCTGCCGGCGGATGGCGGCTCTCAAAGAAACTCGGCGGGGGTGGCGCGCTCATGGATCTCGGCATCTACCCGCTGAATGCGATCCGTCACATCACCGGCGAAGAACCTGCCGATTTCAAAGCGACGGTTTCCACGATTGACCACGAGGGTCGCTTCACCGAGGTCGAGCAGTCGCTGGAATGGTCGATGAAATTCCCGTCGGGCATCCTCGCGTCCTGTGGCTGTTCGTACGGTCAGCGAGGACCGAGCTTTTTGAATATAAACGGCGAGAAAGGTTATCTAGTGGCGGAACCGGCCTTCAATTACGACGCTGTTCACTTTCACGGAGAAGTGGGCGGCAAACCGTTCGACGTGGTCAGTTCCGGCAAACATCCGTTCCAATTCGCACTCGAGGCAGAACACTTCGCTGACTGCATTCGCAATAACAAAGAGCCAGAGTCCCCCGGCGAAGAGGGTTTGAAAGACATGCTAGCGATCGAAGCGATCTACGCCGCAGCTGGCACGCCGATCGCGTAATCCGCGGAAAAGATCGACAGAACAACCTTAACCCACCTGAAAAGGGAGGCCCCGTAGCCATGAGATCGAGTATCTCAACGTTCCTTCTAGCGTTGTCCTTGACCAGTCTCACGCCCTTGTGTGTTGCGCAGTCGCAACCCGAAGCGGCCCCTGCGTATAAGAACACGAGCCTTTCTTTTGAAGAGCGCGCACGCGATCTCGAGCAGCGAATGACGCTGGAAGAAAAGGTGTCGCAACTCGGGCACACGGCCGATGCCGTCGAGCGGCTGGGAATTCCCGAATATAACTGGTGGAACGAAGGGTTGCATGGAGTGGCTCGCGCCGGCGTCGCCACTGTCTTTCCGCAAGCCATCGGTTTGGCGGCAACCTTCGACGACGCCCTGCTCTTTCAGGACGCGGACGCGATCAGCACCGAATTCCGCGCGAAGTACAACGAGAACAAAGGCAAAGATGGATCGACCGTGTGGTACAAGGGCCTCACCGTCTGGTCCCCTAATATCAACATTTTTCGCGACCCGCGATGGGGACGTGGACAGGAGACCTACGGGGAAGATCCTTACCTGACGTCGCGAATGGGATTGGCTTTCGTCAAAGGCCTACAAGGCAACGATCCCAAGTATCTGAAGACCGTGGCGACGCCGAAGCACTTTGCCGTGCACAGTGGTCCCGAAGCGACAAGGCACGAAGTGGATGTAACCGTTTCGCGGCACGACCTGGAAGACACCTATCTGCCGGCATTCCGGGCGACGATTATGGACGGCCATGCTCAGTCGGTGATGTGTGCCTACAACTCAATCAACGGTGAACCGGCTTGCGCCAACAAGGTGCTGCTGACCGACCATCTGCGCCATGCCTGGAAATTTGACGGCTATGTCGTCTCCGACTGCGCCGCGATCGAAGATGTGAGCGCGCATCACAAGTTCAAGCCCACACAAGAGGAAGGAGTTGGTGCTTCTCTTGCGGCGGGCACTGACCTGATCTGCGGATCTCCGCAAACGCGGACGAAACTGGAACGCGAAGCAGCACTGAATGCTGTGCACGAGAACATTCTGCCCAAATCGGTGCTTGACACCGCCGTGACTCGAACCCTCACAGCCCGTTTCCACCTCGGCATGTTCGATCCACCGGCTTCCGTACCCTGGTCAAATCTAGGTGCGTCCGCAAATGACACGGTTGAACACCGGGCTCTGGCGCTGAAAACAGCGCGCGAATCGCTTGCCTTATTGAAAAACGAGAATCATCTTCTGCCACTCAAGAGGATCTATGCGAAGATTGCGGTAATCGGACCCGATGCCGACAGCCTGGACGCGTTGGAAGGCAATTACAACGGAACTCCCTCTGCGCCCGTCACCATTCTGAAAGGCATTCGCCAGCGATTCCGGCAATCGACGATCCGCTACGTGCAAGGCACAGGCCTGATCGGGACGGTGGTCAGCCCAATCCCATCAACCGCTCTATACACCACTTCGAAACGCACAACACACGGACTGAAGGCCGAGTACTTCGACAACATCAAACTGGAAGGCGAACCCGTAATTCGCCGCACCGATCCGAACGTGAATTTCGTGTGGGCTTTCAACGGCGTTTCTCCCAAACTGACCTCCAATTATTCGGTCCGTTGGACCGGCGTGTTATCCCCCGCAGCGACCGAGGACTACATTGTTGGCTTCACCGGACAGGATGGATATCGCGTATGGATCGACGACGAACCGTTGGTTGACGACTGGACGCCGCATCGCCCATCTACTACGCAGACCAAGGCCATCCGTCTGGAGAAAGGTAAAGCGTATGCCATCAAGATTGAGTACTTCGAAACAATTCGTTCATCGGAGGCAAAGCTGATCTGGGGCGTTCCTGACCGCGAGGAAGACGAAGCCGTGAAGGCCGCACGCGAGTCTGACCTCGTCGTGATGGTGCTCGGACTCTCGGCTCGGATCGAAGGCGAAGAGATGAAAGTGAAAGCCGACGGGTTCTCCGGCGGAGATCGCACCAGTCTCGAACTGCCCGTCCCGCAACAGCAATTGCTGGAACGTGTGCACGCCGCTCGAAAGCCGGTGGTGCTCGTGTTAGCCAACGGCAGCGCCCTAGCGGTGAACTGGGCGAACGAGCATGTGCCGGCAATTCTCGAAGCGTGGTATCCGGGCGAAGCAGGAGGGACAGCTGTCGCCGAAGCGCTGGCGGGAGACTTCAGTCCAGCAGGCCGGCTCCCAGTCACCTTCTACAAGAGTCTTGATCAGTTGCCGGCGTTTGAAGACTATTCGATGGCGAACCGCACCTACCGTTATTTCACCGGCGATCCGCTCTATCCTTTCGGCTATGGCTTGAGCTACACGAAGTTTCAGTACAGTAAGCCAGAAGTCAACAACGAGTCGATTACTGCCGATGCGAGCATAACCATCTCGGCTGAGGTAACAAACAGCGGCGCGATGGACGGCGACGAAGTTGTGCAGCTTTATCTGACTCATGACGGTATTTCGCCAGCACCATTGAAGGAGCTTCGTGGCTTTCAGCGGATCCACCTGGCGCGTGGAGAAAACAAGAGAGTCACTTTCACATTGCGAGATCGCGATCTAAGCACAGTGGACGCTGACGGCCATCGGCGTATTGCAGCCGGACTCGTGCATGTCTGGGTTGGGGGCGGTCAGCCGAGTGTCACACCAACTCCACGCGGCACCGCCGGGGTAAGGACTCAGTTCAACATTACCTCCGACAGCATGCTTCCAGACTAGGATCACATGTCAGCGACATACGATATCTAGCAATGAACTAAACGAGACATAAGCCGTCAGAGGCCCCTATCGGGAGACGACGCTCAGCTTTGATTCAATCAAGTCGACTGAATTTCCGCCAATCATGATCTTGAAACTGCCAGGCTCGACTACGCGATGCATCTCGCGATTCAAGAACGATAGTTCGTCGGGTCCCAGCGTGAACTTGACGGTCTCCGTTTTTCCAGGTTCGAGCGTGATCCGTTGAAAACCACGGAGCTCCTTAACCGGCCGCGTTACAGAACTTACTTCGTCCCGAATGTAGAGCTGTGCAACCTCAGCACCACTTCTCTTCCCTGTGTTGGTCACGTCTACAGAAACTGTCGCTGTGCCTTCCGGGCCCATCGTCTCCGGTGTCAAGCGCAGATTTTCGTACTTGAAACTCGTATAGCTGAGTCCCCACCCGAACGGAAACAGGGGTAGAACGGATGTGCCCAGGAAGCCGCGCTTGGCGGACGGTTTCTGATAATAGTAATCGGGCAATTGACCAACCGATCGCGGAACCGTGATCGGCAGTTTGCCCCCCGGATTGTAGTCTCCGAAAATCACATCGGCGATGGCTGTGCCGCCTTCTTGACCCAGATACCAACCGTCGAGAATTGCGGGAACATTTTCGGCTATGTAGTTGATGGAATTCGGGCGGCCGTGCTGCAAGTAGACGACGACTGGCTTGCCCACCGCAAGAACGGCTTTGACCAAGTCGTCTTGATTCCCGAGAAGGTCGAGGCTGTCGCGATCGCCGAGATGGTCCTTGGCCCAAGCCTCGCGCGATGTTTGTTCATTCTCGCCGAGCGCCAGAATCACAAAGTCAGACCTCTTAGCCACCGCGACTGCGTCTTGAATACGCTTTGCGTTGAGCGCAGGATCTCCCAGTACAACTTTGTCGGCGTCCCAGTCCGGAAGCGTTTCCGTGATTTTGCAGCCCTCGGAATACAGAACTTCCGACGACGATCCGACCTTATCTTTGATTCCCTGTAAGAGGCTCACGCCACGGCCCGGCTGGTTGCTATATCCACCGAGGTGCAGATCGGCGGCGTTGGGTCCAATCACAGCGATGCGTTTGTACTTACCTTTATCGAGCGGCAAGAGGCCATTCTGATTTTTCAAAAGGACGATCGATTCGTGGGCAGCCCTCAGCGCCAAGCGTTGGTGGTCGGTATTATTGACGAGCTTTTCCGCGTAGTCAGGGTCGACGTATGGATTCTCAAAGAGTCCAGCTTCAAATTTGTCGCGAAGCAGGTGCGAGACCGCTCGATCAATTGCAGCCTCGGGAACCTTTCCTTGATGGACCTGATCGATCAGGCTTGGATACGCGTCCTCGAAGGGCAACTCGATTTCAACACCGGCATCCAAAGCCATTCTCGCGGCGTCTTCCTTGTTCGCCGCGACATGATGCAAATTAAGTAGGTCCGTTATGCCGAAGTAATCGGAAACGATGGTTCCGTCGTAATTCCATTCGTGGCGAAGGATATCGTCCAGAAGATGCTTGTTGCTGTGCGAGGGAATGCCGTCAATTTCGTTGTACGAAGCCATCACCGTCCGCACATGGCCTTCTTTTACAGCCACTTCGAAAGGCTTCAGAAAATATTCCCGGACTACACGCTCGGAATAGTTGCCCGGTGACACATTGATGCCGCCTTCCGGCTGGCCGTGAACCGCAAAATGCTTAGCGGTTGCCATCACGTGCGTACTATCCATGGGACCTGTACCTTGAAGGCCGCGGATCGCAGCCAGACCGATATGAGACGTTAGATACGGATCTTCTCCGTAGGTCTCTTCGGTGCGCCCCCATCGTGGGTCTCTGGCAAGGTCCAATACGGGAGCGAGACAATGGTGAGTTCCGCGCGCACGCACCTCCGCCGCCGTGGCGGTGAAAACATCTTGCAGCAATGCCGTATCCCAGCTCGAGGCCAACCCAATGGCCTGCGGATAAGACGTGCCCTTCGGAGCGACGTGCCCGTGCAAACATTCGTCATGGAACAACACGGGAATTCCGAGACGTGTATTTTCCTTGAACCACCTTTGCACCGTGTTCGTGTATTCCGCCATTTGGCGCGGATCACGATTTGTACTCGGACGAGAAATTTCCCCCAGTCCATTCTTGAGCAGAACTCCGGCGCGCTCGGGAAGAAAATTTCCCTTTTCATCCACAAAGAGCTTTTGCGGATCGCTAAAAAAATCGCGGTTCTCCCATGCGCCTTCCATCTGCGCAACTTTCTCCTCCAACGTCATGCGCGAGAGCAGGTCGGCAACGCGCTGTTCAACCGGTAATCTGGAGTCCCGGTATGGCAAAGGGTTCTGGGCAGAGGCAATGGCGAACGTCAGGAGAGTGAAAGTGGACAGCCGGAGAACTGCCCAAAACGATTGCCACATCTGGCAGGTTGAGCCCATCGAAGGTCACTATCCCCGAGTTGGTGTTTGCAAGCTTTACCGGACGCAACTATACCTCCGTTAACGTTACCGTTCAAGTTTGGGAAACCCTGGCCGCGGCGCCGCCCGATAAATCAGGTTTTCGATTCCGCGTAAGAAAAATTGTCTTTTGCCATACATCACTTGTCGGCTGGCTCCTCAAAACGCCGGTTCGCGCGGAGATCGGGCGTCGGCTTCAATTCGCCCGTTACTCTGATGGAAGAGCTTTTTTCATACGGAAGGGCGTCCGGTCCGTCGACCGTGAGCTGAACTTTGAAATCAGCTGCTCTTGTGTAGCAATGATGAACTTTGGATCCTTGCGAGATAGTCCCGTCGCCGAAGTCCCAGTGGTAGTTGAGCGCCGGTACGCCGTCAGGGTCGGCCAGAGCGGAGAAGGCCATCGTCTCGCCGACCTTCGATTGCGAAGGAACTCGCGCCGTGACAGTTGGGGCGGCCTTGGCGACAGCATTATCTACCAGCTTAATGACTACCGCCGATTGTGGCGCTTGATTCTCGATCCGGACTGCGTCACCTGCGAGTACAGAGCTGGAGCTTGAATCCATGATCGCGGTCGCTACCATCGTGGAGCTGGCTGTGATCCCGAGGTCTTTGAGGTTCAAGGAGCGCGAGCGAGGCTGGTCGGTCCAATTAAAAACCGTCAAGATGTTTTGGCGGGGGCTTTGATGGAGTAGGAAAACGCTCGGTTGTCCATCGGCCGGGTCATAAGTCATCAGATCCACCGGCGTAGAAGCTCGACCGGCTTTGGCCATGTTGAGCAAGTCTTGGTTTTCGACCAATGCAAGTCGATCCTTTTCACTGTTGAGCACCAGCAGGTCATCGCCGATTTCATACATGCCACCGGCGATCGCAGAAAGTGCGATCGAAGTCTGGGCTGTTGCTAGGGAATGCGAGGAATGCTCGCCTGAATGCTCGACGAGATAGGTATCGGTGACGTTGAAAGCGTCGGGATCATCGATGAAGAAGTTGCCATTCATATAGAAACGTGCTGCGATGCCAGGAGCGGCGGACCTCGACCGCAGAAAACTGTGTCCCGTGTCGGCGGAGACGCGGCCGGTGTCGACGATGCCAACCGGATTGAGCATGGGACTCCCGTCTTTGTCGAGAATCACGTCGTCGCCGACGGCGTCGCGGATCACCTGCAAGCCCATCCGCTGGGCTTCGAGTGCGGTGGTATTTGGGCGGTAGTAATAACCTTCAATTGCGGTCGTGTCCATGAAGTCCAACTTGATAAAGCGGACTCCCCACTCCCGGACCATTTTTGTATAGGTCTGGCGCAAGTAATCCTGTGCCCCCGGATGGGTCGTATCGAGCGCGTAAAGCGTGTCGACGTTTTGCTTCCACACATCCTCAAGTGGAATGGGCTGGCCCTTCGCGTTGTGGACTAACCAATCCTTATGATGTTCGTAAACCCATGCGCGGCTGCTCACCTCGAAGGGTGCGGTCCACAGGCCCACGGTCAGGCCATCGCTCAAAATGCGATGGGCGACAGATCGCATGCCGTCGGGAAATTGCGTGGCGTTGGCGGTAACGAATTCTCCGCGAGCGTACTGATAGCCTTCATCGATCTGGAAAAAGTTGTAACCGAGTGAATTCAGATGCTGCGAGAGCCAATCAGCATTGGCCAGGACTTCGCCCTCATTGATCGCCGCGTAATAAGCGGTCCAGCTCCACCATCCCATCGGAATCTCACTCGAAACGCGTGCGTGGTGGAGTTGTCGAATTGCGGAGCCATAGGCGCGAAGTTGGTTAAGGTAGTCGGGCCCAGCCGCGAACATGACACGTTCGGAACTCATCTCTTCGCCGGGATTGAGCGGAAGACTGAGTTCGATGCGTTCGCTTTCCAGAGACTTCACTTTCAAAGACTCTGCCTCACTGTAGTCTTTCTGAATCTCAGTGGTGCCCGTAGACTCGACGGTATACGACGCGATCTTAGCTTGGGCGCCTTTGCCTTCGGTTTTGAGGCGTAGAAGGGTCAAGAAGCGATCGGACGTAAGTGCGCCAAGAAATAAACTCTGTTTGGTTTGCCGGTTATAGATAAGCTGGCTGCCCACGCCGCGATGCATTCCGTCCGGAGCGGTCCCGAGATCGTAGATCACGAGGTCCGGCCAATCTTCGCTAAAACTATCGGAGAGAATCCGTTCATCCGATAATGGTGCGCCCAAGTTAACCGATTCTCCCGTGGCATCCACACTACGGATGGCATGCACCGAAGTCGCTCTGGGCGTTCCGTTCTTGACGCGCACTTGAACGGTGCCGTAGGGATTTTGGGTGTAAAGCTGTAGTACATAAATAAGGTCGGGGCTGCCGCGCAGTCCGGTGCAGGTGACCGTCAACTGTTTACCGACTCCAAGCGCGTCGCTGAATGTTGATTCGGAAACCGAATGCGAGGGATAGCTCGCTGGACGCAGCCATGTGTGATCGACCTCTGCGCTGATGCCGGTTTGCAGCGCAGGTGGGCCACTAATCGGTCCCAGTTGATACGATCCATTCTGACCATTGACCGTAACGGAGAGAGCGCCATTCGTCAGCTGTTGAGCGGGACACCGCACCGCGCCGAGCAGCAATGCGACAAGAGTCAAACACGTCGTTGTTGACACTAAGACGGTTGACAGTGAGGGGGCGAGGTTTCGCGAGGTTTCGATCGCGCGCTCGATTGCACTCTCTGGAATTGTTGGCTTTCGAATCTGACATCGAGTGTCGGTCATAAATTGACTCCGCGCGGAAGGACAAGGTGTTTGCTTCGAAGATAGGTGCGTTGCACTGTCGAAAACTCGCGCAAGTATTGATTGCTGGAGCCTTTCTCTTTGCTTAGTTTGTTGTCCCGAACGACACCACGGCACCGCGTTCCAACGGCGGCAATGTAAATTCAATTCGTTCGCTGCGCTTCACTCCGTGCACAATTTGCACTTCGCCGAGGAACGGAAGGTACGACAAGGAATCTCCCATGGCCGCGGGAACTTTGACCTGGATACTTTTCACCGGCGTTGGAACTACGGTTGTTCCGGGGACCAGTCCGCCGAAATTCGCGAGGTACATGTGGGGAGTGCCGTTCACAATCGCGAAATTTGCGGCCACGGTAGGAGGAGCATCCAATTGGATGTCGCTGTTGTCACCGAGAGCGCTCAAGAAGTCTTTGGGCGGATTCACCGAACCGACGGCGAATCCACTCTCCAACGCGTCGTAGTATGCTCCTGCCGGATCAGCCGGCAAGACAATCTTTTGCCCTGATTGCGGAATGCCGGAAGCATCCTGTCCTGAGACGACCAGCTTTCCACCGTGATCGACAAATGCTTTTAGTTCGTGATGCTCGGTTTCACTGAGGGCACTTACGTTCGGCAGGACCAGCGTTTCACCGTGAAAGTCGGCAAGAGTTCTGGGCGTGACTACCTGCAAGGCGCGATGCTGTTGGATGAGGAGCACCATCGCACCACGATAAGAGGGGAGAAATTCCTTCGCGGCATAGTCGCGGCTCTTGGGAGAAAAATACACACCGACTGGATGGAACGGGAATCGCGGCGAATACAAGGCCTTTTCGTTTTTCTCGATCCAGGCAAAGATCTGTTTGCGAGTGGCTTCATCATTCGAACCGGCCATAGAATGTCCGGGCGCATCCCAAAAGTTTGCCCCATCCATCACGATGGAGTTCGCGAGGTTCTTCATCGGCTCGGGCGCGGTGACGCCCTTTTGCTCATCCCAGGAATAATTGAGAATCCATGTAGCCTTGCCCTGGGCAAACGCACGAAACGTCAGCATCCCGGCCTGATACAGGAACCAGTCGACCTGCGAACGAACGGCTGCCATGTGTTCGCCGTTGCCGAACTCGTACTCGTGGGCAATGGCGTCCACTACGTCGTACATCTGGTAGACATCGGCTCCGACGCGGGTTGCTTCTTCCTCAATTCCGGGATAGATCTCGGGAATCACCATGATTTCGGGATTGACGGAGCGGGCGTTGTCGCGAATGTCCCGCACAAAATCGGTCATGGACTCAATTCGGAAATCAATCCATTTACGAAAATTGGCGTTCTTGAAATCGCCTAATTTGATGTCTTTCTTTGCGTCCAGGCCCGTCTTTTCTTTGAAGGCAGCAACCGTGTAGTCGTCGAAACTCGCCCAGCTCTGCTCCCAACCATCGAAATGTGTCATCCAGTAAGGGATATCGACATAAATTCCGTCGATGCCGGTGGCGGCGATTTGGCGCACCCTCTCCATATATTGCTTGCGCCAGTCTTTCGCGTATGGACTGATCCAGACATCTTCATCGTCTTTTCTGATCCAGAACGCCGCGCCGCCAGTAAACAGCGCCGGTTCGCCGGTGATTTTGCGCTGCAGCCAGTCGGGATGATCTTTCATCACCGTATGCGCGGACTTGTCAGCATTCGCGGTGATGCATTCGGTGCCGGCAATATAGACAAAGGCTTTATTGTTGGCTTTGTGCGTTTGCTCCGCCACTTTGCGAATCACTTCGAGTTTGGCTTTGGGATCGAGGAAGCTTTCGTAGCGTCCCGGGATGTCGTTGTCCACCTCAATGCCGTAAACATGATCTTCGTGCGCCGAGCGCACGATTTTGTCTGGATTCTCGCGATCCAGTCCGTAGGCAGCGATGCGTACGGTGTGCGTCCAGTTTTGCTTGGGTTGTTCCTGGGTGACCGCTTTGATCGATAGGCCGCTCACAAGCATGAGAAGGCCGCATAAAGTTGATAGCTTCATACCCGCGCCATCTCCTGTTTCATCTTTATTGAGGTTGCCTGCAGAGGCGGAAATTGCGCTTCACGCGGCAAGCAAAAAAGCAAAAGAAACGAGTGACACACGTTGATATCGTGATATTGATAGACTGTCAATCGAAATATTTCGTAGTATTTCGAAATAATACGTTACGTGCGAAGATCAAGAAGAGGCCCGCTCAATGTCATCCGCCAAGAAAGAGATCTTGCGAGCAATCACGATTAAAGTTTGCGTCGCTTTCGCTATGGTGTTCGCGTCGCTCGCGTCCGCGCCCGCCGCGGATGTTCCTACCGGCAAGGCTCAGATTCAAAGCGATCATCTGCGGATTGAATTTGATAACAACTTGCGCAGCCGGGTGGTGGCCCGTTTTGAGAAGAAGGAGACGGTGATGGGGCCGTTTACCGCCTCCGAGACTGTGACAACCGCCGAGAAAGCTTGGACGGGATTTCCGCTGGCCTCGCAAAAACACGAGCGCACAAAGGACGCGTTCGGAGAAGGCGAGCGGCTCATCGTGGAAGGAAAGGCGGGAAGACTCACAAAGACAGTCACCGTCACGGTGTATGACGATTTTCCAACGATGGCGTTCTTCGATGTTCTGTACACGAATACCGGAACGACGAAGCTCGAGATCAAGAGTTGGACCAACAATGCATACACGGTGAACGCCCAAGTTGGTGCGGGCTCGCCAGCTTTCTGGTCATACCAGACCGGCTCTTATGAGAAACGGCCCAACTGGGTATTGCCTTTGCGCACTGGTTTTCGGCAGGAGAATTATCAAGGCATGAACGCCAGCGACTATGGCGGCGGCACTCCGATTCTCGACGTCTGGCGACGCGATGTCGGCATGGCGGTGGGACATGTCGAGCCACGACCCAAGCTGGTTTCTCTACCAGTGTCCATGCCCGACGCTGGGCACGCCAAGATTGCGATACGGTTCACCAAACCTATCTCACTGAAACCCGGTGAAAGTTTTCAGACGTTTCGCACGTTTGTCGCGGTTCACCAGGGCGATTACTTCCGGACGCTCGCCGACTACCGGCGCTTCATGATGAAGCAAGGTTTTCAGATGGCCAGCGCTCCCGATGACGCATATGGTGCCATCTGGTGCGCTTGGGGGTATGGCCGAACCGTGCAGCCTCAGCAGGTCTATGACACGCTTCCGACGGCGAAGCGACTGGGTTTTAAGTGGGTGACGCTCGACGATGGTTGGCAGAACAATGTAGGCGATTGGGCCCTGGACCCCAAGAAATTTCCTCACGGCGATGCTGACATCAAGGCTCTGGTCGACCGCATTCATCAGGAAGGATTCAAGGCCCAGCTGTGGTGGTCACCGCTCAGTGCTGTACCAGACTCGGAACTGCTGCGCGATCATCCCGACTACGAGTTACTCAACCAAGATGGATCCAAGAGAAAAGTTTCCTGGTGGAATTCCTACTATTTGTGCCCAGCCGACCGGCGCGTCGTGGAGTATCACAGGGCATTAGTGCGAAAAATTCTGGTGGATTGGGGATTTGATGGACTCAAGCTCGACGGCCAGCATATGAATGGAGTTCCAGCCTGCTATAACCCGGCGCACCATCACGCGCAACCGGAGGATTCCGTTGAAGCTCTGCCGGACTTCTTCAAAGCGATTTACGATACGGCGCAGGCGGTAAAGCCGGGAACACTGGTTGAGTTTTGTCCCTGCGGCACGTCGTTTTCCTTTTTCACCATGCCGAACTTTAATATGTCCGTCGCTTCCGACCCGAGTAGTTCCTTTCAAGTTCGTTCCAAGGCGAAAACCTTAAAAGCGCTGATAGGAGATACAGTTCCATTCTTTGGCGATCACGTCGAACTGAGTGATGGCGGCAATGACTTTGCGTCTACTTTGGGCGTGGGAGGCGTCGTGGGAACGCAGTTTGTCATTCCGTCTCTGGTCACGAAAAGAAGTAAGTCGGATTTGACTCCGGAGCGGGAGAAGGAATTCGACAAGTGGCTGGGCCTTTATCGCGAAAAGATGTTGTCCAGAGGAGAATATCTCGGTCAGCTCTATGATATCGGCTTCGATAAGCCGGAGGCGCATGCCATTCGCAAGGGCCAGACGATGTACTACGCTTTTTTTGCCAAGCAGTGGAAAGGGCCCGTTGAACTGCGCGGACTCGAGGATCGTAACTACAGCGTAGTGGACTACGTCAGAGGAAAAAGCCTTGGGACGGTGCCTGGGCATAACGTACATCTATCGGTTGAGTTCGACGGAGATCTGCTGTTGGAAGTGAAACCAGAGTGAACAGCGGCCAGCAGCGGCAATGAGGCAGCGCGCCTTCAATTCGAAGTCCAAGGCCCTAGGTTCTTCCGAAGCTGTTGGGAGGACCCAGGTTAGTGCCCTGAAGAACGGGCACGAACCTGGGGCACCAAGCAAAATCGTCAGAGTGTCCTCAGGAGGACTAACGTGAAATGTCTGTCTCTTGTTGTCATGTTGCTTGCTTGTGGCTCCGCGGCTTTTGGCCAGCCTAACTCCACCTTTTATGTGTCGACGACGGGAGATGATTCGAAGTCGGGTACCCAAACAGCTCCTTGGCGCACCGTTCAACACGCCGCAGACACTGTGCGCGCTGGTAGTACCGTTAATGTGCGGGGTGGAGTTTACGGAGAACTGGTAACCGTCAAGGCATCCGGCAACGCGAGTGAGGGGTACATAACTTTTCGAAGCTATCCGGGAGAAACTGCCGTCCTCGACGCGGGGCATTTCGCGCCTTCTGGAAGGCAAGCGGTACTCACGATTCACAACCAAAGTTACGTCAGAATCGCGGGCTTCGAAATTCGTAATTTCCGCACGGCTGAACATCAGCTCACGCCTTTGGGCATAAGCGTTATGGGTGCCGGCTCTCATATAGAGCTGCTGAAGAACAATGTTCATCATATCGAGCAGACTTTTGAGGGGCGTGATGGTCCGGGGCATGGCGCCAACGGGTTTGGAATTGCTGTATACGGTACCGACGCCAAGATTCCTATCACGGATTTGATCATCGATGGGAATGAGGTGCATCACCTCAAGACGGGTTCGAGCGAGTCGCTGGTTGTAAACGGGAACGTTACGAACTTCCGCATTACGCACAATGTTGTCCACGACAACAACAACATTGGAATCGATGTGATCGGATTTGAACGGACGGCGCCCGACCCTGCCGTCGACCAGGCTCGCGACGGTGTTGTGAGCGGCAATCTGGTTTACAACATCCACTCGCGGGGGAATCCGGCATACCAGAACGAGGAAAACTCAGACGGCATTTACGTGGACGGGGGTACCAGAATCCTGATCGAACAGAACGTCATGCACGATGATGATTTTGGAATCGAGCTGGCCAGTGAGCATAAGGACCGCGCCACCAGCTACATCCTTGCGCGAAACAATCTTATCTATCACTGCCATACGGCGGGGGTGTCCATTGGCGGTTATGACCCAGAGCGGGGACACACCGATCACAGCACGGTGGTCAACAATACGCTCTATGAGAACGATACTTCGGGAACGGGCTCGGGTGAGTTCCAAATGCAATGGCACATGGCGGACAATGTTTTTGCGAACAACATCGTCTACGCGGGCGCCCATTGCCTGATTGCGGTGAACAAGTCTCAGGTCGAAAAAAACCACCCTCCCGTTGCTATCGATCACAACCTCTATTACTGTGCGTCGGGGGCGAAGGCGAGCACATGGGCAGAGGTCTCGGGAGCGGTGACCGGATTTGACAAGTATGTTGAGTCCACAGGCAATGACCGTCACTCGCGATTTCTAGATCCGCAATTTGTTGACGCAACGAAGGACTTTCATCTGCGACCCGATTCTCCCGCGATCGCTGCAGGCATGCTTGACGGAGTGCCGGTGGGAGAGCTGGATCTTGAAGGCTCAACGCGAGTCAAATCCGGGAAAATCGACATCGGCTGTTACCAAGGAAAATAGGAGCGGTTCAGTGCGGCAGCGAGAAACTGAAGACATCGCTGCCCGCGGCCACCGAGACAAACTGTACACCATCCACGGAGTAACTCATTGGCGACGCGCGTATCGTCTGGCCGGTGTTGAAGTGCCACAACTTCTGGCCCGTGCTCGCGTCGACTGCTTCGAAGGAATCGCTATCGTTGCCAAAGAACAGCATTCCCCCAGCGGTAGTCAACGTCCCGCCCCAGGATTTTCCAGAGCCTACTTGGGTGTAACTCCAGACTGTTTTACCGTCGGAAGGTGAAATCGCCAGCAAGATCTTTTGGGACTTTTCCGTTAGAGGAAGGGTGGTACCGGTGTTATAAAACGTCTCGCCCGGAACGAATTTGCGGGCCTTTGCGAAGAAAAGATCACAGCTCTCTAAGGCAAGCACGTAAAACAGACGTGCATCCGGATTGTAAGAAGGCGAAAACCAATTTGTAGCGCCGTTGATTCCCGGGCAGATATAGGTGCCTTCGGGCGTCGGAATTCGTCCGGTGAGAAGGGGCCGCCCCGAGGCGTCAATGCCTTTGGCCCAATTCAATTTCTGGACAAATGGAGTAGCGCGAAGAAACTTACCACTAGTCCGGTCGAGGACATAAAGATAACCATTCCGGTTGGCCTGCACCAAAAGATGCCGTACGGTTCCGTCTTCGATCGTATCGACTAGAACCGGAGTTTCCGTCGCATCGTAGTCATACAAGTCGTGCGGCGTGAATTGGAAGTACCACTTCAGTTGACCGGTTTCCGGGTCAAGGGCCAGGACGCAGGCAGTATAAAGGTCGTCGCCGGGACGCGAATCGCCGACGAAATCGGGTGACGCGTTGCTGGTTGTCCAATAAAGAGTGTTGAGTTCGGGATCATAGGTCCCCGGCATCCAAGTGGTGCCGCCACCGTGCAGATAGGAGTCGCCCGGCCAACTGGAGGAGCCGAATTCTCCCGGTCCCGGAATCGTCCAGCGCTGCCATTTTCTCGTTCCGGTGGAGGCATCGTACGCAGATACAAATCCTCGTAAGCCGGAGTCTCCGCCGGAGGTTCCCACAATCACCTGGTTCTTCACCACGAGCGGGGCGCTGGTCGCTCCATAACCCTTGGTTTTGTCAGCGTATTCCACATCCCACAAGAGGCCACCGGAGCGCGCATCGAGAGAGAGTAGATGCGCGTCATCCGTTTCGACAAAAACGGAATTCTGCCATACCGCTACGCCGCGATTCTTGTGGGCCGCGGCATCATCGAGCAGACCGGAACTTACGGGCCGAGAATAGTGCCAGAGCTGGCGTCCCGTCCGGGCATCCAGAGCAAACACATCGTTGGCCGACGTTACGAACATCACGCCTCGAATCACCACCGGAGTCGCTTCGAGGTTCTGCGAATTGCCAGGATGGAAGACCCAGGCAGCTCGGAGGTGATGGACATTCGCAGGGCTGATTTCCCCCAATGCGCTGTAGCGGCGTCCAGTGTAATCACCGTTGTAGGAGGCCCAATTTGATGCCGGCGGACTTGCGAGCAAATCTTCCGCGCGCACTGCGGTGGCGGGGAGCGGCGAGTGTTCCTGCCCTGACAGCGCTTGTCCCGACAATATCTGCCCAGTGAACGATCCGCTAATCAATACGACTTGAAGAAGGAACAACGCTGCATTTTGAAATTTCATTTCAGCGAATTTCCTCTGCCCTGATCGGAACTTCCTGAAGCGCGCCTCGATCCAATCCGTCCTGATCTTCCAAGTGCAGAGAAACCCGCGTTGGTTTTCCTTGGGGCGTGATCTGTGTATCCAATACAACGAGAGTCGTTGGAGTTACTGCCGTCAGCGGCAGGGTTGCGGTCATCGAGCCGTGTTCGTTATAGAAGTGCGCCACTAATTTGCCGGGAAAAAACACTCCAAAAGAACCTGACAGTCTCACCTTGCCATTGTCCAGACGAACTCCCGAGAGTGGCTTGGTCACGATGCCTGCATCTGTCACTCCATGGAATTCGCTATCGGCCCGCGTCGGGAACCAATCTGTTTCCAGTTGACAGGATTCTCCCGGGCGCAAATGACACATGGGGCTATTGATCTCCGCTTCCATGTAAAACGGGGAAACGCCCTTGGAACCATCTGTCACGGTCGCCACACCTTCGCTGTTCAATCTCAGTTCAGGGCCATTTGTCCAGAAAATGACAGAGGCATTCCCGGGATAGGGTTTGCCTTTTTCGTATTGGAAACGCTCGACCATGGCATAGTGGTTGCTTCCATCGACGACGGCAAGCCAACCATCGGTGGAATCGACCCAGAGTTCGGCGGCCAAGTGCGAGTAGTGCACCGAAAATAAGCCATCATCGCGCACGGCAGCGGCAGGGTTCTCAGCGGGACCAAAGCGAACGTGGTAACGATTTAAGTATCCGCTGAATCGATTGGTGGAAGTGAATCCCCAAAGCTCGCGATTGCTGCCTGAGGGATCCATTCGATCGCTCGTGTCGTACTGAGAAACCGACTGCATCGACCAATCCACACTATGGCCGCTCACGTTCTTCATGGACGCTAGGAAGGCTATATGGGGCGAGTCTGGCTCAAGGCGAATGGTGCGTGACAACTGGATTCCGGTGTGAGGGTCGAGCGGCCCGATGAGTTCGATCGCGCATCCGGGTCCATCCGAAAGTTTTCGAAAGTCAAACGGTCCATCATCGAGCACGTCAGAGTTGCCCCGCCAATGTTGCTCATCATCGTCGCCCTCAGGCAAGAGCCAGAGCTTGTCTCCACCGTAGTTGAACCACTCGTCCTGGGATCGCGGGATGTACTTTCCTGCGAGCTGCGGATTGACGAAAAGATAAGCATGGCCGTCGAAGCTCACCTGCAGCAGGCGTCCACCATTTTGTGGAAGGATGATGAGTTGAATCCACCGGTTGGAAAGCCGTTGCGCGTGCCATCCCTGATAGTCAACACTCTCGATTCGACACTCTGCGTTTACTGGCGATTTGGCTTGCGCTGATGTCTGCGCGGCGGAGGGCGTTTGGGATACACCCATCAAGATCACCATCGTAAGAATTGCGCAGGCGATTGGCCTCGACGAATCCATGGACCTCCAACTATGGCGGTCACTGCCGCCAAGACCTACGGAATATATTCCGCAAAACCGACAAAAGGAAACAATTCAATATAAAACAAAAGAAAATGATTGGCGTCAGTAAAGTTCTGTGTTAAACCAAGAACCTTAGTTCATATCAGTTCTAATCTTGGCCGCTTTCCTTCCGTGGATACAGACTCGTTCGAAAGTTGGGGCCGGTATGCGGACGTGGCGTTTAGCAAGACCATGTGGGTCGACCATCAGGAGAAATGATTGTGGCTGGAAATGGTTCGAGTCGTCGTTCTTTCGTCAAATTTTTGGCAGCGACACCGTTGCTGTGTCAAATTGCAGCCCACGATCTTTACGCGCACGCCGCCACGGCGGTGGGAATCAAGTCCCAACAGAATGTCTATTCGCGGCTCGGCGTGAAGACCGTCATCAATTGCCGCGGCACCTGGACCTACCTCAGCGGATCGCTTGAGTTTCCAGAGGTTCGGCAAGCTCAGCTCGAAGCCAGTGAATATTTCGTGAACATGCTCGACCTGCAGCGAGCGGTGGGACGGCGCCTGGCGGAGTTGACGGGCGCGGAGTCAGGTATTGTGACGTCCGGATCGGCCGGCGCCATGGCAGCGGCAACGGCTGGGTGCATGGCCGGGACAGATGACAGATTAATCTGGCAGCTTCCCGACACGAACGGGATGAAACATGAAGTTGTCATGGCAGGAGGCCGCAGCGCTTTTGACAGCGCGATTCGACTCACTGGAGCGAAACTTGTGCTGGCGCGCTCGCCGGAAGAAATCGCCAACGCCATTACCGAGAACACGGCGATGATTTACACGACAGACCTTGGTGAAAAGCTGCAACAGCAAGTTGCGATCGCGAAAGATCACAAAGTGCCCATGCTGCTCGATGACGCTGCCGGTATTCCTCCCGTCGAAAACGCGAAACTCTACGCGAGGATGGGAATTGATATGTACTGCTTTTCCGGAGGCAAAGGGCTGCGCGGGCCGCAGTGCAGCGGTTTGCTGCTAGGCCGCAAGGACCTTATCGAAGCGGCTCTGCTCAATAGCAGCCCGCGCGAAGGCGCCGTTTGTCGCCCGATGAAAGTGGGTAAAGAAGAAGTCATCGGATGTCTAACGGCGCTGGAAACATGGTTGAAGGTCGACGAAAAGAAACTCTACGCGGAATGGAATGCGCGCATCGACCGCATCCGCAAACTGGTTGAAACAGTACCTGGGGTTACGACGACCACCTATGTTCCCGATGATGGAAATCGGTATCCAACTCTAAACGTTAAGTGGGACCAGCAGGCTTGGGGCTTTTCGATTTCCGATTGCGTACGCGAACTTCGCGCCGGCGCTCCGGTCATTGAAGTATTGGGCGCAGACAATCCCAGCCTGGTGACAGCGGTGCGGGAAGGCAATCCCAACGCCAAGGAAAAGCACAAGGGACCCGATCATATCGAACTGGTTTCTATGACCATCAAGCCCGGAGAGGAAATTATTGTCGGGCAAAGATTGCGCGCCGTGCTCGGCGCCGCACAGAAAAAGGCTGCCTAGATAACTCGAAAGGGGACCCGTGCACCTGTCAAAGATCGCCTGGCACTTCGCTTGGCACTACGGCGTTTCGCTTCTACTGGCTACCGTTCTCAGCGCGCAGGAAGGAGTGCGCGCGGTGCCCCCGGCAAACGATCATTTCAGCGGCAAGCGGTTCCTCTCGGCAGGCGTGGATACCGGAGACTACGTATATATCTCGGGGCAAGGGCCTCGCCGGCCGGATGGCGCCGTGCCCTCCACATCTGGAGCGCAATTTCGGCAAGCGCTCGACAATGTAAAAGCCGTCGTGGAAGCTGCGGGGTTGAAGCTGGAGAACGTCGTCTACGTCCAGGTTTACCTGACGGATATGAACTTGTACTCGGAGATGAATCGAGTGTTCGCCGAGTACTTCCCGAAACCCCCGCCGGCTCGAGCTGTCCTCGGCGTCTACGGACTTCCTGATCCGCCGATTCAAATCAATGCCGTTGCTGTCCGCAACCTAGACGGACGGAAGGCAATTTATCCTGCGAATTTTGCGAAAGACGCCGCCGCATCTCCGGGAATGATGACACATGATCGTCTTTTCATTTCCAGCATGGCTGGGGCTGATCCGACAACCGGCAAAGTCCCCGATGATCCCAAGGCCCAGGTCGATCTTGCGCTGGACAACATGCAGGCTGTTGTAAAAGCCGCCGGGCTGGAGATGAGCCACGTAGTTTTCGTCAATCCTTATCTGACGGCGGAGATTCCATCGCGCGTCATGAACGAGCGCTATGCCAAGCGGTTTGAATTCGGTAACACGCCAGGGCGGGCGACAATCGAGGTGTCGAGCCTTCCTGGCGGCGCTCAGATCGAGTACACCGGCGTGGCGGTTCGCGACCTGCAGCAGCGCAAGTCGGTGCGGCCGAAGAACATGCCTCCGAGTCCAACGGCCAGTCCCTGCGTCTTCGCCGGCGACACCTTATATTGCTCGGCCAAGAGCGGCTTCATTCCTGGGCCGCACGGTGGTGTCTATGCCACTACGACCCCGCATCAAGTCCGGCAGACGATGCGCAATCTGCTCGACAATCTCGAAGAAGCTGGGATGGACTTCAGTCAGGTTGTTTCCACGAATGTTTATTTAGACGATCTCGCCGATGCGTCAGCCTTTAATGAAGTTTACGGCCAGTATTTCAGCATGATGCCGGCGAGCACCACGGTTCAACAAATCGCTCCGACAAAGCGGACAGCGGATGAGAATGACAACTATCCCGATCTGGAGCAAGTCTCACTCATCGCAGTCCGTAGTAAATCCGCGCATTGATCGATTGAGGTTTGGCAGGTGAGAGTGAGAGCGAGCGAGGGGAAGGGGTCAGAGACTGCGCGAGTCATTCGGTCGCTCGCCGCAAAATTTGCGGCTCTGCTTATTTTCACTATTGCTGTGAGCCACGCTCAGACGACTGCGCATAGTGCGGGGCGGCGGACGTTTGAATCCAGTTGCGCGCCGTGTCATGGATTGAATGGAAGAGGAGGCGAACACGCCCCAGACATTGCGACAAGTCCCGAAATCGTGAAGCTATCGGACGGCGGAATTCTTAAATTGCTGCGGGAGGGAAGGCCGCAAGCAGGAATGCCTCCGTTTGCAGGACTGGGCGCAGCGAAACTCTCCAACTTAGTGCGTTATTTGCGAGTCTTGCAAGGCCAGCGTGGATCGCCAGCGCTACTAGGAAGCGCTGAAAAAGGGAAAGAAGTTTTCTCAGGCAAGGGAGGTTGTTCGGAGTGCCACATGGTCCGGGGTGTGGGAGGATTTCTCGGCCCTGACCTTTCGGATTACGGAGCAAGCCACTCCTCGGACGATATCCGCAACGTCATCCTCAGCGCGGAAAAAAGGCCGGCGATTCGCAAAGGATTGGCCAAAGCAACAACCAAAGATGGGCGACAGATTTCTGGCATGGTCAGAAACGAGGACAATTTCTCAGTGCAGTTGCAAGCGCAGAATGGTGCATTCTACTCGCTGGATAAGTCAGGCCTGTCTGAACTAATCTTCGATTCGGAGCCGCTCATGCCGGATCAGTATGGATCGACACTCAGCAAATCTGAACTCGACCAAGTGGCGAGCTATTTGTTGAACGCAGCGGATACGAAACAGAATCGACAAGTTGTGACGAGCAAAGGAAAAAAAGGAAGCGAATAAGGAGTAGCGTTTGCGCTCCGAGTTGATCTTCCAAGGCAAACCTTATGAAAAGACAGTTCAGGCTGGCGTTGCGAGTCGGGCTGCTGATTGCTCTGACGGCGGCGGTTGCGAAAGAGCGGCCTCGGCAGTTCGAGTTGAAGGGAGAATCGCCGAAATTCTGGGAGCTCCTTCCTAAGGGCGCTAAGTTGGAGTTAGTGGCTGGCGGAATGGGATTTACAGAGGGGCCGGTTTGGGATCCCTCTGGTTTCGTTTATGTGAGCGACGAAGTAATCAACAAGATATACCGCATCTACCCGGACGGGCGCAAAGAAGAACTCATTTCGCTGGGCGATCCAGATGGTAATACTTTCGACGAGCACCGGCAGCTTATCGACTGTGCCAGCGTTCTCCGCGCAATTATTCGCATCAAGCCCGATGGCACGTACAGGGTTCTGGCCGATCGTTACCAGGGCAAGCGTCTCAACAGTCCGAACGACGTAGTCATTGGTCCAGATGGAGCGATCTATTTCACCGATCCCACCTCTGATTTGCCCAAGGATCAAAAGCAGGAACTGGACTTCAAAGGAGTTTTCCGGTTGGATGCGCGGGGACAAGTCACGCTGCTGACCAAGGATCTCACCGAACCGAACGGGCTTGCCTTTTCTCCCGATGGGAAGAGGCTCTACGTGGACGACAGCACGCAGAGGAATATTCGTGTTTATGATTTTCAGCAGGACGGAACGCTTCGGAATGGGCGCATTTTTGGGGAAGAACCGGGAGGTAAGAAAGAAGGCGTTCCGGACGGGATGAAAGTGGACATGGCGGGCAATCTCTACGTAACGGGTCCTGGAGGAATTTGGGTGTGGGATTCGGGCGGGACTCACCTGGGGACAATCATCATGCCCGAACAGCCAGCAAATCTCACGTGGGGAGATTCTGACAAGAAAACGCTGTACATTACGGCCACCACGTCGCTCTACAAGCTCAAGACGAATGCAACGGGTTCCCTGCCCTACGGGACGAAATGAGCTTACCAGGTACGGATGCCTAATAGCGGTAAGGAGGGTTGCGCCGTGTTTATATTCTTTAGTCGACTGAAAGCGCTGAAGCAAATTTCGAAGCTGATTCTGCTCACAGTTGTACTCGTGGGTACGATGTCGCTGATATGGGGTTTGCACACGGTCACAGCGCAGAGCACGAGTAATAACACGGTCGACACCACACTGGTGGAAGCTTTTCGACATGTCGAAGTTGCTTCTGTTTCCGATGCGCTGGAGCAGGTTGTTAACAAGAAGATGTATATGTCGCACCGCATGAGGCCCATTTTCTCGAGCAAGTTTGCCGGCGTAGCGATAACGGTCCACTTGAAGAAAGAAGAGAATGAGGATCCGGCAGCTCTCAATGGCATGCTAGCGGCGATTGATGAGGGCCAAAGAGACTCCGTCTATGTGATGGTGGTGGATGATGGCGCCAACATCGCTGGCATGGGTGGTCTGATGGGCACGGCTATGTCCGCCCGGAACTATTCCGGCGCGGTAATCGATGGCGGAGTTCGCGACGTCGCCTACCTGCAGAAAATTGGGTTCCCCGTCTTTGCATTGGGCATTGTGCCCTCCACTTCGGTTCACCACTATCGTTTCGCCGGTGCGAACGTGCCTGTTGTTTGCGACGGTGTCACGGTTAGCCCCGGAGACATTATCGTCGCCGACGCCGATGGCGTCGCCGTGGTACCGCGTGGAGTGGCGGAAAAGACCCTCGCCCTTGCACAGGAGTTGGACTTCAAGGAGCACTCCATGTACGCCATCATCGAAAAAGCAAAATCGATTGTCGAGGCGGTAAAACAGGTCGGCCGCCTTTGAGGCTGTCTGGATCGTCCCGAGTAAAAGTATTTCGCGATTGAATAAGGAGAATCTTCGATGCTTTCAACCACGCGCAGAAGTTTTGCATCTCGAATTGCATGCGTATTCACCGGCATGGGTGCGGCCAGCCTCATCGGCGGCTCAGTCCGTGCTGCAACTACAGAATCAAATGGAGTTCGCAAACTCGGCTATGACGGAAAGCCGACCGATGGCACCGGATTTATCACGCCGCTGATCGTGCACAACGGAGTTATCTATATCGCCGGGCAGGGAGCGCATTCTCGCAACCCGCAGGAACAATTTCCCACGGATGTCGAGACGCATACGACGAAAGTCCTGGAAAACGTTAAGACTTTGGTGGAAGCAGGCGGCGGGACGATGGATAGCATCCTACAGCTCACTGTTTTCCTGACAAAGATTGAAGACTTTGAGG
Organism: Terriglobales bacterium; assembly: GCA_049520915.1. Taxonomy (GTDB): domain Bacteria; phylum Acidobacteriota; class Terriglobia; order Terriglobales; family Acidobacteriaceae; genus Acidiflorens. Next base: position 92,834 of record JBEKPH010000005.1, read on the forward strand.
CGATGAACAAAGTGTTCAAAACCTATTTTCCCCATGGCGGTCCCGCCAGAACGACGGTTGCAGTGGCGGCTCTCCCCGGCCAGTCTCTGGTCGAAATCAACTGCACCGCTGCTGTTGTTCGCAAATAGCTCTCGAAATCACGCGTTTGAATAAAGGTGCGACCATGAACATTAGTTCGAAGCACCCGGACCACCGTGCGGCAGGTAACAACTCGCAGTCATTTCTTGATATGGAAGATAGCGGTGGCTGACCTGCCGAGCGGACGAGTGCGCTGGTTCCTGGTGTTCTGGCTGTTCGTTCTGGGCGCCGTTTCCTACCTTGATCGGGTCAATATTGCCATTGCGGGTAGCGCACTGGCCGAGGAATACCATCTCAGCCAAGTCCAACTCGGCTCGATCTTCAGCGCTTTTCTGATCGGGTATGCATTGTTTCAGACGCCTTGCGGGTGGTTAGCCGACAAGCTCGGCCCGCGCTACGTGCTCACGATCGGCGTTGTTTGGTGGGGAGTCTTTACCGCGCTTACGGCATCCCTGTCTGCGACGATTACCGGGGTCCTTGCGTATCTTATTCTTATTCGCTTCCTGCTCGGTGCCGGGGAAGCGGTCATCTATCCCGCTTGCAATCGATTCGTTTCGCAATGGGTTCCCTCGCAAGAACGCGGCCTGGCGAATGGGCTGATCTTTGCGGGTGTTGGGGCCGGTACTGCCAGCGCTCCGATTTTTGTTACTTATCTGATGGTGCATTATGGTTGGCGAGCGCCTTTTTGGGCCAGCACAATTCTGGGATTGATTGTCGGCGCTGTCTGGTACGTGGCTGCTCGCGATGTTCCGGAACAACATCCGCTTGTTTCGCAGGATGAGCTCTCGTACATACAGGAGTTCCGGATACCAGTATCCGTTGCGAAGCCAGCCCCTGATGTTCTGTCTGAAAGCCCGGCGGGCAGCGAATCGTTCGGCGACAGTTGGGGGCAACTTGTCCGTAACAGAAATGTTCTCGCCGTCACCGCCAGTTATTTCTGTTTCGGCTATGTGGCTTGGATTTTCTTTAGTTGGTTCTACATCTACCTGGTCAAGGTGCGCGGCCTGGATCTGAAAACGAGCGCCTTTTACAGTACTTTGCCACCCGTCGCCATCGTGGTTTGCAGCCTCAGCGGCGGCGCTATTTGCGATGCATTGTCGAAGGCTTACGGTAAGCGCATCGGCCGGTGCGGAGTAGCAGGTCTTGCACTGGTTTTGGCCGCAGTGATTCTCGTGCTTGGATCGCGCGTCGCAAGCGCTCCGCTGGCCAGCATCGTGCTGTCGGGAGGCGTTGGCGCTCTTTATATCGCCCAAAGCTCGTATTGGTCGGTGATAGCGGATATCGCTGGTAGCAGCGCCGGACTTGCGTCTGGCTTTATGAACATGGGCGGCCAGTTAGGAGGAGCGCTGACCGCGTCGCTGACACCAGCAATTGCGCAGAGATATGGTTGGACTTCTTCTTTTCTGATAGCGGCTATCTTCAGTGCGGTTGGAGGACTCGCCTGGGTGTTGGTCGATCCGGATCGTCGTCTTGTGCTGACAAGATGAATCGCGGTTCCGCTTACTTATGGTTGGTGATGTCGAAGACCATCCCAGTATTGTTCAAACTAAGCGGCAAGACATAGCTGTCATAGATCGGATGTCCGGCAGCGTCCAAGGCGCGGATCTGAAAATTTAGAGCCTGTGTCTTACCGAGGCCTGTGGTATCAAAGCTTGCTGTCTGAACGCCTGGATCAAGCAGTTCGAAATCAGCTTCCGAGGCTACTTCCGTCCATTTCCAATCGGTGCCGGTGCCCGCGTACCGCAACAGATGGGCCGGTCGACCGTCGGTTTCGAACAGGTATTCCGCGCCCACTGTAATACCACCGCCGATGTAGCCGGTCTTTGAATTCTGATCGGCATCGAGAAATATCTGCCAATTCGCCGCGCCGGTACCGTTCCAACGAATCGAGGTGCGCGCCTGCGCCTGATCGCCCTGGGCGTCGAAGGATCTCGGCCATGCAGTAGCAAACGGTGCCTGCACCGCTTGATCCTTCACCGCTCTTGACTCCGCGCCCCAGTATTGAGGTGGGCCTGCATAGGGATTACCGGTTTCTTCGGTCAGGTAAAGCCATCCGGCATTCCGCTGCTTGGCTAGGTCCAAGGCCTCTTGGAGTTGATCGGAGCTCATGCCATAGATGATGTGCCAGAAGCGGTCGGGCGGGTACTTATGAACCCACGCGTAATCGACATACTTGCTCTTATAGCTCGCCAGGCCCTGGTCTTCCCAGTTCATCAGGATGTTGGTAATTCCCATCCAGCAGTCGCTTGCACTGTAGGTTCCTGGATTGAGTACGGTGATACGAGCACCGGCCTTCTCGCGTACATAGTTCGTGAGCGATTCGTAATACAAAAATGCAGTGGGAAGAAATGGATTGCTGGCGTTGCAATCGGTGGGCGCTTCGTCGAAGAACATGCCATCGACCAGGTAGTTGCGGTACACCGCATCGATCTTCCGTTTGACGATCTTCGGATCACGACTGCCGTAACCCGTGTAGGTGTATCCGAACACGAAAATGCCCTGCTTGCGGGTGGCGCGGATCGCCTTGTCTACGCTTGCATAGTAATGCTCGTCGTCTCCGTTGTTGAGGTTGACGATCATAACGCCAACCGACTTCGCGCCCGGCGCAGCCCATGCCGTCCATTGCGGCGAGCCGGGGTCCTGATAGGCCGGCACACCCAGCCGTGCTTGGGCTGCGGCAGTCGCTGCTGTGAAAAGAAGGACGAGGCATGCGCTGAACCGCCCGCCGCGCCGGATGCTTGTCATGAATAACCTCTGACTTCGTTTGAAGCGGGATCCTTAAAACTCGAACCTTACTCCGAACTGGAAGTATCGGGGCAGTTCTCCGGGCGCGTCACTGGTCACCGTTCCGAAAAGAGGATCGCCAACCGCCGAGTTCGGTTGGCCGAAGCGAGGGTGATTGGCGAAGTTGAACATGTCAGCGCGCACTTCGATCCGCGCACCTTCCTTTGGCACGAACGATTTGTAAAGGCTGAGATCGACGTTATGGATGCCGTCAACGCGCAAATTGGAAAAGTAACGTGGCGCATTGCCGGGGTTCTGATCGCCGGGGTCGCCAAAGCAATTCATATTGAGGTAGGGAAGCAGCGTCGTCTGCCAAGTAAGGGCTGCGTCATTTATGCTCGATCCGGCCTTGAGTTGAGGGCACAGGACGTTGGGACGTTGGCTGCCGTTCGCGAGCCGCGCTGTGGCCATTGTTATAGCCATGGGCTGACCCGATTGTTCTGTGATCAGAGTCGAAATCGACCAGCCTCCGACGACTCCGTCGAGAACACGGTTCATATCACCACCAATCCATTGATTTCGGCCGACCGGTAAGTCAACAACGACGGCGACCGCGAGGCGCTGCGGGGTGTCGTTAGCGCTGATGCTGTGCTCTAAGTTCAAGCGGTCCAGTTGTTGAATCGTTCCGTTACCTAGCGCGCCAACCCAGTTGTTTCTGCCCGCTGAAGAGTCGTCGGTCGACTTCGAGATCGTGTAACTGCCATCGAAACTGATGTGGTGCGTCGTGCGTTTCTGGAAACGAAACTGTATGGCGTTGTACCAGGAATTGGCTTCCTCAAGCATCAGGCCTTCAAAGTCTCCGGCGAATTGCGGGTAGGAGTTGATCAGATTCGCCAAAGGGAGGGTGGACTGGCCATAGTTCGAATCGGGCTCGTTGAAGCATGGAGTGGAAGGTGTCGGTGTGCAACCCGCGCTGAACAGAGGGGCAAATGGATTGGTCACCTGTGTCTGCAGAAAGTTGCTCACGCAACTGTCGGTCTGGCAACTCGAATCAGTAGGGGTCACGGCGGCGGATATCTTTGCTAGCAGAGCCGACGGAATGAAATCCCGGTTGTTTGTGCCAGCCCACGGCAGATGGGTGCTCCGGTTTGCGGAGTAGTCCACCCCCAGCACAATTTGGCTGGGCAATTCACGCTGAACGCCGATGTTCCACTGATAAATGTTGGCGTCTCGCGCGGCGGTCGTGCCCAAGTCGTTATTGTTGCCGTAGCCCCAATTTGCCAGCTTGCCGTATTGCATACCCTGAGGACCCGTGAATCCGCCCGAAAATGGATTCTCCAAGGTAGCGGATTGAGTCGCAAAATCGTCGTTGGTGAAAAACATGGTTGCGGTTTTGCGGAAGGCGGTGCCGGGATATTGAAAGTTTGTGGCTGGGCTCATGCCGAAATATATGCCTGCCCCGCCGCGCACAACCGTTTTCGAATCGATCTGATAGGCGAAACCTAGCCGCGGTCCAACATCTTTTCGATATACCGGGACGCTGCGATTGCTGGAACTGGCAAAGACGGTTGTACCCAGCAACGGCTCAGAGGAAGGAAAATTCACACCAACCCCCTGTAGAGTTGCCTGAGCGCCATTCGCTCCGCTCAGGTCGAGATTGACCCCAGTATTGGCGGTGAAATCGCTGAATTCGAGGCGGTTGTGACGTTCGTCGTACGGCGTACTCCACTGATAACGCAAGCCCAGGTTGAGAGTGAATTTCGACGTGACCTTCCAGTCATCCTGGAAATAAAAGCCGGTCTCCGCCGATCGGTTGGCCACCGAGGGGTACAGATTCAGGTAAGTAGAGGCGTTAACGTTGTCGGCATAACCAAAGAGAAGACTGGCGAAGGGATTGCCAGTGGAATTGCCAGACAAATCGGTATCGCTGTTCGGAGTGGGGGATGTCACAAAGTCCGTAAAGCTAAAGAGGCCCGTCGGATTCGGCGGCTGAAAGAAATTGTTGTAAAAGAGTCTCTGCTCTCCACCGAACTTCATGAGGTGCGAGCCTTTGGAAATCACAAACTGGGAGGAATAACTCAAAAGTGTGTGGGCGAAGGTAGTGTCGACGCAGCACTGATCGAAAAGATCGGTCCACGGCGACGACCCCACCATTTGAAATGTGGGCATCCTACCCAATCCGTTGGCTTGCAGAACGGGGGGCAATCCCTGAACTCCGGCTGGCAAGGAAGCGTTGAAGCTGGAGATCGACGGCGCGCCGGATACCGACAACTCGTGAACTCGGTCTATCGATATGTGGTTTGTCCAGATAACCCGCGGGTTGATAGTCCAGGAATATTCGAAAGAGCCATTTTGCGCCGTTGTTGGGCTGGCTGCGATTCCGTCGCCGGAAGGACTATCGAAGCTGTCTCCTAGAATCTCCGGGCTGGTGAAATTGCTATGGCTCCGGCTGTAGCGGGCGTTGATGCGCTGCTTGTCGTTAAGCTGGTGGTCGACTTTGATATCGAATTGGTAGTCCGGCGCATTTGCTGTGGTGGTGAAATTGAGGTTGTTAAGTTCTCCGACGAGGTTCGGTTTTGGATAGAGATTGATGACAGCCTGGCCGATGGGATCAATCTCGTTCTGGGGTATCACGTTTAACTGACCCGCGCTTTGAACTTGCGGTCTGACGCAGTTCCCGCCCGGGCAGCTAACTTGCGTCGGGTCGTAGATGTTAGTCGCCGTCGCCGAGAAGTCGCCCGTTCTCTCGGCCAATGTCGGCACGGACGCGAGCCCGCTGGTCGATTGGACACTGCGAACTTTCTCGAAATCGGCGAAGAAGAAAGTTTTGTTTTTAATGATCGGGCCACCGATCGAAAAGCCGCCTTGGTCGCGCTTCACGTCTGGCTTCGGGTTGGGTACAGTGCTGCCCAAAAAGTACTTAGGGTTAAAGAAATCGCGGGCGTCCATTTGCGGGCGCTGCAAGAAATACCAGCCGCTTCCATGGAAAGCATTGGTGCCGCTCTTCATGACCATGTTTACGACGGTGCCGCCGTTGCTGCCGAACTCCGCGGAGAAGCTGTTGTTCTGGACCTTCACTTCTTGCATGCTCTCGACGAGGGGCTCGTAGTAGACGTTAGAGTTGCCTCCTTCGCCCTGCTCAGGTGCGCTGATCAAGGCACCATCCATGCGAACTTCGGCAGTCGCGTTGCGCTGTCCATTGGAGACGAAGTTCGTGCCCGAAGGGTAGTTATCATTTGTGCCGGACCCCGCTACTTCGGTTACACCCGCCGACAGGAACATCAATCCGAAGAAGCTGCGGTTGATCAGAGGAAGTTCTTTCACGTATTCGCTGGTGATGTCGGTGCCGAGCGTGGCGTTATCCGTGTCGAGCAGAGGCTGCGTGCTGGTGACGGTCATTGTGGCCATTGCGCCAGCGACTTCCAGTTTGAAGTTCAGCGATGACTCCTGGTCGACGGCGAGAACCACGCCGGTTCGCTCTGCCGAGCGAAAGCCAGGGGCCTCGGCCGTGACGACATAGGTGCTGGGCGCCAAACCCGTAAAATAGAACGATCCCTTGGCATCGGTATGCGCGCTGCTGGAAATATTTGTGCCGACATTGCGGATGGTCACCGTGGCGTTGGCGACCGCTGCGCCCGTTGGATCGGAAACGACACCGCGCAACTGCGCCCGATAACTTCCCTGCGCCCAAACAAGGACGCCGGAACCCAGGATGGCGATAAGGGAAAGCAGCACGGCGGGTAGAAGACGACCACGAACCGACAACAACCCCGTTCTTTGAAACCGCATGGAGGGCCTCCGGCAACGATCAAGCAGATGGGATTCGTAATGGTTGTTTTTTGTAGCGTTTACTTTCGCTTACACTATTACTTTCGATTCCGCGGTGTTGTCAAGCGTAAAACACGAATCCGTGGAATCGGGCGCGACTCTAGGGCCGAATATGAGGGCCGCCCACTGGCCATCGCGGGTGCATAGGTAAGGGGTTTGGCCCATTTTGTGTCTTGGGGAAGTCCACACATCAAACCGCCGCCAGCAGCCCCTGACAGCGTCAAAGAGCAAAAGTGACACAAATTGATTCGTAACATATCGTAATATCCCTGTTTTGGGAAGATTGTTTCACCGGAGAGGTCTTTTTTAACTGCGGGTTGAGAGGCGTGTCTGCGGGTAGAGGCTCGTCCCCGATGACACTGTTCCAGCCCGCGTTACGTTCACAGGGGCAGGCGGGCTATCGCGCGGCTGAGCATGCTGCGAATCAGCGCGGAGGAAATGGAACTTTTCTCCTCGACAACCGAATGCGATACGGGATAAAAAGAAGTGCCCAGAATATCGTCTATCGGCAAATCGGCCGCGGGGCGGTGCGGTAAATTCTGAATGCTAAATTTCTGAACGCTAAATTCTGAATGCTAAATGAAGAGCGGCAAAGAGCAATCCTAGAGTTGCTGCGTCGAGAGGGTCGGGTCGTGGTCGTGGACTTGGCCGAACGGTACGACGCTTCCCAAGTCACCATCCGTAAGGACCTGGACGCTCTGCACGAAAAAGGCCTGATTCACCGCACCCACGGCGGGGCTCTCCCAGCGCGCGACGGCGCGCAGGAGGACCCTACTTTGACGGAAAAGGAGAAACTGCATCGCAAAGAGAAGTTGCAGATTGCCACCGCTGCAGCGAGCATGGTGTCGGAAGGGCAAGTGGTTGTTCTTGATTCCGGCACCACCACTACCGCCATTGCCCGCGCAATACGAAACTTTCGGAACCTGACAATCATCACCAACGCGGTAAATATCGCCGCCGAACTCTCGGGATCGTCTGTGGAAGTAATTCTGAGCGGGGGCAATCTTAGGAAGAACTCGTTTTCTCTGGTTGGGCCCCTCGCGGAAGAGACGCTCCACAAGTTGCACGCGGACATCCTCTTTCTCGGAGTCGATGGATTCGACGTCCAGTACGGAATCAGCACACCAAATCTCTTGGAGTCGAAAGTGAATCGCGCCATGATCGAGATCTCGAAGGTGGCGGTCGCGGTTTGCGATTCCAGCAAATTCGGAAAGCGTAGTCTCTCGCTGATTGCTCCCCCATCTTCTCTTCGCCATGTGATCACCGATTCTGGTATTCCCAAGTCAGACTTGGGCGCGCTGAAGAAATCTGGAGTTGAAGTGACAATTGTCTGACTTCTCCCGCAAGTCTTAGTTGCCTGCTCGCCAGCAATCGATTTGAACACGGGGAGGCGGTTTAGCGTCACTCGTCTGACTACCGCACTCCGTCCACCAGAAACAAATCCGACAACTCGCTGGAAAACGAATAACCATAAGTCTTACCGTCCGCAGTCACGATGGTCGTCACTCCGGCAACATCGCTCGGAGCCAAGGTCGTGATCAGTTTTCGCGTCAATGGGACGCAACATTTTTCGAGACTCTGGTTCTGTAAAATGTTCTCAATTATCCCAATTTCGCCACCCTTGGGGAGCGGCTAACCAGTATGATCTAACCGATCCTTCAGTCCAACAGTCCGAGGGACTTTTGGATGCGGCTGCTCCACTTCCGATGTCGCGCCCACCAACCCTGTGATCGGTTCGGGCAGCAATAAGGCCCTTTAGTTAGGTGCAAAGTTCACATTTTAGTCGTCGCAGACGGGAATATCAGAAAGAGAAGGGATCCAAGAACGAGTTGGGCCCCGGAAGTTTCGGACTCGAAATGTGGGATTTGCTCTGCGCTCTCCATAATGCGTGAATCAGCGAGTCTCATCGCAATCCACGCGGCTGTTATGCGCTCTGATACAACTTGGTCATGACAAATTCCCGATGGCCAAGAGCCTCGGCGCAGGTGAGGCGTCCGTTGCAGGTGCGGATCATGATGTCGATCAGCTGATCCCCTGCTTCGTCGATCGTCATCTCGCGTTTGAGAATGCCCGACACGTCCAGGTCGATATGCTCCGTCATGGTTCGCGCTGTTCTTGGGTTAGCAGTCAGTTTGATTACCGGCTCGATAGGGTTCCCGATGATGTTGCCCTGGCCCGTGGGAAAAAGATGCACTACAAAGCCAGCGGCAGCTTGCAAGGTGACGCACTCGGCCGCCGCGGACGACGTATCCATGAAATACAAACCAGGCCCGCTGGCGGGGGCTTCTGCCGGCTTCAGCACATCGATGAACTTTGTCTTCTTGCCGATCTTCTGAAGGTTTCCGAAGGCCTTCTCCTCGATCGTGGTCAGGCCACCGGCGATATTTCCTTTCGTAGGCTGTGACTCCGAGAGATCGTTCGTTTTGTAGCGGTTAATTACGGTTTGATAGTCGTTGAAAACCTGCCAAAACCGGTCCCCTACTTCTTTGCTAGCCGCGCGACTGGCGCAAACTGCCTCCGCTCCTGTAAGTTCCGAGGTCTCACCGAAACAAGTCGTCGCTCCGAGTGGATCGATCTTGTCGATCAAGTTGCCTACGGTTGGACACGAAGCCAAGCCCGAAGTGGTATCGCTCTCCCCACACTTCGTCGAAACGAAGAGATCCTGGATTTGGCAGAGTTCGCGTTGCTTCTCCGACGCCCATTGCACGAATTCTCGCGCCTTACGCGAGGCTGACGCGATAGTTGAGATGTCGCCGTTACCTTCAATGGAGAATCCTGCCACAGGCTTGCCCGTAGCGGCAATTCCGTCGGTAACTCGGCCGGTCCAACTCGGCTCAATTCCGATGACTATGCAAGCAGCCACATTTGGGTTGGAGCCAGTTCCGATCAGAGTGCGAAAGTGCAACTCGAGGTCTTCGCCAAATTGCAGGCGCCCATAGGCATGCGGAAGCGCCAGAGTCCCCTTGATGTTGTTCGCGACCGCTTCGGCGGCTGCGTTCGAGAGGTCGTCCAGCGGCAAGATCACGACGTGGTTGCGAATGCCGACTCGTTGATTTTCGCGCCGGTACCCGTAGAAACTTACTTTTTTCATTGTTACCACCTCTTCGTCTTCAGATTATGCGTATGAACGTGGCGCCCCGCGCCAATCTCGGCAACTGTGCGACCCACATCATGACCGTACTTCAAAATCGTGGACTCTTTGGGCAAATCCGTAAGCGCGATCTTGTGCCCCAAGGGAACCGCGTCAAGCGCCGGCAGCGCCAAGCTCTCGTTCGTCTCCATGATCCATCCGCTGAGCTTCCTTCCTGCCTGAACGTCTTCCACGACTACCACGCCCACATTGTCGGCCTTATCGTGAACAATAAAATCGATGGTCATCTTCTCCTCCGCGCATGAATTCCGTGAGATAGTTTTTCGAGTGAATCGTGCAGATTTCTATTGGTGGGGTTGAGTGCTGGACACTAACTTGTCCGACTCAATCAGCCGATTTATTTCGGCAGCGGCTTGGGTAACTTCTTCTCGGATGAGCTTCTCGGCCAAGTCGGCATCCCTTTTCTTTATGGCAGCGAGCATCGCCCGCAGTCCACGAATACTCTCTTTCCATCGACTCGCGGACCGCCGCGGGTGATGATGGCCGAGCGCTCTCCAGCGGGAGATGCGGCCATGAAGAGTCCCGATCATGCTAGAGAGGGTTTCGCTGCGGGCACCTTCGAACAACACATCGTAGAACTTGTTTTTGCATTCGAGAACGCGGTCGGGGTCATTGTCTTTATATGCCTCGGCTGTTGCATCCAGGACACCTTCCAACTTGAGAATCTGTGCCTGATCCGCGCTTTCAGCAAAGAGTCGGGCCGCCAAGCCTTCCAGCACCGCGCGGATTGAATAGAGATCCTTTGACTCCACGATGGTCAATTCACGCACCACCGGCCCTTTGTTCGGGATGATGGTAATCAAGCCTTCGGACTCCAACTGACGCAAAGCCTCCCGAATCACGGTTCGGGAAACGCCCAGCATGCCGATCAGTTCGCGTTCCACCAGTCGCGATCCGGGCTTTAATTTGGCGGAGATTATCGAGTGTCGCAATTCTTCGACGACTTGATTCCGCAGCGGAGCAGCCGACTTGCGGATGTGCGGTAGACTTGCCCCTGCAATTTCCGGAACGCTACTTGACGGGATCGTCATACCGTAATATCGTACGATGGTCGAGGGGATCTTGGCAACACTGATTTTGGCACCATATGTCCTTGGACGAATCAGAAAAAAATTTCCCCGTGCCGTTTGAGCTCGATACTCAAGGTATCTATGGTGAAAGTGGGAATCGTCGGATTGGGCCGTTGGGCGAAGGTATTAGCTCGTTCTATCTCCGGCTCCGAGACAATCAGCATCGTTGCTGCGTATAGTCGTTCCGAAGAGAAGCGGCAGGCCTTCGAGCACGATCTCGGTATTTCCACCGTTCCCGACCTCGACACGATCCTCCGCAACCCTGACATTCAGGGCGTAATTCTAACGGTACCCAACGAGCAGCACTTGCCCGTAGCTCTAGAAGTGGCAAAAGCCGGGAAGCACGTTTACACCGAGAAGCCAATCGCCAGCACGCTCGAAGAAGGATTGGAAATCGCAGGATTGCAGGAAAAATACGGAATCACTGTCACTGTCGGGCACAGCGCCCGGCTAATGGCGGGCATCCGCAAAATTCGAGAAGCGATCGACGCTGGAGAATTAGGACGCGTGGCCTTCATTGAGGCGAATTTCTCGAATGAGCGCGCTTTGGAATTAACGCCGAAAACGTGGCGATGGTACAAAGACAAAGCGCCAGGCGGACCACTCTCCCAATTGGCGATTCACCAATTCGATGTTCTGCACTACCTTGGTGGCGAGATTCTTGAAGCGGGATCCATGGCCTCGAAACTCTCTCCGGTGGGCGCGGAAGTCGATGATCAGTCGATGACTCTTCTGAAGTTCACCGACGGCAAGATTGGATATGTTGGTTCTTGCTGGACTTCGCCGGGCATTTTTTCAGTCCGAGTGTTTGGCTCCCGCGGACTCATGCATTACGAAATTGACTTTGGAACGTGGGACACTCCCGCCCTGTTGCATCAGAGTTCCATCCTTTATATACAGCGCGGGAAGGACGGCTATGCCAAGCGCGAGGAGATTCAGGTTCCCGAGAGCGACATGTTCCGCGCGGAACTTGAGATGTTCGCCGAATCCTGCCGCACCCGTAAGCCTGGCGAACTGAACGCACAGAATGGCAACGTCGCCGTCGCTATTGTCTATGCAGCACTCCGATCGATCGAAGAACATGGGCGCCATGTGCGTATTGCCGACGTGATGGACCAAGCGCAAGCCAGACTCGCAAGCAGGAGCCACGAACTTGCCTAGCCGCTACTTCCTTGAGCTCAGCCAACCGGAGATTGCGGCGCAGCTCAAGAGAAATCCGTTGGTGATTCTGCCCGCCGGAAGCGTCGAGCAACATGGCCCCCACCTGCCCACGGGCACCGATATCTTCGCCGCGAACGTGATCGCCGAGGCGGTGGCTGAACGCATGGACGGCATTGTGCTACCGGGCGGACCCCTCGGTGTTACTCCAATGCATATGGCTTATGAGGGGACAATCACACTCTCGCACGAAACTTATATACGAATTGTGCAGGAAACCTGTATCTCAACCGCCAAACATGGAGCAAAACGGCTGCTGATTCTCAATTGGCATGAAGGAAATATTCCCGCACTCGCCATAGCAGCTGAATCTCTGCACCTCGATCACGGGATGACGGTGCTGATCGTGCAGGCCTGTTATGTGGCCGCTGAAATATTTGGTCCCGACTGCGGGGGCTTGTCGCACGGCGGCGAAATCGAAACTCTGGCGGTGCTTGCCACCAGGCCCGATTTAGTCAATACCGATCGAGTGGTCGATTCTTCCGATCAGCAGCACGGCCATAAGATGGACAAGCTTCGCCGCACCACTAGTTATCAGCCGGTGTTAGGCGATGTCCGATCGATTGCACCGACTGGCTGGTACGGCGCTCCACAGCGTGCGACCGTGGAAAAAGGCACCCAAATGATCACGGATCTCGCCAATTCGATTTCGGTTGAAGCTGGTCAAATATTCCAACAGTTGGCCGCGGTGCAGCGCGGCGTTGCCGAACTCAAGCGACTCACCCGGGTGAACTGATGGCGCGGGTTTTTACTCTCGCAGAAGGCAAACAGCTCGGACTACCGGGCCGCAACTCCATCGAACTGCTTTCGGCTGAAAAAGGCACTCATTCCGTCACACTTCGGCTGGTCGAGATTCCAATTGCTGAAGCGCAGAGTGCTAAGCGTGCTCCCCATTCTCATTCCACCTTCGAGGAATGCATCTTCGTGCTTTCCGGACAAGGCATCACTCACGCCGATTCGGGGGAATATGCGCTAAAGGCAGGCGACACCATCTGGATCCCGGCAGGCGAAAAGCACTACACTCGCAATTCCGGCAATGTCCCTTTGCGGCTTTTGTGTTTTTTTCCAGTCGGTGATGTGTCGAGCTCTACCAGTGAACCCGGGCTGCCGTCGGGTTCCTCGGCGGCGGTATGAAGTGCGACGTGCTCTGCCTGCGGCCACGAGCCGACTTCGAACGCGTCGGAGAACTTGCTCCTGCGTCTCTCAACGTTCTCTATCGAAGTCCAAACGACGCGGATGTTCCCCAACTATTGAAGACGGCTAGCGCGCTCTTGATTCCGGCTGTAGGTCCCAAGCTGCCACCTGAGCTATTTGCAGATACCAGTGTCACGTTTGTTCAGGTGACCGGCGCGGGAATGGACCGCCTCGACCGATCCACCTTACAGCGGCTTGGAATCGCCGTCGCCAATGTTCCCGGAGGAAGTAACCGAGCCGTGGCAGAATACGCGGTCACTGCCGCTTCCCTTCTTCTGCGCCGGCTGTCGTGGGCCGATTCCGAGATCCATGCGGGAAATTACGCGACTTTTCGCGCGCGCATGCTCGCCGACAATCTCTCCGGCTTGGAGTCTCTTCTCGTCGGGATCGTTGGTTTCGGAGTGATTGGAGCAGCGGTTGCAGATCTGTTTCATATGCTGGGCTGCCGCATTTGTTACTACGACCCCGCGCCTGCGAACCGCGATGCGGCGGAAGCACTCGGTGCAAAGTCGATGTCGCTGGCTGAGTTACTCCAGTCCGCCGATATCGTCACGTTACATGTACCACTCATTCCCGCCACGCACAGCCTGATCGGCGAACCCGAGCTGGCCATAATGAGGACGGGTGCCATTCTGATCCAGGCCTCCCGCGGCGGCGTTGTAGATGAGTCAGCTCTAGCGAAGCACTTGCAATCAGGAAGGATCGGCGGAGCCGCCGTCGACGTCTACACCACCGAACCACCGACGGCAGACAACCCGCTGCTTGTGTTATCCGGAGAAGCCAGACAACGACTGCTACTGACCCCGCACATTGCGGGAGTAACACGACAGTCTGCAGCGAGCCTATTTCGCTCCGCTTGGCAAAACCTGGAACGGGTTCTGATTCAGAAACAGCCTCCTCTAAATCGTGCGTATTGAGGATCGGAACGAACAAATGGCAGTTACTCTAAAACGCCGTCCCTGGTACAGCGTTCTCTATACGCAAGTCATCATTGCTGTCGGTTTGGGTATTCTTACGGGGCACTTCTTCCCGCAAGCCGGCATTGCGCTCAAGCCTCTGGGGGATGGTTTCGTAGCTTTGATCCGCATGATGATCGCTCCCATTGTCTTCTGCACCGTCGTGCAGGGCATCGGCTCGATGAGCGATATGCGGAAAGTAGGTCGGGTTGGCATAAAAGCTCTGCTTTACTTTGAGTTTGCATCCACCCTTGCGCTAATCGTCGGAATAGTAGTTGCCAGCGTCGTTCATCCAGGCAGGGGGTTGAATATCGATCCATCGACCGTAGATGCAAAGACAGTCGCTGGCTATGTAGGTCACATCAAGGATGTCGGGCTCGTTGCCAGGTTGCAAGCCATTATTCCCGAAACTTTTGTCCAAGCGTTTGTGCAGGGCGATGTTCTACCAGTATTACTGATCGCCATGCTCACCGGTTTCGCCATCTCTCGCCTCGGCGCTACGGGCGCGAAGATTACGCAAGCCGTAAGCTTGGCTGGAAAAGTGTTCTTCGGCATCATTCGCATCATCGTCAAGGCAGCACCCATCGGCGCTTTTGGCGCCATCGCCTTCACCGTCGGTCGCTACAACCTGGCATCGCTCGCAAGTCTCGCCAAGCTGATCGGGACCTTCTACCTCACTAGCATTCTTTTTGTTGTTCTAGTCCTAGGAATCATCGCTCGGCTCGCCGGCTTTTCGATTTTCCGCTTTATCGCTTACATCAAAGAAGAACTACTCATTGTGCTCGGCACCAGTTCCTCGGAGACTGTTCTACCCGACATGATGCGGAAGCTCGAGAATCTCGGGGTCTCCCCTTCGATCGTCGGGCTCGTCTTTCCGACCGGATACAGCTTTAACACGGATGGCACCAATATTTATATGACGCTCTGCGTCCTGTTCCTTGCTCAGGCTACCAATGTCCACCTGAGCTTAGGCCAACTCCTTGGCATCCTGCTCTTCGCCATGATTGCGTCCAAAGGAGCCTCGGGTGTCACTGGCACAGGATTCGTAACTTTGGCAGCCACCCTTGCGGCCGCGCCGGCCATCCCGATCCAGGCACTAGCTTTGCTTCTCGGTATCGACAAATTCATGAGTGAATGTCGGGCCCTTACGAATGTTGTTGGCAATGGCGTGGCGACCCTCGTAGTCAGCCGCTGGGAAGGTGAGGTTGGCGCCGGGGATCTTCGAAAGCGAATGGTGCCGCGATTGGCTGATCTTGGGCTTGAGAAGGAAGTCGAGTGATCTACGAATCCGTGAAGGTCATCAGTCGGACTGAAGTCAACCATCTGAAAACTGGCCAGTGCCTGGCGATGCAGTTTCTCGGCGGTGGCGGAATCGCCCTGGGCTTCATAAATCAAAGCGAGGTTGTTGAGCACGCTCGCCACACCGCGTTCGGAGCCTACTTCTCTGAAAAGCGTTTGCGCCTGCTGGTAGAGACGGATTGCCTTGGGTACATCGGTCGCGGACAAAGCATCCGCCGTGGCGCGCAGAGACACGGCTTCCAGGTACCGATCCCCCGCCGCAGCGCAAGCGGCAAGCCACCAGGCAAAGACGCCCGGCGCGCCATCCTACACTTACACGCTGCTCAACTATCCCGGCACCCTTTCCACGGTAGCGGAAGGCATCAACCTCGGCGCAACCACTTCAAAGACTGAGATCGTTGGAGGCTACGGTCCCATTCCACAGCCCGAAGCGGGATTTCTCGCGCAGGTGTCAGGAACGAAAACCGTCAAGGAGACCTATAAGGCGGTGAATTATCCGCACGTCCCGTCGCAGCAAGTCGCAAATGCCATCAATGATGCCGGAGAAATCGTCGGAGATTACGTCGACAGTTCAGGCGTCTTCCATGGTCATGAGCGGAGCGGCGAAAGGTTCACCACGTTGAATGTGCCATTTGCTGGCGCCGCGGGCACCTTTCCATTCGGGATCAGCAATTCGGGCGAAATTGTCGGCGGATGGCTCGACAGCAACGATGTCGGACACGGCTTCACGCTGATTGGAGGCACCTACACCTCACTCGACTACCCCGGCGGCAGCCTGTTCACCGATGCGTTTGGTATCAACAGCGCGGGAGACATAGTTGGCGCATATACCGACGCCAGCGGCGTCACCCACGGATTCTTGCTGAGCGGGGGAACCTACACTTCCTTCGACCCCCAGGCTCTCTTTACACGTACGGCTCCGGAATCAACGATGCCGGCGACATCGTCGGGCTTCAATGCCTAACCAGCGAATGCGTCTCCGCCAATGACGGTACGCAGGGATTTCTGTTGAGCCAAGGCGTCTACACGACGATCACGATCCCAGGAGAAACGTTCACGTTTGCGATAGGGATCCAAAACAACGGCGTGGTGCTCGGCGAATACCAGGACGCCGCCGGGCTCCTGGTCTCGTTCCTGGCGACGCCATAGAGATGCTATTTCGCAAGAACCCTTTCCGGCGGATGCGACTTCCCCATGGGTTCATCAGGTTTGGGAAAAGCAACGGAAGCCTTGCAGTGAAGACGCGTTTCGAGTTCAAGAAATAACCCAAATTCCGGAGGACGGTATGAAATTCACAGCTTTAACCTCCCCTGCACGCAGGGAACCGTCTCTCTTCTGTTCGGCAACGGCGACGGCACCTTCCAGCCGCATGTGGATTACGGCCGGTTCGGCATCTTCACGGAAGGCCTAGCGTCTGGCGACCTCAACGGCGACGGCGGAGTCGATCTGGCGGTAGCGAACGGAGGCCCCTCCGGCAACTCTGGCGCGATCTCCATTCAGCTCAATCTTCCCGTCATCTCCGTGTTTCCCAATGTGCTGAGTTTTGGCACGGAGAAGGTTGGCGTCAAGAGCAGTGCGCTGACCATCATCATCGCCAACCCCAGCGGCACGCCCATCACCATCAGCAAACCAAAAATTATCGGAGCCGACGCCACCGACTTCGCTGAAACCACGACCTGCCCGCTCACGCCACACACCTTGGCTCCCGGCGCGGAATGCTCCATCAACGTGACCTTCGATCCGAAAGCCACCGGCACAAGAAGCGCCTCGCTCAGCCTGAAAGACAGCGTGCCCGGAAGCCCGCAATCCATCGTGTTAGGGGGCACGGGCCAATAACGACCTCCGGTGCCACGGCTGCAATGTGATTGCAGCTGTGGATCGGGGGTGGTGGTGGAGCGGCGTGCGTCTTGCTCGCCTGGACGGGCGAGACGTGGTCACTCCACCCTTACGACCGAATCACGGCGGAAACAAAGTCTTGAGATCCGTGTAAAGAAAAAACTTGGAGAGAATTATGAAAAACCTGAATGCGAAATTGCGCTGGGCTTCCCTTCTGACCCTGATCCTGCTGGCGTGCACAGCGGCCCTTGGCCAACTCACGCCCAGCGGAGATTCTTACACCAACACAGCAACCCCAACCACGAACTTCGGCGCCAAGCCCCCAAACAAGCAGCCATGAAACCCGTGGCCGCGAAATCGAACTAGCTGTTGGCAGACTACAACCCGCGCAACGGAGGGGCCCAAGCTCCAAACGAATCTCCAAACTAGGGCTCCTTCCAGCGCAGCATGCAACCGTCACAGTTCAAAAATGACCTGCAAAAGCAGATTGGAGAACACCATGAAAAGCTTAAAAGCAAAATTCGCGCTCGTCTTGCTCTCTACGCTGGGCTTTTTCACTGGAACCCATGCCCAACTGACGCCCGGCGCCGACGCCTACACCAGTACGGCAAGTCCGACCAAGAACTTCGGCGCCGCAACCACGCTTGGGGTCGAGAACGGGAGGGTTCGGTGATGCAACGGCACAGAAATGGCAGTATCGCGTTAGACAGAAGAATCAAGACATGGCACTTTTTCTGATGGGAGAACGGCGTTGGGCGCTCGAAGCGAATCGGCACCTTCCGTCAATACCCAACGAAGGCTAGCGCATGGCGGACAGCAAAACCATTGCGTGATGCCGTCGACGACACGGGTGCACTCTAACCCATTGAAAATCTGGCGGAGAGAGTGGGATTCGAACCCTGCTCCGCCCAATCGCTTCCATAACTTGTAGATTCTACATTCCCACGGATGCCAAATTTACCACCCTTGCCGCGCACCCTTGCACGCTATTGCACGCTGGCGATCGCGGACATCAGAACTGTGGCCTACTGCACCCTGAACGCGTTATCCAACGAGTAGGTTCCTCCTCCCGGGTTCGTCACAATGACTTGGACAGGGCCAGCGGAAAGGCTAGGGATCGTCACGTCCAAGGTGTTCTGGTCTACGAACGTCGCAGTGGTCGCCGACCCGTTAGCACTTACGCTCGTTGCCTGCTGAAATCCACTGCCGTGAACTACAACGTTTGCACCGGCCGGACCAGTGGCTGGCGTGAGATGACCGATTGCGAGCGGCGCGGTGCCAAGTTGTACAACCGTTAAGCCGGCATTTGCTATCAAGTAAACGGTTGCGCCGTCCGGATCGATCGCCATAGCATCCGTCACTTGCTGAACTTGTTCCCCGAGACTGATACGATGCAAGAGTGCGCCGTGGTTGAGATCGAAGATATCGACGAAGCTTGTGTTAGGGATGAAAACTAAGCTTCCGCCGTCGGTAACCTTTTCCATCGGCAAGTAGAAGCCCACACTCGACTCAAACACATCCTGCCATGACAGATAACCCAGCACATCAGTATTGCTGTCTACGACCCCGCTCCCAGTGGCAAAGGCGGAGCCATCCGCAGAAATTGCCGCGCTCGGACCAAAATTCTCCACAACAGCATTGTTTGACGACCACGTACTGCTCGCTACATCGTAGATGGCAACCTGCTGTGGCCCGCTGATATCAGATGTGTTGATTAGAACCTTCGATCCGTCGGCGGATGCCGCCATCGGGAATCCCTCGGGTTGAATGCAGAAATTTGGGATATAGGTAATCGTCGTCAGCTGGAGAGTCGAAAGATCGAGTTCGTAAAAGCTAGACCCGCATCCCGCCTCCTGAGTTGACATTGGCTCAATGAACGCCTTCCCCGTGTTCGTGGCTGCAATACGTTGCGGTCCCGGATTGCCAGAAGTTCCGGATGGAATCACCTGCACTGCCGTTGCCGAGGACGGTTGATCCGGATTGATCAAGGCCACGCTGCCGTCTGGGTAGTTAGCAGCGATCAGTGTTGCACCATCGGGCGTTATGGCCATCCCCCAGAACGCCTTCTGCCCGTTTAACGCCGGAGGAGTATACGGAGTCAGAAACTGCAGCGTAGCCAACGAAAAAACGTCAATGTGATCACCTGCCGACAAATAGAGCTGGTTCCGCTTGCGATCGAGCAATATCGCCTGAAACTTATCGGACGATTTGTAGTCGGTAACACTCTGGACGTAGTGAATAGCCTTTGGGAGCGTAGCCGATCCAGCCGAGGTCGTAATTTGAAGGTCTTGATCGCCGGTTCCTGAAGGCAGAGTGATCTTCACGTCGACGACCGGGTATGGATAGGAAAACGGAAAGTAAATTCCCTGAATGTCAGCCAGTTTCGCGCTGACGATGGTGGCGCTATTTCCGCCAATCGTCACTTGAATCTGGCTTGCATCGGTAGGCAGTCCGAGTCCGATGATGTCCGAAGTTACCCCGCCAGCCGGCGTTGCCGTATCGCCATTAACAAACAACGGTGCGGGACCATAGCTAAATATCAATGGGTCGAAAATGGGAGTGCCGTCCGGTTGAATGACTTTGACACTTACAGGCCCTGGCTGAGCGGATGGCGGTGCGGAGACAGTCAGAACACCGGCCTGTCCAAGCGCCGCGCCAGTGCCGCGTCCTCCTCCGAACCAGACATCCGGAAGAAAACTGAACCCTTCTTCTATCGGGAAGCTCACAGGTGTTACTGTGTTTACTGGACCGAAACTCGGAGTGACAACGTTTTCAAAACCTGGTGTCGCGTTGAAGCCAAGACTGTAGGTGACCGAATAGGTTGAATCGTCAAATGCAATTCCGTGATCGGTCGAGCCAAAAATGATTCCCGTGGGATCTACCGCAAAAGGCGTCTCTGTAAAAGGCGAAGGGGAGATCTGCGAGCCTGGCGGGATCGTCCCAAGAGCGGGCGCAGTATTGATCAATGTTCCAGTATTTCCATCGGAAACGAAAATCACCGGAACTCCATCGGATGCGGTGACGTAGATACGTGAACCATCCGGGCTGAAAATGAAGCCCGCGACATATCCGGCAGCTGACACAGGAGCTGTGGCTCGCAGTTGGTCGTTATAGACATTAATGCCGTATGTATCATCAAAGATCAGGAAGCGCGAACCGTCCGGGCTTGCTGCGACTCCTTCAACGAAGCCCGGAAAATTCAAGGTCGATCCAAACTGGCCTGTCTGGGTGTCATAAACAACCGCTCCGCTGGCGGAATTGCAATCCGCGACGAGCACTTTGGTACCAGCTCCCGCAAGAAAGCATGGACTCAGAGCGTTTGGCGGATTGATGAACGACATCGCGTTGTTTGCGGGGTTCCAAATTGCAAAATACCAAGCGCCGCCGTCCGCTCCGGTTACATGGACTGCCACAGTACCATTGGAGAGCATAGCTATGTTTTTCGTGACATAGTCTGCGCCTGCGAGGCGCGGAAGCTTCCATTGCTGCACGACCTGCAAACTGGTTGTGCTAATCGCCGTCATCCGCTGGCTATCGCTGCCCACAAAGACTTCACTGTTATCCAGACTCAGGGCCATCGGCCCCGGACTCAAGACTGAAATACTCTTCACGAGTTGCCTGGTCGACGGCGAAACCACATCGACGCGGTTCAGCGAAAAGTCGCTCGAAAAAATCAGCTGGTGCGTCGAATCATAGACAATTGCCCGAGGCGTATCGTCCGTTCTCAAGTAGTCGCTGCGGTTGTTTGGTATATTTCCTGGCTGCGGAGCCACAACCAAGTCAAGAGCCAGACTTGCGTTGGGCACAGCAGCCGTCGGCGCGGCCACCACATTGATCGGAGTATTTTGAATCCACGGCCCGTTAACCGGTGCCGTCAAGGTCATCGTCGTCGAATCGCCCGGAGCAATTGGATTCGGAGAAAAATTGGCGGTCACGCCTGCGGGCAAACCCTGAACCGCGAAATTCACTTGATAGTTGTCCGGTCCCGGAGGACAGCAGACCTCCGTCTGCAAAGGTACTGATGCCGTCGAACCAAATCTCGTCACCACCTCGAGCACGGCGGGAGAATTAATCTCGAATGTCTGGAGCGGCCCGACACCAACACTCATCGTCGCTGACTTGCTCAAACTTCCGCTGGTGCCACTAAATTGGAAAGAATAGCTTCCAGTCGCTATCGACGGATCAGCCGTGATCATCACGCTTTGCGGAGCTGTCTGTAGGGTAAATGATGACGGCGAGGCGCTAAGGCCGGACGGCAGTCCGGAAGCGGTCACTGAAACCGAGCCACTAAAACCGTCCAACGGAGTAACCGACACCTGCACGGTGGAAGAAGTTCCGGGCGCAATCGAGGCCGAGGATGGCGTTACCGAGATGAAGAAGGAGGGTGGAGGCGGTGGTTGGCTGGAAGATCCGCCCCCGCAGCCGTACAGGAAGAAGCAGAGCACAATCGCGAAAGGCACGGCGAGTCGCCCTGTCGTCAGTCTCCTCTGATAACGTTTCCCATGAGATTTGTGTTGTGGCTTCAAAGTCAATTTGATCTGGCTTTCAAGATAAACTGCAAAAATCAGCGCGGAGAAAATGAGATTTTACAAGTGTTCTCGCGACCCGGCTTCCATGTGGACCGATCGGTGAAAACGACGCGGGTCACCTGCACTTCAAGCTCCTCCGCCTGAGCTGCCTCACTAATGTCGTCGGACTTCCCTACTGGCCTATGGAAAACGGCGGTCTTGTCCGTTTTAGGTTGAAGGGTTTCTCTCGTACTGTAGTAGGAGACAACTGTCGAGTCATTCTTACCTTGTTGTGATCTCCTCAGCGTGAATTCGACCGCCTGCACTGTGCGTTTATCTGAGTTGTAGTAATGGATCGCTAACCTCTTCCTCTTTAAATCGATTGAGGCGTGATGTGGCTGAACGGGGCACTGAGAAAAAGCAATCCCTTGAAACGAGCAAGCTACGACCGCCGCCAAAAGATACCGCATTACAAGAGTTGGTTGGCTCCGCATGCGTGTTAGGAAGAATTGATGCCTTCTATGTAGATCCATTTAAGGCCTCCCGCCCGAAACTCAATAAGCCTTGAATCTCGCCGTCGAAAGCCAGGAAAAAGTTGTCAATTCGACTGAGAACGTAGCCAACCGGCCAGTGCTCCGCCAAAGGCGCTGGGTACAGCGGTCAAAACAGAGCCCATAAAGATTGCCGATCCATTTTCGAAACTAGGGTAAGTTTGGATCCAGATAAACCCAAGCAAAATGGGCAAGAAGATTCCTAACAAAACGCCTGCCAGCATGCCTCTCCCTGATCTATCTCGGCTGAACATCGGCGACCCTAGCACGAGGGAACCGACAGCCGGAATCAGAAGGAAAGGAAGAAAAAAAAAGACAACACCCATGAGGTCGGCCCTCTTCGTTCCGGAGCCTCTCAACACAAATACAAACGCAGGCAGACAACTGAAACTTGCCCATGCTCCAAAGCACTTGAGAAAAGTCATATTGCGCCTAAATTCGGACTAATCGGCAAACGCTGTGACGTTAATTTCCTGTACAGTTGAGCTTAAGCCCCGTCATTGTCTCATAGGCAGCGCGAATCAGCGCATTAGCGTGATCCTGAATTTTCGGGTGTGACGTCAAATCCCCAACTTGCTCGAATCCTCCAAAATCACCAAAGTTGTGCCCAAAGGCTTCGAGCGTCCCCGAATGATCAGCAACTTGGTCTTTGTTACCGGGGCAGCCACCGTAGCCACACCACGGAATTGGATTCCCTTCGGAGTCAGTGTGCGAGGGACTCAGAGAGTCCATAACCGGATGCATCGCAACACCAAACTGCTCCATTGCCGGATCCGTGGCGCCGTATTTCGCCCCAGCTCGATACTCCATGCCTGCGATTCCCAACGAGTTTTGTTCGAGCGCATTTATCTGGGAGATCGCGTCCGCGCTTGACTCCCCATTGGTGCCATTGGCCATCGCATGCCAGTGCGCCCCCTCCGGACTCTGAGAACCGGAACCAGAGTCGACACTTCTGCTGCCTTGCTGAATCAACCAGATATCGGAATTGGAGACTCCGCAAGGATGTAGGGCGTTCCAAATCATTTGGTCGTGTGCGTTCGGACTCCAATTCTCGATGATGCCCCCGGGCGGGAGTCGCATGGGCGGTTGAAGGACATTGTCCAGTTCCGACCAAGGATTGTCCGACCCTGAGGGCGAAATTGGAGATGTGAGCGGGTTGAAAATGTTCGGATCCAGATTGAGCAGAGCCTTAAAAAAAATACTGAGCCAACTGAGCCCACTCGGATCCGCCATATTAATCGGGTTGTCCCGCACATAAACATAGCGGTTCCACGATTGGGGATCGCCTGGACTGCCGTGCTTGGGGTCTGCCGAGCAGAAACGGCCAAGGCTAACAAGATAGTAGCGTGCCGCCGCGTAATCATTGCCAGATTCGCTGTCGCGTTCATAGCTGGTGAAGATGAACTTGGTCGTGGTGTTGGCGCTGTACCATGACTCTCCGTAGGGATAGTGCCCTTGCTCGCCGATTTTGTTTCCATTGACATCGGTGCTCACGCGAACCGAAAGATGATCGGAGTGGTGGTACGTCGTAGACGAACTCGTCAAGGTCGAAATTAGAGTCCCGCCAGAGTAAATGTATTCGCGTGATGGCGAAGCAGGCGCTGCTCCATTATCGTATTCTGCGACGTCCTTCCCCGCCGAAAAAATGTACACGGTAGACGATGTCGGACTGGTGCAGTTGGGCAGGCACTTCTTCACGCGCTTTCCATGATCGTCGTACACGTATCCGCCAGCACCAGAACCGCTTTGGTATGAGGTCATCTGGTTTTCCGCGTCGTACGAGTAAGTGGGTGCCGTAGGAGGGCAGGTCGCGTTCGTTTGCGCCAGAATGTTCCCGCTCGCGTCAAAACACATCCCGTCCGGTTGGTTCGTTTGCGCACCGCCCGGATTCGCGAAGGTCAGAGAATTGTTATAACCGCTCCCCGCTGTAACCGTCTGGCTCAGACGGTTGGCATAGCGATCATACGCCCACGACAGACCCCACTTGGGGTATGCGGTCGAACCGTTGGTCACCGCCGCGACTGCGCGGCCAAGCGAATCGTACGTGTACGCCGCCGTTCGTCCAGAGTCCACAAGATCTGAGATGCAGTTAATCAAACCGTCGCTGCCCGTTGTCCCGGTCGTACAATTTGTTGCGTCGTTCTGGTAGTAGTATTTCAAACTGAACAGGGTCTGTGTGCCGCTCGTATAGCTCAAATTCGTCAGGTATTGCCTGTTTGGATCGTAAAGAAAGCTTGCAACCACTCCGTTGCCGTAGTTGAAACCGAGGGTTTGTTGCGCCGGGTTGTAGCTATAGCTGCTGGCGCGAGTCGTGACGACACTATTCAGGGTATCTGTAATCGAGGAGAGCCGGCCGATCGTGTCCACATTCTGAGTCACCTGGCGGCCCGACGGGTAGGTTATCTGCGTGATCTCTCCACCGGCGTTGTAGGCGTAGCTTGTTGTATAGGTGGTTGTCCCTATAACCTTTTGCACTTTCGTTATGCGACCAGCCGGATCGTAGGTGTTCGTTTCGGAACCCGAGGGATCGGTGATTTTGGTTAACCGCGAAAGCGCGTATTGAGAAGCGCCCCCCTGATCGTATTGATAGGTCACGGCTCCCTGTCCATTGGAGTAGTTCTTGCCGGTAAGCCGGTTCAGCGTGTCGTACTGGAAACAGGTGCGGATACCGCGAGCGTCCAACTTTTTAACTAGTTGCCCGGGAAAAGAGTTGGGTGTCGGGCAGCTCGTATCAGAGTCATACACAAGCGTGTCAGTCTTCGCCTCAGGCGTCGTGACGGACGTAGTTCTTCCCAACCCATCGTAGACGAAGGTTCGAGTCTGTACCCCCTGATACACGTTGGTGAGACGTCCGGCAGCATCATAGGCATAGGCCGTGGCGACTGGCGAACTGAGCCCGCCAGAGCCCCCCGAAAGATTCCCCGAAGCTGGAGAAAAAGCGAAATCGTCGTTGTCTGGGCTTGTGACGCTCGTGGAGAAAGGGATCGTGTAAGCGCCGGGCGTTAGTCCAGTCATGGTTATGACGGAACCGTTCACGCTTGCGGAAATGGGTGATTGCGCAGAATTTAGTTGACTTGTTAGGGAGGACGCTAGAGACGTGCTCGTGGACCCCCCTGCCCATGATGCACTCGCAACATATCCACTACTAACAGTGATACTGACGGTTCCTGTATCGTAGTGCGTGACGCATATGTCTCCATGGCAGACATCGTGCGTCCCTTCAGATCCAGATACAGTAACGGTTGCCTTTGGGGCTGTGCCAGCGCTTGACCCCGACGGTTCATCTACCTCAATCACGTTACCAAAGCCATCAATCCACTCCTGCCGGGGCTTCCCTGTTTCGTCGACAGAAATCACGGGGTAACCGTAGCCGTATGTTCCGGGGGAAAGTTGCTGACTGGACAAGCCTGCCAAATTGGTCACATTCGGCCCGAAGGCGGTGCGGAGCGACTGATTGTCCGGATGCGTGACGGAAGTCTTCCGGTTCAACCCATCATAAGCAAAAGTCTCATAAACGCTGGTACCCGGGTGACTCACCTGGGAAACACGGCCGTTCGTGTCATAAATGGTATTAACACTCACTGTGCTGCCGCCTGGAACGTAGAGTTCTTCCGTCACTTTACGACCCCAAGTGTCGAAAACGAACTCGTTGTGCCGACAACTCGAACAACTCGAAGACGGAGATGTGTCTGCCACCGCGGCATAAGAGTCAGCTTGGGTTGGAGAGGAGTAGCTTGTTAGGTTCCACCCGACAGGCAGAACATTTTCAGTATTCCGGTCAAAGGGATCGTTCACCAACGTCACTGGATTCACAAAATGGGAGTAGCTGGACTGACCGTTAACATCCGTCGAGACCGCCCGCTTACCGCTGCCGTAGTAGTAGCCCATGGATGCTGTCATCGTTACCCCGTTCACCGCAGGCAACGTCACGCCCGTGAGGTACGCGTTGGTTGGTGTCGCTGGGGTATACGCCTGCGGCGGATTGGACCCATTGTCGTTGAAAAAATTATCAGCGTAGCTGTAAGTTGTCTTATTGCCGGCAGGGTCAGTGCTACTCAGAACTTGTCCGGTGGTGTCATATGTACGACTAGTGGTCAAGTACGTACCATTGACCCATTGTTGGATTTGAGTAGGATTACCGCGTGCGGTAGTTCCGGTTCCGAAATTCGTGTCGTCATGGTTGAAAGCACCCGACAATCCTGTCAAGCCGTTTGTGCCATAGGAATCGTAGGTCACTATGGTTTGGGCCACCTTGAGCCCGCCCCCTGGACAGTCCGAGTCGCTGCCAGGTTGATTGTTGCAGAGCGTCGTTTTCTGTGGTTTGTTGATTATGTTCGTTCCCGCGCTGTAATAGGTCACGTATGTAGCACGGTCTGGAACGGCCGAAAACGTCGGACTTGTCCCAGGCAGGAATTTCCATTCCTGTACTGCAGTCACGTTACCGTTTTGCGGGCTGTCGTAAGTATAGGCAGTCTTCTTCGTAATGCTCGTTCCACCTGGTATCGGGTAGGTCACCGTTTCGGACAATTTTCGTACGTAGGCGTGGCCGTGGCAGCCTGACCAAGGACAGGCCACGGAAAAGTCCCACGTCGTGTTGACTGTACTCATCAAAGTACCGGCTGCGTTATAGCGCTGGACCTCGACGGGCCAGTCTCCATTGTCGATCGTGAACGTGTAGATCGTGTAATCTCCATTGGGATTCGTCGAGGTCACTTGCTGCTGACACCCAACCTGACTCTGGCTGCACGAGGACAAGTTCTTGACACTGTATGTCCAAGTTCCGCCCGCAGAAGTGCGCGATGACAACCACCGGTGTTTGTTGCCGTAGGGGTCGGTGACTGTGGTCCAAGTGTAGTTAACCACGCCGCCTGTGGGCAGGGTCATGCTAAGCAAATTGCCGTAGTAGGCTGACTGCCCACCTGGTGAAGCGCAAGCGGCCACGCCAGAAGTCGAGTCACAATCATAGGTAAATGAAAAGCTTGAACCGTCTGGCAACGTGATGGCTTGAAAGGCGTTGACCAAGCAAGCTATTCCTTGCGGACACTCATTGATTCCTGACTGGCCAAACGCAGTCTTGACATTGAAATCGCCGGTGTATGTGATGGTGTAGTTCGAAGTCGAACCCTGAGAATTCGGTTCGCCCAAGCCACCCAACTGGCGACCTAGAGTGTCATACAATTGATATTCTGAGACCGCCGAAATATAGTTTCCGTTTGGGTCTTCGATTTCAATACCTCTCCCTTTGGCATCTTGCAAATATCCGCTCTGCGAAACCATAGTCCCGTCGGGAGCATAAACAGTTATGGTGTTGACGGGATACTTGGTCTGGCTAAGGTCCACATATAAGTGGTAACCCGAAGAATCAGTGGCAAGAGAGTCCACTTTAAGTGGTCCACCACAGCCTGCATTGTTTGGAGGAAAAGGGTGCTGAGTTCCAGAAGGTTCGACGTATGTATAATCCCATACGCATTGACTGTTTCCATCGGCTACTGCCGAAACAAGACCATACGTATGCTGAACCATCCAAGCACCGTTAACTTGGGCATCCCAAAAGGGAGCTGGGCCTCCAGTGGTCATCACAGTCCACAAATTGTTCGCGTCATAGGTAATTAAGACCTTCTGCGGCTTATTAGTGCCTCGCTGCGGATACGAACCAATAGGAAGCTCAAGATGCAGGTTACCGTTCGAAGCATCTACGAAGCCGTATTCAGCTGGCTCCGGGGCGGCGAAGGCAGGTGTCCCTGTGCTGGTGAGGTAGTTCTGCGCACTAGATATTCCACCCAGGAACAGAAAAGCAATCGCAAGCAGAAGGCGACAGGACTGGCCGAGAAAGCTGCCCTCTACCCGTGACTGATCGCTTGAGTGACCGGACTTCTGAGAATTATCTAACATTTCCCCGCTCCTTGGCAGTTGCAATTGTTCAGCGCGCAATGTCCCGATCTACGGCTCGAAGTCGCGATCGCTGAGCGCAGCATTGATCGACACCGTTTTCAGGTGAATTTCCATCAGATGCCGGTGGTGGGCTACGTCCTCTGAAATCGAGAACGGGAAGGAGATCCCCCCAAGTTCCCGATAATCCGAAAAGGTCACGCTCCGATGAATGCCATCCGCAAGCCTGTCTCTCGGATAGGCTTTATCCTCGACGGTGATGATTTGGAAGGTGCTGGCATCGACATAGAACTGTTTCTCCAAGAGCTCCGCATGAAGGCCTTCTGGCGCAGGACGGACTCGAACGCTTAGCACTGGACGCCCGTGACGCACGCTGAGCGGCTCGGAGGAGATCCCGACCTTGGAATCGCGAATGGCTTGCGCCACTTGAGCCAGAGGCCAGCAATAGCTCTGGATGTTTAAAGCTTCTTGATACAAAAGCGGCCGCACCGTCCCATCCGCCTCTTTCTTGAATCCTCTACCGTCCTTAATGAACCACCACTGGTTTCCATCAGGCATTTGCGCGTCAATGCGGAAGTCCTTGGTCCCCTTCCATTTGACCGTCGCCTCGCCCTCAGTCTTTTCATCGCCCGCGTGGAAGATAATTTGACCCACGGCCGAGTAGCTTTGGAAAGCATCGATCGCTTGCAACCCTCCGGCCGCAATTACGACCTTCTGCAGGACACCCAGTGCCTGCGCATCGCGCACGGGAATGGAGGTTACATGCTGAGCGACGCCCGCATTCGAGAACATGAAGAAAACCAACAACGGACTGAGCCATGGCAAACGCATCTCGATTTTCCCTTCCTCGGTGGTTCTTGCGGTTTGTTTCAACGGGTCTCTCTTGCCCTTCATCAGTTGTAGCGCAACAGAACTTGGCTGTTCTGAACCCGGAGATCGGCGATGTTCGGCGGCAACAGTAATTTCTGACTCTCCTCAGGGCTGCTCATCGCTTGGTGCATGGCGCTAACGAGGGCACCTTGTGGCAACCGCAGGGCACCAATCCGGCCCGCCACAGGATCAAAGTGCACGAGTCCTTCCTGCGAATAAAGCTTGCCGTTCAGATCCACCGTGATCTCGGCTCCTCGGTGGCCAAGAACAAGGAAGATTTCAATTTGTTCCCCGCTCAGACGAATCCTTAAATCGTGTAGACCTTCAGACTCTGACGTTATCCTGCCGCTTCTCGTTAGCCGGTCATGCAGGATAGAATTGACCTCGTCTTCGTTGAGCTTTACCAGTCGCGAGTTCGGCGTATCAGCGCGTTTCCCTTGTTCGAGTTTTCGGTCCGCCGAAGCGATGGAATCCGCTCGGACCACTGGCAATGAAACATGCCAGAGTACGAGAACTATCGGTGCAGCCGCGAAAAGGCCTACGCAACACACTGTCGCGACCAAGGCAGTCGAAAATCTACGGGGTCCGTTATTCGACTGGCGAATTAGGCTAATGTTCTTCGTCATTTCAGCTCCTTCTGCTGTGGACTCATACCTTTCAGGGCTGGGACTATCAGTTTGCGAGCACCCATTTCGGGCGTACGCCCGCCTGATTCTGCCGATCAGGGTTACATCACTGGATGGTTCCCCCCAGTCAACGCGGCGATTGTCTGAGACGAAAGAGTAACGGCTTGAGGAACGCTTTGTAGAGGATTTTGAGCAGATGCTACCGAAACAAAAAGCCGGATGAGGGACACAACAAAGCAATAGCGAGCCATCGGCTCACCTCGTAAGTAATTTCGGTTGGCCCCCTCGAATCAACCGTGGGCGTGACGGTAAAAGAAACGGCTCATTGGTGTCAAGTTAAAAGCTAGTTACAGGACAAACTCACTTGGCCATCCATACGACGTTATACGACGCGTATTCGATTTCGGGGGGATTGGCCCGCCGATTCGCGCCCTATCCCGTTCCTTATTAGCCGCCCTTTCCGATCCCGATTCTTGCGCTGATCCCGACCCGATTCGCGGTCTTTTGTCCTCCCGATTTGCATCTCGATTGTGATCCGATTGGCGCTGCTTTGCCGTGCCGATGATGCCGCCGATTGGCCGCCCGGAAGCGAGGCGATATTTGGTGCAGGTGTGCCACAACAGACGGATTGCCGCTCGCGGAGGCGGATTTGCGCGGATGAGTTCTAAGAGCGGTGCTTACGCACCGGGTTGACGCTACGTCGCGGTAGGGATACGGATTTCTCCGTACCCCCCGCGCGGATCCGTACGGGCGGATTTCCCGCATACGGCTCTTGCCTCAGGTGGTGACGCGCAGACGGCGCGAAGGATAAGGATGGCAGATACGGGCCGGAGGCAGCCAGCGGCGGATGAGCCGGTTCATTCGCTCCCACAGAACGCGACCATGCTGGCTTCGTCTGCACAGCGTTCGATGCCAGAGGTTGCTTACGGTGAAACGAAAGTGGGCCAGGGCGTACCGGTTGCCCGGCACTCCGAAGTATCGGATATGCCCGCCCACAACGGACTTCAACCAC
>JBEKPH010000006.1:0-154023 GCA_049520915.1 Terriglobales bacterium
GTAGCATCGCAATTTCACTTCGCGTGTGCGCCCGATAGTTGGGGTGTGCTTGATTATCCCGGGCCATCATGGAATCAGTCGTACGAGAAAATGCTCGACGAGATGGTTGCGGCCGGTTACACCGGTACCGAACTGGGTCCGTACGGATTTTTCCCCACCGACGCCACCGTATTGAAGCCTCAACTCGACAAGCGCAATCTCAAGCTGTTGGGCTCGTTTGTGCCCGTCGTATTAAGTGACCCTGCGTCTGCCGGAATCGCGGTCGAGCACATTCGCAAGGTCGGCGATTTGCTGTCCACATTGAAAGCGCCATTTCTGGTTCTGGCGGATGCGCAGTCCGACGCGCGCAACCGCATTTCGGGACGCGTGCCCGCCGACGGCAGTGCCGGCCTGACGCCTGACCAATGGAAGAACGTCGCCAAAGTGGTAGAGGAAGCGGCGAAAGTTTCGTCGGAGTTTGGGCTGGATCTCGTCTTCCATCCTCACGTCGCCACTTACGTTGAGACTCCGGAAGAATGCGAGCGTTTTTTTGACGTGACTTCGCATACCGGCGTCGGGCTGTGTTTGGATACAGGCCATTGCGAATTCGGCGGCGGAGATACCGTTACCGAAGCGGCCAAATTCGCTAGTGTGCTGCGTTTTCTGCACATAAAGGACGTCGACAACAAGATTCTCGCGGAAGCTCGCCGTGAGAAGCTCAACTTCGAACAAGCCATCGAGAAAAAGACTTTTACGATCATCGGAAATGGTTCCATCGATTTTCCAGGATTGTTCCGCCTACTCCAGAAGAACAATTATTCTGGATGGATGGTGATTGAGCAGGACGTAACCTTCGGCGCTACGGTGATCCCACCGGCCGAGAGTGTGGCGGCCAGCCTGCGCTACCTGAAAGGCGTCGTGCGCGACTTGGCCGCAACATCGGTGCGTTGACGCTGGCGACCCGGCACAGCGCCGCTTTAATGCCGCATGTTTAAAATCGCCGCAGGTCTTGAACGGGATGGACCCTGATTGAAAGTTGAAAGCTCTGCGGCACAAGCACAAACGATCCCCGAGAAGTTGCCGCGGAGCCTCGGCCTCCTCAGCGCCATCTCCATTAACATGTCGGCCATGGTGGGGACTGGCCCTTTCATCACCGTCCCCGCAATTCTCGCCACACTTGGCGGCCCGCAATCTCTCGTAGCGTGGGGAATTGGCGCCTTGCTCGCCATCGCAGACGGCCTCGTGTTCGCCGAACTCGGCTCTTCCATCCCGGCTTCTGGGGGTTCCTACATCTTTTTGCGCGAGTGCCTGGGACGCCAACGCTGGGGCCACATGATGGCCTGGATTTTCGTCTGGCAATTTCTTTTTAGCGGCACCCTCGAAATTGCCACCAGCACGATCGGGATGGCCGAATACACCGGTTTCCTCTGGCCCAAACTTCTTGCCTACCGTTGGGGAGTGAAGTTGCTCGCTGTGGCCATCACCTCGATCGCCATGTTCGCGCTCTATCGCAAGATCCAAGACATCGCCCGTATCATGGTCGCTCTTTGGATCGGAATGCTACTCACCGCGGCATGGGTCATCTTTACGGGAATGACTCATCTCAATCCCAAACTGCTCTTCGATTTTCCGCCGGGTGCCTGGCAAATCGGGTTGCCCTTCCTGCTGGGATTGGGCAACGGCACCATGCTCGTTATGTTTAATTTTCTCGGCTATTACCAAATCTGCTACTTGGGAGATGAAGTCAAGAAACCACAGCGCGTCATCCCTTTCAGCATCATCTTTTCGATCTTGATCGTAACCGCAATCGACTTCCTCATATCGGTGAGCTTTACGGGAGTCGTGCCGTGGCGAGAAATGATTCAGCCGGGATCGCAAGCTTTCCAGGCCATCGGCTCGGTTTATATGGAGAAGATCGGCGGCCATTCGGCCTCCGCTCTCATGACTTTGATGGTCATCGTCACAGCATTCGCTGCGACCTATTCCATGATGCTCGCCTACTCGCGAATCCCCTATGCGGCCGCGCTCGACGGCGCGTTCTTCCGCTGGTTCGCGAAGCTGCATCCCAAAAAAGACTTCCCCCACCGTTCCCTGCTGCTGGTCGGCTTTCTCGTGATCATCGCGTGTTTCTTCGATCTCGTGCAGATCATCACCGCGTTGATGCTGGCGCGCATTCTCTCCATGTTTGTCGCCCAAATTATCGGGCTGCTCATCTATCGCAAATTCCAACCTGACGCGCCCCGGCCTTTCCGCATGTGGCTGTATCCGCTTCCGGCGGTCTTCGCGCTGGTCGGCTGGCTGGGAGTCTTCGTAACTCCGGCGCTGCAACCGGGAGGCTGGCTCTTCATGGCGTACGCCTTTGGAACCATCGGCCTCGGTTTCGCAGCCTACCTCCTATTGGCAAGGCGAAAGCGCGACTGGCCGTTTACCGGAAACCGCGTGCCGGACCAATTAGCACAATAGCTTGAAAGTGTCGTCGCAGAGCGGGCCAGCTTCGGCCTTCCGTCTAACCGCTTTGACAGGGACAGACGCAGCGTCGATGTTAGACCGGTCTAGCATGGAAATATAAGAATTGTTTCCGCGCCCTGACACAGCCTGACGCATCCAAACACTACACCGAGAAAGAGCATCCAAACTTATGATTCATTTGTTTGATCCGCTCGTGATTCAGGATGTTACGTTTGCGAACCGTGTATTTGTTTCGCCGATGTGTGAGTACTCCAGCACCGACGGATACGCGACTGACTGGCATTTGGTGCATCTGGGCAGCCGCGCAGTCGGCGGGGCTGGACTGGTTCTTACGGAAGCAACCGCAGTTCTTCCCGAAGGCCGCATCAGCCCGCAGGACCTGGGTATCTGGTCCGACGACCATATTGAGCCATTGGCTCGGATCGTCCGGTTTATCCATGAGCAAGGGAGCGTGGCTGGAATGCAGCTAGCGCATGCCGGACGCAAGGCCAGTACCTACCGGCCATGGGATGGTAACGGAGCAATCCTTGAAAAGGACGGCGGCTGGAACGATGTCGTTGCGCCAAGCGCATTACGCTTCACGGATAGCTATCCGATGCCGAAGGAGCTCTCGATCGATGCGATCAAGAACATTACTTCTGCGTTTGCCGCCGCGGCGCGTCGTGCCTGTGAAGCAGGCTTCCGCGTCATCGAGATTCACGCTGCTCATGGATACCTGCTTCATGAGTTCTTGTCGCCTCTTAGTAATCACAGAGCGGACGCGTACGGAGGATCGTTTGAAAATCGCACTCGATTGTTGCGCGAGACGGTTGCCGCCGTCCGCAAATCGTGGCCGGAACGAGCACCGCTATTTGTTCGCATCTCCGCGACCGACTGGGTCGAGGGCGGTTGGGATATTGAGCAGTCGGTTGAACTCGCGCGCCAACTGAAGGAACTCGGAGTAGACCTGATGGATTGCTCGTCCGGCGGCAACGTGCCTCGTGCGCAGATTCCGGTCGGTCCAGGTTATCAAACGGCATTTGCGGATCAGATCCGCCGTGAGGCCAACATTTTGACCGGCGCGGTCGGGATGATCACTTCTCCCATCCAGGCGGAACAAATTGTCACTACCGGACAGGCGGACGCAGTCATCATCGCTCGCGAATTCTTACGCGATCCATACTGGCCATTGCGGGCAGCCCGGGAACTCGGGCAGCCGATTTCGTGGCCGGTCCAATATCTCAGGGCCGCTCCCGAAGGCTCACAGGCTCGTGTCGCCGTAAACCTGAAAGCCCTTGATTCCTGCTTCGAGGAGCAACACGCAATTCCGGGCCGCTGATGGTCGGGTCTGGGGTTGCACGTGTTGGGCAAAGTCTGCAAACGAATGATCAGTCGGCTGCCAGCCGGTATCGAACGCGCATAACCGGGTTGTCAGGACGCAGAACGGTACCGTAAAGTCATTCCTTCTCGCCGTTTCTGACATTCTGAGCAAGGGAACTTAGTTGCTGCGAACAGCGCGAAGACGCTCCGCTTCCGCTCGCTGCTGCTCGGCGTCTGCGTGGTTTCCCGTCTGATCGTAAATCTCGGCAAGCCATAGGTGCGGGGTGGGATCGCCGGGTTCCATCAGTGCCGCTTTTTTTAGTGTTGCTATTCCGTCTGGGGGATTTCCCGATCGCGCGAGTGACTGACCGAGGATGAGGTAACTTCCGTAGTCGTTCGGGTCGTACTGCAGCACGACTTTGCATTCCTTGATGGCATCGAGCGGACGATTCGTCCGTGCGTACGCCAATTGCAAAAAGCTGTGGGCCTCCACGGCGTTCGGTACTCTCTCTATGAGTTTTCCCAGCACGGGAATCGCGCCGTTGAAGTCCTGTGCCATGATGAGGGTTTTGCCCAAAAGGAAACGAAGTCCATTGGAGTCGGGATCCATTTGGAGAGCTTTCGTCAAAGGAGGGACTGCTTTGAGGAATTCCTGGTTCCGGATCAGCCATGTGCCCAACTTCTCATAGAAAGAAGAAGTCGGGTTTTTGGCGATGATTTGCTCGAGAAGCGCAATCGACTCGTCGGAGTGCAGGTCTTGCTGCAACACTTCCGCGCGGTGAATCATGTTGGCAATTTCGATATGGTCCTTCGGATCGGGGCCCTCTTCGGGCGCAATTTTTGACTTTTCGCCCGACGAAGCCATATATCCGAGCGCTCCTAGTTTTTCCTGGGCTGTGGGATCCAGATCGAGTTTGGGCACCTCGCGGTGGTTGACAGTTTTGTCGCGGAGATCGCGAAGTTCGTGCGCCAGCGTGTCTGCGACTGCCGTCGTCGATGCTGCAAGGTTATTTTCAGCATTCGGGTCTACTGCTTCGTCGTAGAGTTCGCGGTGGGGAGCTTGAACGTACAAGTATTTTCCCGCCCGCAAAGATCGCAGAGCGCTCCAACCAAACGTATCGTGGGAATACTCGGCCTGTGAATAGGCGGGGCGGTCACGCCACGGTTCCGAGTGCGAATCGGGCGCGGCGTTGGGCTTCATCAGAGCCAGCAGCGATTCTCCTTGCATCTCCTGCGGGATTGCGACGCCGACTCTTTGCAGTAAAGTGGGCATGACGTCAACGAGTTCTACCCGCTCTTCAACCTTGTTTCCCGCAGCCGCGCCGTGCGGAAGCTTGATCAGTAACGGGACATGAATCGTCTCGTCGTAGAGAAAAACTCCGTGCGTATCTTCTCCGTGGGCGCCCAATGACTCTCCATGATCGGCCATCACCGCGATGATTGCACCGTCAAATAAGCCTCGCATTTTCAGTTGCCGAAGCAACTTGCCGACCGCGTAGTCTTCGTACTCGATCGCGCCGTCGTAGAGAGCCGAAGAGTGGTGCGACTTGTAAGGTTCTGGCGGATCGTAGGGATCGTGGGCATCGTACAAATGGATCCAAACAAAAAATGGGCCCCGCGGATGTTTGCTCATCCAAGCGAGCGCATGGGCCACCACTTGCGCCCCGCGGCGCTGGACAGTGCTATAGCGATCCTCTCCTGGACCTTCGTTGTGGAAGCCCGCATCGTAGAGATCGAATCCGCGGTCAAAGCCCGGAGCATAAGGTGGTTCCGGTTGGAGAACGATGGAACCGATAAACGCCGCCGTCTGATAACCGTGCTCGCGCAAGATCTGGGGTCCGTACGGCAGATCCCTGGCGAGAGGTGTTTGCATGTCGTTCAGTTGGTGAAACTGCGGATACGTTCCGGTCAAGATCGTGGCGTGCGAAGGGGGCGTAACTGGAGCCTGTGCATACGCTCGCGAGAAGACGACCGACTGCCGGGCCAAGACGTCGAGGTTTGGGGTCAGCTTCCGGGTCGAGCCTAGAAACCCCATACGGTCAGCGCGGGTGGTGTCGAGCGTGATTAAGATAATGTTCGGAGATTTTGGAGGCGAAGAAGCCGCCGGGGACTCGGCGAGCGCACCTGTCACCAGCGCAGCAACCAACAGCAGCCAGCGAATTACAACCATGGCGATCCTCTCATTGCTGCGGTGTAGAGCGATTGCTGTCTGGAGCAGCGTCAGGCGGGACGGGCGAAGGTGGCTGCGCGACCGCTCCTAAACGTTCGGCCTCGGACCTCTCTTTCATCGCGTCCGCTTCGCGTCCTAAGCTCTGATATACATCTGATAACGCGAGGTGAGGCGCAGGCTTGTGGGGTTCGCCTGCGATTGCCTTTTGGAGGGGTGCGATTGCACCCTGAGGATCGCCCGTCTTCAGCAAAGCACGCCCGAGATTAACGTTCGCCCCAAAGTTCTCAGGCATGTAGTGCAGCACGGTCTGACATTCCTTGATGACGTCTTGCGTGTGGCCAGCCTTGGTATAGAGGACGATTAGATAGACGTGCGCGTCAACCATGTTCGGTTCTGTCTTGGCGACGTGCTCAAAAGCGATCGTCGCTGAGTCGAAGTCTCCGGTCTGCATCAATGCGCGGCCTAAATTCATTTCGGCGTGACTGAATCCCGGGTCGAGTTTAACGGCTTTCTGCAATTCCGGCACGGCGCTGGCGTAATCATCTTTATCCAAATAACAGCCGCCGAGAAAGAAATGGAGCAGCGAGATATTGGGCGAGGTCACGAGAGCTTTCTTGAGTTCTGGAATAGCCTTGTCGCAACGGGAAACCGGTGGAAAATTCTGGAGGAGATTATTAATTCGAAGAACGGTGTTCGCAATCTGGATTTTGTCCTTGGGGTCGGCTCCCTCTTCACCGGGAGCGGAGTAGGGAGAGTCGGCGCGGGCGGCCATGTATCCCAACACAGCCAGTTTCTTGATTTTGGCGTCATCCATTCGCGCTTTTGGTGTTTGCTGCGTGTTGGTCGTCGAAAGCTGGAAGTCTTTCAGCTTGGCTGAGAGCGTATCCGCGATGGCGCGCGAGGACGAAGCGAGATTGTGCGTACTCTCGGGATCGGTTCCATCTTGGTAGAGTTCACGACGCGGCGCCTGAATAAAGAGATACTTGCCGGTGCGCAAGGACTGTTCAGGGCTCCAGGCAAAGGCGATGTGCCCATAATCAGCCTGGGAATATGCGCCGCGATCTTGCCAGACTTCGGCTGCGGCGTGGCCAGCGGCCGTGGTGGGCGCCAGAAACCCAAGCAGGGATTGCCCTTGAACTTTTCCTGGCACGGCAATGCCAGCCGAGCCCAGAAGAGTGGGCATGATGTCAGCGAGTTCAACGCGATCTTCGATCCGCTTTTGGGCTGCGGCACCACGCGCCAACCTGATCACCAAGGGCACGTGAATGGTTTCGTCGTAGACAAAAATTCCGTGAGTATCTTCTCCGTGAGCTCCCAACGACTCTCCGTGATCGGCGGTCAACGCCACCACGGTGTCATCGTAAAGACCCGAGGCTTTTAATTGGCCGAAGAACTTTCCCATGAGGATCGTATGGGTCATGGGGGTCGAAAAGGTGCACCCATATGAAGAACGGGCCTTTCGGGTGCTGCTGCAGCCAGGCGAGCGCGTGCTCAACCACTTCCCCACCGCGGCGCTCTACAGTTTGATAGCGAGTCTTCGGCGTATAGGCGTCCCAACTAAAACCGGCGTCATAGGTGTCAAATCCGCGTTCAAAACCGGGCGTTCCCCATTTGAAATCTACCGCGATCGATCCGACAAACGCGGCCGTGGAATAGCCGTGCTCCTTCAGGATCGCGGGCAGGTAGGGGAGATCTTCCGCCAAGGGGATAGGGAAGATCAGAACCTGGTGGTACTGGGGATAGGTCCCGGTGAGAATCGTTGAGTGCGAAGTGGGTGTGAGCGGAGCCTGGGAGTAGGCGCGAGTGAAAACGGCCGAATCGCGCGCAAAGATGTCGAGGTTGGGTGTTAAGCCGCGTTTGGAACCGAGGAAATCCATTCGGTCGGCGCGGGTAGTGTCGAGGGTGACTAGGATGATATTGGGATGGTCGGACGAGGCCGCGTTATGGTTGGAATCCGAAGCGGCGGGCTGTGTACTGGGAGTATCGACCGCGAACGCCCTGACGACGAGGATAGCAAGCACCAGGTAACGATTTGCACACTTCATGATTGGCCGAATCGATGGAAAGATTGGATCTGATTTTACACAATTCGCGGAACTGATATCGGTTGACGTTGCACCGAAATCAGAGGTGCTTGGGGCCCGGCCACACTA
This sequence comes from Terriglobales bacterium, assembly GCA_049520915.1. GTDB lineage: Bacteria > Acidobacteriota > Terriglobia > Terriglobales > Acidobacteriaceae > Acidiflorens. The sequence continues at coordinate 8,071 of JBEKPH010000006.1, forward strand.
CTTCGTTTTCGGGGATACGGCGGTCTTCGCCTTCGCTGTCGAGCCCATCTTTTTCATCCCCGCCATCGTCTGGCACTTGTCTGGAAATATGAAAAGAGTGGGATCCTGAGGTCCGACCCTCACGTCTTTATAGCGGATCACCCAGGGATAGGCGTGGTCTCGACGGTTTTCGATTTTGATCGGAAAACCCTGCAAGTCGTCCGCCTCGCTTAGCCGAAAATGTACGACCACTGGGTTCTTTGGGTTATGAATGATGAGATCTTCGACGTGGCATTTATGACCGTCCACGGTCTCTTGGCCGATCGGAATACGTTCGTAAGTGATGGCGGGGCCGGTCACAAAAAAAGGAAAACTCAATTTATAGGCGGAAGCGGACTCGAGGCAGCCGCGCGACGAGACGGAGTGGGTCTGCTGCTTCGCAAGATCGGTAACGAAATATTCCGGCAAGTCGGCATCGCCTTGCATCCGCATCAGGTTGCCGGAACGATAGATGTACCGATCTTCGGTCATGCCGGGTAGAGGTCCACCGGTTTGAATGGCTGAGAAGTTTTGAAACTGATCCAACGGAGACTCTGCGGTTGCTCGAGCAGAGTTGGGAGGAAGCGTTTGGGAGGGAGAATCTTGGGCCGCCAGGTTTGTGATTAGACAGCCTAGAAGGAGAAAGGTTGCGGTGAGACGATCCGACATCGCATCCCCCAAAAACTTCATGAATTATTCACCTCCGTCACGTGTGCTCCCGCGGCAACGATCTCCGAGAAAAGAGTGGGAGCGGTCGGCAAACGAACGATAACAGATGACTCAGAATAGAAGAAGAAAGCCATGCCGGGTCGCGGCATGGCTTCAAAACAAACAATCAAGCTAGCAGGTTGTTATTGTTTCTGTCGAATCGAGGGACCTTTCGTCGCCTGAGCGCCCGCTTTTCCGGGAATCGAGCAGGACAGGAAGCCCTGATTGCCGCCGACGTAGAAGCCACTGAAAGCAGCTGCGCCGACCCAGCCATACTTGCCCTCATATTGCCCATAACGATTCTGCTTGTTGCAGGTGAGGCGGGTGAAAACGGTCCATTGTGCAAACGGGTCGGCGCTAAGGGCGGCATAGATACTGTCGCCATAGACAACGCCAGCTCCGCCTGTGACCTGACCGTCGGGGGGAAGGGTCGCATTGAAGCCCGCAATGGTGGAGTTCACGCCCGATCCACAAGCGCTTAGGTTGTCCAAACCACCCCAAGCGCCTGTGCCGGAAGAGGTCAGCTGTTCGTAGTTGCAGTAGAGGCCACCACCGACCGACGCAAACCCGAAGGTTTGTGCTGAGGCAAAGGTGCAGCCAAGGATACACAAAGCGATTACCGCTAGGGTTTTCATGTTCACTGGGTTTCTCCTGGAGGAAGTTTTGGTAGAGAAGCGCTTCCGGGAAAAACTTACACGAATTCTTCTATTTGCGCCATACATTATTTACCTGACCCTAGAAGTCTATTCGACTTGTCTCAAATGGGAAGGATACCCCCTGCCTTTCACTCCAGCCTCGGACTCCTTCAGGGTCTTTTAATAAATAAGGAGACGTCTCATTTTCAATGGACTAATTTCCGATGAGCACGTCGGCGCTTGTGTCGTTAATAGTCAAACGGGACGCCTTCTAGGCTCCAATCATCAACCAAACAGTCAGACCGCCTCGTCTTGATGCAGTCCTGATGTTCACTCGGCGGCTCCGGTCGTTGTGGAGCGTCCATTGGTAGTAGGGGACCGGTTGACCACCAGCCAGTACAGGCCCAGAGTTTTCACGGTTGCGCGAAACTGATCGAAATCAACGGGTTTCTGGATGTAGCTGTTCACTCCCAGGCTGTAGCTCTCAACCAGGTCTCGTTCTTCGCTCGAGGAGGTCATGATAACAACCGGGATCGTCTTCGTCCGGGGATCGCTCTTCAATTGTCTGAGCACCTGCAGACCATCGATCTTGGGCAATTTCAAATCCAGCAAAACCAGTTTGGGAGGATGATTGAAACTTCTTTCGGAGAATGCCTCGCGGCAGAAGAGAAAATCCAGAGCTTCTTTGCCATCGCGAACGACAAAAATACTGTTGGCTAAATCCCCTTCCCGCAGCGCATAGAGTGCGAGATCGATGTCGTTTTGGCTGTCTTCCACCAAAAGTATGTCTTGAACTGGGTTCATAGTGAACCTCCGGCAGCGGCAACGGTTAATTCGGGCGCAGAATGATTCGCACTGCCGAGCGTGAAATAGAAAGTCGCGCCGCGATCCCGCTCGGCTTCGACCCAAACGCGACCTCCATGTTTTTTGATAATTCGCTCCACCGTGGCCAGACCAATGCCATTGCCTTCAAACTCTTCAGCGAGATGCAAACGCTGGAATACGCCAAATAACTTGTCCGAATACTTCATCTCGAAACCCACTCCGTTGTCCTTCACAAAGATTGCTTTTTTTCCTTCTATTTCTATTTGGCCTATCTCGATCACGGCGGGAGACCGCGGCCGCGAATACTTCAATGCATTGCCGATCAGGTTCGATTTCTGGCGCCAGCAGGGTAACCACATCGGCGACCAAGGAATTCAAATCAGTAACCTCGAACTCCAACGCCTGCCGTCCCAGACGCGCCAGTTTCAACATTTCGTCCACCATCTGGCCCATTCTGCCTGCGGCCTGCTCGATGGTTTGCAGGTGCCGTTGCGCCTCGTCGGGCAGGGAGGAACAAAATTTCTCCATCAGGATCTTTGTGAACCCGCTAATGTGACGAATTGGAGCCCGCAAATCGTGGGATACCGAGTAGGTGAACGCCTCCAGCTCACGGTTGGAGGCTTTCAGTTCGGCGGTACGCTCGATTACGCGCGCTTCCAGGTTCTGATTGAGCGCGCGGATTTCCCGTTCCGCGGCCTTGCTTGCGGTGATATCGCGGAGCACGGCAACGCCGCCGCCCAAGTTGCCCTGATTGTCCTTCAAGGGCCGCGCCGTGACTTCTAGAAATACCCATTCAGCCCGTTCCGGGTGCTCAATCATCAACTCCACTCGCACCGATTCCCCATTCAGGGCTCGCACTAACGGAAGCTCGCTCGCAGGATAAGGCGTGACCCCGTCGGGCAGAAAGACCTTGTAATGAGGGCTCCACTGCTCAGTGGGCAAGTCGAACGCCTCACGGCCCATCAACTTTTTCGCGGAGTCGTTCCAGATCAGAAAATGACCTTCCCGGTCAGCCGCGATCAATCCCTCGCCCATACTGTCTAACACGGACTGCAGCATGAGGGTCTGCGTCTCCAAGGCTTGCCAGGAGTCGGCCAATTCCTTAGCCCGGCTGGCAAGTTCCTCCGCTTGCCCAGCGAGTTGCACTTCGACCTGTTTCCGTTCAGTAATATCTGTATTCGTGCCAAACCAGCGCACCACGCGTCCGTTCGCATCTTTCAACGGCAAAATGCGGGTCAGGAACATACCGAAATGACCGTCTCCCGCGCGCAGCGGGAATTCCATGTCGAAGGGCGTGCCATCCGCAATTGCCGTCTTCCATCGCTCGAGCACTAGGGGCAGAATTTCGGGATCTTCGGGATCATGCACTTTCTGCCAATCCCAGCCCTTGGTCTGCTCCGCCGTGGTTCCGGTGTAGTCGTACCAGCGCTGATTGAACCAGAAAACGGATCCGTCGGGCTCGGCTGTCCAAGCGAGTTGCGGAATCCCGTCGAGCATCGCATGGAAACTGTGCTCGCTTTCGCGCAACTTCTCTTCCGCAGCCCTTCGCTCGCTGATGTCTTCAGTGAATACTACGATGCCACCGATCGCGCCCGTCCTGTCGTACCATGGCCGGATCTCCCACCGAATCCACTGCACGGCACCATCGGGCCGATCGAAACGGTCGCATTCTACCTGTAGTATTTCGCCCGCCAATCCGCGCCGATGCATTTCCTTCCACCGCTCGGGAACTTCCGGAAAGACCCCATAGTGCGACACTCCTCGCAGATCGCGGTCACCCAGGGCGTAGTCGGTTTGCCAGCGGCGGCTAACGTGGAGGTAGCGCATCTCACGATCAAACATCGCCAAGGACGCTGGCGCGTGTTCGACGAAAAGTCGGAACCGATCCTCGCTCTCCTTGAGTTGCTCTTCTTTCGACTTGCGTTCGGTGATGTCCCGTGCAATTTTTGAGGCACCCGTAATTCCGCCCCTGCTGTCTCTAATCGGAGAGATTGTCACCGAAACGTTAATCTTGCTGCCATCCTTCCGCACCCGGATCGTCTCGTAATGGTTGACGCTTTCACCGCGCGCGACGTGAGCCAGAATGTCGGTTTCTTCCTCGGCACGATCCGGCGGCAAAAGCAGCGTCATGGACCTGCCTACCGCCTCCGCCGCCGAATAGCCGAATACTTTCTCAGCCCCGCGATTCCACGCCGTGATCGTCCCCTCCAGCGTCTTGCTGATAATGGCATCGTCAGATGATTCCACTACCGCCGCCAAACGCTCCGCTATTTCCTGGGTGCGGCGACGGTCGGTGATCTCCAACTGCAGAGCCGCCGTGCGATCTTCGACTCGTTCTTCCAGTTCGGCGTTCAGATTCTTGAGTTCTGCCCGCGAGCGTTCACTGCCGCGGATCGAGCGGATGACCACGAAAAAGGCTAGCATCCACAACCCTACGCCGACACAAACACCTGCAACCGCAACGATCTTCGTCCACTGTTGTCCCGATTGGGCTCTTCGAGTGCGCTGGCTCAGTAATCGCGTCTCCTCAGCGTGCATGTCTGCAATCGTTGCGCGGATCTCTACTAAGAACCTCTCGACTTCAAGAGCGTCACTACCTCCCGGATAGGCTCCAAGTTGCCGTCTTTTAGCGATGATGCTGTCGGCGAACTCGAATGCCGCCCGTATCTGCGGCTCGAGTATTTCCAGTCGCCGCTGCTGACTCTGATTGTCCGCCGTCAAACGGCGCAACGCGTCCTCGTCTCGGTACGCAAATGCACGAGCGGTCTGATAGTGCACTAGCAGTGGTTCCTGCCCACTCAAGGCGAATGCCCGGGCGCTGGTTTCCGCTTCGAGCGCAGCTCCGGACGTGCCCTGAATCGTTGTCATCACCTCGTGGGTGTGGGATACCCAATAGGCATCACCCTCCGCCCGCCGAGCGCTATGCCATGACCAAACGCCAACAAATGCCGTTAGAAGCACAGCCACGATCAAACCGACGGTCACCCTCCGCCGGAGTACGGACTCAATCCGTGCTTCGAACATTTTCCGCTGTTCTGTCATAGTTATCCATGTTCCAGTTAACGGCGGCTTTCACGGAAGCCGTCCAATCTTCTACGACGATCTAGTTCTGCTGACTTACGAAGCCCCATCTTCACTCTAGTCTTTAGTCTCTCTTATCGTTTTGGGCATTAGGTGCGCGTCGTTCGAATCAATCAAGGAACTTTGCGAATGAGATCCAGATTCTGGACACCTCTAGTCGCCTAACAACATAGAACCGCACGACCTTGGGTCGATTGCCGCAGGCCAACACACCTCTTAGGCGACTTGGGAGCTTCGTGCGACCCCGACAATACTTTGTTCCTAAGTCACAACTCTTGTGAATCGCAGATTGGCCGTTTAATCCCACGGAGGCGGCAGATTCTGAGACCCCTGAACACATGGGGCCCAGCAGGTAAGCATCTGACCAGCCCAGCAGCATCGCGACGATCAGAATGACCTGAGTGCCCATGTACACAGTGGCTAGAGTAAAAATAACGGCAACCAAAATCCCTGCCAAAGTGACCGCCAAGGATGGACGGGGAAGCCCAAGTCCGTTTCGCGCAGTCCTCGTCGAAACAGTCGGATGCTCGTCCCAAATAAGAGAATGATTAGTAATCCACTGGCGATGAAACCGTGCCAAAGAGACAAAAGCAGGTAGTAGTTGTCAATCGAGGTCATTCCGGCCACGATCGGGAAATTGCTGCGACCGTAGCCGAGCTTCGCATGATCCTCGGCGATTGTTAAATACTTGTCTTTTTCCGCGGTGAACCAATCCGCCTGGTTCAGAACCGTGTCCGCATTGGACGTTCTTCGTCTCCTCGGGGGGCTTGATATCATTCTCAGCCCACGGAGCGAAGTCCCAGCCCGAATCATGACAGCGCCCCCACTAGGAAATCTGGTCCCTCTTGCACAGTGTCCGCGGAGAACGTGCTGGTGTACGTGGCGTGGCGATCGACGCAGATCTGATGATTGTGTGGATGTCCTCTCCACTTTGGGATGGACAGTTAACAGGGCGCGGACTCCCATAATCCGCGAGGATAGTTTTGGGAGGCGTATCCTGACCGCCCGCACTGGTCGGCCTCTCTGTCGGCCAGACCATTCACATTCCCGCATTCACGGTTTGTTGCTCCACCCCCCTATGTCACACCCAATTTGGCCGCGTGAAGGTGAGCACTCTTGCTCAGAAGAATGGCAACGCCGCTGTTAACCTGGGATCCTCGGGGGAACAGAGCAAGACGCACCTTCTGTGAGCGTAAGAAACATCCTTGATCAAAGAATCAGGCAGGAGATCAGCATGCAGATCCAAGTTAATACCGATCACACAATCGAAGGTCACGAGGCGCTGGCCGCTCGGATCAGGGGCGTAGTCGAGAATGCCTTAAGCCGAGTGAGCGATCACATCACACGGGTGGAGGTCCACCTGATCGACGAAAGCGGCCCTAAGAGCCGAGACAATAACAAACGTTGCATGATGGAGGCGCGCCTCGAAGGCCGCCAGCCCATCGCGGTCACCGACGAAGCGGCGACTGCGGACCTAGCCGTCAACGGCGCTGCAGATAAGCTGGCCAGAATGATCGAGCATACCCTCGGCAAATTACACGATCAACGGACGCACAGGCCTGACTCGCTTCGTCAGGAGTCGACATCCCCAGACCAGTCGTGATCGACACCACCGTAAGCCTGGATGTGGACGACACCGAAGGAACATTGAATCAAGCTCTTCTGTATCCTCTGCGATTCGAACCGCTCTATCAATATCGGCTGTGGGGCGGCCGGCATTTAGCCAACTGGCTCACCGCACCTCTTCCTAGCGGCCCTATTGGTGAAGCTTGGCTGCTCAGCGACCGCGATGACCATCAGAGTTGCGTGACCAATGGATCGCTCAAAGGGTGGACCATCGGTCAATTGCTACAGCAGTTTCCGAAGCAAATGCTGGGAAAGCTGGCCGGGCGCTTTCCCCGATTCCCACTGTTGCTGAAGTTTCTCGATGTACATGAAATGCTCTCAGTCCAGGTGCATCCCACAAAAGCGAATACCAACCTGCTGCCAGCGGGCGAGACCCCGAAGACCGAAGCCTGGGTCGTGCTGGAAGCCGGGACACAAAGCCGCATCTACGCGGGCCTCAAGCCAGAAACAACGGAAGCCGATCTGCGGCGGGCGCTCACGAATGGGACGGTGCAGGACTATCTCGCATCTTTGACTCCGAAGCCTGGCGACGCCGTTTTCCTCCGCGCAGGAACGGTGCACTCTCTGGGCGGCGACCTCGTAGTATTCGAGATTCAGCAGAATAGCGACGTGACGTTTCGCCTTTATGACTGGGACCATCTGGATCCGAAGACCGGCAAGATGCGGTCACTTCAAGTCGATAAGGCAATGGCCTGCATTGACTTTGCCGAAGGTCCGGTCCGACCGGTGATGCCCGTGGTGGAGACGAAGACCCCAGTGGAACGGGAGAGGCTTTTTCATTGTGAACATTTCTCTTTGTGGCGCCTACGCGGACAATCGTCGTTCACCGTCGGCGCCGCAGATATGCCGCACTTGCTGGTATGCGTCGGCGGCAGTGGCGAGGTGGAGCAAGCAGGATCAACCTATGCTGTCGCAAAAGGCGATGTATTTCTGTTGCCGGCGATGATCGGTGCGTGTACTTTTCTGCCCCGCAGCGCAGTGAACTTGTTGGAAATCGCACTGCCGGATTGAAATACCGAAAATTCAGAGGCAGAAACGGGGAACATGGTCAAAAAGCTAATCGTGTTTGATCTCGACGGAACCCTCGCCGAAAGTAAATCAGCTCTTGATCCGGAAATGTCAGGACTGCTGCACGACCTTCTCGGAATTGTCAAAGTAACCGTGATTTCCGGAGGCGGTTGGCCGCAGTTTGAAAAGCAACTTATCTCTAAACTCCCTCAGGACGAACGCCTAAGGGAGCTACCCTGCTTCCTACCTGCGGAACACAGTTTTATCAGTACTCGGGAGAGTGGAAAAAACTCTATGAAGAAGACTTCACCAGGGATGAACGTAAGAAGATATTCAGTTCTCTCCAACAAGCGCTGCCAGAAGCTGGTTACAAAGTCGCAAAGGTCTGGGGAGAAGTCATCGAAGACCGGGGAATTCAGATAACATTTTCCGCATTAGGTCAGCAGGCGCCGTTAGAAGAAAAGAATAAATGGGATCCTGATTACACCAAGCGGAAGAAGATCAAAGCGATTCTTTACAACTATATTCCCGAATTTTCCGTTCGCATCGGGGGCTCGACATCGATCGATATCACCAAGCCTGGCATCGATAAGGCATACGGAATCGGCAAGCTGCGAGACCTCCTGCACATTTCGTCGAAGGAGATGATTTACATCGGCGATGCGCTCTTCCCTGGCGGGAATGACTATCCCGCCGAAAAAGCAGGCGTAGAGTCCATCCCTGTCAAGGGTCCCGAGGAGACGAAACTGGTGATCAAAACCATCATCGCGTGCTTTAGAGATCGTGACCAGGCAGCATGACCCCGATTTCGGATTCGAAGCATCCATGAACGACTTTCAGTTGCAACGTTTGGGAATGTTGATGGAGCCCGAGCCGGGTAACCCCCAGGAGATCGAAGGCGTCCTGAATCCTGCTGCCGCTCGTGGCCCTGACGGTGAACTCTACCTCTTCCCACGGCTAGTCGCTCAGGGAAATTATTCGCGAATCGGGATTGCACGCGTGCGCTTCAATGAAGCTGGCGATCCCGCAGGCGTCGAGCGGCTCGGCATTGCGCTGGAACCCGAAGCGGATTATGAACGGCGGCCCGATGGTGGTGGGGGCTGCGAAGATCCTCGCATAACGTTCGTGGAACCGTTGCAGCTCTACGTGATGACTTACACAGCACTTTCGACACGAGGCCCGCGGATCGCCCGAGCCATATCGCAAGACCTCTTCCACTGGGAGCGCCTCGGGCTGTCGACCTTTCCTCCGTATCATGGCATCGATTCCAGCGAGATCGACGACAAGGACGCCTGCGTCTTCCCTGTTGCCATTCCGAACCCATCCGGGGAGCCGGAGCTCGCGCTTCTTCACCGGCCGCTGTTTCCCGGAACTCGTCCTGAGGAAACCGCCTGCGACGCCGCATCCCGCGAGGTGGACCTTGATCGCGAGAGTATCTGGATTTCCTACCGCCCGCTTTCCTTAGAGCCCCGTGGACCAGGTAACCTCGGCCAGTTTTCTCGTCACCGTCTGGCGACTCCAGTCGCTCCCTGGGAGAGGCTCAAAATCGGCTGCGGCACTCCGCCTGTCCTGACGCGCCACGGTTGGCTGATCGTCTATCACGGCGTCAGCGAACTGGAAGGACCCAGTAAGGAGGTGCATCCTCTCTGCTACTCCGCTGGAGTGATGGTACTTTCCAAGGAGAATCCGCAAGTGATTCGTTATCGTTCTTCGGAGCCGGTGTTGATCCCAGAGCTGCCGCAGGAACGCCACGGGGTCGTCGCGAATGTTGTGTTCCCCACCGGCATCGACCGTCGCGACGATCTCGGCTTACCCAACCGATTCGATATTTACTATGGGATGGCCGACTACCGGATCGGCGTGGCACGCCTTGACGTGCCCGATGTCTTGCCGCCAGGAAGTGTCTCTTACGCACCGGGCGCAAAGGTGTAAGGCGGGTGGTTTGCGCATCCAACATACCTACAACGCTCTGTGGCATCTAGACGGCTCTTTACGTATCGGCAGCGCGAGGGGACGCCACAGATTCCCAGTTGTGTAACAGCCGTAATTACGAAATGCCAAGACGAGCGAAGACGGGGATTTTCACTCCGTCCAGGATCAACCAGAAACCGATTGCCCCCGCAAATTCAACGGCCAGGACTGAGACGGGAAGTGGTGCCATGGCAATCCCTCGAAGGGCCAACGTTGAGATTATAAGAATGTCCGCTACAGAAGACGCAACGAGCCATGCCGTCGGGCGCAATCCCCAAAGATGGCGTCGTGCCCGCAGGGCGTAGATTGTGGCTTGGCTGCCATATACGATGGCAACGACGGAAAGCGTTCTCAATGCTTCGATTCCGAACTGCATTTCGAACTTGCCAAACGCTAAGACAGTGACACAGAACACTAAGAAGCAGCCTCCTAGAGTGACCCCGGCCATCGTAATCCTGCCGACTTGCCAGGAATTTGGCATGGGCGATGGCCGTACTCTGTCAGTGGTCAACGCCATGGCCAAGAAGTCGCCGGTGATCATCACAATGACCATCAGCATGGGCGTCAAAACCGCGTGTCCGGTCATGACCAGTCCAATTGCCAGCAAGAGCACCTGCACAATCTTCTTGAGGACGGAGTTCAGCGTGTAGGTAAGAATCCGCTGAAAGGTAATCCTTCCTTCTTTTACAGCGGCGACGATCCCGCCGAGCCCAGCCTCGGTCAGCACAATGCCAGCAGCGGATTTGGCGACGTCGGTTGCGGTCGATACTGCAATCCCCATCTGTGCTTGACGCAGCGCGGGCGCGTCGTTGGCACCATCGCCGCACATCCCAACCGTATGCCCGTTCTTCTGGAAGGCCTTGACGAGGTTAAATTTTCCTTCGGGAAGAATACTTGCGAATACTGCAAAATCCTCGGGCTTTACGCCGTCGGGTATGGCTCCGGGTGGGCATACAGCACCATCCAATCCCACCGCGTGGGCGACGATTGCCGCCGTAGCCGGAGCGTCACCTGTAACCATGACCGTGCGCACACCCAGGGCTTTGAGCTCCGAGATCAGAGAGACTGAGTCCTTACGGGGCGGGTCGCTGAGCGCAATCAGACCCATCAGCTTCAGAGCTGTTGATGGGCCCGCAGCTACTGCCAAAACTCTGAAGCCTTGCTTTTCCAGTTCGTCGGCTAAACCAGCGGCGGTAGGTGGTGCGGCGGTGAGGCTCGCGATTACCGTGAAGGCCCCCTTGACGATGCGCTCTACGCCCCCGTTTGCATCGGTTGCTGTTGCTTCGGAAGTTTTCTTGGCGGGGTCGAATGGCGCAAACGTGATTAGCTTTGGAAGATCCAATGCGGGCTTTTGGGTGGAGGCAGAGCGAATCGCCGCATCCACAGAGTCATCGCCACCCTCAGAGCTGGCGAGAGCCGCCATACCGAGAACGTGGGCTTCATCAAAGCCTGGCATCGGCTTAACGCTGGTGACCGAAAGTTCATTGCGAGTGAGCGTTCCCGTTTTGTCCGAGCACAACACATCAATTGTCGCAGCCTCATCCACAGCCGATAGCCGAGTCGGCAGGACGCCCAGCTTCGCCAAAGATCGCGCACCAAGTGCCGCCGCCAGCGTGAATGTCGCCGGCAATGCAACCGGTATTGCAGCAAGAACCGATGTGAGCAACAGCGGGACGATCTCACTCCACGGCATGGCATGAAAATAGGCATACGCTCCAATAATAAGGATGACCCCGCCGTTGAAAATAGCCAGATTACGCACGATGCGCAATACAGCGTTCTGCTGCGAACTTGCAGCGTGCGCCGTGCGCACGAGTTCTGCGGTACGACCAAACTTGGTCTGAACGCCGGTGGCTGTAACTTCTGCGGTTGCTTCACCGCGTCGGACCAATGCTCCGGCATAGGTATCAACGCCCGGACCAGCCTCAATGGGCAGAGATTCCCCGGTAAGCATGGATTGATCGAGCAAGATCGATCCCCCGATCAAATGCACATCCGCGGGCACGACTCCGCCAAGTGACAACTTCACGAGATCACCACGCACCAACTCCGCAGCCGGTACCGTCTTCCATACCCCATCTCGCTCGACAGAGGCATTCAAGGCGAGACGCGAGTTCAAGGCTTTTAGTGTGGCCTGGGCGCGACCTTCCTGCAAATAGGCTAGCGCTGCATTGAAGATCAGCAGGCCCGCAATAATCGACGCCTCAAAGTATTTGTGCAGCACGAGCTCAAGCACAATCGACGCTTCGAGCAACCATGGGACGGGTGCCCAGAACTTGGCCAACGCATTTCGAAGCGGATGAGCGGACGCATCGGGCATTACATTGCGCCCGTCTTTTTGAAGACGACTATGTGCTTCAGCGCTGCTGAGTCCGGACGAGGCTATATTCTGGACCGGCTTTGCGGGCAGCTTTGATGGTGCGACTTCGACATGTGCGGCCATAATTCGCGTTCGAGGAAGCGCTTTCGTCATTCGTTCTTCGACAGGTGGAGGGCGAATTTGATAATACGGGAGCCTTCACGATGCAGATGCTCCTCCAGTCCCACGATGGAACGAGACCGTTCCTTCCAAATGGTTTTCTTGTGGCGCAGCTCTTCCGAAAGGCCTTCGTGGCGGAGAATCTCCGGATCCACCTGGACTCCTCCGAACTTTCATGGTTCGGGTTGCGCAAGTTCCCGGCGCGCCGTTAGGGCCGCGTTGTTCCAGTCCCCCGGCGCAACAGAAAGATTGGCGTATAAAGGCGTTCTGATTCTCCGGTCGTAGCCGGCCTTAACTTCGACTAGCGTGCAATTCTTGTCGATGGTGATCTTCGCCGCTTGACCGAGGTCGGAAATTTGTATGTTTTTCAGCTGGATACCTAGGCCTTCGGTGATAGCCCTGCCCCCAGTAAGAATGGCAATACCCTGCAACATACTCTTGCGCTGATCCCCGAAGCCGGCTGCCCCAACGGCGGCAACTCGCAGCGGCCCAGTCAGATTCTTCACGACGAGAGTAGCCAGCGCTTCGCCCAGAACATCTTCTGCGACTATGACCAGCGGCTTGCCACTCTTCGTGATCTGCTCCAGTAGCGGGAGCAGGTCTTGCTTAGAACCGATTTGCTTTTCGTGAATCAGAATGTAGGCGTTCTCAAAAGCAACTTCCATGCGTTCTGGATCTGTGACGAAGTAAGGTGAGAGGTATCCGAAGTCGAATCGCATAAAGCCCTCCTGCGACTGGTCGCCAGGGCTGCTGGCAACGATGCTCCCGCCCATGGCACCGGCGGCTTCAACACCTGCCAGAATGAGCTCGTCTACGGCAACAAGTTTGGCTATCATGGTTGCAGAATCTCCGGGAGCAGCGCCTCAGGGCTTGCTCTTCCGAGCGCGAGATGGATCATTCCGTTCTTGACGTGCCAAGTTCTTCGATCCAGCAATCGCAGATGACCGTTTTGTTTTCGCTATTAGTTCCTTCGACTGCTGAATGACTTTCTCTTCTTTAGCAGTCACACGACCGCTCATCTCGCGTCTCTCAGTTGTATTTGGCATTGGTTACGAGTATGTTCGATTTCAACTTCGCATTATGGTCACTTTTGTACACTCTGGGAATAAACCGTGGGGAGACTTTCGTCGATCGTAAGCCCGTCAGTTTTCTTGTGGAGGCCTATGAGTCGTGCCTCGCTGCTAAACCACCTGGTACGGCCCCTGGCGCCACATCCGGTTTGCAGCTTTGCTTGTACGGAACAGTCATTTCGACAGCCCCCTGACGGCGAACCGCAGTAGTTTCTACAGTAATCAATTCCTTGGAGAAGACACACCAAAAGTGGCGATGTCGTCGAAGTCGATCTCTGGCGCGGAATACTTCTGGCTAGCCCGTCTATGGAAAGTTAAGAAATCTTGGGAAGTTAAGAACCCTGGAATCTGACCGTGCTATCGGCATTGGTTCAAATCGCAGGAACCTCAAAGCATCTGCGTTATAATCCAGCCTCGGAATCATAGATCCGGCGGTCGTATTTCGCTTGCTACACGAGCAGTCTCGGTTTGCACTTCCTACATTCACAGTGTTCGACGGCAGTGCAAATCCTCAGATTGCCTTTTGAGAGGCAGCCGGCAATTTGGTACAAACTAGGGCGCAAATGATGGAAACTCCTCCAGATCGACAATTGGTTACGCGCCTTTTAAAGGAGTGGGGTGGCGGGAATAAGGCGGCGCTCGACGAGCTTATGCCCATCGTTTACCAGCAGCTTCACAAACTAGCATCGATATGTTTGGTGGGCGAGCGCCCCAACCACACGTTGCGCGCGACCGACTTGCTGCACGAGGCGTACTTACGCCTGGTGGACGCAGATGTAGACTGGCAGGATAGAGTTCACTTCTTCGCAGTTTCCGCCCGCCTCTTGCGACGCATCCTGGTGGACCATGCCAGAGCCCAGCACCGGCAGAAACGCGGCGGCGGCGTAGAAACAATTTCTCTGGACGAATCCGTCATGATTGGACCGCAAACAGCATCCGAAATCGTTGCGCTAGACGAGGCCCTGCAGCGGCTGGCCGCGCATGATCGGCGCAAGAGCGAGATCATCGAGTTGTTGTCCTTCGGCGGGCTTACGTACGACGAAACCGCAGCCGCCCTCGAAATCTCTCCCGCAACTGTAGACCGCGAGTTACGGATGGCAAAAGCCTGGTTGCGCCGCGAGCTTACCCGAGAATCAGCCGAAGGGTCAGCCCCAGCCTAAGAGCGCGGAACCATGGCAACATCTCCACGATCCGATCGTTGGGTGCGCATCGAGCACCTTTTCTATGCGGCTCTCGAACTGGAGCCGGACAGCCGACCCTTATTCCTCGATCAAGCCTGTCGCGACGACGCCGAGTTGCGCAAAGATGTGGAATCCCTGCTTCAGATGGATAGCCAGACCATGGGGTTCCTCCGAAAACCTGTCCTGGACGCGGCGCAACAGATCACTGCAAAAGAGGAGCTCTCCGGCAAACGCATCGGCGCTTATCAGTTGTTGCGCGTGCTCGGCGAAGGCGGAATGGGAAAGGTCTATCTTGCGGCGCGCGCCGACGATCTTTACAGAAAAGAAGTAGCCATCAAGACAGTGCAGGGCGGGCTTGGACAGAACAGGGCGATGCTGCTGCGCTTCCGCAGTGAACGGCAGATCCTCGCGAATCTCGATCACCCCGCCATCGCGCGTCTCTTGGACGGCGGAATCACCGACGACGGCTTGCCGTATCTCGTGATGGAGTATGTAAACGGCATTCGGGTCGATGATTATTGCAGGATCAACAAGCTTGGAACGGAACAGCGGTTACAGCTGTTCTGCGCAGTGTGCTCGGCCGTTGAATATGCGCACAAGAATCTCGTAGTTCACCGCGATATCAAGCCTGCCAACATTTTGGTCACGGCGGAGGGCCTTCCCAAACTGTTGGATTTCGGTATTGCTAAGCTGCTCGACCCCGAGGGCGGACAACTTGCCGAGACGCGAACCACCGAGCGGATGATGACACCCGAATACGCCAGCCCCGAACAGGTGCGCGGCGATCAGGTCACCACATCTACCGACGTTTACGCATTGGGTGTGCTGCTCTATGAACTACTGACCGGCAAGCGCCCTTTCCAGTTGGACAAGTCAAGTCCTTTCGAGATGGCCAGGATCATCTGCGAACAGGAACCTCAACCGCCGAGCGTGGCGAGCGCCGCGAATTCGGAACTCGCCGCTCCCGATGCTGCCCGGACGGTCAGCGGCGATCTGGACAACATTGTGCTGATGGCGATGCGTAAGGAGCCTGCCCGCCGCTATGTATCCGTATCGGCGCTCGCCGATGACGTGAAAGCGTACCTTGCCGGGTATCCTGTCCACGCCCGCACCGACACTTGGAAGTACCGCTCCGGTAAGTTCGTGCGCCGCCATAAGATTGCCGTCGCAGCCGCATTCATTGTGGTTGTTGCGTTAGTTGGCTTCAGTATTGGGATGGGTTGGCTCGCCAAGCGTGCCACGCGAGAACGACTCATTGCCCAGCGGGAAGGGCTCGCAGCACAACGCGAATCGCAATTTCTGGAAGGTATTTTTGCAGCGGCTACTCCGGAACGGACTCGCGGCCAGCAGATCACAGCCCGCGACTTGCTCGACCAGGGCGCAAAGCGGGTGGATCGCGAATTGGCGGGCGATCCCGGGTTGCAGGGCAGAATGCTCGACAATATTGGGCGCGCGTATTCGACGCTTGGACTGTATGACCGGGCTGAACCTTTGCTCGAACGCGCGTACGCGCTGCAGAGGAAGAATCTCGGTGATCAGGATCCTGAAGTGGCCGTCACGCTGTACGACCTGGCGAAATCGATCAGGCAACAAGGCCAGTACAAGAAGGCGGAACCCTTCTTCCGGCGATCGCTGGCCATTCAAGAGCAGAATCATGGAGAACACGCGGCTAGCTTCGCAGACAGTCTATCGGCGCTCGGCGAATGCCTTTACCAACAGAGTCGGGATGCCGAGGCGGAGCCGGTGCTACGGAGGGCGGTGGCTCTCGACCGCGAACTCGACCACAATTCTGCCTCAAGGCAATATCTCGCTCTCCTTCTGGAGCGGCACGGCAATTACGCCGAAGCGTTGGAACTGTTGCGAGAAAATGTCGAGCATTTGCGGCAACACGAGGGAGTGGACAGTCCAGATTATGCTCTTGGTCTACACAACTTGATGGGCCCTTTAATTGAGGAGGGGGATATAGCAGGCGCGGTGGCAAATGAACGCCAGGTTATTGAGTTGCAACGCAAGATCCTGGGCGACAATCATCCCGATCGTGCCTTCGCATTGAACAAGCTGGGAATCTTGTTGCTGCAAAACGGAGACTGGCAAGCAGCGGAACCGCTGCTGCGGGAAAGCTTGGAGCTTCGGCGACGGACACTCGGAGAGAACACCGCCTTATTCGGACTCGGTCTAAGCGATTGGGGTCGGCTACTGCAACAAAAAGGCGAGTACGAGCAAGCGAAGAAGACTCTCAATCAGGCGCTGGAGAAGATCACCAAGGCCAGCGGTCCGGAAAACTGGTTAGCGGCGAGAGTGACGGCTAATCTGGGCGTGTTGGAATTCGACCGCCGAGACTACGCTGGCGCCGAGCATTACGCGCGCCAGGCACTTGATATGGCGCACAAGCTGGGCGGCGAAGAAAATCCGCAGGCGGTGGCGGCGATGATCGATCTGGCTAACGCAAGAAGCTTCGAGGGCGATCCGGCAGGCGCCGAACCGTTGTTGCGCCGGGCGCTGGAAATTCGGAAGAAGGAGTTTTCGCCAAGCTCGCCAGACGTCATCGCCGTCGAAGTGCGATTGGGCGAAGTGCTCACGGCCGAAGGCAACGCGCCGGAAGCTGAGCCGCTCTTGCGCCAGGCCCTTGCGTCGGCTCGATCCGCTCCCTATCCGTTGCTTCCGTGGCAAATTGCCGAGGTGCAGAGCGCTCTGGGCACTTGCCTGGTTGCGCTCGGTCGTTCCGCCGAGGGAGAACAGTTGCTGAAAGCGAGTCAGGCTGATCTCCAGAAAGATCCGCGGCCAGCTTTTCGCCAGCCGCGGCGGCCTTCGGCAAATTGAATCCGCGTGCAAGCATCTCACCGCTATTGAATCGTCGTTAGCAACTGGAAAGTTGTCGTGCTGTAGACCTGGATCTGGTTGTTATTCGAGTTTGCGACGTAAAGTCGTTGGTGGACGCTATCGGCCGCCATACCGGAGGGCACGTAGCTCAACGTAATGTTATTGACCGGCGAGCCACCAGCGGGGACGTCGATGAACTGGATGCCAGTGTCGCCGAAGCCGTTCTGAGCGGCGACGTATAGCATGAAATTAGCATCGAAAGTCACGGCCACAACCCCTGAGGGCTCACTTACGCTGCTACCAAAATAACCTTGCGTAGAATTTGTCAGGACAGCGCCGACGAGTTCCCACGACGCGTTGGTAAGCGTGCCGAAGGCGACCCACGGGCCACGCGCTGCGAGCGCAGTGTAGTTGCCCGGCTGGATGTAAAGTGAGTCCATCAATCCCGTGGGATAGGGGGTAGGAGCGTTCGAAGCAAAGACGCAATCCTGTCCCTTGTAGATCCCTAAAGCCCAAACGTCGCCCACGCCGTCGACCGCAAGCGTCGGATAGAAAGACTCAAAGTTGCTCCCCGCAATAGCTGGATTGATCTGTTTGCCGGCAGCCGAGTATTCAGAAAAATATTCATCCGGGGTGTCCGACGGAAGCAGGTTGCCAACCCAGAGATTGCCCTGCGGGTCGAAGGCAACGGCGATAGGGCTAGCGATGCCCTGTGTGATTGTCTTGGTGGCAATCTGGCTATAGTCGGCACTGTATACAAGAACCTCGTTTCCGCCCTCGTTGGCGACGTACAGATCGCCGTTGGTTGCGACGGCCAATCCGCTGGGCTGGTTCAGAGGATGGGCCTTGGCGAAACCGGCCGATACGAAAACGGCAAGGCACAACAGGGTGGCGGCGATGCGAGCAACGCGATTCGCGGATTTCATGACGGTTTCTCCTTGTGAGCTAGGTGAAATTTGGCGTTCTTACTGCTCCACCTCCAAGAGCGCGGTTTCGCGGGAGATTCCCTCATCAAGTAGCGCGGAGGTCGGGAGCGCGAGGTTCGTGACTCGCAAGAAAGCCGGCTGGAGGCAGGTATTGCCTCTCCGCCGGCTGCAGACAAAGGTTGTTAATTGATGGTGTGGAGGAGTTCGCCTCCCATGTTGTAGACGAAAATCGCGTTGAATCCGTTGGAGACGTAGATCCGTCCGCGGACGCTATCGACGGCGAGGCCAGCAGGAACAAAGGGGGCCTCGAATAGGAAGTTCGCGATCGTATTGACCAGGGTATAGACGGCGCCATTGGTGTCGGCCGCGTATTGGACACCACCGGCCGTCGTAAGTGCGGCGACGGTGTAACCCGGATAGAAGGTCGTATCCACGGTACCGCTGATCAAGGCTGGAGTCGCGGGCGTCACATAGGTGTTGCTGTTGCTCCCGAAGGCAAGAACGTCTCCCGTGACAGTGATTCCATTGACTGGCGGTATCGGCGTAATGGTCCGTACCAGCGTGGTTGGCTCGTTGTAGACGGTCGTCGCGGCATATACAACAATGTTTGGAGTGCCGTTGTTGGCATTCACGACCCAGATGTTGTTGAGCCCATCAATCGCGAGTGCGGTCGGTTGAACGACACCGTCGGAGATCGTCGCCGCTCGGTTTTGAACGCCGTTGGTGTATTCGGAAATGTAACTTGCCGGGTTACCAGGGTAGAAGTAGTTGGAAACCCAGAGATCGCCCAGGGTATCAAAGGCGACGCCGTTGGGATAGGACAGTCCTTGGGTGATCGTGTCCGCTGTCAGTTGCTTGTAGGTGGGACTGAACGCCAAGATGTTTTGTTCGCCCTGGTTAGCGACCCAGAGGTTGCCCTTAGCGTCGACGGCGAGACCAAGAGGGATGTTCAAAGGATTGGATTTGGCGAAGCTGGCCGATGCGAATAGGGCAAGGCACAGCAAGGTGGCAGCGATACGAGCGAAGCTTTTCGTGGATTTCATGGTGGTCTCCTAAGATGACTTGAATTGAATGTTCTTACTGCTCACCTCCAAGAGCGCGGTTGCGGGCGCTATTCCCTCACGGGCCTCGGCTTTTTGCAAAAAAAGTGTGGAGAGGCAGCGCCTGTCCGTCAGAAAGGAAGTGTGGCGCGATTGCAGGTCTTCAACTCCACGCCAGCGGTCCGGCACACCAGTGGTAGCGTCTGCAAGGATCGTCTAGAGATGTAGACGCGTCAGGCTACCTTGTCCACCCGCAATTAGGAACCGAAGACACGGGCGGGCTCCCGGGTAAATATAGCCTTCGTGCGGAACGTGCGCGGTGTTCAGGGCTTGGTCGTAAGCCGGCCACGTCGCTGCCAGTCGCGTGTCGAGCTCCCCTTGATGCACGAGGATCGCCGCCTTAATTTTCGAGATGTCCTCTGGGGCGGGAGGACCGCCATAGAACGGCGCAGCGGCCGCGAGGTCGGCTCCGAGGCGCACGGCTAGCATATTGGCCGTCGAGCCCCCATAGCAGAAGCCGGTAGCGCCGATCTTTCCCGTGCAGTCAGGGCGCGACTTCAACCACATGGACGCCGCCACCATATCCTCAGACATCTTGCCCTTGTCTATCTTGTTGAACATCTGGCCGCCCTTATAGTCGTCGCCAGGATAGCCGCCCAGAGATGTGAGTCCGTCCGGCGCAAATGCCATGAAGTTGGCTAGGGCAAACCGCCGCGCGATGTCCTCGATATGCGGGTTCAGGCCCCGATTCTCATGGACCACGATTATGCCGGGCAACTTCGTCGTCGTCTCGGAGCGGGTGTCGGCGCTGATAGGCCGCACGAGATATCCCTTGATGTTTCCGTTGCCCTTCGGCGAGGGCACGGTCTCGTAAGTGGTCTTGAGCCGGTCATCGGTGCGGGAAACCTGCTGCCCCAACGCATAATCCGGCATCAATGCATTGATAACCGTGGCTACGGCGAGACGACCTGCAAGTCGCTGCACGCCCTCCATAAAGGCGCGGCGGCTAATCTCACCGTGAATGAAATCGTTGTAGAGCTCTATGGTTTCGCTCGGAAGTTTTGGTTTGGTCGGTTCCACTGGTTCACTCCCGCCGCGATCATATCATCTGTTTTTGGACGGTCACGGCCGCCTAGCTCGATCCTTTGCGAATCCTTGCGTGGCGCTTCGTGAGTACACCGCGTTCGCTCTTGACGACGCTTTTGCCCGTTCCGCTCGCACCTAATTTCCCAGCCTGCTCCATCGCCGTCTGGATATAGCGCCGCACGAAGGGACGTTCCACATCGCGCTGGCTTCTGAGCTTGATGTGGCGCATGGTCTTACCCTCGCCTTCCAGCACCCGATTCGGATCGGGCAGCGTACTCCCGCGCGGGAATCCCAAGTTGACGTGCCTCGCGTTGGTCGCGATGTAACAGAACATATCCTTCATCTTTCCGCTGAACCCGAACCAAATGGCCACCGTGTACACCTGGTAGATCGACTCCGAGGCGTCGGGCGCTTCCTCAAGGATCACCTCTCGCAGCGCGAGGACGAGATCCGAGATGTTCCGGTCGTAGGCTTCGAGGAAGCCGAGCAATTGAGGATCCGGGGGACGACGTTGCATGGCAGCGGACCAAATATACACCGAATCGTATGGACCGGAAGTAGGCCGGAGAAATCGTCTGCGAGTCTCGTCAAGCCGGGAAGCCATTTTCACTCATTGGGAGCGAGACGGCGCATCCCTAATTTACAGTCACACCCCAACCTTCGTGGTCATCCCGACTTCCTTGTCGCGCAAAGCTTTACCAGAAATGATGATTTCGTCTACCAACGTGAAACCCGCTACACGTCCGGGCAGAGACGTTTGTGCTCTCGTCAAGATCTGCTACCGGGCCGGTAGACTATCCGTATCGGACCTTGTCATGACAAAGCTTCTTTCTGCAGTTCTCGTCTTCGCTCTGGTCAGCTCTCTCGTCCTCATGCGGACGCAGCAATTTCCGTGGTGGGAAACGGCTGTTGCAACACTATAGCGGCAAAAACGATCAGACTCCGGTGTCCTCCTGAAAATGGCGATCACGTGCAAATGTCCCTCAACGGATCGTCGCAACCGCGTGACGAACGGCGCGCGAAGCAGATCGTCTTTACCGCTCAGCGCCATTTCGATCTCGTAGAAGCTTTTGTCTGTGCTCGACCAACCAAAGCTCGCTCGTAATCTGTTTCAGGCGAGTACTGTTAACTTGCTAAACTGCGACCCTGCGTCGCGACCCGCTTCACCGGACGAACGAAACCTTCAGATCGCAAGAGTACCCTGTCTGCAATCCCTTCCAATGGCCCGCCCGAGCAATTCGCAAGTTGGCTGAGTCAAAGCCGCGTTATTGTGCCGTCACCGTTTCCGTGAAAGTGGCGGGCTTCAGTGAGCCGGTCACGGCGGTAATTTTCACGACACCAGCGGTGCCGGCGGTGGTGTAGGAAGTTTGAGCGTGTCCCGAAGCATCGGTGGTCGCGGTGGGGCTCGAAAAAGTGCCTCCCTTGCCGCCATCGGCGAAGGTCACTATGGCTCCCTCGATCGGATTGAAATGCACGTCGATCACGGAGACGACGAGGGGTCGCGGCAAAGGCGTCTTAACCGGAGCAGTCTGTTTGTTGCCGGAGTATTGCTTGATCACGTTGGCCGCGCCAGCGACTGAGGTCTCCGCAAATAACGCCGAAATATAACCGGTAGCGGAGCAACTGATGGTCACGGTCGTTGCCTTCACAGGCAGGGTGTAAGTGGTACTCACGTTACCGGAGGCGTCGGTGACGCCGACTGAAGCGCTGAATTTCCCTCGCGCACCTCCGTCCTTGCAGGTAACAGTGATTCCGGGAATTCCTGTGTGCGAATAAAAATCGGTCGCCTGCATGCTTAGGGGAACTGGAAGAGTCGTATCGACGGTCGCGGACTGGTTGTTACCAGCCGAAATGGCAAGACTTGGCAGCATTCCAAAGACGTTGAGTTGGTGCAGGCCACCGACGAACACCTTGCCGTTCACCACCGTGGGAACGACGAAGCGCGAGGTGGACGGGATTTTGTCGCGCAGTTTGAGCGCTTGCGTAGTGTCATACAATTCGTTGGAAAGATTGGTTGCATCAAAGGCATACAGGATCGGCGTCCCGTGCAGCATCGCCCACAGGATGCCATTGCTCGTTCCGTTCGCGGAAATTGAGATCGAAGGTCCGCGGTCGTTAAACAGTACGCTCGTCTGCTGAACTGGCTGACTAGACATGGCTCCGCCGATCAGCGAGAACATTTTTACGTAATCCTTTTGACCACTCAAGTAAACATTGCCGTTCCAATAGGCCGGAACCGTCTTGATCGAAGGCGTGATCGTTGTGAACTCCTGTACGACCATATCCTGAAGCGAATTGAATTGGCCCAAGTCATCGCGGTCCGCGAGGTAGAGAGTTCCCTCTTTCCCGCCACCCACCAGCTCGTGAACATGCGACCCGCTCTGATCGGGAAGGATCATCAAACCACCCGACCCGAGATCCATGTCGTTGCCGGCAAGATACGCCTGGTTGTAGGGAGTGAAGAAGTCCTGCACGGTAAATCCGTTTTGGGTATTGTTGAGTTTAACGAAACTATCGCCGAAATCCGTGCCACCCATTCCGTAATCGAAGGTTCCGTTGGCAGTGGAAACATAGACGAAGCCTTCGCTATCCGCCGCGGGACCGCCGCCGCTTCCCCAGATGGCGCCATTGGAGCCTTGCGGTGTCGTGATGAAAACGCCGAGTTGCTTGAGCGTGGAAGCGCTATAGGCTAACAACCAACCGTGATAGTCGTAGACGTCACATCCGTTGGATCCGAAACCGATGTAAAGCGATCCGTTCAACAGGAGCAAAGCGGGTCTCTGCAGTTGGACGGCGGCGGTAAAGTCAATGGGACCCATGCTGGTCTGCACGGTCGCGCTGATCTCGACAGGGCCGTTGAATTTTTCCGCACCTGAAGAAAGATCCAACGCGTGAAGACGAAAATAGTATTGATCGTTCTCCAGCGTCTTCGAGACTAGATAGAGAGTTTTGGAAGCTGGGTCAATGACCGGCGTACCCATGACGCCAATTTCGGTGTAGCCGGGCGTTCCGCAGCCATAATGACTCGCGTCGTCTGGAATGGACTTCGGATAATTCACTGTCCATAACGGACTCGCGTTCGCGCCTAAGTTGTTGTCAGCATCGAAGGCGTAAACACTGTCGTGCTGCGTTGTCACGTAAACCGCGTTGTGAATTGTGCCGTTAGAAAATTGGATATTCGGAACGTATAGGGGCTGGCCCACGATGGAACCATCCACTTTCTGAATAAAAAGTTTTCCAAATGAGTTCGCATTCACGTTCGCCGGGTTGAGGATGGTCTCGCTCAGATTCTGTCCGGTTCGCGCCACATCGTTGTGGTGAGTCAACATGCTTGCTTGTCCTCGTGCCAAGTCTACGTCGATCACAAAAACGAATAGCGCGAGAAACGAAATGACGCAAACACTCCGAAAGAAACTGAGCGGCATGTTGGGGCTCCTGAAACTTTTGTCAGCGCAAAACTACTGCCGCCGTCCAAAAGATGTCGCAAGATTTGTTTGTTTTTCTTGAAGAGGGGAGGAGTCAAAGACTCTTCCAAGAATGTCATGCGAAATGCAAGGCAGTCAACCGAAAAGCGGCGTTCAGCAGCGGATTCGGAACTGATTCGGAAGTCTCGACAAGGCAGACTACCTACTATCGTCGATAGGACAGCATACTACGACTTATAGTGAGATAGCTCTAATAGGTTCGGTAGTAAGGCGACATAAATAAATGTACGCAACGCTTTGCGCTCAGCTTCACATTAAGAACCTCCGGATCGTTTTTCGTGTTGTACACAGTCCGTAATTTGTGTAGGTTTTCTCATGTCTTTTGTGCGGCTGCCTAAATTTCCCAGACCAGACCGATCTTTTGTACCAAGTGGAGTGTTAGTGTAACGCCTCTTTGAAGTGCCCAGCATTTTTGTACCAAGCTGAGAGTTAGTCTCCGGCTGGTTTAAGTTCAGTCAGATCGCGGCTAGCCGCGATCTGACTGGCGAACTCCCTTGGTGTCCTTTCTCCGAGAGATCGGTGAGGACGACTCTCATTGTATTCCCGCCGCCAGTCTTCGATGATCCTCTTTGCTTCATCGAGATCATTGAACCAGTGGGCGTCGTGGCACTCGGCGCGGAAAGTCCCGTTGAATGACTCGACAAACGCGTTGTCGGTCGGCTTGCCCGGTCGAGAGAAGTCGATCTTCACTCCATTCTGATAAGCCCATAGATCCATGGCCTGGCTGCTGAACTCGCTCCCGTTATCGCAAAACAGCAGTTTCGGTACCCCGCGCTTACTCTTGGATCGATTCAAGGTTCGCACTACATCGTCTCCCTTCAGGCTCTGTCCCACCTCGATGGCCACGCCCTCCCGGGTGAAGATATCCACTACTGTTAGTGCACGGAAGCGTCGCCCGTCCTGGAGTTGGTCCGCCACGAAGTCGATGCTCCACGCCTGGTTGGGTCCTGTCGACTGGAACCGTTCTTCTCGATGTTTGATTGCTTTTCGCTTGCGCTGTGGGCGCATCTTCTTCAGCGTCATCCCCTCTTCCTTATAAAGTCGGCAAACCAGGTACTTGCCTACATTCCAGCCCTCGCGGTTCATCAGTGCGCGGATTTTACGGTACCCGTAGCGCACTCTTGCCTGAGCGATTTCGCGGATACGCATCCGCAACTCAGTCCGTGGATCCAAATGGCTGCGATAGCGATACGTAGCTCTTGCCACGCATAGAACCCGGCACGCATGTCGCTCACCGACTTGGTAAGTACTTGCCAGATGCTCCACCATCGGTCCACGCCGCGAAGGCTTTACCATTTTTTGGAGAGCACGTCCTGAAGCATCGCCTTGTCCAACGTCAGCTCTGCCACCAACTGCTTCAACCGCAGGTTCTCTTCCTGCAACTGTTTCATCTGGCGCACCTGATCTACCTCTGGACCAACGTACTTCGCCTTCCACCGATAGAACGTCTGCTCGCTGATCCCGACCTTCCGGATAAGCTCCACGACCGGTACTCCCACTTCCGCCTGCTTCAGCACTCCGACAATCTGCTCCACCCCGAATCGCTTCTTCTTCATCAGCAAAACCTCCCTTCAGATTCTGCCGAACACTAACATTCCACCTGGTTCAGAAATGCCGGGGCCGATCAGTAGCGGTCGGGATGCCTTTCTTGACCGCTTCTGCTCCCTAGGGATGAGGTAAGGATCGAACTTGCCCCATACTGCGAGGAGCAGATTTCGCGGTTCGAAAGTACTCCTGAAACCTGAGGTACAGTTTCACATTGTTGGCATAGTCGAGGAAGAGATCGAGTTGTATATCGACGTTGCCGGGACGCTCCAACAGAGCAGCATCCAGGGTGTAGCCTTCCTGTTCGATCATGCCAGGGTGTGGGATTCCGACTGAATATTCGTGATGCATTCCTTCGAGCGTGAAGGCGGCGCGAAGAGCATTACGATGTCCCTGTGTGGGCTCTCGTCAGTAGCGTCGAATCGGGTGCCACGCATCGCCCACACCTTCTTCATAGGCGTTGCCAGTCTGAGAGACGATGGCGGTCATACGCTCGGGCACCATCAACGCCAGTCGGCGCCCCCTAATCGAATACGTACATCGCGTAGCGGGTAAGTTTCAGAGCTTGGGTGAATGCGAAGATCGGCTTTGCCAGCGCGTCGAAGGTGTATTTATAGCCGCGCTCCGCAGGAACTTCAGTGAAGCCGAAGACCGGCAGGTTTGGAGCGATCACACGATAGCGGCCGGCTAGGCGCGGGATCAGTTCTCGATACTGACACGATGAAGTGGGGAATCCATGGAGCAAGACGATGACCGGAGCGTTCTGGCCGGACTGAAATGGGGGATTTCGAGTTCAAGAATCTCTATGTAAGCGTGACTCGGTCGCTCGTTGACCAGCACGTCGGCCCGGTCAAAACGGAGGCATCCAGAAAGCTGATGCCGATTGACGAGTATGTAGCTCATGATCTGTTGGCCTAGTATGACCTAACGCCATACAAAAAGCCGTCAGATTATGTGTGGGCCACCTGTGATCTTTCAACACGTTGTTCCTCTTCCCAGACTCTACGAACACCGTCGCCGCAGGAGCGGTGCGAAAGTGTAAATCGGCTGTAACGATTTGCAAGGCGCGGACTTATCGCGGCGCCTTTTGCACGGCTCGGTGCCAGAACTCAGCCCGGTCGGTCCGGTTTCGATGGGTACAACGTCTTGATAATCTACAGCCACCAACGCCAACCGCGCTGGAGCCAAGCGTGGGAAACAGCCAGTCTGGCTGAGTGCGGTAATGCGCGACTACATTCAACCCTCAGCTCGAAAACTGGGGATCACCAGATGACGTTGGACACCTACACCCACGCCCTGAGTCCGCAGAAGCGAGCGGAGCAAAGCAACGTAGTCGGCATGATCCGCTCGAAACCAAATTGTACCGCCGTTGTACCGCGAGTTTCTGGGGAAATCCCGGTAACTCACTGATTAGATTTGGCGTCCCCGACGGGATTTGAACCCGTGTTACCGCCGTGAAAGGGCGATGTCCTAGGCCAGGCTAGACGACGGGGACTCTCTTGCAGATGGTTGGATTGTCGCCGCTTTTCATACTAACAGGGCCATTTTCCCCCGTCAAAACCCTCCGCTCAACCTCCTCAATTCAACCCCTCCCCTCGCCTCCCTCTGCCCGCCTCTTCGATTTAGAATGTTGATATGGCCGACTCTCTTTATCTGAGCCTCTGGTTCCCCAGCTTCGATGAGCCCGAGATTCTCACGCGCACCGTCAGCGTACTTCGCCAAATCCCTTTTTCGGCGGCGCGCAGCGGCGTAACCTACTCTGCGATTCAGCCCGTCTCCTGGAGCGAGCCCACCATCCTCGAGCGCCGCTACCGTCCCGGCGTCGCACCCGAGGAGGCCGTCGCCGAAGTCGTCGAATTTCTCCACGACGATTACGCCTACGTTTTCGAATCGTATTGGGATCTTTGGACACCGCCCGAAGCCGGCGAAAAATGGATTCTGGAGCCCGCGCTCATTCGCCTCACCGCCCACGGACTCGAATTCGAGGACCGCGCCGCCGAAGAAACCGGCCACATTCAAATCGATTTCGGACTCGATACATCCTTCTTACACGAAGAAGTCGATTTCACCGCCGAAGCCGAGCACAACATCCGCAGCAACGTGCAAAAGCTTGTCGAATTCACCGCCCAGGTTGAAAAAAACGCCGGAGCCACCGGTCGCCTGCTCTGGTCCGAGTCCGAAGAAAATCTTGCGCAGAAACTGATCGCCCGCCTCCAACGCGTGCAGTAGCAAAGCAAGAAAGTATTTGTTTCGACTATCGAAAACGAAAAAAAAGCATCGAGTCCCGTATACCGCGGCTCGATGCCCTTCTATCTTCTACGAACGCGATCTACTTCGTTCGTCCCGAATCGATCTGCAGTTTCTCTCCAGCCGCCGCCTGCGCTGCCGCCAACCGCGCCGTCAGCACCCGGAATGGCGAACACGAAACGTAGTTCAGCCCCGTCTGGTAACAGAACTCCACCGACGACGGTTCGCCGCCATGCTCGCCGCAGATGCCAACCTTCAGCGTCGGACGCGTCTTCCGTCCCCGCTCCGTCGCCATCTTCACCAACTGCCCGACCCCTTCGCGATCCAGCACCGCAAACGGATCCTGCTTGATGATTCCGTCCGCCAGATACGTCGGCAGAATCTTGTTCACGTCGTCGCGCGAGAAGCCCCATGTTGTCTGCGTCAGATCGTTGGTGCCGAACGAAAAGAATTCAGCCTCCTTCGCGATCTCATCAGCGATCAGAGCCGCGCGCGGCAACTCGATCATCGTGCCCACCAGGTAATCGACCTTCTGACCCTTTTCTGCGAAGACTTCCTTCGCCACGCGGTTCACAATTGCCGCCTGGTTCGCCATTTCGTTCACCGTAGCCACCAGCGGGATCATCACCTCCGGAAAAACCTTGATCCCTGCCTTCGCCACCGTGACCGCCGCTTCGAATATCGCGCGCGCCTGCATCTCCGTAATTTCGGGATACGTAGTCCCCAGCCGGCACCCGCGATGCCCCAGCATCGGATTCACTTCGTGCAGTTGCTCGACCCGGCTCAGCAAAGTCGACATCAGCTTCTTCAAATCGCCAACGCCTTTCGCCCCGTAGTCGCGGTACTTCGCAACCAGCGATTTCTTCTCCTTCGCATCCGCATACTGCAGCGTCGCGAGATCCACCATCAGATCCTCGCGTCGTGGCAGAAACTCGTGCAGCGGCGGATCCAGCGTTCGAATCGTCACCGGGAATCCGTCCATCGCGCGGAATACGCCATCAAAATCCTTGCGCTGCATCGGCAGCAATTTCTTCAGCGCTACCCGCCGATCTTTTTCATTGTCCGCAAGAATCATCGCCCGCATATGCGGAATCTTCTCCGCGCCAAAGAACATGTGCTCCGTCCGGCACAGTCCAATGCCTTCCGCGCCAAACGCCCGCGCCTGCTTCGCATCCCGCGGAATATCCGCATTCGCCCGCACCTTCATCGTTCGATACGGATCCGCCCAGTTCATGAACTTCAGCAGTTCCGGATCATCCGGCGACGGATCCAGCGTATTCAGCTTGCCCTTGATGACGCGACCCGTCGTGCCGTCGAGCGAAATCCAATCTCCCGCTCGAAAAACCTGCCCCTTCACGCGCATCTCCCGCGCCTTTTCATCCACGTCAATATCGCCCGCGCCCGCCACGCAGCATTTGCCCATGCCTCGTGTCACCACCGCCGCATGGCTCGTCATGCCGCCTCGCGAAGTCAAAATTCCCTTCGCGACTTCCATCCCGTGAATATCCTCTGGAGTCGTTTCCGCCCGCACCAGGATCACAGGAACGTCTTTCCCCATCCCCGCCTTTTCCACCGCCTCGTCGGCTGTGAAAACAATCTGCCCCACCGCCGCTCCCGGAGACGCCGGCAACCCCTTCGCCAGCACTTCCACCTTGCTTCCTTTCTCATCCAGTCGCGGAACCAGGAAGTCATACAGCTGATTCGGATCAACCCGGAAGATCGCCTCTTCCTTCTTGATCAGCCCTTCTTCCACCATCTGCAACGCGACCCTCACGGCCGCGAGACCCGTACGCTTACCATTCCGCGTCTGCAGCATGTAGAGCTTGTGATCCTGAATCGTGAATTCGAAATCCTGCATGTCTTTGTAATGCTTCTCCAGCCGCGTGGTAATTTCGCGAAGCTGGTTGTAGACCTCAGGCATGATCTTCTCGAGCTCAAGGATCGGCACCGGAGTTCGCACGCCCGACACCACATCTTCACCCTGCGCGTTCAGCAGGAACTCTCCATAAAATTCCTTCGTTCCGTTCGCCGGATTCCGCGTGAATCCCACGCCTGTGCCGCTCGTCTCGCCCAAGTTACCGAATACCATCGCCTGCACATTGACCGCCGTCCCCAGCATGTCGTCAATGTTGTTGATGCGCCGGTAGTGCTTGGCGCGATCGTTCTGCCACGAGCGAAATACCGCATCCCGCGCCATCACCAGCTGTTCATTCGCGTCCTGCGGAAAGTCGCGCTTGGCGTGCTTTTTCACTGCCTTCTTATATTCCGCGATCACTTCCTGCAACGCCTTTGCGTCCAGTCCCGTATCAAATTTCGTCTTCTTCTGCTTTTTCTTGGCGTCGAAAATCTCGTCGAACACCGCCTTCTCCACATCTAGCACCACGTTCCCAAACATCTGAATCAGCCGCCGGTACGAGTCATACGCAAATCGCGGATTATTCGTCCGCTCCGCCAGCGCCACCACACTCTGATCGTTCAGCCCCAGGTTGAGGATCGTATCCATCATCCCCGGCATCGAAAACTTCGCGCCCGAGCGCACGCTAACCAGCAGCGGATTCTCTCCCTTCCCCAACTTCTGCCCCTGCAGCGTCTCCAATTTTCCCAGCGCCTCTTCCATCTGCCGGTCCACTTCCTTCGACACCGCGTTGTTCCGCATATATTCGCGGCAAGCCTCCGTCTGAATCGTGAATCCCGGAGGTACCGGCAGCCCGGCGTTCGTCATCTCCGCCAGTCCCGCTCCTTTGCCGCCAAGAACGTCTTTCATCTTGCCGTTGCCGTCCGCACTGCCGCCGCCAAACGAGTACACATACTTGGTACCTGTAGGTTTCGAGGATGCCGGTTTCGTTTCCATAGTTTTCTTTTCCATGATTTCAGTATCGGGGAGAGTCGTCGTTGCCATATAGATTAGGTCCTCTTCTTAATCAGTTATTCAAAGATTTCATTTCGAAACTTCTTTGCCTTCCGTCACAATCTCCGAAAAGTCCGCGATCGTAGAGAACTCCTTCACCACCGTCTGCAGCAGCGCCAGCCGGTTCGCCCGCAAAGTCTCGTCCTCTACCATCACCATCACCTTGTCGAAAAACTTGTCAATCGCCGGACGCAGCTTCGCAATCTCCAGCAGCGCTCCTTCATAATCCAGCGCCGCACGCCGCGTCTCCACCGCCGCCACCGTCTGCGGAATCAGAGCCGCCAGTTCCTTCTCCGACTCTTCCTGCAAGCCGCCCGTATCCAGCCGTATAGCAATAACTCTAGTCTTCTCGGCCGCCTGCCGCAAAATGTTCTTCATTCTCTTAAACGCGCTCGAAATGGATTCGAAATCCGCCGACCCGCGCACCTTGCTCACCGCCTCCGCCCGCGCCGCCGCATCGACGACATCGTCCGAATCCACCGCCAGCACCGCGCTCACCACGTCATACGCATAGCCTCGCGCATCCTTCAAGTAAAACTCGAGCCTTTCACGGAAAAATCCCCGCACCGCCTCCGCATACCCCGCGTTCGAAAACTTCTTCTCCGCCTCCGAACCCTTGTACCGTACTCGCGCATCCGCCATGATCGCCGAGAGCCGCAGCGGCAGCTTCTTCTCCGCAATCGTCTTTACAATCCCGTTCGCCTGCCGCCTCAACGCAAAAGGATCCTTCGACCCGCTCGGCACCAGCCCCAGCGCGAACATCCCCGCAATCGAATCCGCTTTGTCCGCAATCGACAGCACCGCACCTTCCAGCGTCTCCGGCACCGGATCCTCCATCGACTCCGGCCTGTAATGCTCATAAATCGCGCGCGACACAGCCTGCTGCACATCCGGCTTCAAATCTTCATCCAGATCTTGCACCCGCGCATACAGCCCGCCCACAATCCCTTGCAATTCGGTAAATTCCTTCACCAGTTCGGTCGTCAGATCGGTCTTCGCCAGCAGCGCCGCCTTATGCACCACTCCCGGACGCACCGCCATCCCGCTCTGCTTCACCGTCTCCGCCATCCAACTCGCGATGCGTTGTACCCGCAATGTCTTTTCGTAATAGCTCCCCAGGTCTTTCTGGAAAGTAACGCTCCGCAGCAAAGGCACCCGCTCCCGCAAACTCTGCTTCTGATCCGTCTTCCAGAAAAAGCGCGCATCGTTAAATCGCGCTCGCAACACCCGCTCGTTCCCGTGCCGAACGATGCCCAGCCCCTCCGCATCGCCTTCCGTATTCAGGACCGCCAGAAAATGCGGCAGCAACTTTCCACCCGCATCTTCGATCGCAAAATATTTCTGATGGTCGCGCATCACCGTGACCAGTACCTCTTCCGGCAAATCCAGAAACTCCGGATCAAAGCTTCCCAAAATCGCCGACGGAAACTCCGTAAGATTTACCACTGTCTCCAGCAGCGCCTTATCTTCCCGCCAGCGCGCTCCCGCAATCGTCCGCGTCGCCGCATCCAGCGCCTTCCGGATCGCCTGCTCCCGCTCCCGGCTTCCCAAAACTTTTGCCGCCCGCAGCGCCTCGACATAAGCGCTCGGTTTCGCAATCGTCACTGCCCCGCTGCCCGCTTCACCAAAAATGATGCGATGTCCCCGCGAAGTCTTCCCCGCCGTGAGTCCAAACAATTCCAGCGGCACCACCTGCTCATCCAGCATCGCGACCAGCCACCGCACCGGCCGCACAAACACCTCGCCCCGCTTCCGCCAGTACATGTTCTTCGGCCAGTACAGCGTTGAGATTTCCTTCGGCAACGCCTCCGCCAAAATCTCCGCCACCGTCCGCCCCTTGCGCGTCACCGTCGCCGCCAGATATTCGCCCTTCGGCGTCGCGATCTTCTCCAACTTCGACACATCGACGCCCACCTTCTTCGCAAAAGCATGCGCCGCCGGAGTCGGTTGCCCATCCTTATACGCAATCTGCGCTGAAGGCCCATTCAGCTGTTCCGTAATGTCCGGTTGCGATGCAGGAATGCCCGCCGCCATCACCGCCAACCGCCGCGGCGAATCCAGAAACGAAATCTCTCCCGCCGGATCCAATCGCTCGCGCTGCAACAGACCCTTTACGCGCTCGCGCAGCTCTGCCGATGCGGCATCAATCATTCGCGCCGGGATTTCCTCGCAACCAATTTCCAGTAAAAAATCAGGCATCGTTGAACTCAGTCTATGGTCTCAAAATGACAGGAAAGTAAATGTGAGCCGGATCACAAAAAGCGTTTAAAGCATTCCCCCGTGGACCCTGTGTACCCCGTGGTCAAAGATTTTGCTTTCCTTCGTGATCCCTTCGTGTCCTCTGTGGTTAAAGCTCTTAAACGGCCGCGAGTTTCTGATCCTTGTCCTTCTTCCCACCCTTCGAACCCGCCTCGCTCTTCTCACTTTTTTTTTCGCCCGGAAACTGCTGATCCATCCAGGCCTTCGCAATCCCCACCGCCAGCGCCCGCACCCGCGCAATCACGCCCACTCGCTCCGTCACCGAGATCGCGCCCCGCGCATCCAGAATATTGAAGTAGTGCGAGCACTTCAGGCACAGATCGTACGCCCCCAGCAACGGAAACCGCGCCTTCTCCCGCGCCACTCCGTTCCCTTCACTCTTATCCCGGCTCAACGCCCCATAAGCCTCTATCAGCTTCTTGCACTCCGCCTCACACAACTCGAAGTGCTTCCACGCGCTCGCCACATCGGCCGCTTCGAAGTTGTACACCGAGAATTGCTGCTCATCCGCCAGCCGAACCTCGCCATACTTCACTTCCCTGCCCGTCTCGGGATCCCGCGCCCACACAATGTCGTAAATCGAATCCACATCCTGCAAGAACGCACACAGCCGCTCCAACCCGTACGTCAGCTCCGCCGCGATCGGATCCAGATCCACGCCGCCGCACTGTTGGAAGTACGTAAACTGCGTGACCTCCAACCCGTCCAGCATCACCTGCCAGCCAATTCCCCACGCCCCCAGCGTCGGAGACTCCCAGTTATCTTCCTCAAACTTGATATCGTGCTGTCGCAGATCAATTCCGATCGCGCCCAGTGATTCCAGATACAACTCCTGCACATTTTCCGGCGGAGGTTTCAAAATCACCTGCAACTGCAAATGCTTAAACAACCGATTGGGATTCTCTCCATACCGCCCGTCCGCCGGACGCCGCGATGGCTGCACATACGCCACCTTATAAGGATTCGGTCCCAGCACCCGAAGAAACGTCTCCGGAGCCATCGTCCCCGCCCCCACCTCAACGTCATAAGGCTGCTGCAACACCGCGCCCCGCGCCGCATAAAACCCCTGCAGCCGAAGAATAAGTTCCTGAAAAGTCAGCGAATTAGATTTGGAATTAGATTTAGATAAATTCATCGAATCAATCAGTCTTCCCGTGTGTTACCAACCATCGCAACCAAAGAATCGATCTCAAAATAAATTGTCATCCTGAGCGAAGCGAAGGATCTGCTTCTCGCAGCGAACATCAGATCCTTCGCTTCGCTCAGGCTAACTCCCGGATGCATCAGCCCAACACGACAATTCGGGACCCACCTCTAATTGCGAAAAGCCAACAGCGAAAAGCGAATAGCCGACAGCTAAAACCCGCCCTTCTCCAACATCCGCGCCGTAACCAGTTTCTTCTCTACATGCCGCTCCAAAATCTGAATCAAAAACTTTCTCAAATCCGCGCACACCGCCTTCGGCCAGTCAATCGCCGCAAACTCCGAAACCCGTGATCGCAGCATCTGCGCCGCAATCTTCCTCGACTCCGGCGACAGTTCCGATGATGCGATCCTCTTATCCTCAATACACACCAGCCCATCGGCCAACCCATGATAAAAAGCCCGCTCGCCATCGAGCGCCCGTCCACACACCAGGCACTCCGAAAACTCCGGCAGAAATCCCATCAGCCGCGTCATCCACAGCTCGAAATACGTCAGCGGCATCCACAACGCCGCCCCCCGCATCTCCTGCAAAACCGCCAGTGTCAACCGGAACACCGCATCGCTCGCCTCGCGGTCCGGCATCAACTCGTCCAACAACTCGGCCACATGCGCCAGTCCCGCGGCCCGCGCAAAACTTACCTCCGTGGCCATCGGAGACTCAATCACTTCGCACGAGTCCAACCGTGCCAAATCTTTCCGCTCGCGGTCGTCGTAAAACGCCCGCACATACGTCATCGGTTCCAGCGCCCCGCCGAACCGCCGCCGCGATTTCAGCGCCGCTCGCGCCACGCCTTTGACTTTCCCTTCGAGTCGCGTGAACAGCGTGACCAGCAGATCCGATTCCCGCAAGGGATACGTGCGCAGAACGATCGCTTCCGACTCCTTCAGCGCCAT
This sequence comes from Terriglobales bacterium, assembly GCA_049520915.1. Taxonomy (GTDB): domain Bacteria; phylum Acidobacteriota; class Terriglobia; order Terriglobales; family Acidobacteriaceae; genus Acidiflorens. The sequence continues at coordinate 43,089 of JBEKPH010000006.1, forward strand.
GCAAGGTCTACAAGTTGAATCACTGATTGTAATGGAAGTGCTTGTCGGTCGTCAGTTTTCAGCTATCAGTCGAATCGACTACCCAAGGTCCAACCATCAAGCGCTGTCATCCTGAGCGCAGCATGGACTTCACGAAGTGAAGTCCACGCGAAGTCGAAGGACCCCTATCACCCACCGGACCGCGTGTTTTGAAAGGCACCACTCAAACAGTTCGCGGGAAAACTCTGGCTCTGCGTTGAGAGGGCATGGCCTCAGAGGCTGCGAAGAAATGCCGTGTAGATATGGGGCTCGCCCCGTCTTGCGGAGGCATCCGAATCAGCTTCTCGAAAAAGCTGTCAAGCCCCTCTTTGCTCGCTTTTCCCCATAACTCAATGAATCGCCAAGCAAAATAAATCCCGCCAATCTGTCGGGACACCCCACCCCAGATTGATATAATAAGAGTAGAAGCCAAATTTCTAGAAAAGGGTGGGGATTTACTTCCTCACTCTTTTTGCGTTGAGCGCTATGTCACCTTATTTATAGCTATTGTTGTCGATTGTTCCGACTCGATCCTCGTCCGCCGTTACATCCGACACTGGAATTGCCGCTAAGTCCTTATTCCATAATATTTTGCATATAACTCCTTTAAACTCAAAGATCTAGGAGGACGTGCCTGGTTAAACCCATGATTCTAAAAGATCAAAGGTAAAAAAAGACCGATTTCAGGAAGACGGTTCGGAAAGGTCTTCAAGGAGCCGAATCGCGGGCAGCGTATTCACCCCCGCTTTTCCTGACGCATGACGGCTGACGGCTGACGGTCAAAAACGCTAACTCCTTATTCCAGAATACTTTGAAATAAGTCCTTCGGAATCAAAGACCGAACTTAAAATTACTCGTAAACGCCTGATTCTCAAAGACGGGGGAGGGGGGTACTAGATAGATGTGGGGTATCCAAAAGTAAACCCGGCCTGCGAGACAAGCCGGGTTCACTAACAATCGATCACTGGCCACTGATCACTGGCCACCGACCACTGCTCTACCGTCCGAAATACTTCGCGTTCCGCTCGGTGTATTCCTTCCACTTTTCCGGAAGATCATCCAGCGCAAAAATCGCCGACACCGGACACACCGGCACACACGCTCCGCAATCGATGCATTCCACCGGATCGATATACAGCATCTCTTCCGTCGCGTACTTGTCCGAGTCCTTCTTCGGATGAATGCAATCCACCGGACATGCGTCCACGCAAGCGGTGTCTTTGGTACCAATGCAGGGCTCGGCAATTACGTAGGCCATAGAATCTCTTGCTCCTCATGCGCACGGGATGCGACAGAACCTAAGATTCTAGCAAGAACGCGGCCCCCGGTACAGACAGCCCCAATCAGCAGCATCTTTCACGGGTCGAAACGCGACTACCAGACTCCGACGGTGAGAGTACTGAGGGTGAGGGTAAGAGTGCTGAGCATGCCCCAGGGCCTGCCCTGAGCTCGTCGAAGGGTTCGCGCCCGTTCAACATTGTCATCCTGAGCGCCGCGAAGGATCTGCTTCTTCTTTTCAACGCTAACCTGGCTACTCTCGACGCATCAGTCCCCCGCCACCTGCACCTTCGCCTCACTCGCTTGCACTTGCGGCACAGTCACTCCCGGAATCACACGCGCCGGAGCACCCTTCCACGCTCCCGCCTTGAATCCCTCCCGCACCAGTTTGAAGATCGTCTTCCGATTCTGCGCAATCACCTTCATCCACGCCATCTTTCCCAACATCGGGAAGTAGATCCCTCGGAAACAAATCCGAGCCAGGAAAATGTTGACTCGATATCCGAGCGGCTGATCGCTCAACGACTCGACAGCCGCAGCGAGCGCCTTTGCGCTATACGCTTCTTCCCAGCCATGCAGCACCTCGGCATGGGCCTCATCGATCGTCATCTTCAACGGAGTGTGCGCCATCGCAAACGGAATGAATTCCTGCCAGTGCTTGGGACGCGTCAGCCTTCCCGCCTTCTCCAGCCTCTTATACAAAGGAGTCGCCGGTAACGGCGTCAATAGTCCAAAAATCGGCAGCCCCGGCGGCCACGTTCGAACCTGCTCCAACGTCCGCTCGGCCGCTCCCACCGTATCGTTGTCCATCCCAAAAATGAACGAAGTAATCGCGTAAACATTCCGCGCCGCCAACCGCTCCAGCACCGCCGCGTACTCGCCTGGCTTGTTGAATCCCTTGTTCACATCCTTCAAATTCGCCGGATCAATCGACTCCATCCCGATGAAGACCCACTTCCCTCCCGACGCCGCGATCAAATCCACCAGCTCTTCGTCACGCAACAGATTCGCCGAGATCTGCGCCACCCAATGGCACTGCGCGCCCGCTGCGATGATGTCGCGCAACAACGACTTCGTCCGCTTGATATTGATCGCGAAGTTGTCGTCAATAAAGAAGACCGCGATCTGTCCCTTCTCTTCGCGGGCTCGCGCCTTCAGCATCAGCAGCTCGTTCACCACGCTCTCGTTCGTCCGAAAGCGAATCGAGTCGCCGAAAAATCCCGTCACCGTACAAAATTCGCAGCCATACGGACAGCCGCGTCCCGACTCGACTGGAACAATCCGAAACGATCCCCAGCCTTCGCCAATCTTCCCCAGCGTCCCAGCGATAGCCTTCGGAATCAGATTGAACTGCTTCAGATCAATCGTCTCCCACGGAATCACGGGATATTCCTTCAGCGACGGCTTGCTCTCCTGCCCAAAAGCATCCACCGGCGCATAAACTTCCTTGAGTTCGCCGCGCGCCGCGTCCGCCACGATCTGCGGCCAGGTCGCATCCGCTTCTCCGAGCGCCACTGCATCCGCATGGCGCGGCCCACCATCGCGTCCCAGCGCTTCGTCCGCCATCTCCGTAACGTGCGGCCCTCCCATCACCACCGGAACGCCCGTCGCCCGCACCGCATCTGCCATGCGATACGCCTTCGCGACCATGCGCGTCATCGCGCCGATTCCGACCAATCCAATCTTGTTTTCGCGGACGTATTGCGCAATCCCCGCTTCATCCATCGGTTGCGCATTCCCATCAACCAGCAAGACTTCGTGCCCCGCAGGCGTGAGTGCCTGTAGCAGAAACATCCATAGATGAGGCATGAAATTGCGTGTGACACCGTTGTCGGGGTTATACAGCAGAATTTTCATAGGGGATTTAACGATTCTGCAAAGCTACGCTTTGCGGTGTGCTCGAATTGAACAGGAAATCCACCACGTGGAGCGCGGAAGTGTTCCGTGGTGTGCCTGAGAAGAATAGATTCGTTTGAAGGTACCCTAGCGTACAGTCTACACCCAGCGCGTCAGAACGCCACCGCGACGCGTTCCCGGAAGGCGGGGAACCGTATTCGCAGACGCACTTTTGACATTCGGGCCACCCAGTATCTCACACGGGACTGTGGCGAAAGGGATACCAGTTCGCGATGCCTCTTAGACGCAGATCAAGCGAACAGCCTGAAGCCAAGAAGGCGGGCGACTGGCGCCCGCCTTTTCGACTCTCGATGTTCACCTGGTTTAGCCGCGCTCAGGCAAGATCATAGCGATCGAGGTTCATGACCTTGTTCCACGCAGCCGCGAAGTCTTTCACGAACGACTCCTTCGAGTCATTACTCGCGTACACTTCTGCGAGCGCTCGAAGTTGGGAGTGCGAACCGAAGATAAGATCCACGCGCGTTGCGGTCCACTTGGTGCCGTTCGTCTTCCGGTCGCGCCCTTCATACACGCCTTCGGAAATGCCTTCTACCGTGTTCGAGGGCTGCCACTTCGTATTCATGTCGAGCAGGTTGACGAAGAAATCGTTCGTCAGCGTCTCGGGCCGGTTGGTCAACACACCGTGTTTGGTGTGACCGAAGTTCGCATTCAGAGCACGCAGGCCTCCGACCAGAACCGTCATCTCAGGCGCAGTCAGTGTTAGCAACTGAGCCCGATCCACCAGCAACTCTTCAGCCGACAGAATTTGTCCGCTTCGGAGATAGTTGCGGAACCCGTCGGCGACCGGCTCCATGACGGCAAAGGAGTGCACGTCCGTCTGCTCCTGCGAAGCATCCGTGCGCCCCGGCGAGAACGGAATCTTAACGTCATGCCCGGCCTTTTTCGCAGCTTCCTCGACGGCTGTGTTGCCGCCAAGAACGATCAGATCAGCCAGCGAAACCTTCTTCCCTTTATTCCCGTTGGACTGAGAACTATTGAACTCCTTTTGGATCGATTCCAGCGTCGCCAAAACCTTCCCCAGTTCGGCCGGCTGGTTCACTTCCCAATCCTTCTGTGGCGCCAAGCGAACGCGCGCCCCATTCGCCCCACCGCGCTTGTCGGAGCCGCGGAACGACGCTGCCGATGCCCAGGCAGTCGTCACCAGTTGGGATATCGACAATCCGGATTTGAGGATTTTCGCCTTCAAAGTGGCAATGTCCTGCTCCCCGATCAACGTATGATCGACGGCGGGAAGTGGATCTTGCCAGATGAGCGTCTCTTTCGGAACGAGCGGCCCAAGGTAGCGTGGGATCGGCCCCATGTCGCGGTGCGTCAGTTTGAACCACGCCCGCGCAAACGCGTCTGCGAACTGATCCGGATGCTCGTAGAAGCGCCGCGAAATCTTCTCGTAGACAGGGTCGAAGCGCAACGCGAGGTCAGTCGTCAGCATGGAGGGAGCGTGATGCTTTGACGGGTCGTGCGCGTCCGGCACGGTGCCGTTCCCTCCACCATTTTTCGGCGTCCACTGATGCGCACCGGCAGGGCTCTTCGTCAATTCCCATTCGTAAGTGAAGAGGTTGGTGAAGAAGTTGTTGCTCCACTTCGTGGGCGTCGTGGTCCAGGTAACTTCCAGGCCGCTGCCGATGGTATCGGCGCCAAATCCTTTGCCAAATTTATTCTTCCACCCGAAACCTTGATCCTCGATGTCGGCACCTTCTGGTTCGTTGCCTACATATTGGGCGGGAACGGCAGCGCCGTGGGTTTTGCCGAAGGTGTGGCCGCCGGCAATGAGCGCAACCGTCTCCTCGTCGTTCATCGCCATACGGGCGAAAGTCTCCCGGATATCCCGCGCCGCAGCGATGGGATCCGGCCTGCCATTCGGCCCTTCCGGATTGACGTAAATCAGGCCCATTTGCACCGCGCCGAGCGGATTCTGAAGATCACGATCGCCGCTATAACGTTCGTCCGCCAGCCACGTGCCTTCAGGTCCCCAATAAATTTCCTCTTCCGGTTCCCACACGTCCGCACGTCCACCGGCAAAACCGAATGTCTTGAATCCCATCGATTCAAGTCCGACGTTGCCGGCGAGAATCATGAGGTCAGCCCAGGAAATTTTCTTCCCATACTTCTGTTTGATCGGCCACAACAAGCGGCGTGCTTTGTCCAGGTTCACGTTGTCGGGCCAGCTATTAAGCGGCGCAAAACGCTGCTGACCGGCGCCGGCGCCTCCGCGGCCGTCGCCAATGCGGTATGTACCCGCGCTGTGCCACGCCATACGAATGAAGAGCGGACCGTAGTGACCAAAGTCAGCCGGCCACCACTCCTGCGAGTCCGTCATTAAGGCATGCAGATCTTTGATCACCGCGTTCAGGTCGAGCGTCTTGAACTCCTCTGCGTAATTGAACTCTTTCCCCATGGGATCGGACTTTGGGGAATGCTGGTGCAGAACCTTCAGGTTTACCTGATTCGGCCACCAATCAACATTCGCGTGGGATTTGCGAACGCCGTGCGCTACGGGGCACTTCGCTTCGGCTGAGGTGGTTTTGTCTTTAGCTTCGGGGGAAACACTGCCCGAGGATGTCGCGAGGGTATTTTCCATAATATTTTCATCCTTCCAATCTTGATTGGGCGTTGAATAAATAATTACGTTCTTGTGCTGCAGCGGCGACAGAGGCCAAAGACCTCGATCAAAGGCTGCGTCAGATCAAAGCCGTCCGGCAGATGCCGGGACAGCCGTTTGAAATCGATGAACTCCCCCTCGATGTCCTGCACCGATTTGCAGCGGGAGCACACCAGGTGATGATGAGGTTCGAGATTGCCGTCCACGAGCAGCGTGGACGCATGAGGAGTGACCTCTCGCAGCAAGCCACACTCGATGAAAAGCCGGAGATTGTTGTAGACCGTGGCGAGAGAAATGGATGGAATGCGCCGCCGGACCGCGGCGTAAATATCTTCTGGAGAGTAGTGACCGCGGGAAGCGATGACGGCCTCATAGACCACCTGACGCTGGTGCGTAACCGCCAGACCGTGTTTCCCGGCCAGTTCCCGGAACTGCTCATGGGTGAGGTGCATAATTATCGGATGAGAATAATTATAAAACAACCGAGAGCCGTGTCAATGAACCCGCCTCGATGTTTTGATGCACCACAACCCATGTGGGCTCTCGACTGAGCCCTCCACGGAAGCGATCAGAAGGTGAAACGACCACCGACTGTCGGAGCGAAGTTATTGTCGGAGTTATAGGGGACGCCGGGGCCATGAGGAATGGCAATGGCGAGACCGCCGCTCACGTAGGAATACGCAATTCCGGCAAAACCGTCGAAACGCTTGGTGAAGTGATGATCCGCAAAGAGCGACCCCTCGTTGAGGGTGCCCGCGCAGGAAGCTCGGAAACTTTGAGGCGTGCAGGTCGGCGGAATACGAAAGTCATTCTGCCGCTGTTGATACCAGGAGAAAGTGACGTCGGTTTTGCTACGGTAGGTATACTTCACGCCCGTCCACCAGATGTTCACTAATTTTTCAGAGTCAAGATTATTGTCTTCGACCCCGCTCATGTTATAACCGCCCTGGTCCGAGGCGCCCACGCCCAATGGGTTCGCCGGGTTATTCTGCCAGATGTATTCGTAGCCGGCAAAAAACTTGAATGGTTCCCACTTATACCTGGCAGCGGCCATAACTGCGTTGTTGTCGGTGACGATGCCATATACGGTGTTGTTCGTGTCGATCAGATTGGCCCCGGTAATAGGGTTTGTATTGATGCTGTCCGTGGTCGACTGATAGGACTGCGTCGGACTCTGAGGCCCCAGCAGGGGGTTCAAGACGCTGATCGCCTGGTTGTAATGTTGGAAGACGACGTCGGCGGAGAACTTGCCAGAGTTTCTGCCGAAGTCTCCGCCGAGGTCGAATCCATAGGCGTTGTTATGCGCGGCTTCCGGCGTACAGGTGGTGTCAGTCCAGGTTGCGGAGGCCGAGTAGCAACCGGCAGAACCATCGGCGAATTTATACATCGCGCCGAAATGGACCGGGCCATAGGTGAGGCGATACTTCAGGGCGTCATCCCAACGAGTGTCCTCGGTGTCGCCGCCGCCAGCCATTGTGCCGTTATACCCGATGTAGGAAAAGGCATAGGCGCCGCCGGACGGATCGTAAAGGAGCATCGCATCCGTGCCGAGAGCGCGCTGACGACCGAAGGTCAGCGTGCCGAAATGCGTGGACGATATTCCGGCATAGTATTCGTCATTGAAGGGTTGGCCCGCGCGTGCGCCGTCGATGGCGAACGAATAACTGCTCCTGGGAAGGCCGTTGTTGGCGATCTGGGTGGCCGACGCGTTGGCGAGCAGGCCTGACTGCGGATTGATGCCAGTGGACGCGTTGAACACAACGGACCAGCCAGGCAGAAACTCCTCCTTGCCCCGGATGCCCAGACCCGTCTGCTGTAGGTTGTTCGGTGCAACAACAAATCGATGTTGATAGCCGTTTCGGTTCACCAGAGATTCGCCTTCATAGTTATAGCCGTTTTCCGGTAGGCCATGGCTGACCCAGCCGACGCCGACGTCATACGCACCGTACAGCGTGATGCCGTGCCAGGTCAGCGTGCAGTCGGTGGTGGCGAACTCGTGGCCGCTCGCGCACGCGTCGGGAGTGCCGGCGAGCGTCTTCCGCTGCATCTTAATGTCGACCGTAGCGTCCTGGCCAACCGCCAAGCTGATTCCGGTGCGCGTTTCGTCGGCAAACCCTAGTTTTGCCGCACGAATCTCGAAGCGCCCCAGAGGCAAGCCGGACACCTGAAAGTGTCCGCCGCCGTCGGTTGTGATCGTGCGCGTTGCACCTGTGTCGAAGTTCTTGACTGTCACCGCGACATCGCGAAGAGCTGCGCCGGTTTGGTCCGTCACGACGCCGGAAAGGCTCGCTCCCGTTTGGGCCCACGCCGAGAATGAAGAAAGCAAGGAAACAACCGCTGCGACAAACAGGTAAGCCTTACGCATTGCGACCTCGAAAATCACTCGTCTGGGACAGAAGCCGAAAGTGTACATTAGATACGATTCTATTGTCCATAAATGTATGATATGGTCCGTTTTGCAATGAGCCAATGGACTAACTTATGCGGACGCGATGGAGTTGACGAGGAATTTCCTTGTCGTTACGATTGCGTCGCGATGCAGAAGAACGGCAAATCCGAAGGGAATATTGAAGGCCTGCTGAAGCTTCGAGAGGCAGCCTTGCAACTGGGGGTCAGCTTTCCAACGATTAAGCAGTGGATTTACAAGAAGAAGATTCGCAGCAATCAGACGGTGGGAGGACATCATCGTATCCCGCAGAGCGAAGTGGACAGATTGCTTTTCAGAACCCGTGGCAAGACCGAGCAGCAACGCAAAAAAGAAATCCGGCGCGTGAGTGGTCGCAATCAGCTAGTAGGACGAATTGAGTCCGTGCAGATTAGCGGTTTGATGGCTGAGGTCAGGGTTTCAATCGGAGGTCAGCAAATCACGTCGATCATCACTGCCCGCTCCGCCAGAGAAATGCAGCTCAAGCGGGGACAGACTGCCGCAGCCCTCGTAAAGGCTACCGAAGTAATGATCTTGCGGGTTGACTCATGAAGAACCGACCGTTTCCACACGTGCGAATCGTTCTGCTGCTGGATACAGGGCCGGTCGACGACTGCCCAGGAACGCGAGCCTTAAAGGCCCTTGGTCTGGTATTGCAGGATCGCCAGAGCGAGGTTGTAGTCATAGCCCGCTTGCGCATCCGTAATTTGAGCCTGCGTCTGCTGCAGTTGCGCCTGGCTTAGTTCGACAATCGAACTCAAACCCAGTTTATAGCGGGCCTGCGCAAGCTTTAGTGCCAGATTTGATTGCTCCAACAACTGCCGCGTAACCGACAAGCGTTCGTAAGCGTTGCTTGCGTTCAGCCAGCTTGTACGTACATCCCGTGAGACTCGGTTTTCGATGTCGCGAACGCGCTCTTCGGCGGCTTGGGCTCTTAGCCCCGCTTCACGCGCACGCGCGGAATATAAGAAGCCGTTGAACACCGGAATATTCACGTCAACGCCCACCGCCCCATACCAGCTTGATATAACCGGATCTCGGACTGGGGCCTCGCCCACGACACCCATCGCGTGTATATCGGGGAAGAACAAATCCCGTTCCGCACTGTGGAACTTCTTTGCCGACTCAGACTGAAACTGCAGCGAAAGAATCTCAGGCCGATCGGCGAAGGCAGTCGCAATCAGATCGTCGACGTTTCCTGGAGGTGGCGCCACCGCTTCGGCATCCTCGATGAGCTGAAAGCTTTGCAAATTGCGAAATCCAAGAACCTCCGACAACGTCGCCAGCGCTGCGTTCTCGTTGTTTTGTGCGTCGAGGAGCAACAGCTTTGCTTGGGCCAGGTTAACGCTGGCGAAACTGAAGTCGAGCTCGGACTTCAATTTGTTCTTGTAGAGCGCGCCCACCTGGTCGGCAACCGTTTGCCGGTCAGCCACTGTCCGTTGCGCCACAGCCAGAACAGCCTGGCTTTGCAATGCGTTGTAAAACGCTTGATCGACTGCCAGTAAAATTTGTTCCTTGGTCGCAGCGGCATTCTGATTCTCCGCTTGGGCGTTTAGGCTCGCGCTCGCGATCAGGTTTTTTGTCCGGCCGAAGTCAGTCAGCAACTGGCTCACTGAAGCTCCCGCGGCGGCGCGCGGATATACGGTTGGATTGTTTAGAGCCCCAGCCGAAATCCGCGATCCCGGATCGGAATCGACCCCTGTAAGGTCGATGCTTGCGGTCGGCCACAAGTTCGACCGCACCTGTCGTGTCACCTGCTGCGAGGCCAGCGCCGTCAAACGAGCTACCGAAATCAAAGGATTATTTTTCAACGCCAACGCCTGAGCTTCTTTAAGAGAAAGCGGTGTCGGTGCTGCGCCGTTGCCTGCACTAGTCGAGTTTTGCGCGCCAGCAACGGGACCGCTCAGGACTGCTGGAGAGGTTCTCTGTTGAGGCATCGGGGCAGTTGGCAAACTGGAGGGCGTGTCCGAAGAAGAGGTAGCCTGCGCCAGTCCGAAGGTCGGAACCAGCAAAGCAAGCCAGACCGCCAACACTGTCTTGATTCGATGGAATGCCGACTTACTCGCGGTTTGTTTCGCCCTCAGCTTAAATCTCACAGTTGCACCACAGCCGGCTTGTTGCGATACACAAGCATGTAAGCTGCAGGTACGATGAAGACTGTGAGCGTTACAGATGCCGTCAATCCCCCGATAATCGCTCTCGCCATGGGCGCATACTGCTCGGCCCCCGTACCAAGCTTGATTGCCATGGGGATCATCCCAATAATGGTTGCTAACGATGTCATCAGGATAGGTCGCAATCGTACTCTACAGGCGGTTATAACCGCCTCTTCGACGCTCTTACCCTGTTCTTCAAGGCGATGAGCGAAGTCAACGATCAGAATGCTATTCGACGCCGAGATGCCTACCAGCATCAGCACACCCATCAGCGACATCACGTTCAACGTCGTACCGGTCAGCGGCAAGATAATCAGTACGCCGATCAAGGCCATCGGAATCGCCAGCATGATGAGGAACGGATCTTTAAACGACTTGAACTGCGCTACGAGGATGAGGTAAAGCAGAACCGCAGATAGCGACAGGCCGAGGGCGAAACTGCGGAAGGAGGCATTCATCCCCAGCGCCATACCGCGTAGGTTAATGCGGACGTTGTCCGGAACCTTCAGTTTTGGGATGATGCGGCCGACTTCAGCCGATACTTTCCCTAAGTCTTCGCTTGCTGGCGTTACATACACATCTGTTACGCGCTGCACCTGATAGTGATCGACTTCCGTCGGCGTCTCAACGTTTTCAACCTTCACTACCGCATCGAGCGTGGTTGGCTGTCTAAGTCCTGGTGCATGGATCGGAATATTCGTCAGATCCGCGAAGTTTTGAATCGCGGCCCGGCCCTTTTCGAAATATTGCACCGTCAGAAAGTAATCGTTGCCACTCTTGCGATCGACCCAGTAGTTGGGCGCGATCATCGAGTTTGAATTCAGCGCCGTGATGACGTTGTCCACAACGTCTTTTTGGGTCAGCCCGAGTTCAGCGGCGTGCACCCGATCCACGTTCAGCCGCAAAGTCGGATAATTCAGATCTTGCGGAATGTATACCTCTCCTACTCCCTTGAGGCTCCGAATCTGGTTGGCCAACTCCTGCGCAAGCGCATATGTCTCATGGAGGTCGGGACTGCTCACCTGAACGTCGATTGGTGCCGGCATTCCCATATTCAACACCGCATCCACCATCGAACCGCTGGAGAAGAACGTGCGGATATCGGGGAACTGCTGAGCCATTTTCTTGCGCACAAGATCCATGTACTCGAAGCTGCTGCGACTATGGGAATCTTGCAACGCAACCTGCACCGTTGCCGTGTAAGGGCCAGCGTTGTTGGTGTAGAGCGCCGAAAAATCGGGTACGACCCCCAGGTTGGACACGATCATTTTCATATCTGTAGGACTCACAGTGTTTCGGATCAGATCTTCCACCTTCGCTACATACTGTTCCGTAACCTCCAGACGGGTGCCGGTCGGGACCTTCAAATTCACCGTGAACTGACCCGCATCAGTTTGGGGAAAAAATGCGAGGCCGAGGAAGGGATAGATCGCGAGGCTAGCGACAAACACACCCGCCAGAATCGCCACCGTCACTGCAGGACGGACCAGCGCTCTCCGCACCCAGTATTCGTAATAGTCGAGCACGCGATTGAATCCGCGATTGAAGCGGGCGTTGAAGCGTTCCGCCCATGGTTTGTCGATCGCGTAGGTCGGTTCGACTTCGTATTCGCCCTCCTTGTTGTGCCCAGTGTTCTTACCTGCCTCATGCACAGGAGCCTTCAGGAAGCGGGCACAGAACAGCGGAATGACCGTCATCGCCACTACGAACGAAGCAACGAGTGACAAGCAGAAAGACAGTGCGAGCGAAGAGAATAGGAACTTGCTCACTCCATACAAAAAGGTAACGGGCAAGAAATCAACCACATCTACCAGGGTTGCCGCCAGCACCGCGAGACTCACTTCCGCTCCTCCAATTTCAGCAGCGACCGCGGGCAGGGCTCCCATCTCAAGATGGCGATAAATGTTTTCGAGCGAGATGACCGAATTATCGATCACTCGTGAGAAAGCCAGCGCCAATCCTCCAAGAATCATCGTGTTGATCGTGCTTCCCCCAAGGTAGAGAAAGACGAATGTAGCCAGCGCGGAAAGCGGAATCGACAGGAATACCGCGGTAGTCGCGCGAAAGCTTCCGAGGAAGATCAGGATCATCACACTGGTCAGAATCAGACCAATCACCCCTTCGTGCAGCAGGGTCTTGATCGCTTCTTTCACATACGCTGATTGGTCGAAGACGACTGTCGCCTTAAGCTGCTTTGGGATGTCAAAGAGATGCTTGATCGCCTCGCGTATCCCATTCACCACCGCAATCGTGTTCGTGTCACCACCCTGCTTCATGATGGGCAGATAGACAGACCGTTGTCCATCGACCCGCACCAGGTTGTATTGAATTTGATTCGCGTCTTCCGCTTTGCCAATGTCGTTGATCGTCACCCAGGAATTCCCAACCGTCTTAATGGGAACCTTACCGAGTTCGTCCATATTCTTGACCAGGCTGTTGGAGTAGACGTAATAGTCGTCGGGCCCGATTTTGACATCCCCGGCAGGCAAGATTAGGTTCGAATCGTTCACGGCATTTACGACGTCCATGGGGCTGAGTTGCCGCGATGCCAGTTTGTAGGGATCGACGTACACCATGATCTGGCGGTACTTACCACCAAAGGGAGGTGGGATCTCAGCGCCGGGGACGACGGCAATCTGATTGCGGATTGTGAATTGCCCAATATCGTGAATCTGAGTCTGACTCAGTCCTTGGCCTTTCAGAGTTACAAGGCAAACCGGCAAACTGGAGGCATCGAATTTGAGCACCACAGGCGGCAGCGTGCCTGGCGGCAAGCGCTTCAAATCGGCCAAGGCAAGATTCGACAGTTGAGTTACATCGGCGTCAGCATTGGTACCTGGCTGGAAGTAAATCTTGATGATGCTTACGCCCAGCAGCGATCGCGATTCCATGTGATCGATTCCGCTGGCCAACGTAAAGAATCGCTCTAAAGGATCGGTAATATCCGTCTCGATGTCTTCGGGGGGCATGCCGGAATAAAACGTGGCGACGACCACTTCCGGAAGATTGATGGTGGGGAATAGATCGACTGGCATGCGGGCCAAACTAGTCACTCCCAGCACGACCAGCGCGAGACAAACCACCACGACAAAATAGGGATTGCGAATTGAAAAACCTGACATGTTATCTCAATCTCACCTGACCAACCTCAGTCCGCGGGTCTGTTCCGCTATTCACCCACGTCGAGCAGTATTGTTTACCGCACCTTAGTCCGTATCTTTGTCGTGATACTGCATAACCTGCACCAGTTGAGGATGCACTTGCTCTCCCGGTTTCAGTCCACTTCGATCACTCACAACAACTTCTTCACCTTCGTTTAGACCGGCAACCACCTCCGCGTCATTTGCTGTCTGTATTCCCAGGGTTATCGGACGATCCTCAATCACTCCATTAGCATTGACCACGTAAACAGAAACCTTCCCCTCTTCGTGGTTCACTGCCACCAGGGGCACAGTGGGAATATCTTCCTTATGTTCGAGCGTCAAATCGGCATCGGCATACAACCCCGGCATCAACAGACGATTGGGATTCGCCACATCAACTTCCGTATGCATCGTTCGCGTATCTTCTTTCACATCGACCGCAAAGCGAGCTACTTTCCCAGGGAAAGTCTGATTGAGCGAGGGCACACGAACATTGACGGGGTCACCAACCTTGATAAAGCGAACGTAAGACTCCGGAACCGGAATCACCAACCGGAAAAGATCGTCTTCAGACAGTTTGACGATGGGAGCTGCCTGCGAGCCTGTCCCCGCTTGTACGAGAGTGCCGAGATTGGCGTAGCGCTCGGTGACGACTCCCGGGAAAGGCGCAGTGATTTTCGAGTAGTCAAACAAACTCTGATCGTGAACCAGTTTTGCCCTGGTCACGGACAATTGGCTTTGGGCCGCCTCTAACGCCGACTGACCGGCGTCGGCTTGGGACGACGCAGCCAGGTCTTTGCCTTGTGCATCGTCTACCTCTTGTTGCGCAACAATTCCTGGCTGTGTTTGCGATACATCATTCAGGCGTGTGTACTGCAAGTGGAGAGCGTTGTATTGCGCCTTGTAGCGGCTCAATTCGTGCTCAGCCCGCGTGACCTGATTCATGGCATTCTTAATTCCAGCCTGGTCTTCCTGGAGTTGCGCTTGTAACTCTGGTATTTCAAGAATCGCCATTACTTCGCCGGCTTTGACATGAGTGCCATAGTCGACCATGAGTTTCTTAATGAATCCAGACTCTTTGGCGTAAACGTCGATCTCTTGAAAGGGCACCAATTCTGAGGAAAGTGTGATGTCATGTCCGAGCGACTTGCGAACGACCTTAGTCACGCCGACTCCAACAGCGGGGGCGCTTGCATGAACAGCGTTGTCTCCATCCTTGGAGCAAGCGCCCGTGCTCAACGTTATAAGAATTGCAAGCGTGACAAGCGATCCGGAAGCGGCTTTCGGTAATCTTGTGCTGTGTTTCTTCATTCCAGTAAAACCAAATTTGTTCTTCATCGAGCTGTTTGCTGGCATTCTCGCTCGTCGGGCGCCTGCGGCGTCGCGCAATATCGTACAAATCGCGTTACTCGTCATGCGTCACCGCCATAATTTCGTTCAACCCCGCAACCGAAAAGGAACTCGACCGGCAAAAGTCGATGACCGTCTTTTCATGCTGATGCAGTTTCGCAGCAACCGCCGGAATCTTGGATGCCAGTCCCTTGGGAACCGTCAAGACTCCGTGACGGTCGCCATGCAATAAGTCTCCGGACCCAATTTCCATTCCGCCCACGCGTACCGTCGCTCCAAGATCGAAAGTGTGGGCGTAGGCATGCGATACGGCAACGGCTCCGGCAAACAACTGGAGCCCCATGGCCCGCACCGCGGGGAGTTCTCGAACCGCGCCATTGGTGACGTACCCGATGCACCCCAAGGCTTTTAGGATGGCGGCGTGCATATCGCCGATGAACGCGCCACGCCCCGGCGGCCTGTCCATGTCTTCCAAGACCAAAATCCGTGGTGCCGGTGACTTCAGCACGCTGTTCCAAAAGTCGCCTCTATCGTGGAACGCACCTCCTCCCATCGGTGGCTCGCCGCTTCGCAAACGCGCGGTCACCGCGTACCCCACCATGGGAGGAGGCATGTTGTCTTCCTGAAATACACACCGGACACTGTCATCGGTAAATCCAGTGTTCCGAAGCCTGGCACCAAACATCTCGATGGCGTTCGACACCATGCATGTGTCAAACGCGCGCAGAGCCTCAATATCCTTTTCAGAGAGAACTGACTCGACAGCCATGCACGTTTCCTTTCCCGCAACCTGACTCACAACGTATGGGCTACTTATCTGGACTGCAGGCATTCCCTGAAGCCGGGTCGTGCCGCACGATCCTCAATTTCACGTCTCCATTTCCGGGAACTTTGACGAAGAGGAAATTCTTCTGTGGACTTACTTCAACTGGCTGATCTAGCGCAAACACGGTGGGCATGTAGTCAATCGCCGATTTGTAGCGACCGAGATAGACGACGCAGTTCAGACGTATGGAAACATTTGCGTCAAATTCGGTCAACGCGTCGGGCGCGTCCGTCACTTTGCGGTGAAGCGTAGTGGCAGGATCGTGGTTCTCGACGCTGACCACAACTGCTTTCTGATATTGCCGGGTTGAGGCGTTCAACGGGACGGCAGATCCGCTGAAAATGAGCAGGGAGCAGATTACCGAAACGAAGTGTTTTCGCACGATACCTCCAGGTAAGGACAGGTTTCAGATACGCCGAATCGACGCATCGGTAAAAGGAAACCGGTGTGGCGGGAGTACGTCTCGCCACGCCCGAAGAACGAAGAGCTAATTGCCCGCCGCACAGGCCGGATCTTGCACTCCGTGATGTCCATCAATCGGCATCCGCACTTCGCGATATCCAGGAATGTTGACATTCATGACGTGCTTGCGCAGATTCACTCGGATGGGATGATGGGCAGTGAAAACCGCCGGCAGATAGTCGATCGCTGAATCGTACTGGGTGCGATAGACGGTGCAGCCAACCCGTATGCCGATATCGTAGGAATAGACCTCCGATTGCATCGGCGCATCCGAAGGATTGCTACCGAGATAGTTACTGGGCGCCGCTTCGTGGCTCTCCACACTAACCACCGTTCCAGACCAATAATCGGTCGGTTTAAGAGAGGCGAAGGCGTTTACCGCCGACATCGTGCCGACGAGAATAACAAGCGCGAGAATTTTGTTCATATCTCCTCCCGGAGAAGGCACTATGCAGTGCCTGATCGGTGGAGTTATCGAAGCGTAGCCATAGGCTGACGCTTTCGAGAACTCGATTCGCGGGGTATTCAATCGGTACGCACTCGAAACATCCGTTCGGGCCCAACTCAAGACGGATATACCCTAAGTCGATTTGAGTTCCACGCGTGGGATCAAATGGCTTGAGCTAGTTTCAGGAAGCAGGATTGAATGAAAATCGCGAGTCAACAGGAGGATGGAGGGGGGCGATTATAGAGCCAGCTCTCAGAATTGAGATTGGTTGGTGGGACAACGACTGAAACCGCAAAAACAGCAGATCGAGGCGGTTGATAGAAAGTGAAACTGGGAGCGGGAGCCGTCCATTGCAGCCCGTTGCCCAAAAGGTGTTGCCGCTTGGCGTCGGGGACTTGAGATTTTACCGCCGTAACTTTCTGAACATCCGGCCCCGAATCCGGACCTAACGCCGTGTAACGCGTCGCCACACTTCCCGTGAGGGAACAGATGGCTAACAGAACAATCGCAACCCGGAATCGATTCGCGAAACCTGTTGCTAGACGGGATGTCCGCAGTGTGCGCATTGGAGAGCAGTGTCGAAGCTCAACTTTAGAAGCATTATACCTGAGTGGAAAACGATAACCAATTACATCCACCAAACTTTAGACGCACGCCACGCTACCTAAGTTGCCGTCTAATTCGAGACCGAAACCCAAAGCGATGAATCTAAAAGGCATTCGCTTCAGCACCGATGACCGCACGGAAGCGATGTAACATAATTATTCGAGGATCGGGTCGGCCGCCTGCCGCTGTCGTCTACGGCGGCGATAATCCGCGATCTGTCGAGTGGCGCATAATCGAAGGCGCAGGAGATACCAATCATGACCACCGCAGCTCTCGGAAAACATGCAAGCACGGCGTCGACGAATGACCAGCCAGCGATCCCCGAGCCATCGTACGCCGAACGGGCGCGTACCTTGATGTACTTGGGCCGCATCGGCAGCATCTCGACCCTCTCGCGAAAACAGCCGGGATTCCCGTTTGGATCCGTCATGCCCTACGGGCTAGACGATCAAGGACGTCCCATTTTTCTCATCAGCACGATGGCGATGCATACCCAGAATTTGAAGGCTGACGCCCGCGCCAGTTTGCTCGTCACTCAAAGTGACGCCGATGGTGATCCGCTCGGAGCATCCAGGGTTACTCTGGTGGGAAATGTAAGGCTCATACCCGAGCCCGAGGTGGCGACGGCGCGCGACCTTTACTTGGCTCGTTATGCAAATAGCAAATATTGGGTGGATTTTGAGGACTTTTCTTTTTACCGCATGGATGTCGTCGACGTTTATTATGTCGGCGGGTTTGGGGTGATGGGATGGATATCGGCGTCAGACTATGGCAGCAGCCAGCCCGATCCTCTTGCTGACTCAATGACCGAAATCATGCAGCATATGAACGCCGACCACAAGGACGCGCTCGTCTTGCTGGCGCGAGAATTTGCCCACATTGAGTCAGATGAAGCGACGATGACAGCGGTCGACCGCCTCGGTTTTCAATTACGATTGAAAACTCAGGATGGTATGCGCGGCGTCAGGATCGCGTTCTTGCGAGAGGTGAGCAATCCGTCCGAAAGTAGAAAGGTCTTAGTCGATATGGTACAGCGGGCCCGATCGCGGACCGAGTGAATCGCATCATCTAGCGGTCATAAAATAAACTGGCGCACATCCTTTCTATTAGATTCGACCAACGCGAGTGGACTTGGAGAGCTGACCTTTGGGTTATGAGCGGTATCGGTACTCAGTAAATAATTAAATTGACGGGCACGAGTGTCGCTCCAAGTACCCCTGAAATGCCGCCATCGGCCAGGGGTTTCGTCATACAATGGTGCCCTTCTCGAAGTCGAGAAGAGGTCTAGCTCAAATCTTGCTTTCGTGCCGGACACTGAATAGAGGGGACTTCATGCAATCGATCTTTCGGTTCTTCTTTCGGTCCTTCGGAGTGTGCGTTGCAGTGCTGCTCGTGAGCGCTTTCGGCGCCACGTCTGCTTTTGGACAGGCGGTGCCTCACTTCAATCACATCATTTGGGTCATGGAGGAGAACCTCAACTACTCCGACATCACCAGCGCTTCGTGGCCGAATCTGTATGCGTTGGGGCACACGTATGGGTATTCCACTAATTTTTTCTCGGACACGCATCCATCGATTGGCAACTACGAAGAAGACATCAGCGGCAAGATTTTGACCAACGATGATTCGTGCGATCCGAATGGCAGCGGCGGCTCGGATTGCCCGTTTCCCAGCACAGTGGACAACCTCGTGCGCGAGGTTCTAGCGCAAGGGCTGACATGGAAGTCTTATGCCGAGTGCATACCGAATGTGGGTTACTTAGGCGGAAATTATGTGGCAAAGTCCTGCCCCACCGACCTCACCGGCAACAACACGTATTACGTTCGCCACAACCCGTTCCCGTACTACTCGGATGTCTACAACAACCCGACGCAGGCCGATAATATTGTTCCCTTCAGCCAATTCGCAACCGATGTGGCGAACAAAAACTTGCCGGATCTGGTCTATGTTGCGCCCGACGGGTGCGACGATGCCCACGATTGCCCTTCGTATCCCGGCCATATTGATCTGAATGCGGATACATGGTTGCAGACGAATGTCATCGGGCCGTTGACCGACCCATCGGGTTATGGACCGACGTTCGATGATGGCGACTTGCTGATTGTAGCGTTTGACGAATCAAGGAATGACAACCGGAACGGTGGCGGCCAGATTTTCATTGCGATGGTCAGCCCGAAATACTCGAAGACGGCTTATGTCTCGAGTATTTCTTACGGCGAAGGAGCACTGGCGTGCACGTTGTTGCAGGGACTCGGATTGACTGCCGTGTATGGGGACGCGTGCAGCACGGCGCCTCCGACTTCCTATGCCACTGCCGCTATGTCAGATTTCTTTGGAACAACACAATCATTCTCGTTAGCGGCGAATCCAAACACGCTCAGCATAACGCAGGCGAAAACCGGCACAAGCACAATCACCGTAACGGACAATAACGGTTTCAACGGTGAAGTCACCTTAAGTGCCTCAGGTCTGCCCAGTGGGGTGACCGCGCAGTTCGTTCCGAATCCGACAACCACAACCAGCACGTTGACGTTTACGGTCGGCAGTGGCGCTGCTCTCGGAACCTCGACCATCACCATTAGCGGCGTTTCGGGAAGCTTGACCAATCAAACGACGCTATCGCTAACAGTGACGGCAAGCGGGCCGATCGTGAGTCTCTCGCCGACGTCTCTGACATTTCCGAAAACCGACGTGGGCGAGACCAGCAGCCCGAAAACAGTCACCCTGACCAATACCGGAGCCTCGATCCTCAACATTAGTAGCATCGCGCCGAGCGGAGATTTTGCCATTCAAAGCACGACCTGCGGCGGCACGCTGGCAGCGAAGACAAAATGTGCGGTGAAGGTCACTTTCACGCCGACCCACGCTGGAACGCGCACCGGAGCTCTCACATTCACCGACAATGCGCCGGGCAGTCCACAAGCAGTGGCGCTGTCTGGAACAGGTGCGGTGGTGGTGCCAACACTTACGCCGGCCAGCGCGACTTACGCGAAGCAGAAGGTCGGTACGACCAGTAAGCCGAAGACGTTCACCCTCACCAACAAGCAGTCGGTGACGCTGACGAACATTGCGATATCGATTACGGGGGACTTTGCAGTTTCGGCGACGACCTGCGGCGGAAGCCTGGCGGCGAAAGGGAAATGCACGATCAGCGTGACCTTCACGCCGACCGAGACGGGAACAAGAACCGGGCAGCTGCAAGTTAACGACAACGCCAGCAACAGTCCGCAAACCGCGAACTTGTCGGGCACTGGGGACTAAAATCACGGCTGGGAATTTGGTATTGGTTAGTGAAGTGAAGCCGAAGCAGCCAAACCACATACCGCAATCATGAATCCTCAGCGAAGATTAGTGGCCAAGATCGAAGGCAGTCAAATCACGACCGATCGACTCGGAGACCAACTGCTGGTTCGTGTGACTCGCGCCATTCCGCTTGTCAGAACGCCGAGCGCCAGCGTTGACAGCTAGCTCATCTCCTTCACGGTGATGTCATACTTGAAGTTGTCCGGATCGAAGGGATCTACTCGTCCCTCTGCTGTTTCCGCCTGCGGATACATGAAATAAACGACCGGCTTTTTGGCGGAGCCTGGCAGCGCAACGTCGTGAGCATAGTTATAAGCCATCCAATTCATCTCCCATGAACCGAACAGGCGGTTGCGCGCCTTCGACACCATCTCGTCGCTCAGATGGCGATTCCCGGGTGGCTCTTCCAGAACTACCTTGCGTACGTCTGCCGGGTCCACCGGAACCCAGCCGTATTCGCGAAGGTATATCTCCGTGCGGCAGTGCTGGCCCTTGGTCGCTTTATCCGTCGCTAGTCCAAGGCTTTTATAGCCCAAATCTGATTTGGCAATCCGCAAACCATAAACATGCCGCGCCGGCAGGCCCACGGAGCGTGCCAGGCCAACGTAGAGGGCATTTAGGTCGGCACATTTTCCGCCCATATCGCCCGACTCCAACATGAACCGAATGTCGCCGCGCCCGCAGCCGCGAACCTTGGGATCGCGGAAGGTGTTGTCCACCACCCAGTCGTAAAGAGCGCGGGCCTTCTCTATCTCGGTGGTCACACCGGCGGTCGCCTTAAGCGCGGTCTCTTTGACAATGCCGTCTGTAGGCACATAACGGGTAGGTTGAAGGAAGTAGTCGAGCTCTTCTTTTGAAACGCGTGGCGCTCTGCCGGGAACCGACAGATCGACGGCGTAGTTCTTCAGCGACACATGGCTGGTCAGCGTCAGCACGGGCGTCGCGTTAGCGGGGTAACTCGCCGCTACGATGGCAAGTGCGTTCGGCTTGTCTTTGCTTAACTGAGCGGTTCCGCCCTCAGCGCTGAACTTGTTGGCATGCGTCCGCTGAAATGGCGTATCACGAATCAGCGCCGCCGGCAGCCAGATGTGAGTCACTCCATTTGTCTTCACTACTTCTACCCTCGTGGTGACCTCGAACGTCCGCCAGTTGCCGCTCGGCTGGAATGCGTCGGCAAAGACCGGCATTGATTTTGTAACTGCCAAGCCAGCGCAGAGTGCGCCGGTCGATTGGAGAAAGTTGCGCCGATTCATAAGCTCCCGTCTGTTGCAATCATTTCGCGTTCAGCCGGTCCAGAGTGTTAGGCCCACGAAAGAGTACGTCAGCGAGTTCGCGTAGCGCTTTAGTGCTTTCAGGGCTGATCGCCATCGGGCCGAGGATGCCTGGGGCGCCTTCGGGTACTTGAATGTGGGCCATGACGTTTTTCCTTTCTGCTACCTAAACTCCAAGAGACTTCGCTGCCATGGCTGTTCCTTCGACACGGTTCCTTACCTTTGCGAAAGCCGTCTCCCGCGATGTGGACGTGTCATCCGCGAACGGTGAGAAGCCGCAGTCGTCGGTCGTTCCCAACGCCTCGATGGGGATCAGCTCAGCGGCTTCTAGCACACGATCACGTACCTCCTCAGGATTCTCCACTTTGGGATCGATCGGGTCTGTGACGCCAACGAATAGAAGTTGTCCAGGTTTGAGCAGGCTGCGAATGGAAGCCAGGACACGGCGACGGTCGGGTTCGCTCGCCAACTGAATGTAGAAGCGCCCCACATTCAGACGGAAGAGGGACGGCAAAAGACCCAAGTAATCCACATCGGCGCTGTGCGTGGAATCATGGTCGCCGCCGGGACATGTATGGACTCCAATCTGCTGTCGTTCAGTCGCAGTAAAGCGCTCGAGAACACGATTGTTCAAATCAATGAACGCGCTCAGCACTTCTCCCGACGGATCGAGTTTCAATGCCAATCGTCCTTCGGTGAAATCGATTTGCACGCACGCAGCGCCGGCTTCCAGACACTCGCGAATATCGCGTTCCGCTTCGCCAACCAGATCGTCGAGGAACGTTTCCCGCGAATATCCATCGATTCCAGTTTGCGGATAAAGCAGACTCAGGGCGGACGCCGAAATCACAGCCTGTTTCACCGGCCGATGAGCATGCTGCTGAGCGGACTTCAGATAAGTCACAGCGTGGACGCCATAGCGGAACGGGCCCGATGCCAGTTTAGGGAGTTGCCTGGTGTGTCCATCGGCAAATGGAATGACCGCTCCATCAGGCGCGAGATTGCCGAGTCCGGAAAGAGGATAAGTAGCAAAGCTCGGCTTCGTCTGCTCACCATCGGTGATGATGGGCGAGCCAGTCTCCTCTAGTCGCGAAATCGTGCCGCGGAGCGCCGACTCCTCGACCGTTTTGAGTTGTCCGGCAGAAATTTCTCC
The DNA here is from genome assembly GCA_049520915.1 of Terriglobales bacterium. Lineage (GTDB taxonomy): Bacteria > Acidobacteriota > Terriglobia > Terriglobales > Acidobacteriaceae > Acidiflorens. Next base: position 66,044 of record JBEKPH010000006.1, read on the forward strand.
CGACGCATGAGCTCGCATTGCTGCCAGCAAATCTGCTGGGCGCGGGATGCTTCCGATCGGTTCGGTCGGTATCGGCATAGTGTAGGGCTCTTTGACTTAAACTAGAAACTCCAGCGCAACTTCATGTTGTCGCGCTTTTGCTTGTCAGACGACAGATTTCTCCCCTTCAATTTTCGAAGCGATTCTGGATGCGGAAAACCTTACCAACGATTGCTAAATCGCAGCAATACTAGAAAAAGGCTAGAGATGGAAGTCGCGTGACCCGTATATCATTCGACTCCTGCATACGGCGAAGAGATCGACCAAATGAATGAGGAGTCTATTTCCGAGGCGGTCGGCGTTGGCGAAACTGCACTGCAGCGCGCCGAGGTACCCTCTGACCTCACTGAATTCGATCCCCGTTATTACGGCTGGCGTGTCGTTTTGGCGGCGTGTCTCGGTGTGATGGCCGGATTCGGCTCGCTGTTTGTCTATACCTTCTCCGTTTTCGTGAAGCCGCTCGCTGCGGAATTCGGCTGGAGTCGCGAAGCCATCTCCAGCGGATTCGCAATCGCTGCCGTCACCCTGGGAATGTGTTCGCCCCTCCTGGGTCATTGGATCGATCGCTTTGGACCCCGGCGCATCATTCTTGTCTGCATGACGGTGTACGTCTGCGGCATTGCCTCGTTGTCACTCTTGCACTCGGGACTGTGGCAGTTTTATGTGACTTGCTTCGTGCTGGGAGTCGTCGGGAATGGTGCAGCTCATCTGGCTTACTCGCGATCGATTTCCACTTGGTTTCACCGCCGTTTAGGAATGGCGTTGGCTTTTGTGATGGTTGGAGCGGGGTTGGGCGCAATGATTTTGCCCGTCGTAGCCCAATCCATCATCAGCCGTTCGGGTTGGCGCGCCTCCTACGCGTTTCTCGGAGGTCTAGCATTGATACTCGGCTTACCCCTGAGTTGGCGCTACATCCGCGATCGTCAGCCGCGCGGACGCGAGTCCGCTGCTGTTGAGTATTCCGGAATGACCTGGCAGCAAGGCTTACGGTCTTTTGCCTTCTCGATTATCACGGCCATCCTTTTTGTGAGTTCGATCAGCATGAACGGGGCGATCACTCATCTATCCGCCTTGCTGACCGATCGAGGCCTCACGCCTGGAGACGCGGCGCTATGCGCCTCGATACTCGGCGGATCGAGCCTGCTTGGCCGGATCGTTGTGGGATGGCTGCTGGATCGATTTTTCGGGCCACGTGTCGCGTTTATGATTAACCTCACTACCGCCCTTGGCGTTTTTCTCCTCGCTCGGGCGAGCAGTTTCCCGGCCGGTTGCCTTGCGGCTGCACTGATTGGCGTCGGGGCCGGAGGCGAAGCCGCGACTACACCCTACCTGCTCACGCGTTACTTTGGGCTGCGTGCTTTTTCCACCCTTTACGGTCTCACTTGGACGTTCTACGCCGCCGCGGGAGCAATTGGGCCGGTGATACTAGGGCGCGCATTTGATGCCACTGGCTCCTATTCTTCTTTGCTGGTTCTCCTCGCGGCAGCGCTCGGGCTGGCTGCCGCAACAAATCTGTTGCTTCCACGCTATTCGGATTCGTTCGCTACTGAGGTTCACTGAGCGAAGACTCCAAGCCAGCGTGGAGCACGCGCGGCAGTCCTTTCTCTCGGAGCATCTGCGCTCCTCTCACCCGGTTATTTCCGTACTCTAGCGGCTCCCCACTGTTTTCCGGAGGCCAGTGGTTCCGGGGCATAACTTCCGGGTAGCCGGTCATCAGCCATCAAACATGGCCACCAGCCATCCCTATTGCAACTTCGCGTACTCTGCCTTGGTTTGCTTCAGGATAGGGATATCGGGATCGGCGTCTTTCCAGAGGGTGAGGAAGTCTTTGTAGGCGGCGAGCGCCCGGACGCGGGCTGCATCGGCATCCGCTCCCTGCGAGGTTCTCGCCTGCAAGGCGTTTGCCCGAGCGACTCCCAGATGCGCCAGCGCTCCCGTCCAGCAATTCCACACGATGCCGTTGTGATCGATAATCTTCTGAAATTCGGCGGCAGCGGCAGCACCTTGTCCGTCGGCCAAGTATGCTTCACCACGCACGTACGTCGGATACAGGCAGGAGATATTCATGACGAAGGGAATGTTGCCTAACTCAATGGGCGAGGCAGATTGCAAGGCGTTCAGGGCGGAAGCCGGGTCCTTTCTGTCCAGTGCCAATTGCGCCTTAATCGATGGCAGCCAGAGCGACTGCATTTGCGTGCCCAGAGGAAATCGTTCCCCCAAGTCTCGGGTCAACGATTCGGCTCGCGTCGTGTCGCCCGCCATGGCAAACGCAAGCGCCGCTTCGACCTCGACGCCCTGACTCGCGGGAGCAAGCTTCAAAGCTTCTGCCGCTGTCTGCCGGGCTCCCGTGATATTGCCGTAAGTCGCTTCTCGTTGAGCCGCAATTGCCAGATCGATTGCCCCAGCCTCTTTATTGTCGGATCGCGCAGCTGAATCTAAGGCCCGCTTGGTCAGCTCCCGAGCCTTGTTCGCACGACCGGCATAAGCCTCGGTGTCGGATGCGAGCGCCAGTCCAAAAGCTTCATACTTGGGCTTGCCTGCAAACCACTGTTGCTGTTCCGCCATTGCAGCGGAATCCGAACCGACAAAGGCAAGAGCGTAAGTCGCAGTGTGCAATATCAAATCATCCCCTTTTCGAGCCTGCGTGTCGTCGACGATCTGCCGCGTCTCGTCGAAACGCTGCAGGGCTAGACTATAGTTGGCGAGATTCTCGTTCCATGATGCACGATCACCTGCAAGGCGCCTGCCTTGCCTCACGATCTCTGCGGCTTTCTCATAATGCCCCTGCGCGGCATGCGCCAGGCCCAAATTGTTGTACGCTCCGTATTCCCGTGGATAGCTCTCAATCCACTGCTCATATATCTGCGCCGCTTTATCTAGCTCTCTGGTCACATTTTGGTAGTAGTTGGCTGTGATGGCTAGTTTTTCCCGTTCGCTGGCATGTTCCCGCAACTGGAATGCTTTCGTGACGTACTCACTGGTCCGCTCAGTCTGGCCGAGATAGGCATAGCCCAAGCCTACTCCCCTGTAGCCCATAGCAAAATTCGGATCAAGCTCGATGGCACGTTGATCGTACGGCAAGGCTGCGCCAATGCCTTTCTCGTTTTGGGCCTTTATCCCAAGGCTATACGCTTTCAACGCTTCGAGCGAAGAAGTTGTTGCCTGTTCGAGTGGAACATCAAACCGCTGCACCGTGGCCAGCGATTCACCCAGTTCGCCGCGCAGCTTGGATGCCGCCTCGCCCAACACTTCGAGCACCTTTTCCTTCGACGCCGCTGTCACTTGCTCTTCGGCCAGCAAGTCGCCGGTCTGGCAGTTCATCGCCTTCAATTCCAGGACATACTTGCTGCCCAAACTGCCGATTGCTCCGGCAATGTAGGCTTTGCTACCCGCCCGCTGGCAAAGCTCGCGAGCCACATCGAGTGTGAGTTTCGTGCCGGCTGGGAGGGTCATCAATTTCAGAGTCTTCGCAACCGTGCTGTCGGGGAGTACGTTCAGGAAAGGCGACTGCCGCAAGGAGATGCTGAGCGCGGTTCTCAGCGTGTCGTCGAATATTGCGTCTCCGGTACTGTTCGCAAAATCGGCGAGGACGATAGTGTCTTTGTCGGTGAGTTTCGGGCTTCGGTGGAAATAGAAATAACTACTGGTCGCCAAAACCAGGATCGCCACAGCAATCGGAACGATTGCCCTCCACCGTTTCGTGGGCGTGGCTGAGCCGCTTGTCTTCGTAGCGATCGAGGCTCGCCCCGACTCTGTGTCCCGTTTGAGTCTCTGCAATTCGGAGCGAAGATCCGCCGCGTGCTGGTAGCGTAAATCCAGGCTTTTCTCCAAGCTCTTCAGGATGATTCTTTCCATATCCGAGGAAAGATCGGGTTTGAGACGGACCGGGGGCACCGGTTCCCGGCTCAAAATCGATTCGAAAATCACTCCTGTACTTTCTCCCCGGAAGGGCAGCGTTCCTGTGGACATCTCGTACATGACAGTGCCAAAGGAAAACAAATCGGTCCGCGCATCCAACTCCCTGGCGCGAACCTGTTCTGGTGACATATAGGTCACCGTGCCCATCGCTGTTCCGGGACCGGTTAGAGAATCCTGCAGCGTTGGGGAGTTGTGATCAGCGTTGGTCTGTTTGAGAACCTTGGCAAGTCCGAAATCGAGCACCTTCGCATGCCCGCGCAAGGTAACGAAAATGTTCGCGGACTTGATGTCACGGTGCACGATTCCGGCGGCATGTGCCGCATCCAGCGCGTCGGCGACTTGAATAGAAAGCGCGACCAGCCTCTCCTCCTCCATCGGATGGCCTGCAATGCACTTCTTCAGATCCATTCCATCAAGAAACTCCATGGAAATGAACATGACATCATTGTGTTTACCGATTTCGTAGACCGTGCATATATTGGGATGATTGAGAGCAGAAGCCGCCCGCGCCTCTCTGCGGAAGCGTTCCAGAGCTTGCGGGTCTTGCGACAGATCATCAGGCAGGAATTTCAGAGCGACGAAGCGTCCAAGCTCGCTATCCTCGGCCTTGTAAACGACGCCCATCCCCCCGCCCCCCAGCTTTCCCATGATGCGGTAATGGGATACGGTGTCGCCGGTCGCGAAATCACGCCTTTCGTGGGTGCCTCTGTTCCGCTCGTGAGCGATCGCGCGCGCGGCCTCTTCTATAGCAGGATTCTCCAGAAAGCTTCCTGCCTGTTGCTGTGCCGTCAGCAGAGAGCGGACTTCGCGTTCCAGCGACTCGTCAGTTGCGCATGCGTGCCGCAGAAACTGGTCGCGCTCCCCAGGCGGACGCTCCAGCACCGACTGCAGTAGGCTGTCGACTTGCTTCCACCGATCAGAGTCCATGGGTCGTGCCCCCAGCCAGTTCGCGGTAGAGCCATGCTTTGGCGGTGCTCCAATCGCGCATCACAGTGGCGGGCGAGACTTGGAGAACCTCGGCTGTCTCTTCTACGCTGAGTCCGCCGAAGAAGCGCATTTCCACGACCGGCACCTTGCGGGGATCCAGTCGCGCCAGTTCAACCAGAATGCGCCTCATCAATCGGGCCGAAACTGCAACAAAGTGGGCGCGATTCTGCCACTTCACGCCCTTGTAGTCCGCCCGGCGCATGGAGGCCTCGTTGACCAACGCACTTGTTTGGAGGCTATGTCCGGGCCGCTCGCGTCTCATGCAGTGACGTGCGAGACGGTGGAGTTCGTCATAGACGATGAGGGTCAGCGTGTCGCGCGCGCCGCGGTCTCCGTCACCCCAGGCGCGAAGCAGTCCGCTAACCTCGCCGATAGGTGGTTTCTGAGCCTGGTTATCGCCCGGTAGCGTTGATTTCTCCATCGCGTCACGCCTCGGAATCTTAACCCATAACGGAGTGCTTTCAAGAAAAGTTAATTTCGCATGATAGGTCTGACCCACCGTTTGCGCCTATCTCGGTGAGTATATAGAAGCAACTCGCGAGGACTGGATATGAAATCGAGAGGCTGCAGAAATCTAAGTCAGGCTCCCGAACGGAGCACTTACCAAGGAGGATTTATGAAAGAAACGTTTCTTGCGGCTCTAAGCAGTGCGACTCGCAACGCACTAATCGTGATTGCCGGATTCACCATGCTCATGGCTTTGGCGTCCTCTGCCACGGCTCAGACAATGCACTTCGGGGTGCGCTGCCAGTCTACCTTCCAAAACGGGTGGTCCGTCACCATCGATGTATACAGCGCGTGTGACGACTTCATCTCTCAGACCACGCCCTACGACTACGTCGATTTTTACTATAACCTGCAAGGTGCACAACCGGCCTTTTACTTCGGGCAGGGGGCGGAAACCTGTAATTCCTGCGGCGGTGCCGACAGCGTCGACTTCTTCTTTATGGCGACGCACGGCGGCATCCAAAACCAAAACTCCGCGTTCTATACCATGTGGGATTATCAGACATACGCATCAACACCCTCCATGCGCCTCGGCGATTCCGGGAAGCAACTCAAGGTGCTGGCCACTCTCTCATGTGACACCTTTAAGAACGACGACGGGCTGTTGTGGAACCGCTGGGGAAGCGCCTTTAGTGGAGGACTCAAAATCGGTGTAGGCGGACACGATCTGCTTTATACCAACAATGACACCCAAGCCGCAACGGACTTTGGCTCATATCTGCATAATGCCGGCACTCCCATCGGCTGGGCCTGGCTAGACGCCCTCTATTACGCCCTCAACAACAACCATCCCGCTGTTGCCAACACTGGCGCCTACTCGGCTGACTGCTGGAATCGGCAGGGTGTCACCCTGAACCAGGTGATGTCAGAGCCCATTCTGCGTGACGGCCAGAACGGCTATGTCTGCTGGTCGAATTGGAACTAGTGGTCGTTTTTCCGCAGGAAACGAACTTGTAATAAAAGCAATTCATTCCAATAACAAGGAGAATGCAATGAAAAACAAGAATTTTATTTTCTCGGCAAAGGCGGTGTTAGCAACCAGCATAATGATCACCGGGATCGCAGGCGCGGAAGAGCTTCCGCAAACCAGAGCTCACGAGCAGTTCTCAGTGACGCAAGGATTCCGTGAACCTGTTGTGGCCGAACTGCATCGCGTAAGTGCAGCCGATCAAAGCAAAGTGAGTTCCGCTCTCATCGAGAAGCTGCGTCCGGGCAGCGCTTACCAGAGTGCCAAGCAGGGCAGCAAGCTGCACATCACCGGCAAAGAGTGGTCGCTGGACGTGACCGCCGACGGCTCAGGGGCCGAGTATCAGGATCACGCCGTGGGAGCCCGGGCACACTCGCTGGGTAAGCCCTTGCCGGAAAAGATGTCGGCGGCTGAACTTGAACAGAAAGGCCGTGCTTTCGTTGCCGCCAACCTGGCTTCCCAGATCGTGCTCGGACTTAACGAAGAACTGATCTCGCTTCGCGCCGACTATCGTACCGAAGGGGGCCACGACCTCACCACCGGTGAGATCACTCATGCTGTGGTAGCCAGCCGCATCGTCTTCGGCCGCACTCTCCATGGAGTTCCGATCGTGGGCAACGGTTCCAAGGTCATCATTACTTTCACTAACGACGGTTCCCTGGAGTCGTTCCGCTACGATTGGCCGAAGTATCAGACGGCGGCGTCCCAGAAAGTCGTCGATGCCGGTGAAATTCTCTCGCGCGTTCAGAAGGTCATTGGGGTTCGCAGCGGCGTCACCGCGCCCACGTCGGGCGTGACCGTGCCGAGCAGCGAAGACGAAGCTTACCCGGTCGCGCTGACGCCGAACACTCAGCTCCAATCGCTGGACTGCGGCTACTACGATGCCAGCTCCTTCGCTGAACACACTACTCAATCGATACAGCCGGGATGCACGTATCTCACCGTTTCCCAGGATTCCACCGGAATGCGGGCGGGATATGCCGGTGCGGTGCCGGCGGGGGCTCAGTTCGAACAGGAATCAACGTGGTTGGAAACGCAGATCCTGAGTAAAAAATAAGAGCTATTAAAGTCGGCGTCAAGATGCGCCTGCAGGCGAACCTGCCGAGATGGGCTCAGCGTAAAAGATGAAAAGGGGAGCGCAACCGCTCCCCTTTTGTTTTTCGCTAACGTATCGCCGGGATGCCACTTGCCGATTCCCCATTCCGGCTATGACCCCTTAGCCCGTCAAATCCCGCTACATCAAATGAGGGGCTTTCATGGTAACCGATTCCGATGCCCTTCAATACGGAATTGCAGGCGTTGCTTTACGCAGTGAGAAATCAAACTCAGACTCCGGAACGGAGCATTTAGAAAAGGAGAATTATTATGTAAAACCTCAGCATAACCCGAAACCTCCACAACCGCGTCCTGGCCGCTACTTTTCTATTCATCACCAGCGGGATAGTAAGCGCACAGGCAGGAAAGACCTACAGTCAACTCAAAGCAGAGCACCCCGGCTGGGCGCAGGCTCCGGGCGCGCTGGTCCGCCCCGATTGCCTGCACCAGGTCCCCAATGGCGCAAAAGTCAGCGAGTCGGCCCACGGCCGAGCCGGCGAAGATGTGACCTTGAATGGCCAACTCATCGCCCACTTTGATCCCTGCCCGGAGAACTCCATTTCCACTCGTCACCTGGTGCAGGATCCCGGCACTGGTAATGGCTGGGCCGAAGCTGCGCAATGGGATACGGCGCTGAAGTCGCCCGACAACATCGATTACTTGTATGGTTATTGGACTGTGCCGGCAGCTCCCAAGACCTCCGGCGCTTTGGTTTATTTCTTCAACGGCGTTGAGCCCAATGGCGGAGGTTGGATCATCCAACCCGTGCTCCAGTACGGCGACAACGGCGCATTCGGCGGTGATTACTGGGTCTTCGCCAGCTGGCTCGTCCACAGCAACACGGACTATTTCGTTAGCTCGACGGTGTTGTCAGTAAACCCCGGCGACAAAGTTAACGGCTCCCTCTGGGAAACCAGCATTTCTGGCGGCACTCTGGGCTACGACATTGCTGCAACCGATAACACCACGAATCAAAGTTCCTTACTGTCTCTCACGGCTACGGGGTATCAGTGGATTTGGGCCTATGCAGGCGTCCTCGAGGCATACAACGTGACTTCGTGCTCCGAGTTTCCGGGGGGCAGCAGCGGATCCCTGGAATTCACTAAAACCCATGTCTATCATGGATACCCCGGCTTGGACCTCCTTACCCCGGATTTCTACAGCGCCGAATATAATTACGGAGGTCCGTCCTGCAACTTCAAAGTTGATGTTTCCGGAAGTTCTTCAACCCTGCACTTTTGAAGCGTTCGCTTGCCGGAAAAACCCGTTGGCGACTACGCGCGAAGTTGGCAGGCGAACCCAACTGAGCCGACTCCAGGCAACCGACCAAGGGAACCGTCCAGCGGTTCCCTTTTCGTTTTTTGACCGTTGTTCTTACTCCGTGTCCATGGGGCGTCGCCCCGCCAGAATCGTGACAGCAACCTGTACCGTATTGCGAATCAGAGTCATAGAGATCCTTTCAACCGATAGGAAGCGCAGCGCGACATTTCGCTGTACTAATCCGCGCACAACTCACACGACGATTGACATGGGTTGGTGCGACACGGCGACTGCGGAAGCCACCTTTGAATGCTTGCGGGTCGTTTTGTTTTCGCGAGTGGAGCGTTGGCTGCAGATTCTCCAAAGGTACATAGCCGCGTAAGCGCGCCAAGGCCTCCAGGGTTCGGCGCGTAACTCCAGATCGCGAGAGTTTTCCAGATCCATGGCATGCAAGAGCCCGAGATCGCTAGTGGGAAATGCATCCGGTTCGCCGAGCGCGCGCATGGCCACGTATTGCGTCGTCCACTTTCCTATTCCCCCTATCTCAATGAGCCGGTTCAGAAGCGATTCGGAGCCGGCACCTCTCTCAAAGCGGATCTTGCCATTGCGAACCGCGCGAGCCAGAGCGTGAATGGTTTCGATTCGCTTGCCAGTCAGCCCAATTTCGCGGAGTGGTGCAGTGGCAAGAACTTCCGGTGTTGGAAAAATGTGAGTCAGACCGGCTACCCCACAGAAGGGTTTGCCAAAGCGGTTTGCCATGCGGCCCGCCATGGACGTTGCACCTTTAACCGTGATCTGTTGTCCGAGAATTGCCCGAACGGCAAGTTCGAATCCGTTCCAGCAGCCTGGTACCCGGATCCCGGGATCACCTTCCACACTCGCGCGCAAGACGGGATCACCTCTAAGATGTTGCACGATCGCGGCCCAATCCGCGTTCAAATCGAACATCGAGCGGACGCGTTCCACAATGAAAAACAGCGACTGAGGATCGCTGAAAGCAATCCGTAGAAGAAGGGCATCGCGTCCTTCCGCGGGGGCGACTTCGAAATATCCGTCGCGGCCATTCAAGGAGAAGGTCCGCCGATATTTGCCATCTTCCACAGCTTCGACGCCCGGTGTGGCCCGCGCTGCCAGAAAATCCAGCATGCCTTGCCAGTGGTACGGTGGACGAAAGTGAAGGCGAAAGAGGTAGTGATGGTCGGGTTGGACCTCCGTCCGTCGCGCCAGGCGCCGAATTTGAGTCGGCGTTCGGTGGTAGATCTTGCGAATACCGGCATTGAATCGCCGAACGCAGCCGAATCCCGAGGCTAGAGCGACCTGATTCATTGGCAGATTCGTTTCGTCGATGAGCTTCTTGGCGAAGTGCAGACGGCGAGTCTGAGCCACCGCGAATGGAGTCGCGCCAAGATGTTTCAGAAACAAGCGCCGCAGGTGTCGCGCTCCAACGCCCAAACGTTCCGCGAGAACTTCTACTCCACCGTCCTCAAGACCACTCTCGCCGATCAAGCGCAACGCCCGCGAAACGGTATTTGAGGTACCCAGCCAGGCTGGAGTTCCGGGCGAACTCTCGGGACGACATCGCAAACAGGGTCGAAACCCGGCTTCGGCGGCTGCAGCCGCACTCGGAAAATAGCGAACGTTCTTTTCCTTCGCGGTAGGTGCGGGACAAATCGAACGACAATAGACACCGCTCCCGACGACGCCGATAAAGAACTTGCCGTCAAATCGGGGGTCGCGCGTCAATCGCGCCCGCGAGCAAACCTGGAAATCGAGATTCATTTCTGGGTTCAGAATTCTTGAACTTACGCCGCACAGATCATAGCCCAGTCCGCCGAAGGTACTAGACGTTTTCGGACTGCTATCCACAGTTCGTTTTCTCAGGCGAGTAGCCGGGTCCGCAAACGTCCAATTAGCGCGATTCAAGTCCGCAAGCGTCCATTCCCAAACCGTCGATTTCGCTATCGTTTGTGGAGTACGGCGGACATTTGCTGGTCGCAAGAAACTGCAGAGCGATTCGCCGACTTGTTGTTTCCACGGCGAGCTACGCCAGACTGACGAACGGTTCGCCGGCAAACATCGTCGTCTCTCTTTATATGTGTCCTTCCCGCGTGCGCCACTGCGTCGAGTGCCCCAAATGCCATACCCGATATCTGCCTGGCAGCACGCCGTATCGCAACGGGTCATACCTAATGCCGCTGGTCGAGGGACTTGCAAATGATTGGACGCTCTATTGTTCCTGCGGTAGACCTTATATTCCCAGCCGATGCAACTGGAACGAGTTGAAGCGGTATGCGATTCAAGCGCGGGCGTATGAGCGCGGTTACGGTCCACCAGAGGAAATCGTTCCCATGAACGGCAGATCGCGGCTCCCGAAGTAGGGTGCGACTTCAGGAGCCATCCATGGGCACTTTTTTTCGCAGATCCGACACCAAATGTATGCCGGCGACACGGCGCTCCATATCGCGGCAGCGGGTTTCAAATTCGAACTCACCCAATGCCTGATCGATCATGGCGCAAACTGTACTGCCAAAGACCGGCGCGGAGCGGAGCGGAACGTATTTGATAGAGACTCCTAGCACTATTCAATCATCTCCGCCGGGAGGCGCGGCTCCAATGTCCATTTTCTGCTTTGGTTTTCTCCTCGTCAGGGAATCACTTTGTACACCGTGCCCATGTCGTTTGCTCCTCCCGCCAAGGTTGTGCCGTAAAGCGCATTCTTCACAATGATCACCCCGCCGTAAGGATGATATCCCTGGTGATGTTGGGCGAAGCTTTGGCTCACATGGGCGCGCGGGAAGAAGGTTCGAAGCTAATTGCGGAGAGTATTGGTTATTACGAAACCTTGGGGAAGGAAGTCAATGGCCTTAATGAGAGACGTGAGCTCATAATTTCCCAACAACAGGGGGCCGACATTCGATTGATGAACGGAGATGCCGCTGGAGCATTGGCTATTTATCAAAGAGCCCAGAGTGCATTGGAGGTCATGGCCAAACCTGATCCCGAAAATGCGATGCTGCGGATCGACTTGGCGAACATGAACTACTACCGGGGGAGGGCCCTCACGGTGTTAGGCCGAAACGGCGAGGCCAGTCGCTCTTTGCAGCGAGCGCTTGCGGACTTCGAAAAAACTCGCGACGCGGCAGAGGCTTCCGGCGAGTACCCGCGGGGACCGGCCGCAATTTACATTTGGCTGGGAGATCTCTCTGTCCACCAGTCCAATCTCTCTTTGGCGCTGCAGCATTTTCAACGCACGATTACATTGTTAGAATCACCGGCAAGGTGCCCTGGTCGACCGTATCAGACGGCTTGGCCGCAGTTATCGTACTCAAATCAGCCACACCCATCTTCATCACTAACGCGGGTGTGGCTGCGGGCGATCCCAGAGTTGTCGGAGTGTCGGGCCTCGGCGCAGCCAAGGAGAGGAGCGTATCGAGACGGTTAGCCTGGATATCCCGGTGGGTCAGGGGATTGACCCCGAAGAAATCCTCGATTGTAACGGGTAGCCCGACCGCTTGCGCAGCCACTAGCCGAGGTCCACCACTTGGCGCGCGCGACTAGCCCGTTGCTGACCGCGAGGGCTCTCGCCTTACTTTCCGAACGAGAGTCAGCCGGTGCCGTCCCGCGTATTCGAAGGTTTCCCAAATTACGGAGATTGCACTTTAAATCGGAGTTTCAGAAAGTTCAGTAAAAGACAGACCTCAGCCTCCGAGCGTCCCACTTATGTAGCAAAAACACCCTTGATATCTGCGACTTCGATTACGTCACCTGATTCGAGTTGCTTTTGGCCGCCCTCGACCACGATATCATTCACCCTGATGGTCACCGCGTTTTCGGAAGCGGCGATAAAGTAACCATCTTCGGCTCGGTAAATCAAGGCTGCAACGCGGGGAGCAAACCAGCGCTTTAGCCGAATGCCGGCCATCTTCGATTTACCGATCAGGGTCAGTTTGCCGGTCAGGACGTAGCGCTGCTGATCAGTTCGGCCTTTGACGATGCTCAGCGTGCCAATGGTCTGATGTACTTGAGTGGTTTTGACTGGCGGCAGGCTTTGAGCCATGCCGACTCTCCGGACCACAACCGAGCCGGCAGAGGAGGCTGCGACTGCGGCTTGAGTGAGCATTTCTTTCGCTTTTGCCGTGTCCAAGACCATAGTGGGATCAAGTTGTGGCGGCATGGGCAATTGCAGGCCAACGACGCCATTAACAGTTCCATACGGTGCGGCGACCGGACGTACTTCGTCACGAAATTCGATCGTGTGCTTGCCGATCGTGGCGTTGTCTCCGTCCTTCAGCACCGCCTTGCTGATGCGTTGATCATTGACGTAAGTGCCATTAAAGCTCTCAACGTCTTCGATGACATAGTGATCGCCTTCCGCGTAGATCCGGGCGTGATATCCGGAGACGGCAGGATTGTCGATACGAAAGACGTTGTCTGGCTGACGGCCAATGGTGACGGTGCCGCCAGAAAGCAAGAGCTCTTGTAAGACCCGGTCTTCAAACTTGAGAAACAGCTCAGCCATGGCGCGACTCCAAAATGCGGGATCTGAGAAAACAATTGCGGCAGGGGAGAGTGATCTTTCCTTGGCGCTGCCACTCGACGATCACGTTCTATTCTGCGCCTGAAAACACAAAAGGAAAGAGTACCAAGGTACCTGAGACCAAACGGGGTTCGCTGGAGAGTTCTGATAGGCGCCGAATGCGGTCAATGCACTGCTCACAGCTTAGTATCGGCCGACAACGCTAAATTGAACTGATCGCGCAGAAACTTGACTGCCTCGTCTCGTCCGGAAGACGCGGTCTGAGGCGTCGCATTCAAGTACAAAACGTACAATTCCGCGGCTCCGTCGCTGTCGCCTTGTTGCGCCAGTGTTCTCGCCGCCTGCAGGACTTCCGCCGGCAGTTCCGTCACTTTTTCTCGCACCGCTTTCACCAGGGCATTTCGGGAATCAATTTCCAGATCTGTCAGAAGCTGGGCCCCGTCGGGCTCCACGCCCTGGTTGGTGATTCCGGCAGTGTCATCCGCTTTGACATCTTGCAAAACAATGGTCGTGGTGTGTTTTTCCTTATGCACGTCGACAGGCTGGCCGAAAAGATTACCCGTCGGATCGCGAAACTGGAATTCGATCTCCGCCGACGCGGTCAGATCAATGGTCTTCTTTGTGTAGTGGTAAGACTCAACAACGATCTCCTGGCGGCTCTGCTCGGTCGTGTCCAACTTATGTCGCAACTCGTCGACGCTCTTCTGTGCCTGCTGCACCGCGTCCGTGGCATCTGCGATTGCTTGCTTCTTCTTGTGTTGCCCTTGGGCGTCGGCCAGCGCATGTTGAGCCGAGATAAGCTGCTGCTGGGCGGTTTCATATTCACTTTCAATTTGCAGCCAAGCCGGATTTTTCGACTCATGCGCGCCCGCCCGGTATTTCGATTCCGGAGCTTCCAGGTGTGCATTCTTGACTATGCGATGTTCCAAAACCTGCCCGACAAGCGTGAAATTCGGATGTTGAGCCTCCTCCGCCTCCGACGGATTCCGCATGACCGCAATCGGCGTCCCTAGAGAATCGAGTCCGCTGGTTATCGCGTCTGCAAGCTGGTCGGCAAAACCATGGCTGTCGCGACGTGAAGTTTGATCGCGAAATACGATGCTGACCGAGAGTTGGGATCGCCGTTGATACAGTGGTTCGTAACGGGCCATCTCTTCTTTTAGGGTATCGAGATCGGTAATCCCGTAGCGCGCTGCTTGTTTCAGGTAAAGCCACCCCACACCGGCTCCGGATCCCGAAGTTTTCTGTAGATATCGATTGGCTTGGTCGAGATAGTAAGCACTGATCTTGGCGGAAAGGAAGTCGCGTTTGAGGGTGATCGCCGGGTCATCTCCTAAAGCGCTGGCACGATCCCACAAAACATAGGCCTCGAGCGCCGCATTCTCGTCAGCCGGGTTTTTGATCGGAAGGTGCGACTCCTGGATTTTCTGGGCGCGCTGCACTGCGGCGCCAATATAATCGTGCGACAACGCTGTCAGCTGTGGCGTTACCAAGGCGCGTTGTTTCTCAGGTAAGTCGGCGAGTACGCCATAGGCCTCGACGAACTGCTTCTTGCGCGCGTATTGGTCGCTTTCGAGAACAGCAGCGTCTACCGCCTGTTGATTGCGCTGGGCCTCGAGTTGAGCCGCAGCGTTGTCGGCCGCCGTCTGGACATCCTTGCGGTCGGGCCGGAAGGCCGCCGCTTTGCCAAACTCCGTGATTGCTTTTTCCCACTCGTGATGGGCGGACTGCTTCTGTCCGTTATCGTAGTAGTGTTGAAACGCCGCATTGATCACGCCATCCACGCGGGGCATTTCGGAAGCGAAGGCGAGATAAGCACCCAGCGAGTTGACGGCCTGATCGTAATGCGATTCTGCGATCAACACCTGCGCGTTCACGATGGCGGTATCCAGTTTCCGCTGCTCGGCGGCAATCTCGCGCTGCAGACTAAGCAGCGGAGCATAGCCTGGCCGCACTTCCAACAGACGTTCTACGTGCACCTTGGCAGCAGACAGTTGCGAATATCCAGACGCATGGTCTTGCACGGCTTTTCGGTACGCCTGCAGTCGTGTCTGATCGGGTCGCGCCAGGTTGTCCAATTCTCGCGATATGTCGTCCATTAACCGCGCGGCGGGCTTGAAATCGGGAGATGCCTGGCTGGCGGACTGTGCCTCCAAGAATGCCTGCCGCAGCATAGCGAGGTCTTGCTTCTTGGCGCCGCTCGAACTTTGAAACTGCGCAAAAGCAGCTTCGGCTGCCTGCTGATGAAATGCCGCGATGGTATTTTGAGCAGAAACTCGCCGTTCGGAAGACGGATAACGCGTTGAGAAATCCTCCCAGTCGCTGAGCGTATTTGCTCGTTGCGCACGCAGGAAGTCGGCAAGTTCAACGTCCGGCGCGGCGATAAACACCAACTGCACACCGGGCTTGAAGCCTGGGATCACCGCATCGCGAGGCGAGGAGGAGGCAGGCGTCCCTCGAATCGTGGCTTGTTCAGCTGCCGCCGCTGGCGTGAGTTCAACGCTCCGTTCGAATTTCAGATTGCTGGGCAGAACGCATACAGACTTGCCGTTTGCGGTTAGCGTGAGCACGCCGTCGGCGCCGCGCTGAAGCGAGCTAGCTCCCACCATTGACACTCGCGGAAGCCCATTATAAGTATTCTTGTCGAGCCTCGAAACCCCGTCGCAGCTGCGAACTTCGATCTTTCCATTGACTGCTGCTTCCGTGATCTGTACATACGCCGCGCCCTGAGTGCCGTCGAACAAAACTACCGCGGTCAGGGCCGCGTCTTTGGCGCTCGTCGTGATCGATGCTCCGCCCACAAAAACAACGACGAGAACAATCGCGACGCAGCAGTGTTCGAGACAAGACGCCTCGCTTGGCCGCTTCGAACGACGGGAGAAACAAATAGGCTTCCACAACTTCATAAAAGTCCGCAAGCATACATTTTCTCCCGGGAACGAGCGGGTGAAAGAAGATAGATAGCCCAATTAAAACTAAAGTAAGTGGGAAGCAAAACTTGTCGGCGCTATGATTGAAGATGAGTGCGTAGACTCCATAACTTGTGCGTTTACGCATATTTGCGATAACGGCGCACTAGAGATTTCTCATGGAATTGGAAAAACCACCCAACGACCGGGTTGAGCGGCGGGGATCTGCTGATGAGCCCACGACTGGGCGCGCGCATCCTTCGAGTCAGTCGCACCTCACGGCATTGAGCCGTTACCAGATTCAGGAAGAATTAGGGCGCGGCGCCATGGGAGCTGTCTATAAGGCATTCGACCCCGTAATTGCCCGTACTGTCGCGCTCAAGACCATTCTGATCGACAATAACGCTCCGGATCGCGCCCAGATGATCGAAAGGCTCAAACAAGAAGCCAAAGCGGCCGGCGGACTGGATCATCCCAATATCATCACCATCTACGACGTTGGCGAGGAAAACGGCGCCATTTACTTGAGCATGCAGTTCGTCAAAGGCACCACCCTCGCCGAGTTATTGGCTCGTGTTGGCGTGCCTTCCCTCTCAACGCTTCTCGCTTGGGCTGACCAAATGTTGGCTGCGGTCGGTTTTGCACATGCCCGCGGCGTCATTCATCGCGACCTTAAACCGGCCAACCTCATGGTGACCGACCAGGGCGTCATTAAAGTCCTCGACTTCGGAATTGCCAAGATCGACAACACATCCCTCACGCAAACCGGGATGGTCCTCGGTACGCTTGGCTACATGGCTCCCGAGCAGATCGCCGGCAAGAAAGTGGATCATCGCGCCGACATCTTCTCCCTGGGTGCCGTTGTCTATGAATTGCTGACCCGCGAAAAAGCTTTTGCCGGTGATGTCGCAACCGTCCTCTACAAGATCGTAAACGAGGATCCTGTCGCGCCATCGCTCATTAACCCGGCGATTCCCGGCGGGATCGATGCCGTGATTCGCAAAGCCCTCGCCAAAGACCCACGGGATCGATTCCAGACTTGCGAGGAAATGCGGCAGGCCTTCCTCGATCAATCTGTTCGCGCGCCGCTCACTCTGGCCGCGACCGCGACCGCAGAAAGGGTGGTTGCCAACCGGTCGCCAGCCGCAGCCAGCGCCCGGCGTGCCCCTCAGTTCGAAACAACTCCACCGCGAATCTGGCCGCGTATGATTCTGGGCTTTGCGCTCCTTTTCATCGCAGCGGCGAGTTGGGCTTTCTATATCCGTTCGCAAACAGGCGTGTTTCCTCCGTTTGCTGCGAAACTCGAGACCAAGATCAGAGCGTTGATTTCGGGCACTGGAGAGCCCAGCGAGTCCTCCACGCAGGTTCCGCGCCCTGCGGATGAGCACAACGTCGCGCCCGTCCGCGCTCAGAATCCAGAGGCGGCGGATGCTCCGGCGGCCGCTTCACAAGTATCCGCAAATCCCGGGGCCTCGAGTCCCGCAGCCGTACCAACCCTGCAGCCGGTAGTTGCCCAGTCATCAAGCGATCATCCGACAAGTGAAAGCGCAACCATCTCTGGCGCCCCGACATCACCAGCGGCGACGTCCCAGAAGCCTCTCGATTCGTCACAGGCCGCTTCATCTCAAACCATTGAGTCGAGTGACCACCAGCAACCTGCGACCGACAATTCAACTGTCCATGGCTCACTTACCGCGTCTTCTGCCTCCCGCGATGATGACAAGCAAAGCGTACCGCCAGCCGCACTAAAGCCGTCTGCCCAAAAAAGTGCTCCGGAAGCGGCTTCGACGGTAGACGGTTTCAGCCGGCAGGACATCCCGGATCTGCTTCGACAGGCCGATTCCTCAACCGCGCGCGGCGATTATCGTCTGGCGCGTTATGAATATGGACTTGTGCTAAAGCTCGATCGCAACAATGCCCCGGCGCGAGAAGGTCTGCGCCGCTTGCTGGCTGCATGGCAGTCGCGCTGACGTTTGAGCCTAGCGAGGAATAACTTTCCCGCTTCTACAGCGGCGTCAGACAAGAATGACAGCCAACAAAGAAAGACGGCCAGCGACCACAACGGCACGATGGTTCTCTGCCCGCCACGGTTGGTGAGGCTTTAGTTAGATCTATGTGCGCACTCCAGCGAACTCAGATCCATCGCGCTGGCGGCGATCCAAAGGGTTACTCGGTGTTGGCAACCGCCCAATGCTGGATGCGGATTCTGAAGAGTCATATTTTGCAGTGTGCGAATCGGACATGAACCCGCCAGAGCGAGTTCAGAGGCAGAATGCATCTTACTTGGCGTGCTCGTCGCTGGCAGTCTCCTCCTGCTGTTCTTCAGCCTTTTGCCAACTCGAATTGGGGTTGTATTCCTTCATGCTCCTGGCGACAACATCGGTCTTCTTACCAAGATCTTTTTCGTAAACTACCCCGTCCTGGTTAACAATGAATGTCATCACGCCGGACGATCTGTACTCCGCTGGATAGGCCACGAAAGCAAAGCCGCCGGTCATTTTGCCGTTTACTATGTAACTCTTCGCGCCACTTGGTCCGTTTTTCCCCTGACGAGTCAGGATGTGAAAATAGTATCCCCGATAGGGGGTCGGAGCGTCCCCCTGGCTCTTGGAGTAGTCCTCTGCAACTGCCGCCGCCACCAGCGGTCCGATGGGGCTCTCTGGTGCCCCGTCCACGGCTTTCCAATAGAGACCATTGTGTTGTCCCTCATCACTGAGGATTTTCTCAGCGTACTCGTTGTGCTGTGCGGAGTAGTATTCCTTTTGCGAAGCGACGAGTTCCTGGCAAACGCGAATGGACGATATTTCGTTCTGGCCAATTCGTCTGTACAAAATCTCTTTCTTACCCGCCTCAGTGTCGAAATACCACGAATCTCCGTGGTTCACGAGCGGTATCGGCGTGGGCCAGTTCTCCGCTCCGATGTATAAGGTGGTGGTTCCATCCGGTTCTTTCACCAAACGGTGCATCTCCTGATATTTCTCCACAAAATTGGCGCGGCTGGTGGCATCCTCGGATTCGTCACCTGACGAGACGATCTGCTTCCCGTCTGGTCCAAGGATATTGAGCATCGTTTTTTCGTCGTTGCCCTGCGCTGCCGTGAAGATTGCCCGGCTTGCATCTTCCGGCGATGAAAATGTTTTCTGGCCTGGCTGCTGCGCCATGGAACGCGTAGGTAGGCACATCGTCAAAACGATCGCGACCGCCACCAGCTTAGAAAGGTCGGCCCAAGCAATTTTGTCGAAGTTCAGCGTCGTTCGTCGCATATGGCTTCTCTCCATTTCTAACTTTTGCAAACTACCCGGAACATGGAAGGAACATCAGACTCAATGACGGCCGCCACCACCGTGACCTCCGCCACCGCCATGCGTGCCACCACCGAAACCGCCGCCCCGCGCGCCGCCGCCCATACTGGCGCTTCCGCGTGAGGATGAGCCTCGCGCCTGTCCGCCGCGCTGGTAGCCGCTGAACGCGCCCGAACGAACTCCGCTCTGTCCGCGCGCTGCAGCGTATCCTCGTGCCGCTCGACTGTTTCCGTTGAAAGCTCTGCCGCTCGCGCCGGAACGGGCGTTTTCTCCCCCGCGTTCGCCGTTAAATCCGCCGCGAGCGTTCGATCCGCCTCGGGTGCCGTTCGACCCGCGTTGCACGTTCCTGGCTACGCCCCGCTCGCCTCCTCCTCGGTAGTAGCTGTTCCGGTTGTAAAACGTATTGCTGCGGGAGAAGTACCTGCCTCCGCCGTAAAGTCCGTATCCGCCGCGCCAGTTGAACCCCCAGTTATTCCAGCCCCAGCCAAAACCGCCATACCAGCCGACCCCGAACCCCATTCCGAAGGAAAGGTACGGGCCGCCAAACCAGATTCCGGGATACGGATACCATCCCGGCCACGCCATTACGGGTCCTCCATAAACCGCCCACGGATCATACGCGGGGATGTAAACCTCGTCCGGGTCGGACGGCGCAATGCTGATGTCAGAGTTTTGCGTCGACACAGTTTGCTGTGGAGTGGTCTTGAGATTGCCCGATTCTTGCGCCCGCCGGCGCATCACTTGCACCGCATTCATAACGTTCGCTTGCTGGTTGTAGTATGCGTCGCCCAGAGACGATGCCCAGGAGAGATTCTTGTCCATGTTTCCCAGAACGGATGGAAATGCAGCGAGGGCCTTGACGCTTGGGTCCCAGGGTTGTTGGTCCACCGCCTTACCCAAATCGGCGCCCTTCAAATCAGGATGCGCTTGCACCCAGCGGTCAGCCTCGACGACCTGCTCAGGAAAGGTCGAAGCCGCCAGAATCTGCGCCACCAGCGAGTCCGGATACAGCGCAATCGGCGCGACCAACTGCTGCAACTGCTCGGGAGTCTGTTGAGTGTATGACGGCGACTGTGCGCCCTGCTGGTCTTGGGACGGCGTCGGTGCTTGTGCGCTCTGGTCTTGATCAGCAAACAAATTTTGAGGCCAAGCCACGAAGCACAGGGCTAACGACAAGAGACAAACCAGATTCCGCTTGCCCAATCGAGACCTCGAAAAGCCCGCGACATATTTGAAAATATTCATGTTCCTGAATCTCCTCTGTACTTTCATTGCTCGCGTCGCGCAAGTTCTCGGTGTCCTGCGATGGTCGAGTTGTTGCGGGCGTCCGGCGTAAGGGAAAGATTGGCGTATAAGGGCATTCTGATTTGCTGGTCGAAAGCGGTCCTGACCTCGACCACAGTGTTGTTCTTGCCGATGGTGATCTTCGCGGCCTGACCGAGGTCGGAAATCTTTACATTTTTTAGCTGGGTGTCGAGGCCTTCGGTGATAGCCTTGCCACCAGTGAGGACGGCAATGCTCCGCAACGTTCTCTCGCCCTGATCCCCAGAGCCGGCTGTCCTGACGGCGGCAACTTGCAGCGGGCCATGCAGATTCCTCACGACGAGAGTAGCCAGCGCGTCGCCCCCAACATCCCCTGCGATTATGACCAGCGGCCTGCCACTCTTTGTGATCTGCTCTAGTAGTGGGAGGAGGTCCTGCTTAGAACCGATTTGCTTTTCGTGAATGAGAATGTAAGCGTTCTCGAAGGCAACTTCCATGCGTTCGTGATCTGTGACGAAGTAAGGCGAGAGGTATCCGGAGTCGAATTGCATAAAGCGACCTCGCGGCTTGTCGCTAACGCAGCTGGGAACGATGCTCCTGTGGTCCATGGCGCCAGGAACTTCAACACCCGCCGGAATGTGGTGGTCTACGGTAGCAAGTTTGGCTGTCATGCTTGCAGAGTCTCCGTGAGCTGTGCCTCAAGGCATGCTCTTCCTTGCGTGAGATGGATCATTCTCTTCTCGGCGACGTGCGAGATTCTTCGATCTAGCAATTGCAAATGATAGTTTTGTTGTCGTTATCGGTTCCTTCGACTGCTGAATGATTTCCGATTCTTTAGCAGTCTCACAACTCGTTATCTCTTCTTTTCACTCGCGTTTGTCATTGCATGCAAGTATGTCCGATTTCAACTTTGCAATATGGTCAGTTTGGTACACTCTGCAAATAAACCGCGCGCGATTTTAACGAACAGATTGGAGTGTATCCATGACCTTAACGAGTCAGAACAGAGGACATGTGACCTCTATGCTTCCTTTCGTTCGCGTTTTTTCGCGGAGTAGCGTTTATGAGACTTCTGAAGCGCACCTGCCTTGACCTCGATGCGATGCACATGCCCATACTCGCGCAGGTTCTCGTATACAAAACGCACGATTCGTGCCGGGATGGCAAACCCTAGTCCCTCGCTCCCGCCCGCTGCGGAGAGAATAAAAGTGTTAATCCCCACTCCGTAGCCGTCCGTATCCAAAAAGCAATCGATTTTTATTCAGGGCGACTCGTCCGACGCTGTTTTTTATATACGGAAAGGAAAAGTACGGCTCACAGTTGTGGCGAAGACCGGGAAGGAAGCCACAACCGGCATTCTGAACGAGGGCGATTTCTTCGGAGAAGGTTGCCTTACGGGGCAGCCTCTCCGCCTATGCTCCGCAACCGCAATGACCGATTGCTCTGTGATGCGGATCGATAAGAAGACCATGATGGAAGTGCTTCACCGCGAACAGGCATTTTCCGATATGTTCGTGGCATACTTGCTGGCCCGGAATATCCAGTACGAAGCAGATTTGGTTGACCAGCTTTTCAATTCCAGTGAGAAACGACTGGCTCGCCTTCTGCTCTTGCTCGCTCGCTTCGGCAAGGATGGAAACTCGCAAGTTGCTATTCCCAAACTCAGTCAAGAAACCCTCGCGGAGATGGTGGGCACAAGCCGCCCGCGGGTTAGCTTTTTCATGAACAGGTTTAGGAGATTGGGCTTCATTGATTATCACGCTGGCGATGCATTACAAATTCATAGTTCACTCCTGAACGTTGTGCTCCACGACTAGGACTTCGTTTCGGGGCTAAACTGCTAAATCGGAATTTCGTTTTGCAAGCAACTTAATAAGGAGAATGGCGGCGATGATTGAAAAGCTTAAGGAAAGCAGGGGATATGCTTTCGGGTTCAAGGTTATCGGAAGAATGAGCGGCGATGAAGTCAAGGCGTTTGAGCCGCAGATCGAATTTCTCATCAAGGAAAGGAAAGAACGGCCGATTGGGATCCTCGCGGATCTCTCGCAGATGGAGGGCGCGGATTGGAAAGCACGTTGGAATGAGATGCGTTTTCTCCAGAAATATACCGATCCTATCGCGCGAATGGCCGTGGTCGGTGCAGACAAATGGGAGGAAGTGGTGGCTATGCTTCTCGCCGGAACTTCTGTTCTTCAGGCCGAAACCCGCTATTTTGCAACTTCAGAGATCGCTCCAGCCTGGGACTGGGCCAGGCTTGGTCAGGGTTGCCGTCCCTCCACTCAAAGTGACTGATCCAATCGCCGTGCTTCCGTCCCAAGATGGCACCTCCACTGTCCGCCGGCACTCGATCAGGCTGGTAACCGACAGAAAAGATGCTCAGAAAAGCATGGTATGGGGCATCCCGCGCCACTTTCCTCCATCCGGTTACGGCGCCACCACGTCAAATGGCCGCATCATCTCATTATCCTCGTGTTCAAGGATGTGGCAGTGCCAAACATAGCGCCCCGTGAAGCCTTCGAATCGAATAATAATGCGCGTCACCATGCCCGGATCGGCCCGCACCGTATCTTTCCACCCCGACTCGACCGGCTCATGAGGCACCACCGCTCCCGTGTACTTGACCTCGCCTGTCGCCCAATAGGCGGCAATATTAAAAGCCCTGCGATCAAGAATCTGAAACCGCACCAGATGCAGATGGATGGGATGAGCGTCGTCCGTTAAGTTGATCAGATTCCAAATTTCAATCGAGTCGAGAACTGGATTCTCTGTCACCGGCATGCTCCAATGCGCATTGTTCAATAACATCTTCACCGGCCGCTGGACGAGGTCGTCAATCTCCACCAGCGTGAGCATTCGAGTCTTTACGGCGGAAGATTCCGCAATCTTTGGGACCGGCCTCAGGTTCTTGGGAACCACACTTTCGTCGCTTGAGGGGGCGGACGACTCCGTCCGCCTTGCCACGCGAAACTGCAAGATATTTAAATTGTCATTCTTGAGACTTACGTTGCTTCCGCTACATCCCGAAAAATCGACAATCAGGTCGGCGCGTTCACCAGGCGCAAGCGAAGCCCGCGGTAGCGTGACTGGTGCCGACAGCAGTCCCTGGTCGGTCCCAATCTGCTGAAAAGTCAACGCGTTCGATGGATCACCAGCGTCCAGCGTCAAATGAAAGAACCTGCCATTGGCCCCATTCAGCACACGAAAGCGATACCTCCGCGCATCAACTTCCAGATAAGGGAAAAGCTTTCCATTCACAAGGACGGCATCGCCAAAAACCTCGGGTACCCATGGCGAGTTCGCATCGCCCGATACGGGATAGTTGAGCTGACCCTCCAGATCGAAGATGCGATCGAAAATCAACAACGGGATTTCATACTTGCCCCGCGGCAACCCCAGCGAATCTTCAAATTCGTCGCGCACAAAAAATGCGCCAAGCAATCCCGCAAAAACATTGAGCCGATTTATTCCTAATGCATGGTCGTGATACCACAGCATTGCCGCATCCTGCCGGTTGGGATAATGACACACGGCCGACTTGCCCGGCACATACCAGTTCTCAGGATATCCATCGCTCTCCGGTCGAGCTTTAGCCCCATGCATATGAACGACCGTTCGCACTCCGGGCTTGTCCGCCTCCGCGCCGTGGATGCCATGGTCGATAGGCAGAAAGTGCTTTTCCGGCAACTCATTCACCCACTCCACCAGCAAGCCCTCTCCACTGCGTGTCTCAAAGATCGGTCCTGGAGAACTCGACCCATATCCCCAAAGGCGAGTCGGCTTCATGTCCCGGTGAACTTTACCTTCAAACTCTCGCATCGCGATCCGGTAGTAAGGAATCTGCACCGTGGCATCCTCCGGACTCGGACGATGGCCACTCGGCGCAATGACCTCCGGCAGTGGCAGAGGATCGACAAATTGCGCGAGCTTGCTGGTATTTAGCTCGGTGCGAAACTTAGGCTCGGCCGGGTGAACTGCCGCATGAGACATTCCCTGGCGCATGGCCAAAGCCATTGTCGTCAGACCGCTTTGCGCCAGAAACACGCGCCGTGTAATCGCCAAAGATGATTCTCCTCACGCAGTCGCGTTCCTACTGACTGATGAACCAAACACAAGAGCGGACATGCGAATCGATTCTCGCATGCCCGCCCAGACTGAATCGAAGGTGTTGCGTTTACGGCTTCTGTTTTTCTCCAGTAAGCGGATTCAAGAGCAACGTCCCATTCGCTCTGATTTTTTTGAAGTTAAACATCTGAGCGATGGAGCTTGAAATCGTATCGAATGAGCCCTGGCCAATGCGTTGTCCGCCCAGCCAATTGTCTTCGATGAAGTGGATGATCGACGTCTGGTCGGTCACCGTATGGTCGACAAAGTTCTGCCGCGCCCACGGTGAAATAACCAACAGTGGCAACCTCGGACCGTAGCCGCAGCGGCCAAGTGCATGCGGATTTGCTGCCGGATTGTAGCCCGGCAGCGAGGTGGCGGCCGTGCCGCAAACGCCAGGTCCAGTCAGAGCATCGGCCGGTCCGGTTGAAGTATTGACGATCGGCGGCATTTGATGGTCGTACCATCCGTCGGAGTCGTCATACGCAATCACCACAGCGGTGTTGCTCCAAGTGGGCAGTCCTTCCAGAAAGTTGATCGTGTTGACCACGAAATCCTGCTCGTCAATCGGGTCCGAGTATCCAGCGTGGCCATCCTGATAGGAAGGCGCCTTCAGGAAGCTGACCGCCGGCTGATTTCCCGCTGCCGCTGCCGCGTAAAATTCATTGATGTCGTACTGGTGATTCGCCGGACCTGCATTACCGACTTCAGCAATCGAATTCGGCAAAGTGTGGTTCGGGTTTGCGGTCGTCGCCCAATAAGCGAAGAACGAATGATGCGGTGTGTAATCGTTCTCCTTGACGCCCGTGATATTCGAAGTTGTGCTGCGGTTGCAGCCCGTGCTCCCGTTCGAGTTCACGACGGTAAGGTCGAATCCGCCCATGAAGCCTCCCCAGGTCACACCCGCGGCATTCAGCAGATCGCCGATATTCTGGCTTCCCATCTCTCCCTGTGCCCGTGACGGACTGGAGCAGATATCGCCCAGCGGATCGGCATCATTGATCAAGGTCAACGAACCATCCGGACCCCCCGCCACTTCATCTCCGGTCCCGTTCAAAGTTGCGATCACACCGTTCGTTTGTCCCGACACTAGATTGATTAGCCCGGGAGTCGAAGGCCCGAACGTCGTTCCAAAAGAGTTGTCGTTCATCGCGAAATGCTGAGCGTAATTCCAATAGCCAGTCACGGTATTCCCGTCGAAATATCCCATGACGAGACCGTTAGTATCCACGATTCCGCCCCCACCTGGCGGCGGACCGGCCGTGCCGGTGTAAAGTGGGAACAGGTCCATCAATCCGTTGTCGAACGCTTGCTGCTCGGGCGTGTAGCCATGATCCTGATCCGCCGTAGCCGCCTGGCCGACATCGAGGCGGAACGGATTCGTTGCGCCCGTGCCATTCGAGGGGTTCAAATTCGGGTTCGTGTTAATCAGCGCGTTGGTGAGTCCGTTGACTGTTGGAGTATTCGCGACCGCCGTGAATTTATTTTCAAACTTCGGGTTCAGCGCATTGGGATAAGTTCCAAAGTAGTGATCGAAAGAGACATTCTCCTGGAAAATCACTACCAGATACTGAATCGGTGTCGCCGTGGCTGGCAAGGCCTTCACGGTTCTGGTTACCGGTTTAGCGGAAGAGGCGAAAGCGGGAACAACGCTCGGTCCCAGGGCAATGGTCATCGTCAATATTGACGCCATCACCCGCCTGAGGTTGGCAAAAGGTTGCTGCTGTTCAAACATTGCTGAAATCTCCGTTCCTTCGAATTGCCTGGCCAGGGCGCAGAACTGTTGCGTGGCGGAAGCTTCGAGAACATTAGGCGGGCGATGTTTCTGTAACGTGACTGCAATATTAATGGGAGATGAATTCATGCCTGATTGCGGCGGACTGGAACAATCTTGCACACAAGGTGAGGAAAGCAAAACGTCTATGCCGCCACCAGAGCCGAGGTCTAGAACAGTTTCACCCTGATTCATCTTCGCGAGAGCACTGGTTAAGGCAAATTCGTCAACGGACGGCGGAGGTCACTGACTCCGACCGCTGTTCGTAGAACGGATAATCCGTGTAGCCGTGAGCGTCGAAGGTATAGAACGTGCTGCGATCATACGCATTCAGAGGCAGCCCGAACTGGATACGCTTTGGCAAATCGGGATTCGATAAGAAATGCCGCCCGAACGCAATCAGGTCGGCATCGCCGTTCTCGACGACCTCCTCGGCAGTTCCGGGTTCAAAGCCCCCGGCTGCGATGATTGTCCGTTTAATATCTTTCGGAGCCGTGCCGCCGCAATCGCATACCGCCCCTCTGCGATGACTACATTTCTTCCTACCCGGCTCGATGATATGCAGATAGGCCACGCCGAACTGATTTGATTCCTGTGCCACATGGTCGAACAACGCCTCTGGATCACTATCGGACATGCCATTCCATCTGCCGCCCGGCGCAATGCGGACGGCCACTCGGTTACCGCCCCACACCGAAACTAGTGCTTCGACCACTTGAAGCAAGAAGCGGGACCGATTTCCGATCGAACCGCCATAACTATCGGTTCGCTGAGATGGCACCAATGCCAGACATCCTCTAACTCGCTAATAGTTTTTATCGGATTAGAAGTCAACGCTGATGTGATGTCCTAGCGTCACTTCAGGCAATGCTGCCGGAGTAGGGGTCTATGATGCCGAAGATCAGGCGGTCCCGGTTCCTACTGGACACCGTCGCATCCCAAACCTGATAGTCGATCGCCAAACCGCGAACCAGCGGAACAACAGACTGGGCTCCAGTTCTTCCATCAGCAGCCGTTCGCTGCGTTTGGCGCTATCAGATTTGGGCGGGGCTCCAAGAAAATGGCCGCTCATTTCCGCGTAAGCTTGCGCTTTTGAACCTCCTCAGATGTCGGACAATTTGTGGGAGGGACGGTAACTTGGCACTGTGTCGCGTAGTAGCCCAGCGTTACTTGCCCCGTCTGATACGGTCCGTTAACCAAGTCTGTCTCGACGAAGAAACCTTGATTCGAATCGATGGAGTAGTAATCCAACGAAATTGGATTCGTGAAAACGCTGGCGATGGGTGCATTCGGATCGGCGTTCAGAGTTCCTGGCAAATTGTCGGATGTCGCAGTACCGAAGTTGCCGAGGAAGCCGTTTCCCAGTTGAGCGCTTGCGTCGGCGGTTCCCGAAAGAGGCGGCGTGTTGGCGGAGTTCACCGTCATCTGGGCCGTGCCGTCGGTTTCGATGCCATTTTCCTGCGTGAAACTCGCGCCGTAGAGGCCGCTGAAAGTTGGTGTGGCAGCGGTTTGCGCATAAGCAAGGCCCGATCCAATCCAGGGATAATGCAGGTTAGGAGAAGGCCCAACTGCTCCGAAGCCGAGCACCAGGGCCGCAGGCTGACCCGATCCGCTTAGGCCGGTCAGATAGAAGAACATTTGGGGACTATAGCTGGGACTTGGCACGGGACTAAAATCGGCCGGCGTAAGGCAGGCGCGGCCGGTTCCACTCACCACCGTTCCACTGTCGGCCCCGCAAGAGGCGCTGGCGGAATCGACCGCATAAATACCGGTAAATGCTGCACTGATCTCTGCTCCTTCGATTCCTCCAGTCTTGCAGCTTTCTTGCACGCAGTTGAGCTGAAGAAAGGTGTCGGTGAATCCGCTCGTCAGCGCTCCGTCGGCTTGACCATCGGCGGTGAATACACCGGCTGAAGTCAAAGTCGCCGGAACGAGATTGCTTTGGTAGAGGTCAACGCCTGTCACTCCGAACGTGTAATTTCCTGATAGCGATCCATTGCCAAACGTACCGTAAGCGCCCGAGGCTTGGGCAATCGCGAGGCCACCGGTTGAGGCAAAGCCGCTCGTGGTCGCGGTGTTGTCGCTCTCAATTAGCTGTATATGGCCGGAGTCCACAATATAGCCCGTCAAGATGGCCGTCACTGGCTTAGAGTGGATGCCATCGAGATAACCAACCAGCTTGATTGTCACTTGGCCGAAGGCATCGGGTCCCGAAGTCACCTGCGAGCCCGTAGCGAACGAGCCATCGCTGATCTTCTGCTTTTCTCCGATGAACTCGTCGGTGACGCCGGAGATCGTGGTCTGTCCCGCCGCGATCTCCAAGACGCCTCCGAAAGCGAGCGCTTGGCTGTCGACTACATCTGTGCCGGTCATTGCGAAGGCGTAGCTACCCGACGGCGCTGCGACCGTAGTCTGTTGCAGATCCATGGTTCCGGTCGCGGAATAGCCGGTAGTATCCAATCCAATTTGCGAGACTAGCGCTTCGGGATTCTGCGAATTGTTGAGGAAGACGAAGCTGAAAATTTCTGTGCCTGCGTTGCTGCTGCTGTCACTCCAGTTCAGTGTGATCGTTCCGCGGCCGTCGCCGCCGAGAAAATAACTGCTCGTGTTCAGTAAGGTGGCGTTGTCGGAAACCCCACCTGAATTGGCAGTTTGCTCCCCGCCCGACACACCTCCTTGTCCATCGACGGCGATCACGCCCGCGAACTGATACGGCACAGAGAAGCCATCGACTCCCTGCAGTTGCAGTACATAGTTCCCCGCCTGCAAACTGCCATTGAAGCTACCAATCGTCAGCGGCGCCACTACGTTCACCGAAGGACTGTTCGTCGATAGCGCCACGATTTCAACCACCGTGCTATTTGTGGAGAGAGTAGCCGGTGCGGTGTAGGTGACCGGGCTTCCGCTGGCGGTATGCGGATTGCTCAGTGTGCCGCAGAGGCCGTTTTGATTCTTCGGATCTGCCTGGCAGGTCAACTCCCAGCTCACTCCGTCGTTGTCCGGATCGTTCGTAACGACAGCCGTCACATTTTCAGCAGATCCAACAGACAGCGCCGCTCCGGGCTCCGGTTGAAAGGCGATCGTCACATTCTGCGGTGGGGGCGGTGGAGGGTTTTGCACGTTCGCGGTGCTTCCTCCGCATCCGGCAAGAAATGACATCATCGCCGCCGTCATAAGAAAAGGAACCCATCGTCGCATCACCACTGCCGCCCTCCTGAAATTGAGTCGCATCGTTTATTGTCCGGTCCCGCGCAGGTACACCACTTGCGGCAGGTTCAGCGGTTCCTGCTGATAATTGATCGTGAGCGTTCCGGGAATGAAGCCCGTGACACCGGGCTTGAAAGTAACCGTCAAGGTGCAACTGCTGCCCGGCGCCAGGCTGATCGGACAATCGTCGGACTCGGAATAACTGCCACTGGCGGTGATCTTTCCGATGAACGTGACCGTTTGGGTGGTCGCGAGATTCGGATCGTTGAGCAGCGTAATGGTCAAGGGTGCGGTGCTCTTCCCTTGTGTCTGATTCCCGAAGTCCAGTCCTGCCCCAGGCGTCATGCGCAAGGGACTCGCGGAATTCGAACGCAGTTCCACCGGAAACCGTCCGCTATCGATTTCGCAGTCGGTCGTGACTGCGCCCGCACACTGCAGGGTGTTCAGTTCGAGAAAATAATCCAGCCCGTTGCCCACATTGGTCTTCGGTTGTGGCACATAGGTAACCTGAATATTGCAGGACGCCTGCGCAGCCAACAGATTTCCGGTGCACGTGTCTTCAGAAATCTGAAAGTTTGGTAGCTTACTGCTGTCGTCACTGTCGCACGTGTAATTGATGGTCTCTCCGTTCGCCGTAATCGGAAGACTGCCCGATCCGTTGCTCACCACCTGCAATCCGGCGACTGGACTGTTTGCCAACAAGGGATGAGGGAGCAGGTTCTGCCCATGTTGCGGATTCACGCAAGTTGCCTGTCCCAGAATTTGCACCGGAGAGCCGCTCACATTCGTAAACGAGAGAGTCTGGGGCACACTCGCTTCCGGCGGATTCACTTGTTCTTCCGCTCCGAAATCGAGTTCTTGCACCGAAGGTTGAAGCGCGCTCCGCGCCACACCGGTCGCCGGCACCGTAAATGCGGTATCGGTGTCGGGACTAGAGGGACTATGGACCGTTACCAGCGCGCTCTGCGTGAGTGGACACCACTCGGGTGCGGCGCCCGCAATCGTCGGTGGCGCTCCGAACGGTAGCCACGGACAACTCTCTTGCGGCGTGAAGGTTACGGTGATCGCACAGGACTGCCCCACTGCGAGAGAAAAATTGGTGCCGAGTGACGCGGCACAGTTATCCTGCTCAGTAAAACTGGGCAGCTCATTGAAATCGCTTTGGCCACCAAATGTATTGTCGCCCTCGTTACTAAAACTAAGAGTCAATGGACCAAGCGGTGCGCTGGTGTTGTTCGCGAGCGTGATTGTCTGCGAACTCGCGGCTGCGCCGAGCACCTGTGTCGGGAACGCCAGGAATGCCGGCGTTAGGGTAATTGGTGCTTGGCACGCGCTGCTACTTCCGACCGAAAGACAGATATTGCCAAAGTCGCCCGCTGTCGTCGTGCTCCCCAAACTGCCGCCGCAACCCTTCGACGCCACCAGATACGACGGCCCAATTCCGTGCAGGATATTGCCGCCCCCTTGCGCGGAATCGTAAGTCACCGGGCTCACTCCCGTAGCTCCCAGAAACTGCGCTCCTGCGGGCTCACCGATCTGCCCGAGATTCGATCCGTCCGTGCCAATTACTTGGAGGATCACCGAGTCACCGCTAATTGTTCCTGTGAGCGATGCCAGAGGAAAGCAAGGATAGTCGCTCAACAGAGTCACGGGATCCTGAAAACTCAAAGTCCCAGTCACAGTCGCGTTGCTGGCGCCGATATTTTCGCCTTGGGTCACAGTACCTGCAACTAAGGCGAAATCCTGATTCGCCAATCCGTAACTACCGCCTGTACTGTGAAATGTTCCCTGAATCGTCCCTGTAAGTGGCGGCACCGAAACCGCGCTCCATGACAATCCGGTTTCGGCATACCCGCAAACCGAACCGTCAGACGCCGTTCCCGCAGTCGAGGTGTAAGTTCCCGCCATCGTCGAGCCATCCGAGCTCAACGTTCCGGTTAAAACAAAACTCTGGCTACCGGCCGCCGCGTTGATCGTCACGGTCTGCCCACTGTTCGTTACTGATAGCGGAGCCGATCCGCCGTTGCATGGACCCGGCGCCGAAGCGGACGAAGTAATCGAGTACACCGCTTGTCCCGCCGTCGCGCCGTTTTGCGTCAGCAGAAATCCTCCTTGCAGGCCACCGCTGAAGGTCGGATCGCCCGCATTTCCATCGCTCTGCGAGGCCATCGTGAACTGCCAATTCCCCGAGAGCGAGGCGCCTTGTTGTGATCCGCCAGAAGAGCCTCTCCCGCCGCAGGCCGAAAACGTCAGCATCAGCGCCAGGGAGAAAAGCGGCAAGAGGCACGCGTTCGTGGCGCACCGCGATTTTCGGTGTTTAGTAAATCTCAGCATGGTGCTCCGCATCCCCGTAATTAACATCGTTGCCTGCATTCATCTCCGCACCAAAATCGAATGCGCGACCCAAAACAGCGTCGCCGCCGGATGCCGTGCCACTAATCGGAACCGAAAAAATCATTTCGCTATTGGGATCAGTAACGAGCAGGGTCGCTGTCAGAGGCGCTGGACAGTTCCCCGGCGGCGTTCCCGGTGCGCAGATTTCAAGCGGCTGGAAGGTAACGCTGACGGCGCAGAATTGCCCTACGATCATCTGGAAGGGCTGCCCTCCCGACGGCAAGCCGTTCGCGCCGCAAGTGTCGGTCTCCGTAAAATTGAGCGCACCGCTATTGTTCGTTAGATTTAACGTCAAGTTCAGCGACGACGCGGAGCTATCGGTCAAGGTAATTACCTGCGTCGTTGCTGGCGCCCCGATCATTTGCGAAGAGAAGGTCAGATACGACGGAGCCAGAGTTATCGGCTCTTGGCAGGCGCTCGCTCCATTTAACGCAAGACAGATATTCCCGAAATCTCCGGAGACGGTTGTGCTGCTTAAGCTGCCCGGGCATGCGGTCGTCACGACCAAGTAAGACGGCCCGGCCCCCTGTAACACATAGCCCCCGCTCACGGATTGCAGGATCACAGGACTTATGCCCGTGCCGCCCAAGGAACCAAAGGGTTCGCCGATAAAGCCCCACTCGGTTCCGTCAGCTCCCACAAGTTGTAACGTCGTCAAGTTCCCACTAACTTGACCGGTTACGGAAGCACTCGCGAAGCAAGGATAGACACTCTTATTCGTCAGCACATTTACAAAACTCAAATTGCCGGATACGGCGGCGCTACTGGCGCCTGTGTTATCTGCTTGGTTGAGTGCGCCCGATACCAGAAATTCCTGTTCATTCAGCCCCGCCGCCCCGCCCGCACTGTGAAACGTTCCTTGGATCGAACCCTCAAGCGGTGGCACAAAAATGGCGCTCCATTGCAGACCCGTCTGCGCGGTTCCGCACGGAGAGCCGTTGCCAGCCGTTCCCGCAGTCGAGTCATACGTCCCCGACATCGACAAGCCATCCAGGCTCAACGTTCCTGACAGTGTGAAGGTTTGCGTTCCAGCGATCGCGGTGAGGCTCACCGCCTGATTCTCGAGAGTTCCGGTAATCGGAGCAGAGCCGGTGCTGCACGGAACCAACAGGTTCGTCAGGGAGACTGCGTAGTTTGCGGATCCTTGTACAGCGCCCCTCGTTTGCAGAAGAAATCCGCCCTCGAGTCCGCCCAAAAATGAGCCATCGGAGGGAGGCGCCATCGTGAACTGCCAGTTGCCGGCTAGCGACAGATCCGGGGTGGGGTTCGAGTTGCTACCGCCTCCACATGACGACAGCATCATCGTGCTCGCAACCAACACAACAAACAAACACACGTCGAGAAGTAAGGTCACGAAGGCGAGTCCGCGACTCCCGCTGCACTGCGTCCGTCTTTTATTCGTAGTCTCCATCACGTTGAACGAGGGCATCCTAGAAAGCCAACTTCAAACCAAACTGAATCGTGCGCGGGCGATGCGCGTCGAGCGGATGCAAGAAAGACGCTCCCGTAACGCAATCGCCACCGGAGCCGGCGCCGCCGCCACCTTTGAATCCCGCCGAATTCTGCGGACCGGCGTAGCAACTCACGATGTTGTTTCCGCTGCTGCCCGGGTTATCCGGATCGTAGACACGGAACTGGGTATGGTTGAGAACGTTAAAAGCTTCCGCGCGGAATTCCAGGACGCCCGATTCCCGTATCTTGAAATGCTTCAGCAAAGCCACATCGAAATTCAGCCGGCCCGGATTATTTAGGTAATTCCGTCCGGCATCTCCGAAGGTGAGCCCGCGGGGCGCAACGAACTGCGAAGGATTCGTAAGCAGCGGTCCGAAACTCGCTGCATTGTTCAGAGGCGCCGGCAGTCCCTTGGCGATGTCCGGATACGATGCGGCTACACCGAGACCACTGGAAACTCCAGCATTGTCCGTCAGAGAAATTCCGGTGTTACCGGCACTGTTAATCACCGTATACGGCGTACCCGACTGCATCAGCGTCACGCCCGAGAGTTCCCATCCGTCTAGAAACTTATTTGCAAGATCGGAGCAGCAGTGGGACTTGATCGAGTCGGGATCACTCGGCGTTCTCTCGTTGCCCCAGTCTGTGAAGCGCTTCGGAAAATCCTTGAGCGGAAGCTGATACACATAGCTGACGTTAAGCAAGTGCCGTTCGTCGAAATTCGAGCTGGCCTTGTTCTCCCGCAGATCGTAAGAATTCACCAGCACAGGATCGCTGCGATCCGAGGCATCGTCGATCGAGTGGCTGTAGGAATACGAAAGGCCAACCGTGAGCGGCCCGCTTGTGCGTCGGATCGTGGTCTGCAGCGCGTGATAATTCGAATCTGCGACATTTTGTAACGACAACACCCGGCCCAAGCCTGGATAAGGCCGGCCGGGGAGAGAGTTCACGTTCGGAATATTTGGATTCGTACATGCCGCCTGCAAATGAACGTACGCTGGATTTTGCGGAGTAACCTGTGTGCCATTCTGCAAAAGAAACGCCGTTGTCCCGTCGCCCGGAACTCCGCTTGCCCCCGGGGCTGCCACCGTGCACTCGGTAATCGTCAACGGCTCGTTCGGACCAAACGGATTCTCATTAATCGGCAGAGGCGCTAGTTGGTTCAACTGACGTTCTACCGTCAGATGCGTCCCCTTGCTTCCGACGTACGCCAGATTGAGCACGATGTTACTGCGCAATTCGCGCTGCACGCCGAAACTCCACTGCTGCGCGTAGGGCCACACGGCCTTGGTTGGAATGGATGTAACGTCGAGAGGAAAAACGGATCCGCTCAGCGGCGCCGATCCACCGACTGGACTGTCGCAGCCGCTGTTCGACGGGTCGAAGGCCGCGCCATATCCAACGTTGCCGATGCAGGTGTAATTCAGCGGAAGCGGCTGTGTCATGCTGAGCACCGCGGGCGCGCTCGCCTCAAGCGATCCCGTATTGGCTTCGTTCCCGGTACCGTGTTCGAAGAAGATGCCGTACCCGCCGCGGATTGAAGTCTTGCCGTCTCCAAAAGGATCCCAGGCAAAACCAACTCGCGGCGCCGGATTGAACAGATGACCTTTCATGCAGCTCGCGGGCGTTCCATCGAAGCCGCAGCGCACTAATCCCAAGTCGCTCACCACTCCGGGATCAATCTGGTACGTGACCGGATTAAACGGCACGGGCGTTGAGCCCGCGCTCTGGTCGAGCAGTTCTCCATAGATTGGATCGACCGCGAATCGTGTCGCGTTGAAGCGCGAGGCTTCCCAGTTCCATGCGTTGCGGTTTTTTTCGCTATACGTTCCAAACAGACTTACTCGCACTCCCAGGTTCACGGTAAGTCGGGACGTAACCTTCCAGTCATCCTGAAAATAAGGCTCGGCGATCTGGTACCGCTGATAATACCGGTGATTTGCCGAATCTTGAGTGAAGCTCTGGATAAAGCCGGCGGGTACGCCCCTAGGGTTGGCATCCGACTCCACCAGAAAGTCTGCAAAGGCATTTCCCGTGCTGTGTGCCAGATTGCTGTAAGTTAGAAGCCCTTGTAAGTCGCCGGACGCCGCACCGATCGCGTTATTATCCTGGTTGCGCTGCGAGTAGACGTACTGCGCTCCAAACTGCAATGTGTGTCTACCCAGCGCCTTGGCTATGTCATCTCTCGCGGCGTACGTGGGATTTGTGTGTCCCCACGGCATATATGAAGGATCGGCCGCAAACCCTCTTCCGCCATAGGCCGCGTTCGTCCCCAGGAAGTTTAGTCCTGGCATCTTGCCACCAAAACCGTTGTTGAAGATGTGGCCAATAGCGCATTGCGGAAAGCCAGTCGCAGGATCGACACTCAGCGCCGGGTTGCATTGGCCTGGAGACGATGGATCAGTTACGAGCGGCTGGTCGAGCGTCGGATTCCGCTGAAACTGCGCGCCACCCGGGCCATTCTGGTCGGCCAATGTGATGCTGGAATTCACGTAGCTGACCACGATATCGTTCAAGAGAGTCGGTGAGATCGTGTGCGTGAAGCGCGCCACCAGGCTTGTGCCCGGCCCGAAGAATCGATTCTGAATGGTCGGAAATGTATCCCGGACCACTCCCCACTGCGGCGTCAGAACCGAGGTATCCCAGGCATCGTGAACATAACGAAATGAAGTTTTGAACTTATCGTTGAAGACGTGGTCAATCTTAAATAATTCCTCGCGCCAGTAAGTAGAAGGAGAAACGCTGGTGTTGTAGCAACGGTTCGGATCGGTCGGGTCGGGTGCGGCCGGATTGAAATTAGTGACTTTGAAGTTGCAACCGAAGGGCGCATTGGGCAACGGGATCAGATTCGAGTTCAATATCGCCAGTGCGTTCTTGTCCACAGAATAATGAGATTCAGCGCCTGGCTGCCCAACCTGTTCCAAATGGTTGCTGTTAATCGTAACCGGACCAGCGCTTGTCTGGATTCCCGGGCAGTCCGGGAACAGCGAACGGAGAAAGGTGGAGCCTCCGCCGCCCAACGGGCATACGTCACTAAAGTCGAAGTCCCGAAAAACGACACCGGTAGAACTGGTTTGCAGATTCTGCTGCACCCCGTTCGCAGTCAGAATCAGACCGCGTTCTTTTAAGCCGGGAACCGCCTGGTTATACTCTACCGGCGTCTTCTCTAGCCGAAATTCTTCGGAATAAAAGAAGAAGGTCTTATCTTTCCTAGTGTCGAAAACCCTCGGAATGTAGAGTGGCCCTCCGATCGTTCCACCAAAATCATGCCGCCGATATAACGGCGCCTTGTCACCAAACGTCTGACCCGGAGTAGTCGAGCCCGGCGCCGGCGGGGCCTGGTAGACGACATCGAAGAAATTGCGGGAATTAAACGCCTCGTTACGTATGAATTCGTAAAGATTTCCGTGGAACTTAGGAGTTCCCGACTTCGTGGTCACCTGTACCGTCCCCGATGCGGTGCGCCCGAACTGAGCGCCGTAATTCGAAGTTAAGACTTTTACTTCTTGAATCGCATCAAGGCTTGGATAGACCATCAGCGTGGCAGCCGCTCCGTTTAGCCCGGTATTCAACACGTCGCCGCCGTCGACTTCAAAGGTGTTGTACTCGACCCGTCCTCCGTTCACGCTGTACTTAACGCTGCCTACGACTCCAACCTTCGCTTCATCTTGCCCGGTCTGATTGCTGACACCGGGAGCAAGCGCTATCAACTGCGTGAAGTTACGGCCGTTGAGTCCGATCGAGACCACTTCTTTTTGCGTGATCGTGCCAGAGACGCTGGCGCTCTCTGTCTCCACTTTGTCGACGCCGCCTTCTTCGACATTGACCTCAGTTTTCGCGCTCTCGGGTTCCAGAGGAGCGTCCAAAGCCAGCTCCAAGCCGGCGGTCAGGGCAACATTGTCAAACACTTTCGGCGCAAACTCAGGAGCAGTTACAGTTAGGGTATAAGTTCCGGGCGCGAGATCGGTGAATGAGTAAACGCCTTTGGCGTCAACTGTCATTTCGCGTTTCTCGCTTGCGGGACCTGTCAACACGGCCTTCGCGGCCGTTACAACCGCGCCGCTTTGGTCAGTCGCCGTTCCGCTGATCGCGGCTTTATCTCCGGCGATTTTCTTCGTAGCAGGCGCGGCGGTCCGTTGCGCTTGCTCCGCACCTACCTCGACTGCCGGCGTGGCGCTGGCCGTTTCCATGACTGCGTCTAGCGTCAATTTCTTACCCGCCGTTAAGGTGAAGTTTTCGAAGACGGTATCAGCGAAATTCCCAACCGAAACTGTCAACGTGTAGATCCCTGGATTGAGCCCTGTGACTGAGTAAGCGCCATCGTCGTTGACCGCAACACTGAGGGTTGCTCCAAAAGAACTCGTGAGCACAGCCTTCGCATCGTGTAGGACAGCGCCGCTTTTGTCCGTTACCTTCCCGGTGACGATGGCCTTATCCGACACGGCGCCCATCTGCTCCTGCGCGACGCCGACCCCAAGCCCCGTCAACATCAGCGCCAGGGCGCAGAAGGTCCGAATAGACCAAGATGAAACGCAGAACCGCACACTTATGACTCCGGAATAAGTTGTCTTGAAAGGATGTAAAGGCAAGCCGGGATTGTATATGGGCGATTCGAGCGTCGAAGATTAAAAGACTGTGAATTGTGCTTCGCTTGTGAGACGAGCAGCTTGTAACATTGGGTTCATAAGTCTTCCCAGCCCCTGTAACACTGCATTCACATTTCCTGTCCATTGCGGTCGGCCCTACGAGCTGATATCGGGGGTATACGAAGAACGCATGCTGACTCCTTGCGTCTAAGTCGCAGAAGATTACTCTGTACGGTTGGCCCAACTGAAGCTTCGATCTCACCATCTTATCGTTCAAGCAACTTTCACTAACTTGTCACAAAACCTTAACATCGCCAGACAAACGAACGGCTAGACTTCGGGCTGCAATTCAAGCTTCGCTGCGGTGGGTTGCGGATCGCTCGTCAACTACACCGCAGCACAATTCACTCAATTAACAAGGCCGTGAACGAACCGATGTGGCGGTGCGTAAGGGCGGGTTTTCATGCGTGTGGCGAATGCCCCATGTTCAGAACAACGTTTCACAAACCTATTACGAGAGGGATCAAAAGTTATGTCGCGTATGAAATCAATTTTCGCTGGACTGTTGCTGACCGCGATCGTGTCCGTTGTGCCCATGGCACAGGCTGCGACCACAGTTGAAGTGACGATTGCGGGATCATCGGCCATGTGGCAGACGATGGCTCTGGGCGCTTACAAGGCGGCCGGTGCGGGCGCCGGACACTGGACGAGCGCTTCCAATGCCATCAACCTGACCGACTCGCGTGTTACCCCCGTCAACGTCGACGCCGGCACTGTCTGGATCGTCTGGAATTCTACTGCTACCAAGGTATGGTCCTTCGACAAGGTTGACTCCGTCGTCGGAGATCGCTGCTACTTCGCTCAGCCGCAGTGCAGCGTGAACGCTACGTTGGCCAATCTCTCGGGCAGCGGTTCCAATCAGATTGCGTCCAACCTCTGGGGTGATGGCTCTTCGGACTCGGCTCTCCCCTCGAACGTTCAGTCGCTCTTCACCAACGGAACTCCCGTCACTGTTGCTGCAACCGATATTCGTCCGGAAGACGCAGCCTTCGCAGTATGTCGCGTGAACTCTCTGCTAGGCGCGGGATCGTTTGGCGGCGGATCGAGCGACGGTCTCGACGGTCTCGGATACAACTCCAACATCGCCGCGGGCGTCTGCCCTGGCGTGTTTGGCCAGGCGGGTGGTCTCGGATCGACGTCCGACTATGTTGGAAACCCGATCAAGAGCGGTTACCCAGGCAGCACTTCCACGGCAAACGTTCTATCATTCAATATCAAAGGTAAGGACCCCATCAGCGGCACGACTATTCCAGCCTTCACGGTTGTGGAAGTGGGCGCGACACCAATCGTATTCATCACCGAACGCGACAAAGGACAATTGGCGAACCTCACCAACGCCACTGAGCAGGAATTGCAACAGGTTTTTTCAGGCAATAACTGCGATGCAAGCGCCTTTGGTTTGCCCTCGGGCGGCATCGGCGTTTTCCTGCGCGAACCCCTGTCGGGCACGTACAACACGACGGAAGCCACGGTCATGCGTCATGCCGCGGTTTATCCTGGCGCGATTCTTGGCGTGAGCATGGAAACGAATGTCGGCGCCAATAATCCTCTGGCCGGCCAGTCTTCGGCTTGCCCGGGAACTTCCGGAAAGCGGTATCGTGCGATCGGTACCGGCGAGGAAGTGAAATCCGTTCAAAATTCCGGCGTAAACCTCGGCAGCGATGGAATCGGTTATACCTTCTTCAGTTACGGTAACGTAGGGTCGATCGCTAACAAGCCCGCCTATGGCTACATCACGCTGAACAACGTGGATCCAATCTTCGCCAGCTACGGACCGCAGGCTTCTACCGGCCTCGGATACGACCCCGGTGAGCCCGCCAGCGCAGGCACCCTGCCGGCCGCTGCCAACCTGCCTTGCAGTGGTGCATTCCCCTGCTCCGAGAAACTGATCTGGGCGGGCGGACTTTCCTTCCCGAACCTCCGCAACGGAACCTATCCGTCGTGGTCAATCGTGCGCCTGGTAAGCAACGGAACCGCGTTGGCGAATGCTAAGACTCTGGTTAAGGACTCACAAGCATTTGTTGTTGACTCAGTTCCCGACTATGTACCAGCCACCAAGACGGTCGGAACAACTACGACTGATCCTGGTCTGTTGTTGGTCCGCTCGCACTATCAGCAATATGATGGTGCCGACACCCTTTTGGGCGCGGCTCCTGTGAACAGCGGGACAACGGAAGCTGGCGGCGACATGGGCGGAACGATTCTCGTGTGCCCGACGCTTACCACTTGCCCCAAAACCACCCAGCAGGTTCAGGGTAACCAAGGTCTTCAGGTTCGACAGTAGTCTGACCGAAACCGTTTTCATCGAACGCAGAAAGGCGGACCTGCAAGGGTCCGCCTCTTTCTTGTGATCTGCATTCCCCTCCTCCGGTTCTCCAAACCACCAAGTCACAGAACATTAACAATCGGAAGGTATTCTCTTAATCTGCACAGTTACAAAAGGCGTTTTCTTCGCAGAGCGAACATTAACAAAACTGGGAAAGAGTTATGTCCAATATTGTTTTTCATTTTCCATTCGGGGCCATATCCAAATCCATAAAGGCGCTCATTCTGATAAGCACAGCTCTTTTGACTGTTTCTATCAGCGCTGCTCAACTCTTGCCGGCGCCTTCGCCGCTAGCCAACTCTTCCGATGCCCGCTTTAACGATGTCCATGAGGATTGGACCTCGCCCGCTCTCGCCGATACGCACCTTGTTCCGATCCAACCGCTTCTCGGGCTTATCGATGATAAGCCGCGATACACCGTCGAGTTGCTGCAAGTCCAATGGCGGCGAGGCGATCCTATCGACCTGTACGTCATGAAGCCGAAGGGAGTCAAGAAGCCGCCGGTCATCCTATATCTCTACGGCTATCCGTCAACCACCGACATTTTCAGGAACGACGCTTACGAAGATCTCGTAACGAAGAATGGCTTTGCCGCTGTTGGCTTCGTTTCCGCGCTCACCGGACATCGTTACCACGACCGTCCCCTGAAGCAGTGGTTTCTGAGTGAGCTTCAGGAGTCGCTCGCCACCTCCGCCCATGACGTACAGATGGTGTTGAACTATCTCGCATCTCGCGACGATCTCGACATGGATCGCATCGGCATGTTCGCCACCGGTTCGGGAGCCAGCATTGCCATCCTTACATCGGCCGTCGATCCCCGCATCAAGGTGCTCGAAGCCCTCGACCCGTGGAGCGACTGGCCCACATGGTTGGCCACTTCCCCATTCGTTCCCGAGGACGAACGGGCGCAGTACGTGACGCCCGATTTCCTGAAAAGAGTAGCGCCGCTCGACCCTTTAGAATGGTTGCCGAAAGTTCAGGCGAAGAAATTTCGTCTGGACGATGAGCTTTACGGTCGAGACACTCCCAACCCAGCCAAAGAGCGCTTACGGGCCGCTGTTCCCGATGGCGCCCGGGTAGTGGTCTACAACACGCCTAACGAATTCAAAGCAGCTTTCGCCGACGGCAAAAACCTGGAGTGGATTCAACACCAACTCCAGTCGCGTTCACTACCGGCAGCGACGACGAGCTGGGTGCTGCGTTACCCGATTACAGCTTCGGACGGAAGAAGAGTGGAAAACATCATGCAAGTGGGTCTCGTTCGGGATCTCCCGAAGGAAAAAGACGCATGGCGTGAAGTGGACAAGCTCGGACTGTCCGTCAAAATCAACGGAGATCCCTGTTTCGGTCGCATTCGGTTTAGCTCTCTGGCGGAACATTACTTGAAGGCCGATTTCGGCGCAGATGCTGTGCGGCCGAAATCGGTAAACACCATCCCCATCGTTGAGCATTACGTCCGTGATTACCTCATCAAGAGATTCGGTGAAAATATCGCGGAGGACATCAAACCACTTGAAATTCAGAAGTGGCTGAAATCCCTCAACGAAACCAACGGGCTTGCCTGGCCGACGATTGCGAAGATACGGGGCCTCATGCTCCGCATCTACAAGATCCGCCTCCGTCACGAACACGTCGCGAAGAATCCCGTGCTGCACGTCGAGACGCGTTCCAAGTCCACTTACCGGGCGATCATCATCACCCCGGCCCAAACGCTGACCATACTCAAATCTCTCGTCTCCCCGCTTCACTACACATTAGTGCTCACCTGTGCGGCGACCGCGCTGCGGTCGTCGGAGACTCTGGCGCTACGCTGGGCGGACGTGCTGTGGAGTGAAGGAAAGATTAGGGTATCGAAGCGCTGGGCCAAGGGCGAAGACGGAGAAACGAAAACCAATGCGCCGGACGGCTACGTCCCGCTGCATCCGGTCCTCGCGGGGCATCTTCTCGCGTGGCAAAGACAGACACCGCATGCGAAGGCAACCGACTTCATGTTTCCGTCGATGAGAGCAGGGGAAGGAAACCACTCTGCTCCTCCGTATTCGTCGCCGACCATTTGCGACCTGCCGCGAAGAAAGCTGGAGTACACATCGAGGACGGGCCACGGTTCGGTCTTCACAACTCGCGTCACAGCTTAAGCAACTGGCTGGTGAACATGGCGAAAGTCGAACCTAAGACCGTGCAGGGACTCTTGCGTCACAGCAAGATTCAAACGACCCTCGATCTGCACACTCAGGAGGACAGCGACGAGACACGGGCGGCGCAGGGTGAATTCCTGACAGCCGTGGGGATGAATGTAACGGTACAGTAGATGTGGGTTGGAGTTTCCGGTGTCACGTCCGGTAACTCTTTGAAAAGAATGGCGGGGACGACGAGACTCGAACTCGCGACCTCTGCCGTGACAGTGAAGTCTTCAAGCGTAACTAGCTGAAAACACGCGGCACGGATGGCGCTACAGAAACGTTTTAATGACTCTCGGAAACAGCTCGTGGACCCTTATTGGACCATAATTTCTTGTGTGCTTTCACACGGCAGAGGTTGGCGCTTGCTCAGCTCGGCAACGAGACAGCATCGACTCTCCACGCGGGGGGTAGCACTGCTATTGCACCTTCTCGTACTCAGCTCTGGCTTGTTTCAGGATGGGGATTGCCGGATCAGCATCCTGCCAGAGCTTCAGAAAATCGTCATACGCAAATTTGGCGTGCGTCCGGTCACCAGC
Source organism: Terriglobales bacterium (assembly GCA_049520915.1). Classification (GTDB taxonomy): domain Bacteria; phylum Acidobacteriota; class Terriglobia; order Terriglobales; family Acidobacteriaceae; genus Acidiflorens. Next base: position 109,444 of record JBEKPH010000006.1, read on the forward strand.
CATGACGTATGCCCGCGCTAGTTGCACGGACGCCAGCGCGCCGATCGGATCACTGACCACAATTCCGCGATGCTCTCGAATCCTCCGGAACTCGGCCACGGCTTCCGCTCCCCGGTTCGCCGCAAGGTAGGCTTGGCCTCGAACATAGCTCGGATATAAATTTCCGAATAATCCGGCGAAACTGCTGCGATGCGAGCCCAGTTCATAGGGAGCGGCAGGCTGCAGCAGTTCAAGCGCTTTCGATGGCTGGTCTTGGTTCAGCACAATCATGGCTCGCAGAGTAGGCAAATAACTAAATCGCACCGACGTGTCTTCCGGAAATCGTTTCTCCAGATCTGCTGCTAAGGTTGAGGACTGCGAGGTATCTCCAGCGATCGCGAGCGCCAGTCCTGCGCCGTACTCCACTTCGCGGTCATTCGACAAGAGCAGCGCTGCATTGGCGCGCTCGCGGGCAGCAACAACGTTTCCGAAGAAAGCTTCCCGGAGAGCGGCTCCTGCCTCAAACAAGCCCGCTCTTTCGCGATGCGCCGCCTGTTGAGCTGTGTCTACGGCACTGCGCGACAACTGCCTCGCCTGTTGCAAGTGCCCGGTATACGCCAGGGCGAACGCCTCGTGGTTCGCGATTCGGGCCTCGCCTCCCGGGCTGGACTTGGCTACACTGATTTCGCGCTCCATTCCGCCAGCATCCCCTTTAAGAAACGCCATGTCGTACCGCAGTGCCGTAAGTTGAGGGCTATCTAAATTTCGTGCAGTGCCGGTGGCGATGATATTTTCGGCGTCATCCATGCGTTCCAGGGCAATGTAATCGCTGGCAAGAACAGCATAAGGAAATATGGAATCCGGATCGATCGCCATCACTTTTTGTGATTCTTCAATCGAATTCTCATACCTGCCGGATGCGAGATAAATAAATCCCGCCAGGAAGCTGTGGGGAAGTCTCTCCCGGGGATAGGTCTGCAGCCACAAGCTGCAGGTCTGTTCCGCCTTTTCCAGATTCCCCGTAGCCCGCCCGTCGTAGTAAGCCAGGATAAAAAACTTTTCCGCGTCGCTGGCATGCTCCCGTAGTTCATAAGCCCGGCTGGTGTTTTCTGCGGCCAGCGCCGACTCGCCACCATCTCCATACATAAGCCCCAGCGCCGCGTAGGCGCTGGCGAATTTCGGATCGAGATCAATGGCGCGCTTGAAAAACGGAATGGCAGCACCAGACCCTTTCGACCACGTGACTTGCCACCCCGCGCTATAGGCTTTCAGCGCTTCCATGGAAGAGGTTGTCGCTTCGGCAAGCGGGGTGTTGTACTTCTGAACCGTGATCAACGATTCGCCGACCCGGCTCCTGAACTTGCTGGCAATCTCTCCGAGGGCGTTCAAAACATCTTCTTTTCTCGCCGCTTGAATCTGTTCTTCTACCAGGACGTTGCCAGTGTGGCAATCCTTCGCGCGCAAACCTACGACATACTGGCTTCCAAGGCTCGCGATCGTTCCGTCCAAAACTGCAGCACTGCCGGTTCGCTCGCATATGTCGCGCGCAATCCCGGGCGTCAGACGAGCATCCGCTGGCTGACCCATCAGGCGGAGCACTGCCTGCATCCGCTCTTCCGAGATAAGACTTAGAAACGGCGACTGCTCGAGCTGCACCGCCAGGCCCTGCCGCAAGGTTCCGTCAAACACTGGATCGCCGGTTGAGTTTGCGAAGTCCGCGAGGACAATGGTGTCTTGGTCGGTCAGCTTGGGCGCGCGACGGAGATACAAATATCCTCCAACCGACAAGATCAACACCGCCGCAACTGCCGCAACTACAATCCCACGTTTCTTGATATGGGCCGAGATTCCGGCGGCGGTTGTCGTCGGCAGTTGCGCCGAATCCGTGTCGCGCCTCAGCCGTCTTAGATCTGCCCTGATTTCCGAGGCGTGTTGATAGCGAAGATTCAGGTCTTTCTCCAGACATTTGCCAATGATCCTCTCCAGTTCGACTGGTAGATCAGCATTCAATCGCACAGCAGGGACCGGTGCACGATTCAGAATGGAGTCAAACACTAGTCCTGTGCTTTCGCCGCGGAAGGGCAAGGTTCCGGTTGCGGACTCGTAGAGCACGACGCCGAAGGAGAAAAGATCAGAGCGAGAGTCCAGTTCTTTTCCTCGCACTTGCTCGGGTGACATGTATGAGACTGTGCCGACCGCGGTGCCTGGGTTGGTAAGAGATTCCTCCTTCGTCGAGGCGTCAATGTTCAGGCGTTCGCCTTTGATGGAAAGCTTGGCCAAGCCAAAATCGAGGATCTTGGCGTGTCCGCTCTTGGTGACAAAGATATTCGCGGTCTTGATGTCACGGTGCACGATGCCAGCGGCATGCGCGGCGTCTAGTGCGTCCGCAATCTCGACGCCCAGCGACAAAATCGAATCGGTCTCCATGGGACGCCCAGCGATGCGGTGCTTCAGCGTCACACCGTCCAGAAATTCCATAGCGATGAAAGACTGCTCGCCCTGTTTACTGATTTCGTAGATAGTGCAGATATTGGGATGATTGAGCGCCGAGGCCGCGCGGGCTTCACGGCGGAAGCGTTCCAGAGCTTGCGGGTCGCGGGACATTCCTTCGGGGAGAAATTTCAGGGCTACAAAGCGACCCAACTCAGTGTCCTCAGCCTGATAAACGACGCCCATCCCGCCGCTGCCCAGCTTTCCCACGATGCGGTAATGGGACACGATGCATCCGATCGGAAAACTGCTGCTCTCATGCATGACGTTGTCTTGTCTCTGCGCCAGAGCTCGCGCGGCCGCGTCGATTGCGGGACTTTCGAGAAAGCTTCCAGCTTTCTGCTGTGCCTTCAGCAATGAGCGGACTTCGCGTTCCAGCACCTGGTCGCCGGCACAAGCCTGACGCAGAAAAACTTCGCGCTCACCAGGAGGGTGCTCCAGAACTGATTGCAGTAGACTGTCGATCTGTTTCCACCGTTCAGGTTCCATCGGTCGCCCCGCCAGTCAGTTCACGGTAGAGCCAGGCCTTGGCGGTGCTCCAGTCGCGCATCACAGTGACAGAGGAAATTTTGAGCACTTCTGCCGTTTCCTCCACACTGAGTCCCGCAAAGAATCGCATCTCGACGACCTGCACTTTACGGGGATCGACCCGCGCCAGAGCTTCGAGCGCGTCATCGAGAGCCACCAGGTCGGCAGCGCGATCGCCGCCGACTTCGGCGGTGTCTTCCAAGGAAACATGCAGCACCTCGCCACCTCGCTTTAAGTTGTGGCGCCGCGCATGGTCTACCAGAATGCGCCGCATCAACTGGGATGAAACCGCGAAGAAATGGGCCCGATTCTGCCACCGCATGCTCTTGTAATCCACCAGCCGCATATAGGCTTCATTGACCAGGGTGGTTGCCTGCAGGCTGTGACCGGGACGCTCGCCTCGCATGTACCGGCTAGCGAGGCGGTGGAGTTCGTCATAAACGATGGGGGTCAGCCGGTCGAGCGCAGATCGATCTCCATCGCTCCAAGCTCGAAGCAACCCGCTCACTTCCCAATTGTCGGGGTCCGGCGAGACTTTGCTCACCGGCTGCTCTGAGTTGCCCATGGCCCCTCGCACGGGAATCATACCCTGCCCAGCCTGCCCTTCCCAGCCCTTCAAAGATAAAGATGCGTCCGGATGATAGGTCCGCGCCACAGATTGCGCCTACCTAGACGGGAGCGAAATAAGCTCAAGAATATCAGCCGCAAACGACGCGGACAAAACTTAGGAGGCCACATGAAATGCCAATCCCTGCTGTCGCTTTCGGCATGGTTACTCGCGGTGCTGGCGGTTCCACTGACTATAACCGCGCAGGACACTCAGCAACGTCCTCTCACGCAATACACAGTGACCGACCTCGGCACTTTGCCTGGCGGGAATTTCAGCCAGCCGTTTTTCGTTAACCGGTACGGTCTGGTGAGTGGCTCTTCGAGCCTCGCGGACGGCAGCCAGCATGCAACTCTCTGGCTTGACGGACTGATGGGCGACATTGGCGCGCCCGGATTGGGAGGACCCAACAGCATCGCGTTTGGCGACGACGAAAGATTCCAGTCCGCCGGTGAAGCTGAAACCTCTACTCCGGATCCCAACGGGGAAGATTTTTGCGGGTTCGGCACCCACCTCACCTGTTTACCTTTCTTGTGGCAGGACGGAAAAATGGTTCAGCTCCCGACACTCGGTGGCAGCAATGGCGCGGCGAATGCGATCAGCAATCGTGGGAAAGTGGCAGGATTTGCGGAGAACTCGACGCCGGACTCAGGATGCCCGGCTCCCCAGCTTCTCCAATTTAAGCCCGTCATCTGGGAAAAAGGAGCGATTCACAGACTGCCTACGGTTGGGGGCGATCCAGACGGCGTCGTCTACAACATCAACGACAGCGGAGAGGTTGTCGGCGCGTCGGGCACCTGTGCAACTTTCAATCCGAGCTTCCTCAACAGCCTGCTGGCGGTTCATGCCTTGCTCTGGGAAAACGGCAAAGCGACAGACCTCGGCAATCTCGGCGGCCAAACCGGACAAGCGGGCGGAAATGCTGCCTATAGCGTTAATAACCGAGGTGAGGTCGTCGGTGGCTCGGACCTTTCGGGCGACACAACTTTTCATGCTTTTCTCTGGACCAGAGAAATAGGGATACAGGATTTAGGCACACTCTCCGGCGACTTGGCGAGCAACGGTATCAGCATCAACGATGAAAGCACTGTGGTTGGCGTGTCTCTGGACGCGAACTTCAACCCGCGGGCGTTTCTGTGGGAGAAAGGACTGATGACCGATCTGAACGCACTGGTTGCGGGGGATTCTCCCCTGTATCTGCTCACTGGTTGCTCCATCAATTCGCGCGGAAAAATCACTGGCTTGGGTCTCACCAGCACCGGGGAGATTCACACCTATCTGGCGAGCCCGATACAAGGTGGTGCGGCCAGTGAGAGTACTGCACAAGGCGTGATCGCCCGAAGGATTCTGAGCGACGATGCCCGCAAACTGCTTCGGCGACAACTGCGCTTCGGCCGAACCGGAGCCGGGTTTATGGAGCCACGATAATGACGATTTGCCTCTCCAACGCCACCATGGCCGTGCCAGCCTGTGTGGAGCAGTGGCGACGCCGGACGGGACTGCGCTACGCGGGACCAGACTTCTGATCATTCGAGAAAAGCGCCCCGGCATGATAGTTCTGGGCCGCGGTTTGCGCCTATCCGAATGAGACCGCAGAAGCCCTGTTAATGAGGTTCGGTAGAAGGTTTCACGAAAGGTTTAGCAAAGGAGAATTAAGATGAAAAACACTCGGGTGGTGATATGTTCGGCGCCGCTGTTGGCACTGGCTTTCTTGCTGATGCTTGTTTCGGGTGCCAACGCACAAGTCACACTTTTATACAACTTCGGAACCCACGCTGGCGACCCGGCGCACCCCAATTTTCCTGGATTTATGGCTCAGGGTCGGGACGGCAACCTCTACAGCACTTCCAACGATGGAGGCGCTGACAACGCGGGCACAGTTTTCAAGGTGACTCCTGCGGGGCAAGTCAGCGTACTCTACAGTTTTGATGGAGTAACAGGCGCATTTCCTTCCAGCGGACTCACGCTCGGAACCGACGGGAACTTCTACGGTACTACGTTTGAGAACGGTCCCTTGAACTACGGGACTATCTTCAAAATCACTCCTAAAGGGAAACTCACAGTTCTACACGCGTTCGACAATAGCGACGGGTCGGCCCCATGGGCAGCTCCGGTCGAAGGCACGGACGGCGCTTTCTACGGAACTACAGAAGATGGGGGATCGGCAAGCTGCGGCACTGTCTACCGCGTCACTTCCGCGGGAAAGTTCAAGACTCTTTATAACTTTGACGAAACCCACGGCTGCCAGCCCCTTGCACCGTTAGTTCTGGGAAACGATGGAAACTTCTATGGCACAACTCTAGGGTTGGCAGGGGGAAATCCTAATTTGGGTGGGATCTTCAAGATCACGCCGGCGGGTGCGGTAACTCTTCTGCATAGCTTCGACGGAACCCACGGCGGTGGACCGTATGCCCCATTGATGCAGGCCAGCGACGGCAATTTCTATGGCACAACCGTCAACGGCGGCCAGTATGGCAACGGCGTCGTCTTTGAAATGAGCCCGGCTGGAGCCTATACCGATCTCCACGACTTCGACCCGAATACAGAGGGCGGAGAACCGTTCTCTGCGTTGGTTCAGGGCACGAACGGAAGTCTGTACGGTACTACGGCTTTTGGGGGAATGTTCACCTTTGGCACGATCTACTCGATTCCTTTAAACGGTGGCAGTCCTAACACCTTGTACAGCTTCGATGGTACGTCGGGGACAACCCCTGGAGCGCCCCTGACGCAGCATACGAACGGAATCTTTTATGGAGACTGCGCATGGGGCGGCAGCGATGATGTCGGGACGTTCTACTCATTGAACGCCGGCCTCTCGCCGTTTGTCCGGTTCGTTACCACCTCCGCAAAAGTTGGCAAGACAGTTCAAATTCTAGGCCAGGGATTCACCGGCACCACTGCCGTTTCTTTCAATGGGACGGCAGCGGCTTTCCACGTTGTCTCGAACACATATCTGACAGCGCAGGTACCGGACGGAGCCACCAGCGGATTCGTAACTGTGGCGACGCCCGGCGGAACTCTCGATAGCAATCAGGTGTTCACAGTGATCCCATAGCGCACGTTTAGCTTCGGCGCTCGGCAGGCAGGCCTGTCGTCGGTCCTTGAGGCGGCATCCACGCCCCACACGGGTCTTCCGGGAACAACAGCATAGCTATCCGCCTTAGTAACTACACACCTTCAAAGGGGACCTTTTATGAAGCAACTATCAAAGTACGCTTTCTGCATCGCGGTTATTGCTCTTGTGTGGATTCCAGTCCGGGCATCAGCACAGACGCTCACGCTCGACGATTTTACCCTTGGACATTATGTCAAACGTATTAACAACAGTCACGACCTCCATTATGAAGCGTTGCCGCCTAACAGTCGTTTAGGAGCGGCTCGTCAAACATTCTTTGAGGCAGACTCGGGCCTTGACGCCCAGTGGAGCACACTCGATGTTGGCAAGGGCCATTTCGTTGTTGACGCAGGGTTCAGTTGTGGCACAAGCATTTCGAGCAGCTACGGATTTACTCTCGCAGGCGCCGAAGTGCCGCTGGGACTGGACCTCTATGGATACTCAGGTTTCCAACTGAACTTTCAGGGCATTGCCACATCCGAATCGCTCTACGTCGTTATAACCGTGTGGCCGCAGAGCGGCGTGCCCTATAACTTCGAGGTTGTATTGCCACCTAACGGCAATGCTTTTTCCGTATCTTTCCCGTTTTCAGGCTTCCAAGGAGGTGGCGGAGGCGGTCTGACGCAGGCCGACGTCAGTAACATCAGCTTCATCGCTGTCCAAGCCGGGGGCGGCGGCTTCGCTAGTTTCGGATTAACGTCCTTTCGAGCGGTAACCCAATGAGGGCCGGCTATGTGCGGATCGGCGCCTCAAAAGCGTTTCCCCGAAAACAACAGCAGACTCTCAGATTTGAAAACAGCACCACTCGCAAAGGAGAAACTTCGATGAAACACCTAAGGCACACTTTTTGCATGGCCGTCATTGTTCTGGTCTGGATTCCACTCCAGGCCTCCGCACAACTCATGCTCGACGATTTCACTTCGGGAGCCTATGTCAAACACCTGAACACCGGTCTGCAACAGGATCGGCATTACGCAAAGCTGGCGCCCGGCAGTCTGCTCGGACCGGCTCGCCAAACAGATTTCTCAATCGGACCGAACTACTACAAGCAGGGAGCGACACTTAGTATTGGCAAGGGCATTTGGATCCTCGACGCTGGTTTCGGCACGGTCGGCGCAACTGACATTACTTATGGCGTTACTCTCACAGGCGCTAACTCTCCACTAAGTCTGAATCTCGAAGGATATTCGGGTTTCCGGTTGAACTTTGCCGGCGTCGCCTCATCCGAAGATCTGGGAGTGATTATCGTAGTGTTCCCACACAACGGTGACAACTGTGCCTCCGAAGTAGTGCTGCCAACCTACGCCAATCCCATCTCCATAGACTTTCCGTTTTCAGGCTTCAATAAGCCGGGCGGTCTTACGCAGGCTGATGCCAGTGATATCGACTATATCGTTGTCGAAGCGTATGGCGGCGGCTTCGCGAGTTTCGGAATCACCTCTTTTCAAGCAGTGCAGTAGCTGGGCCTGGTGAAATCGACGTCAGTTTGATCGAGGGTGATGTTCTGGTTCGTAGTCAGTCAAAAGAAGCAATTTGGAGCCCGCCGTGAAAAACTTAAAGTTTCAACTGCTGATTGTTTTGTTTTGCGCTATATGTCTGTCAAGCAGCGCCTATGCGCAACTTACGCCCAGCGCGGATGCCTACACGAGCACCGCCACCCCCACCACCAACTTCGGCGCTAAGACACTGCTTGATGTCGAGAGCGCCTCGCAAACGGTTTACATTCAGTTCGATCTGTCCGCGATCCCGGCTGGCTACACTAGCGCCGACATCACCAAGGCCACACTAAAACTGTATGTCAATACCGTGACCAAGGCGGGCAGCTTCAACGTGGACTACGTCAACGGCACGTGGGCGGAGAGCACGATCGATGCCAGCAACGCACCGGCGCTCGGATCGACGATTGCCGCGAGCGTTCCGCTCACGACTGCGGACAAGAATCAGTACATTCTCGTCGACATCACAGCGGCGATGCAGGCGTGGCTGAGCGGAACTACCAACGACGGCATTGCGCTCGTCGGCAATAGCCCGTTGAACGCGAGTTTCGACAGCAAGGAAAGCACGACGACCAGTCATTCGGCCGAGTTGGACATTGTGTTTACGCCGGGCAGCGGCGGTGGAGGAATCGCGGGCATCATTACTGCCAATGGCAGTGGGTTGATCGGGGGCGGCAACAGCGGCACGCTCAATCTCTCGCTGACGAACGCCTGCGCCGCAAAACAGATTCTACAGTGGACCGGTAGCGCCTGGGCATGCGCCTCCCCGGGCACAGGCACTGTGACCAGTGTCGGCAGCGGTGCGGGGTTGACGGGCGGTCCCATCACGGGAAGCGGAACGTTGAGCATCGCCACTGCCGGAGTGAACAACAGCATGTTGGTGAATCCGTCGTTGACGATTTCGCCGGGGACAGCGCTGACTGGTGGCGGTTCGGTAGCGCTAGGCGGCAGCACGACGCTCAGTCTTGACACCAACAAGGTGCCGCTGCTGGCGGCGGCTAACACCTTCTCAACGAATCAGACAGTGAACGGCACAGTGGTAGCCTCGTCATTTTCCGGCAACGGTGCCGCGCTCACCAACGTCACGGCAGCGAATTCCAACGAACTCGGCGGACAGGCTCCGAGCGCCTACGCGCAGTTAGGAGCGGCCAACACGTTCTCAAACAACCAGACGGTGAACGGCGCAATTACGGCCAAGTCTAGCAATTTCACAATCGGCGCCAGCACCACAAGCGTCACGGACCCTGCAATCAGCGGTTTCGGACCCGGGCTCGGCGTGCTTGGCGCGGCTTCCTCGTCTGCTGGAATCGGCGTGGAAGGCGAGACAACCGCGACGGGCGGTGTTGGGGTGTACGGCCTTGCGACTAACTCAACCGGCGGTTCGTATGGAGTTTTCGGGGGCGCCTCGTCGCCCAATGCTTACGGTGTGTTTGGTAACAGCCAGTACATTGGCGTCGAGGGTGCCGCTACCGATATCGGAGTTTACGGGGCGGGAAACGGCAACAGCATAGAAGGAACCGGCAGCGGCCGTGCCGGTGTGTGGGGTGACACTGGCGGTGCAGCGGGCGATTTCGTAGGAGTACTGGGAACGGCCGATAATAACGTCGCGGGCTACTTCTTTAACAACGGCCCGACCTCTCCCACGCTCTTTGCCGAGAATTATGCATCAAGCTTCGGAGATGAAGTTTTCGCGTCGTATATTTTGTACATTGATGGATCTGCGATCATTGGAGACCCGGGCTGCAATACCGGCTTTATCGCCCTCCAACTCGGACAAGATGGCATGTCGGGCTGCAGCAACTACACGATGGCCGGGGGCAACAACGGCCACACCTACATTAACGCCGCCACCAATGGCGCCGTACACATCCGCATCAACAGCGTCGAACAATTGGTGGCTACAAGCGGAAACGTAGACGTTCTCGGGACGCTTTCAAAAGGAGGCGGCTCGTTCAAGATCGACCATCCGCTCGACCCAGCGAATAAGTACCTCTACCACTCCTTCGTCGAATCACCAGACATGATGAACATCTACAACGGAAACATCACGACTGACGCAAGCGGCGAAGCAGCGGTTCAGTTGCCCGAATGGTTCGAGACACTCAATCGCGATTTCCGGTATCAACTTACGGTGATCGGCCAGTTCGCGCAGGCAATCGTGGCGGGAAAGGTTGCGAGTCATCGGTTCGTCATCAAGACTGACAAACCGAACGTAGAGGTTTCCTGGCAGGTGACCGGCATTCGCCAGGATGCATTCGCCAACGCGCACCGGATTCCGGTTGAAACCGAAAAGGCTTCCGCTGACCGCGGCCACTACCTGTACCCCGAACTCGTCGGAGCACCTGAAACGGCGCGCATCGGCTACATGGCGCCAGCACCGGGAAGCGAGCATGTCGTCCACAATCGACCGGTCATCCGTAAACGAGATGGCGCTGCGGAGTCACAGCGGACGCCGCTCCACGTTCCGGTTCCAACGACCATGCCTCATCCACCCATCGGCAAATTGACGGTCAATCAAAAGTGAGGCCCGCGTTGGCTCAACTCCAAATACGAATGAATGCACAGAAGGGTCGAAATAAGAATCAAAGGACCACATAGGTTCACCAATAGCAGCCGGCACGCCGTGATTTCCATCATCTCAGCACTGGGCCGGAGACCCGTCCAGTCTTGTTCGACCTTCGCGCAGTACTAGCTTAGCTGCGAGCGAGGGCGGCTTTGCGGGCGATTAAGTTGTAGCCTTTGGCTTTCGCATCGGTCTCGAGTATGGCCAAGTGGGCGCGTCCTGCCGTCAGTTGTCCGTCTTTCATTTCAATTTCAGCGAGCGCGAGACGGGCATCGAGTTCAATTCCGACATAACCAAGTTCTCGTGACTTCGCGATGATGGTAGACAATTCGTGGCGTGCTGCTCCGGCGACCGCGGAGCGGGCAAGGTTCTTTCCGGCGGTCTCGACGCGCGCCGCCGTGATGGCGGCGCGCCAGCGGATTTCCGGGTTCTGGCTCTTGGCGGCCAGGGATCGCGCGTGTTGCGCCGCGTCTTTCGCATCCGCTGCTTTACCTTTGGCGAGCAGCGCGCGGGCGAGTACGCACCATGCCCCGGTTTCGTCGTCGCGGACTCTCTGTGTCCGGAAAATCTCGAGAGCCTGCCGAACTACGGCTTCCTGTTCGCCGGGAGAACGTGCCTCTTCGAGTGACAAATCCGCGAGCGCGAGCTGAGTTTCGGCAATGGCGAGTTTTTCGCCTGCCGCGGTTCGCAAAGTCAGCGCCTGCTCGTACATTTTGCGGGAGCCCGAGAAGTCGGCTTCCTCGAGGGACAGACTTCCCAGGCTCCACATCGCGTAAGCGGAGTAATACTGAACGCTATTTTCCTGCCAGACTGCCAGAGATTGTTGAAATCCCTGCCTTGCGCCCGCCAGATCTCCCTGCAATTGGCGGATGAGCGCAATGTTGTAACCAGGGAGGGCAAACGTTCCGAGATTCCTCGAATCCTCTGATTGTAACTGGCCCTGTAGTCGCAGCTGATCCTGATATAGCCGAAGCGCGCCTGGCAAATCTCCCTGCTCCATTCGCTCGTCGGCAACGTTTCCAGTGGCATCAGCCTGGCTTCTCTTGTTATCGAGAAGTTGAAAACTGGCCAGGGCCTGGCGATGCATTTTCTCCGCGGTGGCGAGATCGCCCCGTGCTTCATAGACGAGGCCGAGGTTGTTGACGACGGAGGCCACACCTCCTTCGGATCCAATTCTCCGGTAAAGAGTTTGAGCCTGCTGGTAGAGTCGGATGGACTCGGGCGCATCCGTCACAGCCAGCGCATCCGCCCAGGTGCGCAGAGCTGTGGCTTCGCCATGCGGGTCTCCGGCCGCAGCGTAAATGTCTCTGGATTCGCGGCAGGCCGCAAGTGCATCCTGGTTTTGCCCGAGGGAACTGAACCACCAACACTGGCCCTGTAGAGCCTGCGCCTGGATTAGCCGGGCTCCCCGTGCCCTCGCCTTTTCCAAAGCCCGAGCCGTCGGTTGTGTTCCGCGCTTAGGATCGTTCAGCGCATCCCACGCGTCTCCCTCCTCCAAATCGATGCGGGGATCTTCAGAGGCTGGAGGCGCAAGCCTGCGCAGTGACTCCACCGTGGCCAGGGCATCATGCCCTTTGCCGCCGTGGCACTGCAACCATGCCAGCTTGATCCCGTAGTCAACGTTGTCCGGGAACAACGTGAAGAGTGCGCGATAGACTTCGATCGCTCTCTCGTACTGATGATCAATTTCACGATAGCGGCCTTCCGCTGCCAGCTTGTCTTCCCGCGAAAGATTGGCCGACAAGTCGAAGGCCTGCTTGGCTTCCGCTTGCGCCTTCTTGTCGTAACCTAACCGCGACCAAGCTTCCGCCAAAGCGGAGTGTGCCGGGGAATACTTTGGATCGGCGGCGACGGCCTGTCGCAGAAGATCTCGAGCTTCTATCGCGTCGAACTCGCGCAAGCGCGCCAGTCCCTCTGAATAGAGGCGCGCGGCATCACGCTTGGAGGGCAAGGAGGCGCGTATGCCCACCGCCTCCACTGGAGAAACCGCCTCCACGCCAAGCTTTTCGCGCAAGCGCGAACCAGCCTGCGAAACCATGTCAAAAAGGTCGGCCTCTCCTCCAACCACACCCACGTCAGCGATGGTCTCTCCGGCGACTGTGTCTTGCAGGCGCAGGTCGAGACGGATGCGAGCGCCGGGTTTGTCGCCGACCACCGTGTAGGAGCCGAGCACGATCAAGTCGCTGTCCAGGTTCTTGTGTAGTTGAGCCAGCGTAGTGCGGGAAAGGCTGTCAGCGTCTGCCAGAGAAAGATCGAGTTTGGTGTGCGCGATGTCTTCCCCAGAAATCAAACGCAACTTTTCTCCGGCCTCGAGTTCAGTGCTCAACATTTCCGCCAGGGCAGTGGATATCCATCCTTCTTCGGGACGGCCTGACAGGTTGCGAAAGCCGAGAACGGCGACGGATCGGCGCGCCGGAACTGGGGTCCCGAGCGTAGTCATGGCGGCTGGATTCGTGGGGACTGGCGTTCGGTGAAATTTCCGCCAGCTGTAAAACCCGGCAACCGAAATTGTTGCTAAGACCAAGAAGGCGATCAGTCGCACCGATCGATTCCGGGAACCAGGCAGGCCCAACTGCTCGTTATCTTCCGTAATGACACTGGTCCGAATCGTTTGTCGCTGAAGAAGGACGCCCCCGGAAGTATGATTGCTCGCAGCCACAGCATCCGGAAGGACACTCAAGCTGTCGGGGACAACAACCGTCACTGCCGAAACAAACTGATACCCTCGGCCCGGCAGAGTGACAATGAAGTTGTTGTCGCCTGGCTTCTCCTCAAGTGCCCGCCGCAGCGCCGAGATACTTTGCGCCAGGGTGTTCTCGTCTACAAAGGTATCGGGCCAGACATTCTTCAACAGCTCATCGCGAGTTAGAACCCGTCCCGGGTTTTGTACCAGGTACAACAGCACGTCAAACGCCCGGCGGTTGAGCGTGATGATCTCATCTTGTCGTCGCAAGGCACGGGCGAGGACATCGATCTGAAACTCCCCGAATTGAAATATCCCTTCGGATTTCATTGACTTGGCAACGATTTCAACACTTGTCAAAACCTGTCAGAAGGCGTCACTGGCCTTTTTTGCGCGACTGCCACAATATCCGCTGCCAGTGCAGGGGAATGGTACGAAAAGACTCTACCAATGGCTGTTCCGGCGGGCAAGCACCTTCAGTTCGAGTGCCTCCGGTTCGAGTTCCTCCGACCGGGGCACAACCCGCACCATTCGGACTGAGGTAACGGTCGAGCGGCAAGGCATGACCGTATTGGTAGGAGGGGCAGCGGCATGCTTCGAGAACTGTCCTCTCTGCGGACAGAAGCTTGCCCCAGGCCAGGCGGAGCAAGCGCGGCTTCGCCTGCAAGAAGGTTTGAGTACGAAGAACGACCTTCCGGCGGATGGTACTTCCTCGTGAGTTCAAGGTTCGAGATGGGAAAGACCCAGATTCAGAAGCTTAAAAAGAGGAGAATACAAATGAAACACGTCAGTAAGTTGGTCTTGCTAGTAATTCTTGGTTTTGGACTGTCCGCTGTGGTATTACCCACGAAACAGCCGGACTCAACCTTCAAGGTCTCAGCCCACAACCGCTGCCTGCCCGTATGGGGGACGATTAAGAGCGTATTCACCACACAGAACTGCACGAGCCCAATCGGGCTCTGCACCGTTGGCACCATCACCGGTTCGGACCTGCTTAATGGAAACACGAGTTTCGTGGCCCTGGACGCGGCTCCGTCGGCCGGCATGCCTGGGGTTGAACCGGCGGCGAACCTTTCCTACTCCGGTCAGCTCACCATCGTGACGCGGGACGGAACACTGGTGACAAATGACCTTGGCGTTCTGGACGCAACCCATTTGGCGTTCACCGAGATGGAACGCCCCAGTTCTGGAACGGGTGTTTTCGCGAATCCGGAAACAAACACCTTCTTCATATCAGGAGCCATTGTCGATAACGGGCAAGGATTCCAGGGGAACCTGTCAGGCTTCGCTTGTTTTGACGGCCAATAGCGGCAGCCGCCGGCTTCGATGCCCGTCGTATGCAGGTTCGCGAGAAATCGCAATAGCAAACACAAGGAAGACCCGCTTGGAGAGAATTATGAAAAACTCAACCCTTCACCTGTGCATGGCTTCACTTCTATCTCTGATCCTGCTGGCGTGTACCGCAGCATACGGTCAACTCACTCCCAGCGGGGATTCCTACACTAACACCGCTGCCTCCACCACGAACTACGGCGCTAAGACGCTGCTCGATGTCGAAAGTTCGCAGACGACTTTCATTCAGTTCGATCTGTCGTCGATTCCCTCCGGCTACACCAGCGCCGACATCACCAAGGCCACGCTCAAACTTTATGTCAATGCTGTGACCACGGCGGGCAGTTTCAATGTGGACTACGTCAACGGCACCTGGACCGAGAGCACGATCGATGCGAGCAACGCTCCGGCGCTCGGAACTACGATTGCCGCGAGCGTCCCGCTCACTACGAAAGACAAGAACCAGTACATCCTCGTGGATGTCACTGCGGCGGTGCAGGCGTGGCTGAGCGGAACCGCCAATGACGGCATCGCGCTGGTGGCGAACAGCCCATTGAACGCGAACTTCGACAGCAAGGAGAGCACGAGCACGAGCCATTCAGCGGAGTTGGACATCGTGTTCGCCCCAGGCAGCGGCGGCGGAATCACCGGGATCACCACGGCTGCGGGTAGCGGACTGATCGGCGGAGGAACCAGCGGCACGCTGAATTTGTCACTGACGAATGCCTGCGCGGCGAAACAGGTTCTGCAGTGGAGTGGCAGCGCATGGGCCTGCGCTTCCGCAGGCACGGGGACTATCACGGGTGTGACAGCGGGAACAGATCTGACCGGCGGCGGCACCAGCGGCAACGTCACGCTGAGCCTGAACACCACGGCGATCAATGGCCTCTATGCGCAGTTGGGCGCGGCCAACACGTTCACGGCACCGCAGACCGCGACGATAGGAGGAAGCGCTACCGCGATCTACGGCAACCAAACCGGCGCCGGAATTGGCGTTGTCGGCCAAACGGTTGACAACTTCGGCGTGGCGGGTGTCGAGACCGGCACCACGGCTGGGTCGGTGGGGGTGTTCGGACAGGCGGTTGCGCCTGGTGGCTATGGCGTGGAGGGCCAAAATTTCGCCACCACGGGAAGTGCTGTCGGCGTGTTCGGCACGACGCAGTCCACGCTAGGAGTCGGTGTATACGGATACGAGGGCGCCACCACGGGGTCCACAATTGGTACGCTCGGCCTAACGTCGTCAACTACTGGCATGGGCGTTGAGGGTATTAGTCCCTACATAGCCGTAACGGGCATCGTCGAATCGGAGGTAGTTTCGTCGGCAGGTCTGCCTTATGGCGTCGTGGGTGCGAGTCCCCTTATCGGTGTTTATGGGGCTTCGGAGGGCGTCAGCAACACGGGATCGGAGTCAAGTGTTCTCCACGTTGGCGGCGTGTGGGGCGACTATGGCGGAGTGCTTGGGGCCGGGGTAATTGGGACCGCCGATAATAGCTGGGCCGGCTATTTCGCGAACAGCGGCGCCGGTGGCGGCTTCCCCACGATCTCTGCCGAAAATTTAACAACGACCGCCGGAGGCGAGGTTTTCGAGGCCGTGCTGGGCGCCAGTGGCGCGACCGCGATCATTGGAGACCCCGGATGCGGTTCTGGCTTTATCGCTCTTCAACTTAGCCTCAACGGCATGTCGGACTGTGACAACTACACGTTGACTGAGGGCAGCAACGGCGAATCGTACCTTAACGCCGTTGCCGGTAAAACCGTGCACCTCCGCGTCAACAACGTCGACGCTTTGAGAGCAACAAGCACCGGAGTAACCGTGGTCGGCACGCTCTCCAAAGGCGGCGGCTCGTTCAAGATTGATCACCCGCTCGATCCCGCCAATAAGTATCTCTACCACTCGTTCGTCGAATCGCCCGACATGAAGAACATTTATGACGGGACCATCACCACCGACAGCGCTGGTCTGGCCACGGTCGCTCTGCCAGATTGGTTCGAGTCGCTCAACCGCGATTTCCGCTATCAGTTGACCGTGATCGGCCAGTTCGCACAGGCCATCGTTGCCAGCAAGGTTGCGAACAACCAGTTCCGTATCCAGACGGACAAACCGAATGTGGAAGTTTCCTGGCAGGTGACCGGTATCCGCCAGGATGCCTTCGCGAACGCCAACCGGATTCCGGTCGAGGTCGAAAAGGCTCCCGCAGATCGCGGGCGCTACCTGTATCCCGAAGCCATTGGGTTGCCCACATCCGCGCGCATTGGCTACGAAGCTCCGCCCCCAGGGAGCGAACGCATCACACACCAACGCCCGGAACTACCGCTGCATAGAGCCAACGCCTCGGCGCGGACGATCACTCTTCCGACTCCGCCGAAGCTGCTTATGCCCAGGGTAGCTCCATTGCCCCATCCGACCGCGCAAGCGCCGAAGCCGGAGGTCAAACAGAAATAGCCGCCGAGGTAAAGAGTGGCAATCAGAGCCTACGGCGGCCAGGCACTTGGAAGGTGGCTGCCTCCGATCTTCCCATCAAACGAAGAAAACGTCAGTAAAGAGAAGTCAGGAACGAAATGACAAAAGGAGAATTCCGATGAAGCAAACGACGAAACATCTGACCCTGGGCTTGGCTTTGTTCCTGGCAAACTTCGCAAGCCAGGCGATGGCTCAGTCGACGCCGGAACAAGTGAAAGGCATCAGTGCGCAGGGCGGAAAGTGGCAGGCATTCACCGACCGGGGTCAGGTAGCCGTGGCCACTAATGCAACCACAGAATATGTGGCGTGGAAGGTAAACGGCAGCGAAAACATCGAATACTCCACGTCGACTGACGGCGCCACCTGGACAACGCCGAAAGTATTGGGCGGCACGTACCAGCACAGGGCATGGAAAGCGCAGACTCAGGGCGTCCCGGCTATCACGGTCGATAACAGCACCGGCTCTGTATGGGCGGCATGGACGGATCCCACTACGAGCGATCTGTTTTACTCGACCTACAGCGGCGGCAAGTGGACTTATCAACAGACGGTGAGCGGCTCGGGCTGGACCGCACAGAACCTTGCATCCGGAGCGTCGCCAGCATTAGGAGGCGGCAACGGCATCACCATAACTTGGATTGGATACCAGAGTCCCGATGTCTATATCTTTTACTCAAACTGGACCAGCTCAGGGTGGTCGGTCCCGCAAATTTTGGGCAACTCGAGCTGGACTGCAACACCTGTGCCGTCGGGATTCTCGACACCGGACTTGACTGTAGCTCTTACCGGCGGGTCAGCCATGTATTGGGTGGACTATTTTGGCAACATCTACGGCTCCGCTTTTATTTTCGGCGGGTGGGCCCCTGAGACGGTGATTAGCTGCGACGGCTGGACCGCGCAAACCTGGGATGACAACCCTCCGGCCGCGGCAAACTTCACCCTGAATGGCGGAGGAAACGCGATGCTCTTCTGGGTTAACTACGCGGGCGACGGCTACCAAATGGCTTACACATACGAAACTTTCAATCAAAGTTGCCCGTGGGCCAATCCACAAACTATCGATATCGCGCCGGGATCCACTAACGTCGATATCTACGTCGGGCCAGCCGTGTCGGTTGGATCGAACTTGTCGATTCTCGCGTGGCCGCAACTGGTTGGAAATAGCGAAACCAAAAGCAGCGTCTGGTACCTGAACCCGCTGACTCTTCCGGGGCTGCACTAGGAAGCGGTGCGGGATCACATCAATGCGACTTGTTGACCACTCGTGAAACAGGAGGCGCCATGGGGAGGAACCGTGGCCCTCTTTCGCGCGGTGGTTTTTTCCGAAATCAAGAAAGAAATTCCAGTTCAGGAGGACAGTTATGAAATCGACACTGAAAGCTTTGCCCATCACGATTCTCTGCGTCTCTCTCGCCTGCCCGGCGGCGCTTGCTCAGCTTCAGACGTCTCCGAATGGTCCCGCCCACTCTCGATTCGGATTTCCGTCCAGACCGAAAACCCAGCTGACGGCTGCGGCAGATCATCAGGCGGAGTCGCCCGGCGCACCCGAAATAAGCTTCACCTTTGGGATGGTCGACTTTCCCGGTCAGATAGGCACCGCCGGCTCCGCGGCCAACGTCAAGGGTGAGATCGTCGGCGGATATGGACCCAACGTCGTCGGTGACTTAGCGAGCAATCACGGCTTTCTCCTCAAGGGCACGAAATTTACCGAAATCGATTATCCAGGCGCGGCGTATACCGAACCAAATGCCATGAACGATTCCGGCGCAATCGTTGGCTCATACGGGGTATCTTTTTCTGACGAACAAGGGTTCAAACTGGTGGGCAAGGCCTACACCACCATCGACTACCCCGGCGCATCCCTCACATCGGCGAACGGAATCAATAAGTCGGGAGACATCGTCGGATATCAGTATAGCGATGGTGCCGCCCACGGGTTTCTGTTTTCCAGAGGCGTCTTCACGAGTATCGATGTCGCCGGCGCGGTTGGCACGAATGCGCTTGGAATTAACAAAAGCGGCGAGATCGTCGGCTCGTACTACAACAGTGACGGCAGCAGTCACGGATTCTTGCTTCAGAATGGCACATTCAGGACCATCGACTATCCCGGCGGTTACTCGCAGAACTATCTCGAAGGCATCAACGACCAGGGCATGATGGTCGGCGGCTATGGAGAGCCGACGACCATCAACGGAGTCACATACTCCTGGGAGCATGGCTTCGTCTACGAGAACGGACAATTTACCAACGCCGATGTGCCTTTCGGTCCGCCAGCCGCAACCCAACCTTTTGGCATCAGCAACAACGGCGTAATCATTGGCGAATATGTTGACAACTCCGGCACCGTGTATGGCTACGAGGCAACAGTCGGACCCTAGTCGTTCCGCCGCCCGGCCAATACGTGACAAGGAAAAAAATCGAATAAGAGGAGCAGGACAATGACCAACTTCGCGCAACATTCATTCGCAACCAGAGTTCTCCGAGCAAACCTAACCCTGACGGTCATTGCCCTGGCGACGCTGGCTCTCGTCATCAGCCCCATGGCGTCCGCGGAGACCTTCATGTTCAAGCGCGCCGATTTCGTCACGGGTACAGGTCCGGCGGTGGTGGCCGTGGGCGACTTCAGGGGCAACGGTCTCATGGACGTGGTCACTGGCAATAACGACACGTCGCGGGCGTGCAGGGCGGCAGCATTGCGGTCGGTGATTTCAACGGCGATGGCAAACTCGACGTCGCCGTCTCCGACAACGGCAGCGGCATTGACATCATGCTCGGCAACGGCGACGGAACGTTCAAGGCCCCTGTCAGCTACGCTACCGCGGCCGAACCGTCGATGGTGATCGTGGCCGACTTCAATGGCGACGGGAATCTGGACCTGGCGACGGCCAACGTAACGAGCGAGACGATCTCCGTGCTGCTCGGCAATGGCAACGGGACATTTCAGCCTCACATGGACAACTCCACCGCGATCGCCGCGAGTTGCATCAGTCTCGCCGCGGGCGACCTGCGCAATGACGGCAGGCTCGATATTGTTGCCGGTTGCCAAAGCGATAGCGAGGTTGTCGTGCTGCTCTCCAACGGCAACGGAACGTTCAAGGCCGCGAAGGCTTATCCCGTTCCTGCGGGCGCGTATCAAGTTGCGCTCGGCGACTTCAACGGCGACGGCAAACTCGACGTTGCAGTCACAAATGGAGGAACCTACGACATGGTTTCCATTTTGCCCGGCACTGGCTCGGGAACACTGAAAGCTCCAGTCGTGTTCGGCACCCACTATGGTCCGGCGGGCATAGCCGCTGCCGACTTCAACGGCGACGGCAAGCTTGACTTAGTTACTTCGGACAATGGCGGCCCCTTCGGAGTCACGATCGCCACGATCTCGGTTCTCCTCAGCAACGGCAAATCCATGTTTGCCGGCCGCACTGATTACGCCGTGGGCAATGAAAGCGTCACCGGAGCCTACAGCGGAATTGCAGCTGCCGATCTCACCGGAAACGGCAAGCCGGACCTGATTGTCCCGATCACCTACGCCTTCGAACCCTACGAGATTTCTATCCTGAAAAACAAAGGCAATGGAACATTCGATGCACCCGTAAACTACGCGCTGCCAATCGGTCCGGATGCCGTAGCGGCAGGCGACTTCAACAACGATGGCAAAGCAGATATCGCCGTGATGAATTTCGGAAACAGCGGCAGCATTACCATATTGCTCAACTCGGGCACCGCGACCTTCCCCAGTTACACGACATACCCCATCAACGGGTACGGCTATGGCATCGCGGTGGGCGATTTCAACAAAGATGGCAACCTCGATATCGTAGCAACCGATCTCACAGAAAATACGATATCTGTCCTTCTCGGTAACGGAACCGGCGCGTTTCCCACCTTCGCCACGTACCCGACTGGAAGTTTCCCTGAGGGTGTCATTGTCGGCGATTTCAACCGGGACGGCTGGCCCGATATCGCGGTTGCCAATGGGCGTAGCGGCACCGTTTCGATCCTGCTGAATAAGGCCGACGGTTCGGGTACGTTCCTTCCGAAAGCGGATTTCGCCGCGGCAGGAGGAGGCGCGCCGTTAGCGCTCGCGGCCGGCAGTTTCCGTGGCAACGGCATCATCGACCTGGCGGTAGCAACGAACAGCGCCTTTGGCGGAATCGAGGTCCTGTTGGGAAACGGCGACGGAACATTTCAGGCAGCCGCGCCTCTCGATACATTGAACAACGCGAACGGAGTACTCGTTGGCGACTTCAACAATGACGGCAATTTGGATCTGGCGGTTTCCACGGCGAGTGCTGGCAGCATCTTCGCGTTCATCACCATTTTTCCCGGAAACGGCGATGGAACCTTCGGCAGCGGAGTGACGCTCACGGCCGGCGCATTGCCGTCTGGAATCGTAGCCGCGGATTTCAATGGCGACGGCGGATTGGATCTGGCGACGGCCAACGGAACGACGGCCGGCGACCAGGGCTCCGCGACTGTGCTGTTGAACGAACCGGTTATTGGGATCACACCCAACCGCCTTACCTTCGCAGCGCAAAAGGTGGGAACCACAAGTGCCGCGCAAGTCATCACTGTTGACAATCCCGGGGCGACGCCGCTGAAGATCACAAGCATCACCATCAGCGGAGACTTCGCCGAAACCAATAATTGCCCGGCCAAGCTCACGGTCGGCAAGAGCTGCACCATCAACGTAACCTTCTCGCCCACGCAGACAGGTACGCGGACCGGGACTTTATCGATCAAAGACTCCGCCCTCAGCAGCGTGCAAAAAATCACGCTGACGGGCAGTGGGACGTAGCCGGCCTCAACGGGAGGAGTTGCGGGGCAGTAGGCGAGGCCAGTAATACCAGCCCGGGCTGTGGTCCACGAAGGATGATCGCCATCCGGTCTCTACGCCCTCCCTCACCATTCCGAGGGCTTGGTTCGATGGCGTCTTTCCAGATTACTTCCTCGGCCCAAGTTTGTTTCTCACATTTTTTCGATAGCTGGAAGCAACACTCGAGCGGAGAGGGAGGTTAGTCAAGGCCGCATTCTCTGCGCCGCGTAGCGGTCGGAGCGAAGCGCAGAGCCTTGACTGGCCTCCCGCGCTCAGTACAGTCGCCAGCGAGAGAAGGGAGATAACCCGTTCCCGTGGCCGCGCAGTCTGTCCCGCGCGCTTTCTTCTGTCATTATCGGTGCTGGGCGCACCGCCTGCATCGTCTTCATCACGCCGCGCAGGCACTGGACTATGCTCCTCTTACGACGCTCGACCCCGAGGTCGCGCTACCGCTCGAGTCAAGGGTGCAGATCGGTCACCGGAACATGGTGACGGTGCAAGAATAATGGTGGGCGGCCAAATATTCAACTCGCGACGGGCCCACTGCTGGACGGGGGCATGGCTATTTCTCCTTGCTCTGGCCGCGCTTGGCGAGGAGTTCCTGCGCCTTTGTGGCCTTGGTTGTCTGGACTTGGCGAAAGAGGATGGTGAGCTGTTCCTGGGCGATCTTGTCGCCACGCAGCAGCGGTTCCAGCGTGTTCATGAGAAGCATTTGAATACCGATAAGTTCCGTGAAAATGTGCATTTCCATCTGCGTGTGACCGCCGACAACGACACTGCTCAACAATCGATCGCGCGCCCATTCGCTCGGAGTTTTTCCCGCTCGCGCCGCGGCCTCTTGGACCGCCTTCGCCTCATCCGCCGTGAGCTTCGTACTGAGGTTGCAAGAGCGCCGCGCGCGGCCTCGCGACTTCCCGGAAACTCGTTGCTCGATCATATCAATGTCAGCCATACAGTAACCTCCGTTAGTTGCCAGGGGCGGTATCTCTTCAGATACCGAATCATTTCAAGATCGTGTGTTTTCATCGGTATCTGCCGAGATACCAAAGTATCTGGGCAGTTCCCTATCAGGGGTGGAGTGTCACAATTCTTCCGGTGCGAAGCACCGTTCTTGCTCCGACACGAAATTGAACGCAGGATGCACGCCCACAGCGCCCTCCAATAGACTGCGGACTCCAGCGCACGAGCACGGCAGAATGCCAATAGAACCTTAACGCGATGCCTAGCTCAATGAGCGTGAAGACATCGTCTATCGGAATGCTTTTACCGAGGCGAGTTCGGGTCGATGCAACGTCCACTGTTCTGGGCGAGTGGTACGCGGAACTCTGCTTATCGGCATGGCGCGAAGTGAGCTTTCGGGCGAGTCTCGCGGCGTCCTTTCCACAGGCGAATTCAAGCAGAACCCCCGACCAATCGCGTTCGGGATTTGTGCAGTTAGAGGGATGCTTTTGCGCTGTGAGTGTGCGAGACGAAAGGATGGCATCCGAAGCTGGAATATCGAGCCGCAAGGCGTCGGAATCCCATTTGGAATCGCTGCGGTATTCGACTATCACCTGATAGGCCGGATTGCGCTTGCAGTTCGTGAATCCCTTGAACCGACGAGCCAGATCGCGGTTAGTGCGGGTGGGATAACATCCGATGGCGATAGCAGTCATTCTATTCGGGCTTCCCTTCGGCTCTATCGGAAACCTGTCAATTCGCCAGAGGTAGCTATGTATGCCAAAGAACGTCAAGCTGAATGTGATCTGTGTGCGTAGTGCAGAAGAGGCTCGGCACGAGGGGCGCCGGACCACTCGATCAGCACCTAAATTCGGACAGAGATGCCGTACCGCGACCGGACTCTTCTTGGTGCCTTTGCGACTGACAGGGCGAGGGGGATTGCGGCCAACTTCGATCTCCGCTCGGGAACCACTGATTTGCGAGCAGCGTGACTCCATATACGCCTCCGGACGGAGCAGCCCACAGAGGATGCTTGCGGCGCAAAGCTAACTCCACTCGCCGACGGTGTCCAATGAATTCTCGGGAGTCTGTTATTCCTGGGAGGAATAACTAAAGGAGCGCTAGAGCGGCTTCGGTTAGCGAATTTGTTATCGATGCAGCCATGAAAGTCTCCACTCGATTCGGGACAAAGGACATAGCCATCATGACTTCGCTAAAGCCTTCGACTATCCGCATACCTTCCGGACCCGCAGCGACGGATTACTAGCAAAACGACGTGGCCTCCCGCCTCGCTACGTGAAGGACAGTCTCGCGCTTTGTCGATGATTGTCATTATCTGCAAGTCCCTCTATTTCAACACGCTCGCACTCACCAATCGCCTCGTTCGACAGAAAATTGGAACGACAGATCCACCTAGTGCTGCTGTTATTCCTGGGAGGAATAACAGACTCCTGAGAATTCATTGGACACGGCGGTAAGACTGAATCAAATTGCTTACTACGACCGATCCTCCACGGAGTTTGAAAGCCGTGCGATCAGGCCCACTTGACTGAAACTAAATCTGCGTTTGCGAAAAATCGGAAGAGGGGCCAAACCAAGTCGTTTTGTCGATCTTTCCACAGGAATTCATCATGTGCGCTTCCCAGCCATCTAGGTTCGCTCCCTCTCCCAGCCAGTCCCGACCAAGGCCTCAATTTGTCTTCGAGCCACTCTTGGACAGTGTCGAGGCAGCAGAGTTGCTCCGCATTCACCCAAAAACGTTGCAACGCATGGCTCGGAATCGCCAGATTCACGGAATCCAGGTCGGGAAACTATGGCGGTTCCGCGCCTCCGATCTGGAGATTTGGCTGAGAACGAAGAAGGCCGGCTAGGCCAGCGTCTTCCAAAGATATCCACCATCGACCCGCCACCCCACTTGCGCTAAGCTGAGGCAGCCATCCGTGTCGCCTCACACGAAGGAGGATTCATGAGGCGCACGAGTCATCAGCACGGTAGCCTGAAACTGGCGGATCGCAGGAAAGGAAAGGTTTGGGAGTTCCGATGGAGAGAAGTTCAAATCGACGGTGCGATTTGTCGAAAGAACATCGTCGTCGGGACTCTAGAGGAATTTCCAACCGAATCGGCAGCGCAATCTGCGGTCGATGCAATCCGTCTAACGATCAACCGACAAACCCTGCAACAACTGCTCAAGAACGTGAGGGTCGAAACCCTCGTCAAGCACTACCATGAGCACGAACTGCCAGACATTTTTTCAAAGCAGAAGCCAGCGACTGGAAGCTCAGACGAGCATCACAAGTGCTACTCCACGCAATATGCCTACGACATTTACTTGAAAAAGTGGGTTCTTCCACGCTGGCGGTCATACCGTCTTTCCGAGGTGAAAGCGGTGGATGTCGAAGCGTGGTTGAAAACAATGCCGTTGGCACGTGGGAGCAGAGCCAAAATCAGGAATCTGATGAGCGCCCTGTTCTCTCACGCAATTCGATGGGAGGATGTACCGCTCGACGCTGCTTTGGCCGAGTCTCTGCTCAAGCTGCGGCTAACTGCTCCGTACAATCGCGAAACAGACTGGGTGTTTGCCTCGCCGACGATGAAAGGCAAACAACCGCTCCTCTGGCCAGAAACTCTGTGGCGACGATACGGGCGACCTGCAGTGAAGGCGGCGAAGATCCAGAAGCGGGTCGGGTTCCACACCTTCCGTCACACGTACACAACTCTGCTGACTCAGAACAACGAGGAAGTGAAGGTGGTACAGGAGCTCCTACGTCGTGCGAACAGTCGCATTACGCTGGATCTTTACGCTCAGGCGGGTATGCCGAACAAGAGGCTGGCACAAAGCAGACTTGTTCGGATGGTGCTCAACAAGGGAGAAGCACTGGCCTAAGTGGACCAAATTGGACCATGACGCAAATTGCCAATTCCTTGCAAGTGCTTGAAAGAATTGGCGGGGACGACGAGACTCGAACTCGCGACCTCTGCCGTGACAGGGCAGCGTTCTAACCAACTGAACTACGTCCCCACTCGCCAAATCAAACGAAACAACGAACATCACTTCGAGACGAGTCATAAGAGAAAACGCGAAAAGTGCATTGCGCTATTTCCCGCCGCGTCAGCGCAAAACAATTGCTACGTCTCGAACGCTCTCGCGGATTTATCTTAACACAGTGGAATTCATGCCCGCCTGTTCGACCTTGACGTCCAGCTTTCGACTCATCCTCTAGCCGGTCAAGGAGAAAAAGCGACGAAACCGATCCGGCGCGGCGGGAAGCAAAGACGTGTATGTGCTCTTGCGTGACATGAACGACCATCTCAAGCTATAGGAGTTGTTCCTCCTAAAGGTTACCGCCGCGTGGACCACGAACGACGTTCCTGAACCATCGCCGCAGTTGAGGTCCGCGCAGCCTTTGTGCGAACACCGCTCCCTCTTCACCGGAACTCGGCCGAGCCTTGTGGGGGCATTTGTTCCGGGGGCACTTTCGTTCCACAGATTGCTCGTCGATGTAGGGCGTGAAGCATCGCCTCCTCAGCTTTGCGATAGGCAGTCATCATTGACAATAGAACGCGCATTTGACATATTGTCAAAGCGGTTAGCAGTATGTCTTGACTCTTGCAAGAAGGTGGTTCGGATTCCGGCGAAAACGATAGAGTTGGAGAACTCATGAGCGAAAGCGGTTCCCTCATTCACTCTGAAAAACTGCCCTCAGAACAGGCGGGCGAACTTATTCACCTGCCTCGTGAACTCGCTGACTGGCAGTGGATGAGCTTCTTCGTTCGTCGACTGGCTCCAGGAGACACTTACCGCGCGCAGACCGCTGGCGAAGAAGCAGTCTTTGTCCTACTCAGTGGAACTTGTCAGGCCGATTGGGGTCACGGCGCCGTCTCCGTCGGAAAGCGCAGAAACGTCTTCGATGGCTGTCCTTATACCTTGTATTTGCCAACCGGTCATCAAGTCGTCTTCACCGCCGAAACGCTTTGTGAAATCGCGGAGTGCAGAGTGCCCTCGACCGCTTCTTTGCAGCCCAAACTGATTACTCCGGACGACGTAGTTAGCAGTCTGCGGGGAGGCGGTAACGCCTCCCGTCAAATCGTAGACATCATGACTCCCGCCTTTCCTGCCGACAAATTGATAGTCGTCGAGGTTTACACCCCGGGCGGAAATTGGTCCAGCTATCCGCCCCACAAACACGATGTGCACAATCCTCCGACTGAAGTCGACTTGGATGAGATCTACTATTATCGAATGACGAAACCGACCGCCTTCGCCTTTCAACATCTCTACTCCGGCGCAAATTCGCCGGAGCGAACCGTCAAAACCAAAGATGGAGACGCGGTTCTGGTTCGCAGCGGTTACCATCCAGTCGTTGCAGGACCGGGTTACGATATTTACTACCTGAATTTCTTGGCCGGATCATCCCGGATCATGGCGGTGACCGAAGATCCGCAACACGTTTGGTTACGTTCCACGTGGAAGGAAACGGATCCGCGTCTTCCACTCGTTTGACTGCTGCCAGCGCTCCATGACGAGCCTTATGAGTTTTGTCTCGTGCGATTGCGGCTTGTTGATGAGACTGCAGTCCTGAGAGATTCACCGGTTAGCATCCCATTCAAGATGGGCGGGAGACCAAGGTGGAAGCCATACCGTCTGGGGCAGTATCAAAGGGGCCCAAACTCAAGAGAGTCCTCGGTCTTTGGGATCTGGTTTACTACGGTGTTATCTTAACCTCGCCGATCGCCGTAGTCCCCATGTTTGGCGAAGCCCAGGTTCTCTCGCACGGACATGCGGTCATCACCCTTCTGGCGGCGATGGTCGCCATGACCGCGACTGCAGTCAGTTTTGGACGAATGGCAACGGTTTATCCCTCCGCCGGTTCGGTCTACACCTACACCAGCCGAGCTTTTAATCCGACCTTCGGCTTCGTCATTGGTTGGGCGATGTTTCTGGAATACCTGTTTCAACCACTGCAGAACAGCCTCTACGCGGCCCTCACCATCCAGAGATTGCTTCCGCACGTACCGTTCGCCTTGCTTTCGGCGGTGGCTGTTGGCTTCATGACTTTGTTGTGCTGGTTTGGAATTCGGACCACCGCTCGAGCGAACGAAATCCTGCTCGCGATAATGTCCATCGTCATGATCGTTTTCATCGGCGAAGCAATTTGGTACATCATCGGCCATCAACACGTCATCGGACTCATTTCAACACAACCGATTTACGATCCGAGAACCTTCAGCGTCCGGGCGATTGCGGCGGGCACAGCTCTCGCGGCCACTGTTTATATCGGATTCGATGGCGTCAGCATCCTCGCCGAAGAGGTTCAGAATCCACAGCGAAATGTATTGCTCGCCTCCGTCCTCGTCTGCGTTTTTACAGGTCTCTTTGCCGCATTCCAGGTTTACTTGGCAGTTCGGGTCTGGCCCGACTATCGCACGCTCGTCAATCCTGAAACCGCCTTCATGGATGTCGCGAATGTCGTTGGCGGTTATAAATTGTTCGTCGGATTCGCCGCCGTGCTACTCATCTCGAGTCTTGCCTGTGGTCTGGCGGGCCTACTCGGCGCAGTGCGCTTGCTCTACAGCATGGGTCGCGACAATGTGTTACCCCGCAAGATTTTCGGCCATCTGAACGCGGAGCGCGGCAATCCTTCCTACAACGTTCTCATCGCCGGAGCACTCGCCTATCTCGGAACCTTAACAATCGGATGGGAGCGCTCGATTGAGATTCTTAATTTCGGCGCCCTGATGGCCTTCATGGCGGTGAACCTGGCGGCCGTGAAGCACTTCGGCTTTTCTTCCGCGATCGCCGGCAAACGGCGCATCTTGCTCGACATCATCGTTCCCGGCCTTGGATTCCTCTTTTGTCTGATTATTTTCCTGGGATTGCAGGAATCCACACTTGTTGCTGGCTTGATTTGGCTGGTAATGGGCCTGATCTATGTAGTCTTGAAGACCAAGGCTTTGGGTCAGCCCGTCGTGATCGACTTCAGTGAATCCGGCAGTTGATTGCAAAAATGAATGTGAGTTGCGACGCAACCGCGGGACGACAGGTACCGCTCCGAGATTTCCCGCAGTGAGATAGTGAGATGAAGAGCGCTAATGAGTAGCGAGAGCTCCCACGTCCTTCTCTTTTCTTGACTGCAGCATGAACCCGCAGGATTCTCGCACGCGGAGTTGCGGCAGAAGATTCACCGTCACCGGCTTCGTGCGTTTCTCCTTAATGCGCTCGAGCAAAAGCTGCACGGCAGTAGTCCCCAATTCAAACTTCGGCAACTCTATGGTCGTCAGGCGTGGGCGAAAGCAGCCAGACCACGGATAGTCGTCGAAGCTGATCAGAGCGAAATCCTCCGGACAGCGTAGACCGATCTCTTCGGCGGCGCTCATCAAACCAATTGTCATCAAATAGTTCGTCACGAGAATCGCGTCCGGACGCTTCGGAAGCAAAGCGTGGCCAGCCCGATGGCCGGACTCTATGCGATAGTCCCCTTCAAAGCTCAAATCGGGGTCGTACACCAGGCCCCGCGCCTCCATCGCCTTGGTATAGCCTTGGCGCCGAGCTCGCGCGTTGCTAACCGTCATGGGTCCGCTGACAAAGGCGATTCGCTTATGCCCGATCCTGGCAAAATGCTCCACCGCATCCATCGCGCCTTGCTTGTCATTCGTTTGGACAATGTCGGTTTTCAGCTCCGGACAAGTCCGCATCAGCAGTACGATCGGAATGTTCGCTTCTTCGATCATCTTGCGCTGCGAAGCAGTAAGCGCTGATGGGGTCTTATTCAGGATGATTCCATCGACGCGTTTCGAAATCAGCAAATCGAGATAGACCGCCTCTTTGTCCGCCTTGTCATCGCTGTTACAGAGCAACATGCTGTAACCAGCCTTCTGGGCGGCGTCTTCCGCCGCTCTCACAATCGCAGGAAAGAAGGGATTCGCAATGTCGGTTACAACCATCCCCAAAGTGTGGGTCTGCTGTTTCGCCAGACTCCGGGCCAGAAGGTTCGGGCGATAGTTCAATTTCAGGACCGCCGCCTCTACTCGCCGGCTCAGCGTGGCACTGACTCGTCCTGTCTCGTTGATAACCGCCGAAACTGTGAATACCGAAACTTTGGCCTCGCGAGCCACATCATAAATACTGGGCGCCTTGGGCCTTACGCCTGCCGCTCTTTTTGATTTTTTGATCATCGCAAGCTACGACTATACATGAGCCCGCGAGTCGCTCCCGGGCGCGGATGTAACATCCAACCGTCATCGGCGCCGTTGCATGACTCGTAGTTTGGCGGATCAGAACGGTGCCTCATGAGCCGGAAGCACTCTTTTCACTAACCCCTTATATTCACGTGGATAAGCTTGGATCGCAGGCGGTCCGATTCTGCGGCCGCGTCTCCATGTGCGATTCGGCAAAGATCAGTATCCACAATAGGTGCCGTTCACGTAATCACTCCCGGATCAAGGCCGATCCGTGACTGCCTAAGCGGTTTGTTCTTTCCCAGAATATGCTGGTGCTGGGCGGCGAGTTGCAGTATCCTGCTCTGGCATCGGACCGGCTATTCAGGGCAGACACATGACGCGAAAGCTAACGACCGCGCAAGCCATCATTCAGTTTCTCAAGGTGCAGTTCGTTTCGCGTGACGGCCAGCGCAATGCCTTTTTCGCTGGCTGCTTTGGTATTTTCGGTCACGGAAACGTCGCCGGCATCGGACAAGCACTGCAACAGAATCCCGATTTTCCTTATTATTTGTGCCGCAACGAGCAGGCGATGGTACACACCGCCGCTGCTTTCGCGAAGATGAGCAATCGCCTTCGGACGCTCGTTTGCACCTCGTCGATCGGTCCGGGGGCAACCAACATGCTGACCGGCGCCGCTGCAGCGACCATCAATCGCATCCCCGTACTCCTGCTTCCAGGAGACATTTTTGCCCGCCGCAACGTCGCTCCCGTGCTTCAGCAACTCGAATCACCCACAACCCAAGACGTGTCCGTCAACGACTGCTTCCGTCCAGTTTCGCGCTACTGGGATCGTATCCAGCGTCCCGAACAGATTCTGACAGCTCTGCCCGAAGCGATGCGGGTACTTACCTCACCCGCGGAGACCGGCGCAGTCACCCTGGCGCTGCCTCAAGATGTACAAGCCGAAGCCTACGACTTTCCCGAAGAGTTCTTCGAGGCACGTACCTGGTTTATTCCCCGTTCTCGGGCGGACGTCGCCCTTCTTGCTAAAGCGGCCGATTGGATTCGTGCCTCTCAACGCCCACTCATCATTGCGGGCGGCGGCGTGATCTATTCCGAGGCAACCGAAGCTCTATCCGAATTTGCGGACCGCACCGGAATTCCGGTGGGCGAAACACAGGCCGGCAAAGGATGCCTCAACTTCGATCACCCACAATCCGCTGGTGCCATCGGAGTGACCGGAACTCTCGCCGCGAATCGTTTGGCAGCCAATGCCGATTTGGTCCTCTCCATCGGCACGCGCCACAGCGACTTCACCACAGCCTCCAAAACCGCGTTTCAAAATCCGGACGTGCGTCTGATCAATATCAACGTCGCCGAATTCGATGCTGCAAAGCAAGCCGCACTCCCGATCACCGCCGACGCTCGTGTCACTCTCGAGGAACTCAGCAGCACTCTGTCGTCCTATCGCGTGTCGCCGGACTACGCATCCGAGATCAGCCATGCCCGCGCCGAGTGGAGCCACGAAGTCGATAGAATCTACGCCCGCCGGCACGGCCCTCCACTCAGTCAAGGAGAAGTGATCGGTCTCCTGAACGCCGCCCTCGGCAGCCGCGATGTCATCGTCAATGCCGCTGGCAGCCTCCCTGGCGACCTGCATAAACTTTGGCGTACCCGCGACCCCAAGAATTACCACATGGAATACGGTTACTCCTGCATGGGCTACGAGATCGCGGGCGGCCTTGGAGTCAAGATGGCGGATCCTACTCGCGACGTCTATGTTCTGGTAGGCGACGCCTCCTATCTCATGATGGCCCAGGAGATCGTCACCTCTTTGCAGGAGAACGTAAAACTCAACATCGTCATTTTCGACAACCAGGGCTTCTCCAGTATCGGCGGCCTCAGCCGTGCATGCGGCAGCGAAGGATTCGGGACGAAATACCAGTATCGGAATCAGGAGCATCCAAACGCCCCGCCGCCGGTCGACTTCGTAGCCAACGCCTCCAGTTTGGGCGCTTATGCCGTGCGGGCCCGAACTCGCGAGCAATTCTCGGCAGCCCTATCCGACGTCCAGAAACAGCCGCGAACCGCGGTGGTCGTGGTGGAAACCGATTACTTCGATGGCGTTGGAGGTTATGAGTCCTGGTGGGATGTACCTATCGCGGAAGTGTCGGAGTCAGATCCCGTAAAGAAGGCTCGTATCAAGTATCTCGACGGTAAGAAGAGGGAAAGATACTTCTGGCCTTCGGACCATTGAGTGTGGTTCAGCAGGACCGCAGAAACCCGCCATCGCAAGCGACTGAAATGGAAGAACAGTCGCAGTGAAGAGTAGCGGATTGAGCAATTCGTCAAAGCGCTAAGAATTCCAGGAGAGACAAACGGCATGAGCAAATTGGGAGTTGGCGTGCTTGGAGTTGGAATGATGGGAAAACGGCATGCGGAGAACATCCGCCGCCTCGTGCCCGAGGCTCGCCTGATCGCAGTCGCGGACGTCGCCGTTGATCAAGCACGCAAGGTTGCCGCCGAACTTGAGATCGAGCATGGTTTCGGAAGTTTCGAAGAGATGCTCGCGTCAAAAGAGATCAACAGCGTGGTGATCGCGACGCCTGACAAGTTTCATGCACAAGCCATACGGGCCGCAGCCGCAGCCGGCAAGAATATCCTCTGTGAAAAACCGCTGGCCCTCAGCTTGCCGGATGCGCAGGCTGCTCTCGATGCCGTCGCCAAGGCAGGCGTCAATCTGCAAATCGGATTCATGCGGCGCTACGATCCCAGCTACCTTGCAGCGATGAAGCGGATAGAAGCGGGCGAAATCGGTGAGCCCGTGATCTTCAAATCGATCGGACGCGACAAAGACGTTCCTCCAATTTCATCGTATGCCTCGCGCTTGAACGGTATGCTTTTTTACAACAGTTCGATCCACGATTTTGACTTAGCTCGCTGGCTCATGCGCGACGAAGTAACCGAAGTCCAATCGTATACGACCGTGGCGATTCGCCCTGAGGTAGCCGACTATGGCGATGTTGTAGCAGGCCTCGTAAATCTGAAGTATGCGCGCGGCGCGATTGGCAACGTCGAGTCTTACGTCCAGGCTTTGTACGGCTACGACGTCCGAACCGAGATTATCGGCTCAAAAGGATCGATCCTTATCGGCAGCGCCCTGCAGCATTCCGCGACATTCCTGAGTAGCGAAGGCGGCACACACAAGTTTGCCGACGATTTCCTGACCACATTCGCCGACGCATACGTTGCTGAAGTCCAGGACTTTGTGCACAGCATGTTGCACAACCGCGCTCCGCGAGTCACTGGCGACGACGGATTGCGTGCTCTCAAGATCGCGGTGGCCGCCGAAACATCTTATCTGCAATCCAAACCATGCAGTGTAGAACCAATCGCCGAATACAGCCTTAGCGGCGAACGGAGGAATGCATGACGCAAACTACTGTTTCCGCAAGCTACAAGAGTCCGTTCCACGAAATGACCCAAACCACGAGCACCTGTTTGTGGAATGACTCGGCGTCGATCGAGGAACTCACTTATTCGATCGAACACGGAGCCGTGGGCGCAACCTGCAACCCGGTGATCGTGCTGGGTGTGCTGAAGAAAGAGATGTCTGTCTGGAAGAATCGCATCCGCGAACTGATCACAGAACGCCCCGCCGCCACAGAGGAAGAAATCGCCTGGCAACTGGTTCGCGAGATTTCGATCAAGGCGGCGGCCTTGCTCAAGCCGGTTTTCTCCGCGCAAAAAGGTCGCAATGGCCGTCTGTCGATCCAAACCGACCCAAGATTCTATCGAGATTCGCAGGCCATGGTTCGGCAGGCACAGGAATTCGACGGACTTGCGCCCAATATGATCGTGAAGATTCCCGTAACTCGATCCGGAGTTCCCGCCATCGAAGAAGCCACCTACCGCGGAATCAGTATCAACGCCACGGTAAGTTTCACCCTCCCGCAGTGCATCGCTGTGGCCGAGGCAGTCGAACGTGGACTGAAGCGACGTGAAAAAGAAGGCAAAGATATCTCAACCATGGGCCCGGTCTGCACCATTATGGTTGGGCGTCTCGATGATTGGCTCAAGGTCGTCGCGGAGAAAGAAAACATCACGCTCGATCCCGGATACTTGGAATGGGCTGGCGTCGCCGTATTCAAGAAGGCTTACCAGATTTTTCGCGATCGAGGCTACCGCCTTCGCCTGCTGTCGGCTGCCTTTCGGAACCACATGCATTGGAGCGAGTTCATCGGCGGCGACGTTGTAATTTCTCCCCCCTATGCATGGCAAGTTCGCCTCAACGCCAGTGATGTCGAGGTTCGCCCGCGCATCGACGACCCTGTGGATTCAAAGATCCTCGCCGAATTACTTCGAAAATTTCCGGATTTTCGCAGCGCTTATTCCGAGGACGGCATTTCCCCTGACGACTTCGACACCTTCGCCCCGACGCGTCGCACGCTTCGTCAGTTCATCACCGCCTGCCACGATCTCGACAGTTTGGTGCGAGACATCATGCTGCCCAATCCAGATGCAGCATGAGCGGTCGCACAATGCCTCAACAATGCCGCAAGAGTATCTTCGCCTTCTCGGGATATGATGACAGAATAAGGTAATCGCGCTCCGCTCTAAACGGTTTTCATACGCTCTACCGGGCCGAGATCTCACTTCTACTTGATCGAACAGGAATATGCCGCCGGAAAGAAAGACTCGTAAGCGCAAGACCAACAAAACGCCGAGTATCTACGATGTCGCCAAAGAAGCTCGCGTCTCCGTTTTCACCGTTTCCGCCGTCATTAACGATAAGAGCCATGTCGGCAAAGCGCTCAAGCAGCGGGTGGATGCCGCGATTCAGAAGCTCAGCTACCGCCCCAATCTGCTAGCCCGCAGTCTGGCGAAGCGCCGCACCCATACCATTGGAATTGTCGTTCCCGACATTTCCAACCCTTTTTTCCCGCTAGTCGTTCGTGGCGCGGAAGACGCCGCACAAAAACACGGATACAACATTCTGCTCTGCGACAGCGACGACAGACTTGAGCGCGAAGAAGCCTGCCTTGAGGTCCTTCTCGCTAAACGTGTCGACGGCATTCTGCTGACCAAGGCACCGCAACCTTTCCGGCCGTCCTTACGTCAGTTAATCGACGACGCCAGGGTTCCCTTTGTTCTCCTCATGCGCACCTATCCCGATCTCACCAAAGACGCCGTTGTAACCGATGACTACAAAGGGGCGTATGAAGCCGTCGGACAGTTGGCGCGCGCCGGACACCGCCGAATTGGATTGCTCGGCGGCCCGATGACCGTCAGTAACGGCCGGGAACGCTGGAAAGGCTTTCGCGACGCACTCGAAGCCAATGGCCTCGCCCACGAACCCGACCTGGTCATTCAAGGTGATTATCGTATCGAATCGGGTTATCGCGGAGGACACGCTCTGCTCTCCCGAAGCCCCGACGGTATCTATGTCGCAAACTATCTCATGACCGTTGGCCTTCTGAAAGCTGCAGAAGAAATGGGAATGCGTTGTCCTGAGGATTTCGGTCTCGTCAGTTTCGACGATTATCCTTGGCTCGCCGTCTTCCGTCCGCGCTTGACGACCGTCGAGCTGCCGAAGTATCAAATTGGATTTGAAGCCACCGAACTCTTGCTGCAGCGGATCAAAGGCGAGCCGGCTCGTGGCGGAACCGTGAAACTCCCGCCGGAGCTCCACGTGCGCGAGTCTTGTGGATTCCAACTTCGGCCCAATCGAAATTCCTCGGATGCCCGCAACGCGGTGCGAGCCTAGCTATCCGAGCCGACGTAAACTTCAGCTGCGATGAATTCCGACGCAGTGCTTAATACTTGATCGCGATCGACCGGCGTTGCTTCACTGCGCGATAAATCGCGTCAATAATAATGATGTCGCGCAGCCCTTGTTCACCGCTCGGTTCCGGCTCTCGACCCTCCCGAATGCAATCGGCAAACTCGTCCAGCTCCAGCGCAAATTCGTCAATAAGATGAAAAGTCTTGGCAAACCATTTTCCACCCACTTTTCCGCTGATCCGACGCTCCTCCATAAAATCAAATGCGGGAGCCAGTTCCGCCCAGCCTTTTTCTCCGTGAACATGAACAAACGATGAAAAAGCCGCGCTGTAAGCCGCACTCCCTTGCAGAACAACACCGCTCTTGAAGTCCAGTCGAAACGCGATCCCCTCTTCCACCTCTTTATAGCGTCGACGATCTCGCGCCCAGCTCATGGCCGTCGCCGCGATGGGGTCTTCGTCAAGCAACCAACGCGTCGTATTGATGCAATAGACGCCAAGATCCGTCAGCGGACCGCCGCCACACAACTTCTTCGAGAACAACCAGGCTGGGGAGTTATCGCCGAACGTACGCAGTTCTGTAAACAGCGTGTGAATGATATCGATCCGTCCCAGCTCGCCCGACGTGATCATTTTCTTGAGCATCAAGCTGCTCGGCTCAAAGTACTTTCGATACGCCGTCATGAGCAACACCTTGCTCCGTCGGCAGGTATCAACCATGTTGCGAGCCTGCTTAACGGTGGCCGCCAGCGGCTTCTCGCTGAGCACGTGCTTGCCCGCCTTTGCCGCCGCAACCGCATATCTCTCATGCTCGCCAGGAGGCGTTGCTATGTAGACGGCTTCGACCAGAGGATTCTCCAGACATTGCGAAAACTCGTCGTAGGTGTAGGCGTTGCTAGCCTTGAAGTCCAGTGCGAATTTCTCCGCCTTTTTTTTATCACCGCTGACCACCGCGACGAGTTTCGCTTTCTTGCTGTGCGCGAAGGCGGGCAGCACGGCAACTTGAGAAATACCGCCCAAACCCACCACCGCGTATCCCACCCGTTTCCCAGTTGCCATCAAACACTTCCCTCTCCGTTACGCCGACTACTGCAACGCTTCCAAGCGCTAGCTCTCCCGGTCTGCCCGGCTCAGTCCCTGGTCTTTGATGGCGCGATGCTCCAACCCACGCAGCTCTTCGACGTTCTCAAGAACTTTGCCGATGGCATCCACAATGCTGTCCACATTCTCTTTCCCTCCCAGGAATAGATGATGCGAGAACCAGACCGCCTCGTGATACGCGGCCCGCTCCGCCGCCGGACATTTATACATATTGCGCAGATCAAGCGGCGTCGGCCGTCCCCAACTCAACGCCGGATAATCCGTCGGATCCAGCGGAAAGAGCGAACTTCGATATACCGGCTCATAGAATAATCCGTCGCACGGAATCCCTTCCAACTGAAGCGCCGCCACAAAAGCGGCCCGTGGAATATCCTTCACCTGCTCGGCGTAGTACTTCAACACATATCCGTAAGGAGCCAGACGTGTAATCCGCGGTTCCGGCTTGAGCAGTCCAATGCCAACCGTGCCTCGCAGGCGCGACTCGAAGTATTCCATGTTTTCCTGCCGGATTTTCGCTTGCTCCGGAAGCCGCTCCAACTGAGGGTTCAACACCGCTGCCTGAAACTCACCCATTCGATAATTGAATCCGATCATCCGGTGATGAAATTGGTCGGTGACGCTGCGCCGCCCGGTATTGATATATGTCTGGACACGCTCGAAGTACTCCAGATTATTGGTGATGACCGCTCCACCTTCACCCGATGTAATCAGCTTGCTCGACTGAAAGCTGAAAGCGCCGAGGTCCCCTATCGATCCCGCGCCCTTACCCCTCCACATACCGCCATGCGCGTGCGCGCAGTCCTCAATAATCTTAATGCCGTGTTTTGCGGCCAGCGGGACGAGAATGTCCAGATCTGCAAACCGCATGCCAAGGTGAACCGGCAGAAACGCCTTCGTCTTCGGAGTGATCGCCTGTTCAACAAGTTTCGCATCGAGACAATAAGTATCGGGATCCACGTCGACGAAAACTGGCACCGCGTTCACCAGCAATACCGGTCCCACCGTTCCTTCCCATGTATAGGCGGGCACGATCACTTCATCGCCCGGACGTATATCGATGGCCTTGAGCGCCGCCTGGATCGCCACCGTACCGGTATTCACCGCCTGCCCGTACTTTGCCGTATGAAACGCCGCAAACGCTTTGCCGAACGTGTCCCCGTGCTTTCCCGGAAATGGCTGGCCGCCCCACTTATGATTGGTCAAAACATCTTCCAGCGCCTGCCGCTCTTTGTCCGTATAAATCGGCCACGCATCAAAGCGCTTTTTGCGGATCGGTTCGCCACCGGTAATTGCCAGTTTCCCCATTCTGCTCTCCCTCGCCACAGTTGTAATTTGAACTCAATTTACGCGGGACGTCAGAATCAATCCCACGGCATGATTGCTACTTTCATCGAATCCGCTGCCACCGATTTTTGCACCGCCGCCTCCACGTCACGCAGTGGAAAACGGTGGGAGACGAACTCCCGCAGCGGATACGTACCCGTGTATCGCGCCATCTGTCGCATGCTCGGCCCGTAAGCCGCCGGCTCCTCGCCGCCCACTCCAAGAATTCGCGCACTCTTGCCACAAACGTGCCGATGCGGACTGATCGAAATTTCTCCCAGGTCTGAGAAGTTGCCAGCTTCCACTAGCAGTCCTCCCAGCCTCATCAGATCGAGAGCCTCGCGAAATGCCTGTGGTACGCCCGCCGTTTCAATTACCAAATCCGCACCGCGCCCCTGCGTCAACCCGCGCACAAACTCCAATCGCTCTGCCAGCGACGTGTTCGCTGCGTTGAGCACGTAATCCGCTCCCAACCGCTTCGCAAATTCCAGACGGTAATCCGAAAGATCCACGGCAATAATATTCCCCGCCCCGAGCATTCGCGCCTTCATCAGAAAGCACATCCCCAATGGCCCGACGCCCAGCACCACGACCGTATCGTCGAAAAGGAAGGCCTCGCTCGGAAACACCGACATCTGCTTAGCCCGATCGAGCCC
The DNA here is from genome assembly GCA_049520915.1 of Terriglobales bacterium. Classification (GTDB taxonomy): domain Bacteria; phylum Acidobacteriota; class Terriglobia; order Terriglobales; family Acidobacteriaceae; genus Acidiflorens. The sequence continues at coordinate 148,471 of JBEKPH010000006.1, forward strand.
GACCGTTACCGCCATGATTTCCGTCAGCACGGCTACCTCGGAAGGCAAATCGTCCGGAACCCGCACCAGAAAACTTCCCGGAATAATGTACATGTACTGCGACCAGCCGCCGAAAAGATAGGGCGGATCGGCGGCGCTCAGATTGTTGCCGTAGTCCGTCATGTTCGCGCAGAAGTAGTAAGGGAAATCGTGCCGGCAGTAGTAGCATTCGCCGCACGCAACATTCGCGCCGACCACTACGCGGTCGCCCACCTTGAGTGGCACCCCCTCGAAATCGGAATACTCCCCTTTTCCGCCAATCGCCACCACCGTTCCAACGTTCTCGTGACCTTGAATGATCGGGAACCGAATCTGCTTCCCTGCTCCATCACCAGCATATTGCGTGGTAAATCCCTGATAAGTGTGTTTATCGGTTCCGCAGATCCCCGACATTTCCATCTTTACGAGCACGCAGCCCGGAGCAGGCTCCGGTAGCGGATATTCCCGCACTTCGTATCTTCCGGGTTCCACCAGAGTGGCGGCGAGAACGGTTTCAGCGGCCATGACTCCCAACTTCCCGAAGCCTTAGAGAACGTTTGGCGTTCGAAAAAACATTCCTACTAAGCGCTTAGAACAATAAAGAGCGACTCCAACTCTTGTCAAGCAAGATTCCCGAACCTTTGCCGCGGGACGCGAACCCCTATAAACTCCCTTTTCTGGCACAGCCAATGGCGGTACACTGTGCCCGAAGAGGATCACGGCATGTTCGTCGAGGTTGCCAAGCCGATCACCTTGTTGTTCTCCATTCTTTCCTTGTACGGCGTCTTTCACACCGCATTTCTGCTTCCCGCAACCGATGTCGCGCAGAGAATATCTGAGTCTCTCGGTCTTCTCGCGCTAGCCGCCGGAATCTGCCTGCTCAGCGGATTGATTTTTCGCGAAGAGCCTGAGAATAAAGACAGACGTCGCGACCGCCTCGCGGCAACCCTTCCCGTTCAACTCTTCTGTTGGGCTTCGACCGTCATGTTGATTCTCTTCCTCGTCTCCTGGTACCTCGAAAGCCACTGCATCTTCTACCGCGACATCCGGTTCTACTGACTCTCCGCTAAGCGCTCTTCCCGTAGAATAGCGTCATGCCCGCGCTCGATCATTCTGCGATGTTAGCGGTCGCCTTGGCGGAAGCGCGCAACGGCTTGGCGGAAGGTGGTATCCCGATCGGGGCCGCGATTTTTGACGCCGAGGGCCGACTCCTCGGCTCCGGACACAACCGCCGCGTCCAGAACGGCGATCCATCCTTGCACGGCGAAACCGACGCCTTTCGCGACGCCGGACGCCAGCGCAGTTATCGCAAGCTCGCCATGGTGACCACGCTGGCGCCATGCTGGTACTGTAGCGGGCTCGTCCGTCAGTTTGGCTTCCGAACGTTGATCGTCGGCGAAAGCCGTAATTTTCAGGGAGGAATCGATTGGCTCCGCTCGCTCGGAGTGCGTGTCATCGACCTCGATTCTTCGGAATGCGCCTCGCTGCTCGCCGAATACATCCGCAAGAATCCCGACGTCTGGAATGAAGATATCGGAGAAGAGTGACCGTCGATTCTGTCACCTGAGATTGGCGAGTACCGCACGTGAACAAACAAACATAGCCTCGAATACAACTCGGATACACAATGATCTATGCATAACAATGCCATTTTGTTAGTTTCCTGCCCCGACCGGAAAGGGGTCGTCGCCTCCATCGCCGACTTCATTTTTCGGCACAACGGTAACATCCTCTTCGCCGACGAGCATGGAGACGAAGCATCGAATCTTTTTCTGACGCGCGTCGAATTTGACCCGACAGATTTCGCTTTCGATCTCGCCGAGTTTCCCGAACGTTTTGCTTCGCTCGCTCGAGACTTCGAGATGCGCTGGCGAATCGCTCACGCTGCCGATCGTCCCCGCGTCGCCATCTTCGTTTCCAAGTACGATCACTGCCTGCAAGATTTGCTCTACCGTCACCAAAGCGGCGAACTTCGCTGCGAGATCCCTCTCATCATCTCCAACCATCCAGATAGCCAGCGAATCGCTGACTTCTACCGCATCCCCTACTTCGTCGTCCCCGTATCCAAGGAGAACAAGCGCGACGCAGAACAAAAGCAAATCGCCCTGCTACGCGAACATAAATGCTCAGTCGCCGTCCTCGCTCGCTACATGCAGGTGCTTTCCACCGAGTTCATCGTTACCCTCGGCTCCGAAAATCTCATCAACATCCACCACTCATTCCTCCCGGCGTTCGTCGGATCCAAGCCCTACCACCAGGCGTTTCACCGCGGAGTCAAGTTAATCGGCGCCACCGCCCACTACGTCACCCAGATCCTCGACGATGGCCCCATCATCGAACAGGACGTGGTCCGAATCTACCATCGCGACACCATCGACGATCTCGTCCAAAAAGGTCGCGACATAGAAAAAGTAGTCCTCTCGCGCGCTGTCCGCTGGCACGTCGAAAACCGCATCCTTTTATACGGAAACAAGACCGTCGTATTTCAATAGCCCGGCACTAAAAGCGAAGAAACTTTGCACGCTCAACTCCCCACCCGGTGACCGCTGGCAGTTCGGCGCCCGATATCTTCTTACAGGTTCCATCACTTCCGTAACCAGGTAACCAATTGCGCTGTGCCCCTCTTTCAGTTTTACTAAAGATGGCGGCGCCCGTTTTGCTTTACCGCGCAATCTCGAAGGAGTCGACTTTGGTTGAGGATCCCAAGTGGGAACTGGCGTTGCTGGCTACCGTCCAAAGCTTCTACCAGCGCTTGCTTAGCGACCAACTCGGCGGAGAACTACCGGCCCCAGCCGAACTCGCACCCGATGTGATCAGCCACGCCGAAGACGTGCGCGCCACGCTCGTTCAGATGCAGCTTTGGATCCAACTCCTCGACATGGCGATTACTCCCGCCATGCTCCGACTTGGGGTCCAATCTGACCTCGATCCCGAAGTGGCGGAAGCGTTGTTGCGTTATTTCGCCCGCCACCGCGACGATTCCGGCGCAAATCGTGACAAAACCGACCTCGTCGCCACCTTCTTGTTTCGCCATCCACGCGTTGCCGGTCAATGGGAGCAACGGGGCTACGGCCTCGATGGTTCCATTCCGTTATCTCCCTTTGAAATCGCGTTGCTCGAAATTCTGTCAGAGTCCGACGTGCCCATTCTCTCCGATGCCGACGTCCAACTGCTGCGCGAATTCGGCCCTCTTCTCGATCAGGCGAATCGCTTTCAGGATTTCAGCGCTCTCATGGATTCCGGCATTATCCCTCGAGTGCGGGACCTGAAGTTAAAGCTAGGGGAAGCGATCTATCATCCCGGCGTTCTCGCCACCCTGGCCCCATACAATTCCGCGTTTGGCGATCGGTTCCATGCTCTATTCGCCGCAGCCACGAAAGAAATCAAGGATTTCGCCTCTCGTCTTGAAGAACTCGGCGGCAATATTCTAAGCACCATCGATGGCGTCGAAGTCACGGTCGAGCATGTCGCGGCTCTCAATCAGGAAGCCTTACTCAAAGCGGACTACGCCTCGGCCTTGGAGAAATTTCGCCGCGTGTCCCGCCTTAGACGAGAATTGGAACGCAGACCACCAATCCGCCGCGCCATCCACGATCCCGCTTCCTCCCCCCATGCCGTCAGTTCCGGTGGTGCCGCTGCGGCTCCGGCGCTCGTCGCCAAGTATGTTCCCCAACCCATCACCCCACAGGCGCTCTCCGTTGAAGAAGCGAAGTTGCGCCGCGTCGAGGAATCGATTCGCGTCTTCGTCCGCGTGGCAGACCCCAAATTTCGCCAGATCGTTCCCATGCGCTACTTCAATCTCATGCTGAGTCCCGCCGAGGTTGAGGCCTACACCGCCGACTATCTTGAACAAACCGGGCCGCGAGCGGATGTCGCCCGCATGCTGCTTCGCCTCGTCGCCGTTACTGCCCGCCTCACGACCGAGATGGAAGAACTCAAGCGCACCCGAAATTCTCCTTCGGTCTGGAAACTGCACGCGGATGCACTCGCCGTCCTGGTGGACATGGGCAAACGCCTAGCCGAAGCCGTCGACCGCCTGGCAGTAACCTTCGATCAGCAGGCTGAAAGTCCCTCCAACAGCGAGTCTCTCCACGAGTCCCTGGAAAAACTGGCCGAGCGGACGAGTGAAGCCGCGAAGGTCATTGGAGAGACGCTGTAAATTCCCTTCCCTACTGTTGATTGTGGTCTTCAAGAAATTTCGCCGCAGCCTTCGCGTTTGGATACTTGGGATCCGTTTCCAACGCTTTGCGATAATTCTCCAGCGCGTGCGGCAAATCCCCATCCTTAAATTGCGTCTCTCCCAGACTGTCGTAAGCGTTCGCCGATTTCGGGAAGTCCCGCGTGTTCATCTGAAAGACTGCAATCGCCTTTTTGTATTTCTTTTCGCCGACGAGGTTGTAGCCCAGTTTGTTGATCCCTTCTTCCGACACTAATTCCGATTTCGGATCCGCAACTCGCAACTGGCGCACAATGGCAGCCATCTGATCGAATCCTTCATCCGCAGCGAGCTCCGACATCGCTGTTTGACCCACATTGAGGTAGGGATCGTTCTCGCGCAAGTATTTCAACGCCGCCACGGGATCGGATTGCAATTCGCTCTTCATCAGCCGCAGGTCGCGCTGATAATTTGCCGGAATCTCTGCCATCATGCTCGTCAGTTGTGCATGCGGCATCCACTGGCCGCGCACCATCACCCCCGCAATCCGCCGGGTGTTGGAGATTGCCACCAACGGATTGCCATCGAGTAGCACCAAGTCGGCCTGCTTGCCGATCTGGACTGTTCCAAATTCATTACTGTGACGCAGATATCGTGCGACGTTCACCGTCGCGGTCTGCAGTGCCTGATAAGGCGTCAACCCATCGTTGACGAATTCCTGGAGCTCATCATGTATTCCAAAGCCTGGAAGTGGCCCCACCTCGGGAGCATCGGTTCCACACATCAGCGGAACTCCAGCGTCGAACAGCGCTTTCAACAGCTTTCGCTGAAACGCCAGCGAGGTGCGAAGTTGCTGATATTGATCCGGTGCAAATCCATTCTTGTAGCGATTCGCTGCAGGCTGGTACTGGGCTTGCGTCCACGGCGGCAGGTATTTCAGGTCCGGATTCTTCAGGAAACTGTCGAGATCGGTCGCCTGCTGCACAATCGTCGCGTAGGTGAACAACGTAGGCGTGACGAAGACACCGGCGTCCTTTGTCAGCTTTACCGCTTCAGGAATGCGGCTCTCGCCATACACGATGTGCTTGTCGTTGCCATCGTGCTGGGGATTGAAAAAAGTGTAGGTAAATTCCTCCAGATGCGCGATAGACTGCCCGGATCGCACCGTCAACTCGAAGTCCGGGCCACTGTCGGTAGCACATGATATGTCCGGTTGAGATAGCAAGTGATATGTCCGCTTTGCGGGCGGGCGAGGGGAGGAGACCATGCGAAACATGGACTTCTACCCGAAGGCCGCGATGGAGCGGGCAATGAAAATACAAGACGTGATGTTGCAGGCGATGGCGAAGAAGATCACGTGGTGGCAGGCGGCGGAGATT
>JBEKPH010000007.1:0-172953 GCA_049520915.1 Terriglobales bacterium
CGAAGAGGGCGAGCACGTCGACTAAGAAAATATCAAATGGAGCGACAACGATCGTTAGTTCGCGCGATCTTGCTTTTTCCCCGCCCTTCTACTAGATTTCATCTTTCCCTAATATCACCCGCCAGACGGGCCCGCAAACGGCTCTAGGAGTGGCTAAATGAAAGTCGGTTCCATCGGCCTCGCGCTCATCGCCTTAGTCACCTTGGGCGCAGTACTCAGCTTGCCAAGTTGCGGACACGATCAAAAGGTCGTCAGCCTTACGATCACCCCCACAACATCCACCTTTCTTGAGCCCGGTTTCATCCCACCCCCTCCCAATCCCACGCAACAGTACGTTGCGACGGCCACGTACATCCATCCTCCCGCCACGATGGATGTCACGAGTCAAGCAACTTGGACGGTTGATAACGGAGTGGCCACCGTGACGGCCCCCGGCGTTATTACTGCGACGCCTCCGCCAGCCGGTTCCCCTCCAGGCACGCCAGGGCCTTGCGGTGTAGCGGATATCTCGGCAAGTATTCCTGAGGGCACTGGCGGTTCGGGCAATGTCGTGATCGCGCTCGCGAGTGTTACCGTCAACGATCCAAGCAACACGCTTTGTCCGGGCGGCGGCCAACTTGCAACACTAGCAGTCGGGGTCAGCGGGCCCGGAACAGTTTCGAGTGTCCCCCCTGATATCAATAATTGCTCGGCAACGGGGGGAACCTGCATTGCGGTCTACAGCGTCGGCGCCTCCGTATTGCTCACAGCGAGCCAGATCCCTGTGACGTGGGCAAACTGTCCAGGCGCAACCGGCGACACATGCGTGATTACGATACCGACAGGCGGTACAGCCGTGAACGCAGCTTTCCAATAGGGACGCGAATCGGTCTTCCTACTCCTCCGCCAGCAACTTCCCCAGCGTAGTCTTGTGTCGCTCCGGCTTGGCTTTCTTCGCCACCACCAGCTGCGACGCCTTGGGACTCCCCACTCGCTCCCGCGCCATCTCCCGCAACACTTTCGCGGCCGAAAATACTTTCTTCTTTGCCTTGCGCGCCATGGCCGCATCTTCGCACATTCATCCCCTCAAAAGTGCAATAATCTCAGACAAGCGGTAGCGGCTCACTTTGAATTTGTCTTGCAGGAACGAGGCCCTTATAACTATGGACGAACGAGATTTTTTCGAAGAGAAATCAGATAAGAAGACGTCGAACTTAACCTGCCCCCACTGCATGCAAGCCGGAGAATACGAAATCCAGTGGCTGGTTCGCATGAAGAAGAAAAACCTTCCTCCGCGCGCCGACGATCGCGACCGCGCCAAATTCGCCAAGGCCCAGTCCTACATGCTCCGCCGCGACGACATGATGATGTGCAAGAACATGCGCTGCCGCAAGCGCTTCGAAATTACCGGCGTCCAAAGCGTAGCCTTCTTGCAGTAACGTTTGTCATGCAATAACGTTTGTCATCTTGAGAACAAGAAATGTCTTGTCATCCTGAGCGCAGCCAAGGACCTGCTCTTCCACGGAACTGTACGCAGGAAAATATCTTGTCATCCTGAGCGCAGCAACTCCATAAGCGAAGCGCATGGAGTTGCGAAGTCGAAGGACCTCTACCGTTCCACAGAACTCTACGCAGTCCAATGCCAGAGCGGCATCGCCCCCGCTACCCCTTTGCCGACGATCTCCCCGCAACCATCGTGGCCGCCAATCGCCGCACACTGTTCAGCAGCTGCCCCAGCGCTTCCGATGCCGGAGCATTCAGCGCCGACGGTTTCGTCAGCTCCTCGTCGCTGTACCCTTCCGCCACCATCTGCTTCGCGGCCGCCGCAAAACGCTTCGCGCTCGCGTCTTCCATCGCCAGAAACCGGAACGCCTGCGCCAGCGGCACGCCATCCGCTCCGCTATGCAGGAATTCGATGTGTGCGCTCACTTTGCCGTAAACCGTTTTCATCGTAATATCGCCCATCGTCCCCTGCGGAATCGGCCCCTTCGACAGCACCGCCGATCCTCCCGTAAGCGACAACCGTTGCAATACGCCGACAAAGTGCGATTCGCCAACCGCAAACAGCGCCCGCTCGCGATTTGGCACCCGAATGCGTGGCGCACGCGGGCCTTTCGGCGCTTTACGAGACTTCGTCACTGGCTTCTGCACCATTGTTTGTGGACTTTTGACTTCCGACCTTCGAAATCACCCAGCAACAGCATGGCAACCTCTGGATCAGCGGTCAAGGTTACGTCAGTGCCACCTGTAAAGCCGGCTTTGCCCCCCAATACCCTTCCTTCGTGTCCCCTTCGTGGCCTTCGTGGTTCAAGCTCTACGGAAGCAACCGCCCGACCGCTGGCCCCCGCCAGAACGCCTCCACGCGCCGTCGTTTATACTCTCCTGTTTGGCCCGTACGACCCGGCCATCGCCGGATGGGAGCTGATTCGTGAAGATTTTGGTTTGCATGAAGCAAGTGCCGCAGAAAGACGCTCCACTCAAATTGAACGAGTCGGGCACATGGATCCGCGAAGACGTCTCCTACGAGGTAAACGAGCCCGACGCCTTCGCCCTCGAAGAAGCGCTCCGCCAGAAAGAAAAGCACAAGGGTGAAGTCGTGGTCATCACCGCCGGACCGGCTCGCGCCTCGCAAGTGTTGCGCGAAGCTCTCGCCAAGGGCGCCGACCGCGCCATCCATCTCGAGGACGCCGCTTTCGTAGGACTCGACGCCTACAACACCGCCCGCGCCATCGCCGCCGCTATCAAAGACGAAACCTTCGACCTCATCTTTACTGGCCTGCAATCCGACGACTACGGATACGCCCAAACCGGCGTCATTCTCGCCGAAATCCTCGGCCTGCCTCACGCCACCATCATCATGCAGATCGAAAAAACCGACGCCGGAATCCGCGTCAAGCGTGAGCTCGAAGCCGGATTCTTCCAGTTTGTCGATATCCCTCTGCCCGCCGTTCTCACCATCCAATCCGGCATCAACAAGCTGCGCTACGCCACGTTAATCGGAATCAAGCAAGCCAAAACCAAGCCGATGCGCAAAGTCACTTTGGCGGAAGTGCAATCCGCCGTGGGCGACAACCTGCAGAAGATCGAAAAACTCTACGTCCCGCAAAAGTCAAAGAAGACCGAATTCCTCGAAGGCCCTCCAGCCGAAATCGCCAAGAAGCTGGTAGACAAAATGAAGAACGAACTGCGCATAATTTAAGTATCCAGTACCCGGTAATCAGTACCCAGCGAAGAGCAGGGCTGTTACTGGGTACCGGGTACTGGATACTGGGTACTGATCATGTCGACAATTCTAGTAATCGCCGAACAACGCGAAGGCAAACTAAACCGCGTCTCCTGGGAAACCATCGCCGCCGGCCAAGCCATCGCCACCCAAACCGGATGGACCCTCGAAGCCGCCGTATTAGGCTCGAACGTCGCCCCCATCGCCGCGGAAATCGCCGCCAAGAAACTGGCGAAAGTCTATGCCGTCGAATCCCCGAAATTCGATCCCTACTCGCCCGACGCCTTCGCTTACGCCCTCAAAGATTTCCTCGGCAAGCATCCCGCAAAGCTCGTCCTGATGCCCCACACCTACCAGGTTCGCGACTTCGTCCCCAAGCTCGCGACCGCCCTGCAAACCACCGCCATCAGTGACGTCATCGGATACACCTACGAATCCAACAAGCTTCTCTTCACGCGCCAGATGTTTCAGGGAAAATTCGTCGCCGACGTTAGCTTCTCCGGCTCCGGCCCCTGCTTCGTGACCTTTCAGAACGGATCCTTCCGCGCCGACAAAATCGAAGCCGGATCGGCCGCTGCGCCCGTCGAAACCGTCGCCATCGCAATTCCCGACGGCACCATCCGCAACCAGCCGCAGGAAGTTTTTAAAGAAGCCAAGCAGGCCGTCGATCTCACCCAAGCCGAAATCATCGTCTCCGTCGGACGCGGCATCAAAGAGCAGAAAAATATCGATCTCGCCAAACAGCTGGCCGACGCCCTCGGCGGAGAACTCGCCGCCTCCCGTCCCATCTGCGACAACGGATGGCTTCCCATGGATCGCCAGATCGGCTCTTCCGGCCAAACCGTGGCTCCCAAACTCTATCTCGCTCTCGGAATTTCCGGTGCCATCCAACACATCGTCGGCATGAAAGGCGCGCGCAGCATCATCGCCATCAACAAAGATTCGGAAGCCCCCATCTTCGAAATCGCCGACTACGCCGTGGTAGGAAACCTCTTCGACATCGTCCCCCCGCTAATCGACGAGGTCAAAAAGGCCAAGGGCTAGGTTTTAGGTCTCGGGCCTCAGAAAAGGCAAATTGTTAAGCCACAATAATGTTAAGTGTGCCTCGCGGGAACCACTGTGCAGTGAGCAAGCGTCGAGCGTGCACGTTAGCAAGCAAGAGACTCTGGATGCGAGGTGAGCTCCTGCTTTGTTGGCTCGTGCTCCTGTTGGGAATGTTGACCTACGCTCGATGCTACGTTCCCAAAGGCAGGTAGATAGCGTGGAAAAATTCCGTCAGTCGAATGGGATCAATGAGGTGGACTTCACTCTGGCGCCGTCGCGGCTAGCGATGCAACAACCTTGCGAACGCCGCCTACGACCCTTGCCATCCTTTCAAAATCCAAACGGTTGGCCGTGTCGCGCGTGGTGTGATAGTAAGGGTTGCGGAACATCGCGGTATCCGTAATCATGATCGCAGGATAGTGCTCCTGCCAAAAAGACCATTGATCAGACCATCCCACGCCAGGCCAATTGGCTGGGGCAGCCATACCTTGCGAAGGAAAGCTGGCAGACTCGCGGAAAATGCGAACCGACCGACGAACTAAATCCCGCGATTCTTCGTCCCCCACAAAACCGATGAAGTTACCGCGCTTGGGATAAAAGAGACCGACAAACGGCGGATACCTCTGGCTCTCCGGCGCGTCCGAGTAAAAGCCCAGCATCTCCAGAGAAATCATTGCTGACACCGGAACGCCATCGCGACGAAGTTGGCGAGCGTAGACAAGGCTACCCATCGCTTCAGTCTGGAAGTGTGGAGGCTCCTCGTCGATAAAGAATACGAAGCGCACCGCCGAGCGAGGGTTACTCCCGCGAAGCATTCGTGCGAGTTCCAGCACTCCAGCGACGCCCGTAGCGTTATCATCCGCACCTACCGTTCCAGCCACGCTGTCGTAGTGCGCTCCCACCACCACCTGTCCTCTCGCGGCGTCGCTCCCAGCGAGGGTCGCTTCGACGTTGCTTACCGTTTGACCTTCTATCGAGTAAGTGCGCTCATTCGATTCATAACCCGCCTGCTTGAGGCTGTCGCGAAGATATTGGGTAACGGAGCGCAGCGTATCCGGACGCGACATGCTTCGTTCGCCAACCGTTTCAGAAAGGTACTTGACGTGGGCGGAAAGGCGCGATGCCAGTTGAGATTCGTCTTGAGACATCGGCTGGAGCGGCCCGTTGTAGGACCGGAGCGGCATCTGGGTCATCCGCCAGACCCATACGAAGCCTGCACACAGGGATGCCAGAAGCATCGCGAGGGCTATTCGCAATCTCCAGTTGGGGACTCTCGCATCGAGAATGGGTTCGAACATTCCGATAGAGTTTACTATTCGGCAGGCCTAGGAGAGACGCGCACCAAGTGCCGTCGCAAGAGACTCTTCGACATTGTCCTACCGCTGATCGAAGAGGTGAAAAAGGCGAAGGGTGTATACCCGGAATCCGCGTCGGTCGGTAATTAGTATAAAGGCGATTACGCCACCTGAGAATTAAGCCCCCGGTCAAGAATCCGTTGACTTAACCCCCAGCACGTCCGACCATAAGAGAGGAGCACATGTTCAAAGTTCCAAATAGGCTTTTACTGAGGGCTGGGAGAGCTGAGGCTGACCGCTGCCTCCCTAACTCCTTATTCCGGAATATTTTGCATATAAGTCTTTTAAACTCAAAGATCTAGAAGGGAGCGCCCTCCTAAAATCCATGATTCTAAAAGATCGAAAAATAAAAAAAGTTCGAGCCGAGAGTTATCGAGTCAACCCGAATGGCGCAGCGATGCTCCATCTGCCCTAATTCAGAACTGATAACTAAGAACTGTACCCGTACGTCTTTATTCTGGAATACTTTACAAGTAAGTACTTTAGATTGAATACTTTAGGAAAAAATGGGGGGGGGGGGGGGGGTACAACCCCTCAAAACTCCGGCTCCGGAATCGGCTCAATCCGGCCTAGCAGAAAAATGTAACCCGCAATTCCCAGCAACAGAATTGCCGTCGCCGTCACGAACGCCGCTGCAAACGAATGTGTCCCCGACACAATGTAGCCGGTTACAATTGGAGCGCAAATCGCCGCCAGTTGACCGCAGAAATTCACAATGCTCGCCAGTGTTCCAACACTCTCCCGCGGCGAAATGAGCGATGGAACCGTCCAAGCCACAGGAGCGGCCGCGGCCAATCCGCCCAGCGCGAGACTGATCCACACGACGGCCGCCATCGGACTATGCGCGCGCGCCGCGCCGAAAATGCCCAAGCCGAATGCCATTCCCGTCACCATCACGGTCTTCCGGACAAGGTTCGCATCCCATCCTCGTTGGATCAGCTCATCGACCAGCCATCCGCCGACCAGCAGATCCGTGAAGGTCGCAAACAGCCACGGCACACTCGTGTAAAAAACCGAGTGCAGCAAATCCATATGCAGCGCAACCGAAAGATAACTTGGAAGCCAAGTGAGCAACAGAAAAAATGTGTAGTTATAAGCGCCCCAACCGAGAGCCAGTCCATACACCTTGCGCTGCTTAAGAAGATATCCCAACGAGCTGCCGCCATGCGCGCGAGCTCGGTCTTCCGGTTGCGCCCCTCCGCGAAGAATCCATTCGCGCTCAAGTGGCAACAGTCCCGCATCCTCGCCAGGATTGCGGTAGATGAAATAAAAGAGGACAAAGTAGAGGAAGCTGATGAAACCCGTCGCGGCAAAGCTCCAACGCCAGCCAAAATAGAAGAGCAGCAGGCCGATGAACGGAACTCCGATCGCACTCGCCAGTTTCGCAGCCGCATCGGTAATCGCCGTTGCAAGGCTTCTCTCCGCGCGCGTAAACCAGTATCCCAACGCCTTGGCATTGGCCGGAAACGTCGGCGATTCGCTGATCCCGAGAACCAAGCGCGCTCCAAAGAACCAGTTGAGTCCCGGAGCGAGCGCCGCAGCAAACGACGAAAGGCTCCACAACAGCGCGCTGAGCCGTCCAACGCGCCGCACGCCCCAACGGTCAAGAAGAATTCCCGCTGGCATTTGCATCACGGCATAAGTCCAACTGAAGGCGCTGGAAAGATAGCCGAAAGCGATCAGCGACAAGCCGAACGAGGCGTGCAGCGCGTCGCGCGAGACGGAAAGGTTGATGCGGTCGAAAAAATTGACCAGAACCCCAAGCGACAGCAAGAAAGCAATTCGCCATCGCCTGTTCGGAACAAGCGAACTAGTAACGGACGAACTGCCTGGCGAATCACTCTCCGTCATTGTCATCGATGCCAATCTTCGACAAGCGATAGCGCAACGCGTTGCGCGAGAGCCCAAGCAGACGCGCCGCTTGCGATTTGTTTCCGTCCGCTCGCTTCAGCGCCTCGCGGATCATCTCGTCCTCCCACTGGTCGAGCGTCATCCCTTCGGGAAGAAAACGCTCAGTCGAAGAGTTGCTGCGGTTGCGCGGCGTGTCCAGCTGAATGTCGCTCGCTTCCAGTTGCGTGCCTGCGGTGAGCGCGCTCGCGCGTTCAATCACGTTCTGCAATTCGCGAACATTGCCTGGCCAGTAATGACTGGTCAGAAGCTGGATGGCAGCAGGTGAAATTCCGGTGAGTTTCTCTTCCCTCCCCGAATCCTTGGCGAAGCGAGCGAGAAACAGATTCGCCAATCCGGGAATATCCTCCTTATGCTCGCGCAGCGGAGGAATGTCGATGGGAACTACGTTGAGCCGGTAATACAAGTCTTCGCGAAAGGTGCCTTCTTCGAGCGCCGCACGCAGGTCACGGTTGGTCGCCGCCAGCAAACGGACGTCAACCTTCACGGTACGCGTGCCGCCAAGCCGCTCAAACTCGCGCTCCTGCAACACGCGCAGCAGCTTAACCTGCGTCGCCGCTGGCACGTCTCCGATTTCGTCGAGGAAGAGCGTCCCTTTGTCGGCGAGTTCAAACTTTCCCGGCTTGCTGTTGGTGGCTCCCGTGAACGCTCCCTTTTCGTAGCCGAACAATTCACTCTCCAACAGGTTTTCAGGAATTGCCGTGCTGTTGATCTTGACGAACGGACCCGCAGCGCGCCGCGATTTCTCGTGAATTGCCCGAGCGATGAGATCTTTGCCCACACCGCTTTCGCCGCCGAGCAGAACGGTCGAGTTCGTCGGCGCCACGCGTTCCACGGTCGCGAGCACCTCTTGCATCTTGGGACTAATGGCGACAATATTCGGATGGCTGTATTTCTGCCCAAGCGCCTCGCGCAGCGAACGGTTTTCTTCGCGCAGCCGCGAGTTATCCAACTCTTTGTGGACAACCATCCGCATTTCGGCGAGCGAAAACGGCTTCAGGACGTAGTCGCTGGCGCCCGCCTTCATCGCCTCAACCGCGGTCTCCACCGACCCGAACGCCGTCATAACGACGATGGGCAGCGCTGGATTCTGCTGCTTTGAAGTGTGCAGAAATTCCAGCCCGCTCATGCCAGGAAGCTTCAAATCGGTAAGAACGAGATGGACCGTTTCGGACGCGAGCAGTTTCAACCCAGTTTCAGCGTCGCCAGCCGAGAGAGTCTTGAAGCCATCGTCGCCGAGGTTCAACTCCAGCAACCGCCGCATCTTGGCTTCATCTTCGATAATAAGAACAGTTGGCATATTCTAATCAGCTCGCGTTGGCGCAGCCGCCATCGGCTGTCCAGCCAAGCGCAACTCCGCTTCCGCCGACATCTCAGCCGGACCTTCGAGCGGAAAGAAGATGGTGAAAACTGCCCCGCCCTCCGGTGCATTCTCGACCCGAATCGATCCGTGATGACCGTCGATAATCTTCGAAACGATGGAGAGTCCCAACCCCACGCCAGTTTTCTTCGTAGTCACGAAAGGATTGAAAATCTCCTCGCGCAACTCTTCCGGAACGCCTGGACCGGTATCGGCCAGCCGAAGTTGCGCGCCTTCTCGACCGTCTTTGGTGGCAAGCTGAACATCGACTTTCAACGTTCCGCCGCGATCCTCCATGGCTTCATACGCATTCTGCACCAGATTCAGGAAGGCCTGCTCGCACAGGCTCTCATCCAGCGGCACCAATGGCAGATCGGAGGCATAATGCCGTTCGACCTGCACAGGTTTGGTCACGTCGGGCTTGGCTGGGTCGATTTTGGAGGCTTCAGCTTTGGAAGCATAGCGATCCGCCACAATTTTCAGAACCCGATCGAGCAGGCCGATCAAATTGGCAGGATGCGGCTGCGCGTGCAGCGGACGCGCAAAGTCAAGGAACTCAGTCACCAAATCGCTGAGCCGATTGACCTCCGTCGAAATATATCCCGCGAGTTCCCGAGCGAGTGCGTCCGAAGCCTGCAATTTTTGCGTCAACATCTCAGCCGAGCCCTTGATCACACCCAAGGGATTGCGAATTTCATGTGCCAGCCCAGCCGACAACTGCCCGAGCGCCGCCAACCGCTCCGACCGCCGCGCTTCCGCTTGCGCCTGTTCTAGCCGCCGGTTGGTTTCCGCGAGCCGTTCCGCCAGATCGCGGTACAGATGGGTCTGATGCTGGCTCTGCTGCGAGAAGCGATTCACCACCATGGCAGCGAGAAAGAAGAACATGATGCGCAGGGCGAGAAAGCCGAATGCCTC
The DNA here is from genome assembly GCA_049520915.1 of Terriglobales bacterium. Lineage (GTDB taxonomy): Bacteria > Acidobacteriota > Terriglobia > Terriglobales > Acidobacteriaceae > Acidiflorens. Next base: position 9,785 of record JBEKPH010000007.1, read on the forward strand.
CGGCGTCAACTCGTACTCCTGCATCGCCGGATAGAGATAGGAGCAGTAGGCAGCAGACGCCACGAACGTCCAGAGCAGCGTGAGCCAAGGTCCACAGTAGAGCGCCGCAGTGACGACCGGCAAATAATAAATAGGATAGTAGCTGCTGTTGATGCCGATCTCGCCTGTGTGATCGATGAGCAGCGTGGCCAGCAGTATCTTGAGCAGAACGACGTAAAAGACACCGCGTTTCGGCGAGATAGAGACGATCCGGCTCTCCAGCAACTGAACAATTCCAATGGCGAGAAGAATTAATTGCTTGTGCCACTCGAACTGAGGAGGAAGCACCGCCAATCCAGCAAGAAAGATGAGCCAGATGGAAAGCCAAACCGCGTCCAGCCGGTTCAACCGCCGGGAATCGGGATCGACAATAGTCGGCACAGGGCTCATGCAGCTTCCATCCAACCGCACAAAGCCCTCCCGCGTCAATTGGACGGCAACTTTCCAGTTGCTGCTATGCACGGGCCGCCGAGTGTCGCACCGGTCGCGCCACAGCGAGTATCACCGGTGAATGTGGGCTGGACATAAGGATTTCCAATCAAGAACATAAATAGTTTCGATTTCCGCAAACCGCAGCGCAGCGACTATTGTTATGATGCGATTGTTGAATCACGCTACAAGATCACGCTAGGAGTTGAGGCAGTTCAGGATCATCAGTTCGGACAATACTGTCTGGGAACGGACGACAATGACGAAGGTCGAAGCGATTATCCAGGTCTCGAAGCTCGAAGCCGTGAAGGACGCATTGCACGAGGTCGGCGTCGAAGGCATGACCGTTTTTGAGGCCAGAGGACATGGACGCCAAAAGGGCCACACCGAGTTTTACCGCGGACGCGAATACACGGTGGACTTGATCCCAAAGGTGAAGCTTGAAATCGTGCTGGCGGACGAGATGGTTGAAAAAGTCGTGCAGGCGATTATCACCGCGGCACGCACCGGCAAGATCGGCGACGGAAAGATTTTCCTTTCGCGCATTGACGAAGCGATCCGCATTCGCAACGATGAGCGCGGGGATAGCGTTCTATAAGCGGCGAGAAAGGCGGAATTTCATCTCCCGCGTTCGGTTTGTTCGTTCGCTGGACGGAAACAGTTGAAACGGTCGCGAGGCGCTGCGGGGAGATCGTCGCCGCAGAGATTTATCGTGGGGGGACTGTCATCGGGGGTGTGGTCGAATGACTACCGGGTCCGCGATTCGCAACGAATTGTGGGACTTATACGTCAAAGAATCGGCGGCCATCGAGCAGGATTTTTCTGCGACCGGAGATGGGCGCGCAGCACTCTCCCGGCGGACCGCGCTGGTCGACTCGATTGTCCAGCGACTCTGGAATGAAATCATCGTCGGCGTAGCGCGTGATCAAAACGCCGCAACGGACGCTTCAGCCAATTCTGGCTCAACTCTTGCGGGCATGGGCGGCCCGAAAAACTTCACGCTGGTAGCGACCGGCGGATTCGGCCGCGGATGGCTCTTTCCCCATTCCGACATCGACCTTCTTTTCCTCCATTCCGGCAGCGGCACAGAAAACGAATTCAAGGATCCGATTCGACGCTTCTCGCAGGAGCTGTGGGATCTGCGGCTGAAGCTCAGTCCGATGACGCGCAATTTGTCAGAGTGCGAACGGCTGGATCCAAACAACGTCGAGTTCGCCATCTCGCTCCTCGACAGCCGGTACCTGGCGGGCGATCGCGAGCTCTTTGCAAAACTCCACGAAAAAGCGATTCCGCGACTCATTGCGCGCGATTATCAAAGCCTGATTCAGAACCTAGGCGAGATTACGCGGGCTCGCCATCACAAGTTCGGCAACACGGTTTTCCACTTGGAACCCAACGTGAAAGATGGTCCGGGCGGCCTCCGGGATTACAGCGTCTCCAACTGGCTGGCATTAATCTCCGCAATGGAAAAGCTCAAAGTGTGGCCCGACGCGAGCACGCTGCTGCCAGTTTCTTCGCGGAGGGCGCTGGAAGCGGCGCTCGACTTCCAGATGTCGGTGCGTTGCTTTCTGCACTTCCGGCACGGGCGTCATGACAACACACTGACGTGGAGCATGCAGGACGAAGCAGCGGCCAGGAAAATCGGAACGAGCGATACCGAAATCACCAATGCCGCCGACTGGATGCGCGTCTACTTCGGCCACGTGCGCGCCGTGCATCGAGTGTGCAATCAGTTGCTCGAGGAAATTCCCGCGGCGTGGTCGTCGTTGTACCGGCAATTCCAGGGATGGCGGTCAAAAGTTGCCAGCGACGATTTTTCTGTAGTCGATGGACTCATTTTTTTGCAGCAGCCCGGGGGATTGCGCGATCCCGAAATGCTGCTGCGGCTCTTTCATTTCATGGCGGAGCACGGACTGAAGCTCAGCACGACGACGGAATACAAGGTTGAGCAGGCGCTGCCGGCACTGGCGGCGACTCCTCCACGGGGAGCGGAATTGTGGCTCTATCTGCAAGAGACGCTGGTTCAGCCGCATGCTGCCGATGCGCTGCGGGCGATGAATGCGCTCCGCCTGCTGGCGCTTTTGTTGCCGGAACTCAAGGGCATCGAGGCGCTCGTCGTGCGCGACTTCTACCACCGCTACACGGTGGATGAGCACTCTTTCCTGGCCATCGAAAACCTACATCGATTGAAAGAATCGAAATCGGAATGGGATCAGCGCTTCGCGGGGTTGCTGGGCGAAGTGGAACAGCCGGAACTGCTCTACCTGGCTTTGCTGCTGCATGACTCGGGCAAAGCCGTACCTAGCGACAATCATGTCGAACTCAGTCTGCAACTCACGGATAGTTGCGCGGAGCGCTTGGATCTGGATCCGTTGGATCGTGAGACGGTGCGGTACCTGGTTGCGAGCCATCTGGAAATGTCGGCGGCGATGCGACGGGACATTTTCGATCCCGCGAACGTCAGGTCATTTGCCGAACGAGTGGGAGTGCCCGAGCGTTTGAAAATGCTGTGCCTGATGACTTACGCCGACATCAAGGCCGTAAATCCGGAAGCCATGACGCCGTGGAAGGCAGACAACCTGTGGCAACTTTACATTGCGTGCGCGAATTACTTGAGCCGCAGCGCCGATGAGCGCGTCCACACAGGCGGAGAAAAAGACAGCGCGAGCGTGGGAGTCGCAAACCTGGCCCATCTGCGCTCGCTGGCTCGCGTCGCGGGCAAGAAGTTCAACCTGTTTCTGGAAGGACTGCCGCAACGCTACCTGCGCATCCATGGGGCGACCGACGTTTTGGCGCATGCCGAAATGGCTGCTCGCGTGGGAGAAGACGGTGTCCAGCTCAACTTGAAGCAGATTCGTCATTGGTATGAATTGACGCTAGTTACAACGGACCGTCCTGCCTTGTTCGCCTCCGTTTCAGGAGCGCTCGCCGCCTGGGGGATGAACATCGTGAAGGCAAACGCTTTCTCGAATGCCGCGGGGACCGTCGTTGACACGTTTTATTTCACCGACCGTTTTCGCACCCTGGAGATGAATTTGCAAGAGTGGGAGCGTTTGAAGAAGAGCATCGCGGCGGTTGTAAAGGGCGAAGCCGACGTGGCGCGGTTGCTGCGCGACCGTTTGAAATCCGAGAAGACGGACAGCACCAAAGTAAAAATAGAAACGCAGATTGAATTCGACGACAACAGTTCAGCGCAGAGCACACTGGTGCAAGTTCTGACGCAAGATCGCCCGGGACTGCTCTATCGGATGTGCTCGCTCATCTCGAAGCTCGACTGCAACATTGAGATTGCCCTGATTGAGACCGAAGGGCAGATGGCCATCGACGTCCTCTATCTGACATCTGGGGCAGCGAAGTTAAGCCTTGAAAAACAGGCGGCGCTGGGAAGAGCTCTGCACGAAGAACTCGCGGCAAAATAACGCTCCTATAAACAATCGCAGGCTAGCGATCGGCGTAGTAGCCCTCTCGGGTTTGAACGGTCATGTCTTTTTTCTTCACGGTCAACTGAACGTGGTGATAGCCCGATGCCGCGCTATCTTTGTCGGGAGTGTATCCCATGCTGTACTGGGTGCGAAGTTCCTCGACGATACTGTCGTAGATTTGGCCCACAGTCTGTTTCTTGGTCACTTCAAAGAAGCGTCCTCCGGTTTCTTTGGAAACGCGCTCGAGAATTTTCTTCCCGTCCGTATGCGGCTCTTCGGAGCGACGTTGTCCTCCGCCGGGCCCGCCACGACCACCACCGCCGCCGGGATATCCTCCGCCGCCGGGCCAGCCACCACCACCTCCACCGCCGGGCCAACCGCCGCCGCCCCGGCCCATGCCATTGCCGCGATGCTCGCCCTCGTCACGATGAGAATCCGCGAAGTAAATGGAGTACACGACGGTGTCAGCCCGTTGTGCCGATTCGATTGCGCTGTCGAGATAGGTCTTGCTGCCGCGGTCCACGCCGTCGGAAAGGATGATGATCGCCTTGCGCCCCTGTTGCTTCTTCATAAGCTCGTTCGAGGCTAGATACACGGCGTCGTAAAGTTGCGTGCCACTATGATGCGAATCGGATCCGGAGTTGTCGGGCTTGTTCGACGGGTCATTGGGATCGTTGGAACGATCGCGATCCGAAGGCGTTTTGAGCAAATCGAGAGCCGCTTCCAATTTCTCGTGCGAATGAGTCAAGTCTTGCAGTAGTTCTACCTCGTGATCAAAGTGAATGATGAAAGCCTTATCCTTTTCCTGCGCCATCATTTGCTCTAGAAAACTACGGCTGGCATTGCGCTCGGCTTCGAGGACGTTGGCCTGGCTGCGACTGGTGTCGACGAGCAGGCCGAGGGTGAGCGGCAGATTCGATTCCAGCGAAAAATATTTGATGGTCTGCGGACGACCGTCTTCCTGGAGGGTGAAATCATCTTTTGTAAGATCTTTCACGATCGCGCCATGCTTGTCGCGGACCGTAACCGGCAGGGCGACGACTTTAACGTCAACCGCGATGGTCGAAACGCTGTCTTGCGCGGGCGCGGTAGCAGCGGCCAGAACGGCGAGCGACACCGCCGTCAGCAAAAAAACTCCCGCTCTCCAAGACCTGGAGGGTGCCGCAGCCGCTGTTTGACTTAGGTGATCTTGGGTTGGCCGAGCTTCATTTGGCCGATTATGCAACAGCCCAAACTGATTCAAAGGAGATCCTCCGTCGCGTAGCTTTCTCGACCTTATCTGGTTATCGCAGGCGAATCTTAAGAGTATTCGATCGACAAACGGAAATGGAGTACAGAGCCAGGAGCGCGCCGGCCCAACTCGGAAAAGCCATCGTCAGATGATACAGAAGCGCCGACGCGAAGGGCTCCGAGTGCTTTTGTGGACTCGATTTGTCGTCGGAAACGGGCATCCAGGCAAGCATCTACATCCTTATAAGAGCGGTTGTATCACTGGATGCGCGGCGAAGTTGGGTAGTTGCCAAGTGGCTGTAAAAGCTAAGTCAAAGTTGGGTAAAACTTCGTAAAGACGCAGAATGGCGGGGTTAGCGATGCTAGAGTTAGGCATGCGAGGTTTGGTGCCTAGGTCTGCGCGGACGTGTCTTTTGGCGAGTTGCCTGCTGGGTTTGCTGGCGACTGGTGGACCGGCCTCGGTTCTGGCGCAAGACAAGCCGCCCAGCAGTTCCGGCGCTCCTCAAGTTGCCAAAGCCGTGGGCGTGATTAAGAGCGTTCGGGCTGACTCCATCGTCGTAACTTCCGAAGCCGGCGGCGATATTACGGGCACGCTGAACGCTGCCACGAAAATTTTGCGCGTTCCGCCTGGGGAAAAGGACTTGAAAAACGCGACTGCGCTACAGGCGCAGGATCTGCAACCGGGAGACCGCGTGCTGCTGCGTGGGCAGGCGTCCGGAGATGGCCACACGATTACCGCGCTGGCAGTGATCGTGATGAAGCAGGCCGACGTGTCTGCGATGCATCAGCACGACCTCGAAGACTGGCAGAAACGGGGAGTTGGCGGAATTATCACCAAGGTAGACGCGACGGCGGGCGTGGTTACGATCTCATCTTCGTCGGGTGGGACTGGGTCTGGTGGGACCGGGTCGGGCGGGACCAGCGCCAGCCATACAACTGACGTGCATATCGGAAAAGATACAATTCTGCGCCGCTATGCTCCAGATTCGGTGAAGTTCGACGACGCCAAACCGGCGCCCCTCGACCAAATCAAGACCGGCGATCAACTGCGCGCGCGCGGTGGTCGAACCTCGGATGGCGAAGTAAATGCTGACGAGGTCGTTACCGGTTCTTTCCGAAGTGTTGCAGGACCTATCAAGGCGATCGATGTGGCAAGCAGCACGATCGCGGTTCAGGACGTCATTAGCAAGAGCCCCGTAACCGTGAAGATTTCTCCCGACTCGCAAATGTGGAAGCTCCCGGCGGAGATGGCGCAGCGCTTCGCAGTGCGATTGAAAAGCGCGGCGGCGGGAGGAAGTGGAGATCAGGCTGGTGCGGGCGCGCAGGGGCAAAACGCTGGCGGCGGGCACGCTCCTAAACAGGCCCGCAATGGCGAACAATCTGCCGCCGACTCTTCCGCGGCCGCCGGGGGTCGAGGCGCAGGAGGAAACGGACCTCCGGACTTGCAGCGCATGCTCAGCCGTTTGCCCAACATCAAACTGTCAGATTTGCAGAAGGACGACACGGTGTACATCCTCACGACGACGGGCGGCAGTTCTGGCTTGGTCACGGCCAGCAAACTGGTGTCTGGAGTCGAAGCCATTTTGACGGCCGCACCCACTCGAAGCGCATCTTCGCTGCTTTCACCCTGGACGCTGAATGCGGCTGGCGGAGAAGGAGAAGGTTCGCAATAAAGCTGCATTCCATCGTTCTAAAAACATTAGAAAAGAAAAGGTAAGAATTTTGAAGGATCGATTCCTCATCATCTTTGCTTCGGCAGTTCTGTTTTCGGCGATCGTTTTTGCGCCGGGATTTCCGGCGTTGGCGCACGCGCAGACGGATGCAGCCGCCGCACCGGCTGGAACGTTGCATGGTCAGGTGACAGACCCATCGGGCGCGGTGGTTCCAAATGCCACGGTGGCAGTCATCGTCTCCGGAGGCGCGGGCCAAGCGCATTCGGCGACCACGAGCAAGACGGGCGGTTACGAAATTGGAAATCTCGTGCCCGGAAAGTACACGGTGACAGCGAACGCGCAGGGCTTCGCGGTTTTCGTGCAAAGTGACTTCGATATAGCGGCTGGTCAGAACGCGCAATTCAACATTGCGCTCGACATCAACGTAAAGCAGGAAAAAGTGAATGTCGAATCGGAAGGTCCGACGCTCGATACGAATCCTGCGAACAATGCCAGCGCAATCGTGCTCAGCGGCAAAGATCTAGAAGCCCTTCCAGACGATCCGGACGAATTGCTGTCAGACTTGCAGGCGCTGGCGGGACCCTCAGCCGGTCCCGATGGTGGGCAGCTTTACATCGATGGATTTACGGCCGGGCAGCTTCCGCCGAAGTCATCCATTCGCGAGATACGCATCAACCAGAATCCGTTTTCGGCGGAGTACGACAAACTGGGCTACGGACGAATCGAAATCTTCACCAAGCCCGGCACCGACAAGTATCACGGGCAATTTCAGGTCGTAGGGAACGACTCGTCTTTCAATACGCGAAACCCTTTTCTCGGGAACGCTTCCCAGGAGTCCTATGATTCTGTGATCTACAACGGGAACGTAGGCGGCCCGATCAACAAGAAGGCGTCGTTCTTCTTCGACTTCCAGCGGCGCAATATTGACGAGATTGCGGTGGTCAACGCGCCGGCGATCAGCAAGACGGCGAGTGTCCCGAATCCTCGCACGCGCACGAATCTAAGTCCGCGGATTGATTACCAGGTGAGCAAGAACAATACGCTGTCCGCACGCTACCAGTATTATCGCGACACTTGGCAGAACGACGGCGTCGGTGGATTTACATTACAGGAGGCAGGCTACGACTCCACCGAGACTGAGCACACGGTGCAGATTACGGATTCACAAGTCTTCGGCGCGAAAATCATCAACGAGACGCGCTTTCAATATTTGCGCGACAACAGCGGCCAAACTCCGAATAGCACGGCGGTCGGCATCGATGTGCTTGGCGCGTTCACCGGCGGAGGCAGTTCGGAGGGAACGCAAGTCGATCATCAAGATCACTACGAGTTGCAGAATTACACCTCGATCGCCCAAGGCAAGCACTTCATCAAATTCGGCGGACGGTTGCGCGCGACTCACGAACTGAATACATCGAGCGCTGGCTTTAACGGTACCTATACGTTTTCGACACTTGCCGAATACAACGCCCTCACGCCGACGCAGCTCTCCATCAATGCCAGTCCCACCGGGACGATACCGACCGTGCCCGTGACGGTTGTGGATGCGGGACTGTATATACAAGATGACTGGAAGGTGCGAACCAACCTCACAATCAGCAGTGGTCTGCGCTTTGAGACACAAAACGCCATTCACGATCATAGCGACTGGGCGCCGCGACTGGGTTTTGCCTGGGGAGTAGGTGGTGGCGGCAAAAGCGCTCCGAAAGCAGTGCTGCGAGGCGGTTTCGGAATATTCTACGACCGTTTCACCGATACTTTATTGCTGAATGCCGACCGCCAGAATGGCATTACCCAGCAACAATACGTCGAAGATACTCCGATCTACCAGCCGAATCCTCCAATTCCGACGGGTTCGTCGGCAACGCAAGCGATTTATCAGATCAGCCCGACGCTGCATGCGCCATACATCATGCAGAGCGCATTCAGCTTTGAGAAGCAGTTGACCAAGATCGCGAACCTTTCGCTGACTTATCTGAATTCTCGCGGCGTGCACCAACTCATGTCGCTGGTGGAAAATGCGCCGCTTCCGGGGACGCCGGGTTTCCCTTACACCGAGAAGCCGAACCCGTACATCTACCAGTACGCCTCGGCCGGTGTTTTCCGACAAAACCAGTTGATTGCTAACTTCAACGTTCGGGCAGGATCGAAACTTTCATTATTTGGTTATTACTCGTTGAATTATGCGAACAGTGATTTTTCGTCGGCGGGAAATTTTCCTTCCAACTCTCACGATTTGGCCGCGGATTACGGGCGAGCCTCGTTCGATGTGAGGGACCGCTTATTTTTTGGAGGGACGCTGGGGATGCCTCGGGGATTTCGGTTGAGTCCATTCATGATTTTCAGCTCGGGCACGCCTTACAACGTGACGGTCGGCCAGGATTTGAGCGACGATTTGCAATTTAACGATCGTCCAGCATTTGGCACCTTCCCGCCTGGTGACTGCCCGTTTCCGACGGCGGCTGCTTGCCAAAAGTACACATATTCCACAACGCAGCCCTACACGCAGATTCCGATCAATTATCTGACTGGACCGTCGCAGTTCACGCTGAATCTGCGGCTGGCGAAAAGTTTCGGCTTCGGCCCCGACACCGGTGGGAAGAATACGACACAGGGTGGTGGCCCGGGCGGCGGTGGGCCACAGTTGGGGAGTGGACCGCGCGGCGGAGGCGGTTTTGGGCGCGGAGGCCCGGGCGGCGGGTTCGGAGGAGGGCCTCCAAGCACGCGGCGTTACAATCTGACCTTCAGCGTGAACGCACGCAACATCCTGAACAAGGTGAACCCTGCGGTGCCAGTGGGCGTGTTGAGTTCGCCGAATTTCGGACAGTCCATTGCGCTATCGGGTGGTGCCTTCTCGAGCGCGGCGGCAAACCGGAAGATCGAATTGCAGGCGATGTTCAGTTTCTAGCGCGGGCTACGTCGAATAGTCAGCATTGATCCGCACGTATTCTGCGGTCAGATCAGTGGTGAGAAACTGCACTGCATGACGGCCGCGACCAAGTTCTACACGAATATCGCAAACGGACTGCGCTAAATCGCTGTGGGCCCGCTGCTCGTCGAACGCGTTGGCGACTCCGTTGCGGCAAACCTTCTGCCGTCCAATAAAAATTTGGACTTTGGCCGGGTCGATGGGAGCGCCGCATCGCCCGACCGCTGCGAGAATGCGTCCCCAGTTGGGATCGGCCCCCGCCCACGCGGTTTTCACCAGCATCGAGTGGGAGATCGTGCGCGCAACCAACAGCGCCTCTTCCCTGTTCTTCGCCTGTTCGATGGAGAGACGGATCACATGCTGCACGCCTTCGCCGTCGCTGATGATCTGCTCGGCGATCGACTGGCAGACGGTGTTCAGAGCCGCGGCAAATTTCTTTCGCGTTCCAGCGTCTTTTATTTTGGCGCCGCTGGCACCGCTCGCCAGAAGAAGCACGGTGTCGTTGGTGGAAGTATCGCCATCGATGGACATGCAATTGAGAGATTCGTCCACTGCCCCGCGCAGAATCGGCTGCAACTCGCGAGGCGTCGCCCCGATATCCGTGAATATGTAGACCAGCATGGTCGCGAGTTGGGGATGAATCATGCCCGCACCTTTCGCGATGCCCAACACCGTAACGTCTTTCGAGGACGCCCGGAATCGGGCGGAGGCAATCTTCGCGCGCGTGTCGGTCGTCATGATGGCATTGGCGAAGGCCTGGACGCCGCTCTCGCTGGCCGAACGCGCCGCAATCAACTCCTCCAGCTTGGCATGGATCTTCTCCGCTGGGAGGGGAACGCCGATAATGCCGGTAGAAGAAGGGAAAATTTCAGCGGAGTTCGCGCCAAGCAATTTCGCAGCCTCCCGGCAGACTTGCTCGCATGACTGGATGCCTGCGCGGCCGGTAGCACAGTTGGCGTTTCCGGAATTCACCAGGATGGCTCGGACGCGGCCCCCGCTCGCCCGCAATCCGGCGCGGCCCACTTCAACGGGAGCAGCCACGACCCGGTTGGTCGTGAACAACGCGGCAACGGATGCGCCACGGACGGTCGCCGACGCGTGCGTGGTCGAAACCGTCGAGGGCACCGTTTCCGACACTTCGGCCAAAGCGAGATCGGGGCGGCCGCTGACTTTGATTCCGGCAGCAACTGCCGCAAATGAAAAACCTTTGGGCAGACGAATTTCTTCGGGAGAACGCCGCAGCGTGGTCATGCCTGAATCTTCAACCAGTTATTCGGCGCCGGTAAGATGGCAAAGCTTGGCAACTCGCCTCGAATCATCGGCACCTCGTCGCAGCGGTATAGTCGCGGGCACTTGTAGCAGTCTTTGTGGATCTTGTCGGGCAGGTCCTGGTGATTCGCGACGGTGAATCCCAGGCGCGAAAAAAATTCGGGTATCCGAGTAAAGAGACACACGCAATTGACTTTGTGCTTCTCCGCTTGCGCCAGCAGAGCCTTGATCAGCCGCCCGCCACCGCCATTGCTCTGGTTCGCGGGGTGCACCGTGATCGAACGGATTTCGGCGAGATGCACGCCGTACAAGTGGAGAGCGCCGCATCCGACGATGCGTCCGTGTTCTTCGAGAACGATAAAGTCGCGCACATTCTCGCAGATCTCCGCCAGTGAGCGCGGCAGCAGTGTGCCATCGCCCGAATAGGCCGCAATGAGATCATGAATCTGTTCAGCGTCGGGAAGAACTGCGTCACGCGTGCGCATAGACCTCCTTGCGCCTCGCGGAACCGGCTTTCCTCTCTTCACCGTCTTTTCTATTTCTGTCGCTAGCGCTTTCGTTTTGTTGCAGTGTTTCAGCACTCGTCTGCAGTGCCGCGTCCAGAGCTTTAACTACTTGATCGACGTGCGTCTTCTGAATTATGTACGGTGGCAAAAAGCGCAGCACCGTTTCATGTGTGCGATTGATGATGATTCCTTTCTGCAGCAGTTCCTGGGCGACTGCCTTTGCCAATTCCGGAGAATCCAATTCCATCGCCTGCATCAAGCCCGCGCCGCGAACATCCAAAATCGACTTGTACTTTTTGTCTAACGTCTCAAGCGCGGCGTGAAAATATTCGCCGACTTCGCGAACATGCTTCAGCAACTTCTTTTCTTCGTGCAAAAACGCGATCGCGACCGCGCACGACAACGGCCCTCCGCCAAATGTGGTCCCGTGCATGCCCGGATGCATGCAACTCGCTACTCGCTCTGTCGTGAGGATCGCGCCGAGCGGCAGTCCGCAGGCCAACGGCTTGGCGACGGCGACGACATCCGGAAGAACGCCGTAATGCTGGTACGCGAAGTGGCGTCCGGTGCGGCCGAGACCGCATTGAATTTCGTCGAGTATCAGCAAAGCTCCGGTCTGTTTCGTCAGGCGCGAGGCTAGTTCGAGAAACTCAGGATTGACCGGCCTTACGCCGCCCTCTCCCTGAATCGTCTCAATGCACACGGCGCAGACATCCCCATCAAATTTCTGCCGCAGATCGTCGAGATCGTTGAAGTTGACGAAAGTCACACCGGGCACAAGTGGTTCAAACGGAGCGCGATATTTCGGCTGCCCGGTAGTAGCCAGCGAGCCGAAAGTTCGTCCATGGAAAGAGTTATCCATGGCGAGAATGCGCGTTCGGGCGTGTGCATGGCTGCCGTTCTTCGAGCCATTCTTTCCTGCGTTCTTTGCCGAAGCGGAGTTCGCCTGCGCAAAGGCACGCGCGATCTTGAGCGCTCCTTCCCATGCTTCGGTACCGCTGTTGCAGAAGAAAGCGCGGTCGAGTCCAGAAAATTGCGTCAGCAGTTGAGCAAGTTCCGCCTGATACTCATGAAAGAAGAGATTCGAGATATGAATCAACCGGCTCGCCTGATGCTTGATCACCGATTGGATCGCGGGGTGATTGTGGCCGAGCGCATTAACGCCGATTCCGCTGAGGAAATCGAGATAGCGCTTGCCCTCGGAATCCCAAAGGTAGACGCCGCGCCCGCGAACAAACAGAATCGGCTGCCGCTCATACGTAGAAAGCAACAGCTTTCCTTCCATGCGTGAAACTGAAGCGAGGCTCATGCCCGCAGCACCTCCGTACCACACTCGATTTTCGTGAAATAGAAAAGTGGCAGCACTTCGACCTGCGATGCGGGCAGGATGCGCACGCGCCCCACTCCCGATTTCAGCGCCTGGGTGCAGGCCTCCAGTTTCGGCATCATGCCTCCGCTGATCACGGATTCTTCAATCAGGCCAGCCACCTGCTTGGTGTCCAAGCGAGGCATCACTTCGCCGTCAGCTTGTTTCACCCCAGCCACGTCGGTCAAAAAAATCAGGGCGTCGGCTTCGCAGGCTATGGCGCAAGCGGCGGCCATCTGATCGGCATTCACGTTGTAATACTGCCCATCGCCTCCCAATGCCACCGAAGAGAGCACGGGAATTCCATGTTCTGCCCAGATGGCGCGCAACCAGCGCGGCTCCGAGAAACAAATTTCGCCGACAAATCCCAAGTCGAACTCCGCGTCTTGCTTCTTGCGCGCGCGAAAGACGCCGCCGTCTCCGCCACAAAGACCGATCGCCGGATATCCCGCAGCCGCGATCGCCGCGACCAAACTCTTATTCACAATGCCGGCCAGCACCATGAGGGCCACATCGCGCGTCTCCGCGTCCGTCACGCGCAGGCCGTGGACGAAATCGCTCTCCTTGCCAAGGAGTTTCAGAGTCCGCGTCAGCGCGCTGCCGCCGCCATGCACCACGGCGACCTGGTGGCCATCTTGGGCCAGTTGAACCACGGCCTGCGCGCATTTCTTGAGCGCGTCTTTATCCTCTAACGCCGCCCCGCCGATCTTGATGACAATCTTCATTGCAAACCCTCCGCTTCGTGCCAGCCATACATGAGGTTCATATTCTGCACGGCTTGTCCGGCCGCACCTTTGAGTAAGTTGTCGAGACACGAGACCAGAACGAGCCGGCGGCCATCTTTCGCAAGGCAGAAACCGAGATCACAGTAGTTGGTGTGCAACGAAAATTGAATTTCCGGCAACGTCGCCGCCGGGAAAATGCGTACAAATTGTTTGTCTTTATAGAAATCCGCGAAGCAGCTTTGAATCTCGCTCGCCGTCATTTCGCGGTTAAGATGCACATAAATCGTGGAGAGAATTCCGCGAGGAATCGGCAGCAGATGCGGCGTAAAAATCAGCTCGCAAGAATTAAGCGCTAGTTGCTCCAGGATCTCGCCCGTGTGCCGGTGCCCGAAAACGGAGTAAGCAGAGAAATTATCGGCTACCGAGACGAAGTGGGTGCGAGCCGTGGGCTCCTTGCCCGCGCCCGATACGCCGGACTTCGAATCGGAGATGATGCCACGATGGCGGTCCGCCAGATCAGAGGACAACACGGGGGCCAGCGCCAGAATCACAGAGGTCGCGTAGCAACCGGGATTGGCCACCAGCGCGGCGGAAGCGATACGATCCGCATTCAGCTCGGGGAGACCGTAGACGGCGCTCTCCGTCAACTCAGCAGCCGTCTGAGGGTTGGCGTCCTTGAAACCGTAAATGGCGCGGTGCTGCTCCTGTTTCAGCCGCCATGCGCCGCTCAAGTCGATGATCCGCAGCTTGCGGGCAATGGCCTCGGGAACGAGCTCGCGGGATACGGAATGGGGTGTGGCGAGGAAGAGCAACTGAGCTCCGTGCCGCTCCAACGCCGACCAAGAAAACGGTTCCACATTAGAGTGTCCGTTGCCGGAAAGATGGGGAAGTGCATCGAGCCCGCTCTCCCGTGCCTGAGATTCGGCGCTCCGCCGCATGAGGAGCGGCGCATCTGCGTGGGGATGGCGACCGAGTAAACGAGTGAGTTCGAGGCCGGAATATCCGGTCGCGCCGAGAACCGCGGTCTTAAGTCTGGACGTCATTCGATCTTGCAGTCGCGTCTGGGCGATTGCTACCCAATCTTTGCTGTTTTCTCCGTTTAGGCATATTTATCCATTATCATGCATAAATATTCATCTATATTAAATGGTCTGACCCAACTGTCAAGTCGAAATCGTGCCGCAGTGACCCAAACGATGAGCCAAAAGATGTTGAACGGCTGCCCGTCCCACCGCACTGCCGTATCTTGCGGGATTTCGCCAATGGCCCCTGAGCCGCACTGTCCGTCCATGTTGTAATCTTTTGCCAAGCTTTTCTGATGCCTGCAAGAAGAAATTTCTATTGGACCGGCGGCATCAGCGGCATTTAGTGTGGGGAGCGATTGTGAATGCGCGAACTGGAGGCTGGCCAAGGCATCCCATACCGATTCATCGCCCTTCCCCGCGCCACATTATTTCCGTAAAAATGTTTTACCGCAGACCTACAGGAGCGATCGCATGACGAAGCAACCTGAGTGGCGCCGCTTGCGCCAGAAATCATCGAGATCTTTGCCGGTGCGGAAGAGCTTTCTCGCCGCCGTGATATTGGTCGGGATCTTGGGCATGCTCGCCGCTCTGGGCACGACTTGCCGGGCCGATGACGCTCCGAAGCCGGATCCTTCCGGTACGGCCACGGGCGACCGGACGGCAGTGCTCGATGCCGCGGGGAATCCGTATACGCCGGTCGAACCGACCGACAAGACGGCGCCTGACTACGCCACGAACAAGAAAGCTTTCGACGATTATCAGGCGCAGTCGGCAAAAGAGCCGCTGGCTGGCAAGCTAGCCGACAGTGTGGGGCACCTCCGCGTAGCGACGAACTTTGCCTGGACTTTGAATACCGGATATCTCGTCCTGTTCATGCAGGCAGGCTTTGCTCTGCTTACCTGCGGTCTGGTGCGAAAGAAAAATGTCGCACACCTGATGATGTTGAATTTCGCGGCTTACGTCTTCGCCTTCCTGGCCTACTACGCCGTCGGATACGCCTTCCAGTTTGGCGCGGTTGCCATCAACGCCGCACCCGTCAATCTTGGCGGAACTCCCATGCTGAACCACTTTCTGATTGGGCACGGGCAATGGGGCTTCGTTGGAGGCAAGGGATTTTTTCTGGTCGGTCCGGCATACGACAGCGCGAGCAATTGCCTCACCTTGTTCGAAGTCGTCTTCATGGAGACGGCCGGCTACATTATCGTCGGCGCGATTTGCGAACGAATCACCTTCTGGGCGTTCCTGCTCTGTGAACTCTTCATCGGTGCAATTCTTTATCCGATTTCGGGCTGCTGGACCTGGGGCGGCGGCTGGCTCTCGCAGGTCGGATCTACATTGAACCTCGGTCACGGCTACGTCGATTTCGCCGGATCCACGGTTGTCCACGCCGTCGGCGGGTTTGCAGCCATGGCTCTCGCGATCATTCTCGGGCCGCGGCTCGGCAAGTATGGGCCTGGCGGACGAATCCGAGTCTTCCCCGCTCACAACATTGTTTACGTCGTGACTGGAACTTTTATTTTGCTTTTTGGCTGGATGGGCTTTAACCCCGGCTCGACGCTCGGAGCAACGGATCTTCGAATCTCCGTTGTCGCCGTAAATACCAATCTGGCTGCGGTCGCAGGCTCGGCAGTGGCCATGCTCGTCTGGTACTTCATGTTCGGCAAGCCTGATATCACGATGGCTTGCAATGGCATGCTGGCCGGACTGGTCGCGATCACAGCGCCCTGCGCGTTCGTTTCGCCAACTTCTTCCGTTGTCATCGGATCGTTAGCCGGCTTACTGGTGTGTGGTGGCGTTCTCTTCAATGATCGCGTGCTGAAGGTCGATGATCCTTGCGGCGCGATCTCTGTTCACGGCTACTGCGGCTGGCTCGGTGCGGTGAGCGTCGGTATTTTTGCCGATGGCGCTTACGGAGCGGGCTGGAACGGGGTAGGCGCGGCCTCGTACCTGGGCCACGCGGGACAGGGTGTCACTGGTTTGCTGCACGGCGATACGCGGCAGTTTTTCTGTCAGCTTATGGGAGCCACGCTCTATGCCGTCTGGGCGTTTGGCGCGACGTACGGCGTGTTCTGGTGCGTGAATAAGGTGAAGAGCATGCGCGTGACGCCAGAAGTGGAAGAACAGGGCCTTGATGTTCCCGAGTTTGGGATGCCCGCGTATCCGGAAGATGCGACCGTACCAGCGTCGTACTAACTTGCAGGGCCAGTTAGTTCGGGGGCCGGACGGAGGAACGCCCGGCCTTGCAACTGAAATTAGTCCTACAGTCCGAGCCGCAAATCGCTTGATGTCCCACCGGCGGCGGGAACATAGCAATTGTTGGTGTAATCCATCACCATGCGGTCGGCATTGAAGCGCCAGCCAAGGGTGCGGATGGTTCGCTTCATGCGCTGGATCCATCCACGCGGCAAGCCGTCGCGGTCGCGCTGGTAGTACAGCGGAATCACTTCATCGCGCAGAACGCGCATCAGATCTTCTCCATCGCGCGTGTCGTGAATATTCATATCGGAATGAGTCCTGCCATTCCCGATAGCGAAGCCATTTAATCCGTCGTACGCTTCAGCCCACCAGCCATCGAGCACCGAGAGATTCAAGCCGCCATTCAAGACGACTTTCTGCCCGCTCGTGCCCGAGGCTTCTAACGGACGCCGCGGATTGTTGAGCCAGACATCGACGCCCTGCGTCAGATGACGGCCCACATTGATGTCATAGTCTTCGACGAAGACGAATTTATCGGAAAACTGCGGATCGCGCATGAGCTGCGCAATCTCTTGTAGGACGCGCTTGCCCGGTTCGTCCAGCGGATGCGCCTTGCCGGCAAATACGAACTGCACCGGACGCTTGGGATCGTTCACCATGCCGGCAATTCTCTCCAAGTCAGCCAAGATTAGATTGGCGCGCTTGTAGGTGGCAAAGCGGCGAGCAAAGCCGATGGTGAGCGCATCGGGACTGAGCACCCGTTCCAGTTGTTGCAGCACCTGACGCGGTTCGTCGCGACGGGCCGCCTGTTTCACGGCGCGGCGACGAATAAATTCGATCATCTGCGACTTTAGGTTGAAGTGGGTCTCCCAAAGCTCGCCGTCATCGACATTTTCGATGCCTTCCCAGATTTTGGCGGAACTGCTATGCAGATTCCATCCCGTGCCTAGATGGCGATCGTAGAGACGATACATCGAAGGAGCGAGCCATGTAGGAACATGCACGCCGTTGGTAATGTGTCCTATCGGAATCGCTTCTTCGTGCTTTCCGGGAAACAGGCCGGTCCACATCGCGCGCGAGACTTCGCCATGCAGCGAAGAAACCGCATTGGCCCGCCGCGAAAGCTTCAGCCCGAGCACGGTCATGCAGAAACGCTCGTCGCTATCGGGATGCTCGCGGCCGAGCGCCATGAATCCTTCCTTCGAAAGGCCAAGTGCCTCGCGGAGAGGTCCTAGATGCTCCTCGACCAGGTCGGCGTCGAAGCGGTCGTGGCCAGCGGGCACTGGAGTGTGCGTCGTGAACACAACCTCCCGAGCAACGCGTGGCACAGCCTTATCGAAACTAATGCCTTCGTCTTCCATTCGTTGCCGGATCGCTTCGAGAACGGCGAAGCCGCTGTGACCTTCGTTCAAGTGCAGCACGCCGGGCGTGATCCCGAGCGCTTTCAGCGCGCGTAATCCGCCAACGCCGAGCAGGAGTTCCTGATGTACGCGAACGCGGCCATCGCCTCCGTACAAGCGCGATGTCATCTCCCGGTCTTCGGGAGTATTGCCATCTACGTCGGAGTCGAGCAAAAACAATTCACAGCGCCCAACTTTCAGGCGCCAGACTTTCGCGTAGATCGGGCCATGGCGTGTGTCGACCTGAATCTCAACGGGGCGCCCGTTCTTGCCGATCGCCGTTTCCATCGGAAGCTGATTGACATCGGTCTCCAGATACTCTTCGTGCTGCCAGCCATCGCGGTCGAGGCGCTGGCGGAAATATCCCTGTCCGTAAAACAGGCCCACCCCGACCAGGGGAATTCCAAGATCGGAAGCGCTCTTGATGTGATCGCCCGCCAGAACTCCAAGGCCTCCGGAGTAGATCGGCAGCGACTCGTGCACACCAAATTCCGCGGAAAAATAAGCCACCGGCCGAGGGCGCAGGATGCCGGCGTGGAGCGCGCCCCACGTGCGCTCCGCATCCTGATACTCGCGCAGCCGACGGTAGGCGTAGTTGATCCGGCCATGCAGGTTGAGTTCCGTGGCGCGGCTTTGCAATTTTTCCAGAGGGTATTCGTTGAGCAGCGATACCGGGCTGTGATTGAGCTGGCTCCAACGTAGAGGATCGAGGTCGCGAAAGATTCCAGCGGAATTGTGATCCCAACTCCACCAGAGATTACGCGCGAGCGCCCAGAGCCGTTCTTGAACCGGCGCAATAAAACGATCGAGGGTGCGAGCTTCGCTGACCACGGGGGCGACCCGATTTGCGGCCTCGGTGAGCTGACGAATTTCGTTTTCCGGGAAGACGCGCGGCTCTACCGTTTGAATCACAAGAACGCCTTGCAGAACGCCTCGATCGATCAGCGGCACCCCGAGAAAAGACTGGTAGGGATCCTCACCCAGCTCACTGAAATATTTGAAACGCGGATGATTTCTGGCATGTTCGACTGCCACCGGACGGACTTGTTCCGCAACCAGTCCAGTCAGCCCTTCACTCACCGCCATGCGCAGTTTGCCAATCGAATCGCGGCGCAACCCGAGAGTGGCGGCGAGCACGAGATTCGCCCGGTCGGGCTCCAGCAGGTAGGCAGAGCACACATCGGTACCGAAGCGGCGCGCGATCAGCGCTACTACGTTCATCAGGGTCTCAGCCGGTTTGCCAGACTCCGCTGCCAGATTCGCAATTTCCTCCCAAGTCAGCACGTAGCTGGCATCGAGAGTACAAGCAGCGTGGTCTTGATCCTGAATGATCTCGTTGATCGGGTCCAAATCTTATCTCCAATTCGACTGAATTCCGCCAGTCTTGCGTCTGGCACCCAGTCCTCACGCAGTCGCGAGAAAATACTGAAACCATTCTATCGGTTCCTATACTTACCGCTCCACTTATGCACCATTCTTCTGATTACCACGGTGTTGGGCGCAGGCTAAACCTAAACCCATAACCTAAAAACTTTAATCTGCGGTTGTCGCGTAGTCCAATTGGAATTCTTGATCGGATGGATCAGAGATCACGGCCCGTTCTTAAGTCACTCTCAGCGAGCCGTATACTCAAATGCCCGCTCCGCGGCAACGCCCGAGGAAGCGGAATTTGTTCTCTGGCGAAATTAGAAGCAAAGGAAGACTTTAACGATGCAATACCGGCAACTCGGACGCACGGGATGGAAGGTTTCGGACATCAGTTTTGGAGCATGGGCGATCGGCGGCGCCTGGGGCAGCGTTTCAGATAACGACTCTCTTGCCGCGCTTCACAAAGCCATCGACTGCGGCGTGAATTTTATCGATACCGCCGACGTCTACGGCGACGGTCGCAGCGAGCGCTTGATCGCCCAACTCAAAAAAGACAGCAAGAGCGAAATCATCGTCGCCACCAAAGCTGGCCGCCGCCTGCCTCGCCAAACGGTGGAAGGATACGGCCGGCAAAACCTGACGGCTTGGGTCGAGGACAGTCTGCATAACCTATCTACCGACACACTTGATCTATTACAACTGCATTGCCCACCGTCCGCGCTTTACGACGCGCCTGAAGTTTTTGGGATCCTCGATGACCTGGTGCGCGCCGGCAAGCTTCGCCATTACGGCGTGAGCGTCGAGAAGATCAGCGAAGCGCTCAAGGCTGTCGAATATCCGAATGTTCAAACCGTGCAAATTATCTTTAACTGTTTCCGCCAGCGCCCCGCGGACGAGTTCTTCGCCCGCGCCAAACAAAAGCGAGTCGGCATCCTGGCAAGGGTGCCGCTCGCCAGCGGCCTACTGACAGGAAAATTTAGGCCCGATTCCGCCTTTGCTGCCGACGACCATCGCAACTTCAATCGTCACGGCGAAGCCTTCGATATGGGAGAAACATTTTCAGGCGTTGACTACAACATCGGCCTCGAAGCCGTCGAAGAAATTCGAGCTTTAGTCCCCACCGGTGTTTCGATGACGCAATTCACTCTGCGCTGGATCCTCATGTTCGATGCGGTAACGTGCGCCATTCCGGGAGGCAAGCGCCCCGATCAGGTAGCAGACAATTGCGGCGCTTCCGACCTACTGCCCCTCAGTGACCACGCCATGAAAGAGGTTCGCCGGATTTATGACGCGAGGATTGGTTCGCTGGTAGCGGGTCGCTGGTAGCGGCTTTAAATGTGTGGCCCCGATTAAGAATGACACGCTCCCAATGTTTTTGTGGTTTCCCCCTGCAACGAGAAAGCTGCGTGCTGTCGTCTAGCGCGAAAAAGGGCCTGCCGAAACAGGCAGGCCCGAATCAGATAGCCAAAACATCAGTCCCCTTCCAGAGGGTTTACGGTGTGCACCCACCGGTGTAAGCGCAATTTTCATCCTCCAGCATGATCGAGTAACGACCAGCATTGCCGGACGAACCGTAGATGAGCGGGATCGAGATGTCCGTCGCCCCGTCGTCCGCCAGCATCGTGATGATCGCGGTCGACGCTCCGGAATTACCCGGGTAGAACAACGTTCCAGCCTCGTCATAGGCGTAGTTGTAGCCCATGAATTCGAAAATGTAGTTGCCCAGCGGATACAGATTGCTGCCATTGCAACACGGACGTTCCACAATGTATTCCGCGCTGCTCCCGACAACTCCGGGACCCGTAATGTAGGTAAGGCCAAACGTGCCCGACCACTGCTGCGTGATGTCTTCCACAAACACAAATTGTTCGGTAGTTCCCGGAGCTCCAAACGTGACCGCTTCGAAATCATCTCCAGGGTTTACTGGACAGAGACTTGATCCACAATAGATCGCTAGAATCGAATAGCTGGGATACCACTCCACCCATCCGTAGGTTTGAACCGGGCCGCCGCAACCACCGCCATCCCAATAGTCCGCCGTGCCGCCCTGCACTACGTCACCGTTCGAAAAGCCGTCAATGCCGTTCCACGTAACTTCAAACCACGGGCCTTCCGAGCATGGCAGGTTACCGAATGGATGGTTCGGCACCGGCACGTTCCAGTAGGAGACAACCTCGTCGAACGAGGTCTTCTTATTCCACGTCTTGTCCTTGTTGGTATTCGCGATGCCGCTCCAGTTTCCAGAGGTGTAGGAAACCGTCCCGTCGACATTCGAATTTACCGCCGCTCCCGCCTGCATACTCGTGCTCGAATACGGCTGCGCTTTGACGTCCACCGCGTGCGTCTTCAACGCTTGCATCGCTTTCTGCCAGTGCAGGAGGGACTTCTCATCGCTTCCATCCGGACGCTGCGGCAAACCGTAGGTGAGCAGCTCGCGATTAGTTGCGGTCAACGGATTGAAACTCTTCGGCGGTGCCGGAAATGCATGTACTCCCTGCACGCTCGTGTTAATCTTGGGCGCCGTCGCGAGAATCGAATTTGCATCTTCGCGCTGGGAAGCTGATTGCGCTTGACTCCATGCACTGCCGAACAGCAGCGCCGAACACATCACTACGTGAATCTTTTTCATACAGGTGCTCCTTTTGTTTGTTAAGTTTTTGGGAAGCTTGTACTAAAACTGGTTAGTCGAAATTTCTGACTGCCGAACCCTTTTGCAGCCGGAGTCTCGCCTGCTCCGCCTGCTCCGGGGCTAAGTCCTGTCCGCACAGCGGACAGGTATCGAAGGCCGCCGTCGGCCCTGAAATCAACAAGGTCGTACTTTCTCGCTGGACCGTTACTTCACTGCGAACCGCATTGGCCAAACCGCGGGAGGATTTGTTAGACCGGAAGAGGCTTGCCCCTCCGCCCAACCATTGGTAGAGTCGGTTCATGCGACCTCGCTGCTTACTGGCCGCGAATATTGCCGCAGGCGCCAGATAAAGGCCAGTGACGCCTTCTGACAGGTTCTGACAACTTCTGAAATATCTATAAGCCCATGAAACAAGAGGGGATATTTCGGTTCGGAGACGACTTTCAGCTCGATGCGCTGGCGCGCACCCTACGGCGAAAAGATGAGATTGTCACGCTCAATCGCCGGGCCTTTGATGTGTTGTTGTACCTCGTGCAGAACCCGGGAAGGATCCTCAGCCGGGATGAACTGCTCAAGAACGTCTGGCCCGACACTTTTGTAGACGAAAACAATCTGGCGCAAAGCATCTCGTCGCTGCGGCGCGCTTTAGCCGAGAGGCCGGGGGACAACAATTACATCGTCACTCTTGCCGGCCGAGGCTATCAATTTATATCGCCAGTAACCCTCGTTGCCCCGGAGAACCTGAGTGTTGTCGCTGGGAATGAAATCGAGCGCAGCAAGGCCCATCTCGCGCGGTAGGGTGCTAGCCGGTCTTGCTGCGGTCTTTTTGGTGTCTGCGGCAGCAATCGTCGGGTCTTACGGTTGGAGAAAAATCCACACTGCGGCAGCCCCGTTTCGTTCTGGCGAGGCCTCGCGCACGCACCGTCGTTCCATCGCCGTAATCGGGTTCCGCAACCTGTCGGGGCGACCCGACGAGGCTTGGCTTTCCACCGCCTTGGCGGAGATGTTGAGTACCGAACTGGTGGCCGGAGAAAAACTCCGTCTGGTATCCGGAGAGGATATTGCACGCACCAGACTCGAACTCCCGCTGGCCGACACCGACAGCCTCTCGCGCGAAACGTTATCGCGCCTGCACAAGAATCTCGACAGCGAGCCGGACACTCGTATCCGTCTCGACGTCACCCTTCAAGACACAGCCGCCGGAGAAACGGTTACCGATGTCGCTGTGGTTGGAAGCGAGGCGGACATTTTCGATATGGTCTCGCAAGCTGGCTCACAATTGCGTGCAAAGCTTGGAGTAGAAGCGGTTTCCCCCGTCGAAGAAGTGAACGTCCGCGCCTCATTGCCTTCCAATACTGAGGCCACGCGCCTCTATTCGGAAGGACTCGCGCGGTTGCGTGTGTTCGATATCCTCACAGCTCGGGATCTTCTGCAGCAGTCCATCGCCGCCGAACCCAAATTTACCCTGGCCCATTCCGCTTTGGCCGAAGCTTGGGGGCTGATGGGGGACAGCAAGAAAGCTCAACAGGAAGCGCGGAAGGCCTACGATCTCTCCTCCAGTCTTTCGCGGGAAGAGAAGTTGCTGGTGGAAGGCCGCTATCACTACCTCGGTCACGAATACGAGAAGGCGATCGAGGTCTATCGCACGCTCTTTACTTTGTTCCCCGATAACCGCGACTATGGGCTCCGGTTGGCATGGGCGCAGACCCGCCGTGGCAAAGAGCATGACGCTCTGGCGACGGTGGAGTTGTTGCGCAAACTTCCGCCTCCGGCCTCGGAGGATCCCCGCATCGAATTGGCGGCGGCGTGGGCATGGGACTACTTAAACGACTTTAAGCAACAAGAACAACCTGCGGCATCGGCGGTGGAGAAGGCGAGAGCGCAGGGCTCCCGTTTTCTTCTGGCGCTAGCTCGGCAAAATCAATGTTGGCTCTACTACCACTTCGGGCAGCCTCAGGTTGCAGTAGCCGCCTGTCGCGAGGCCGCTGACATCTTTTCTGCCGCTGGGGACCGGCAGGACGAAGCCAATGTTCTGCGAACCTGGGCGGACACGATCGCACAAACCGATCCATCCCAGTCCATCCGCTTGTACCAGCAGGCCGAAGGTATTTTTCGCCACAACGGCTCCGATCGTGGCGTAGCCGATGTGCTGAACAATCTTGGAAACTTATACGAATCGCTCGGGGACCCCGCCAGCGCCGAGAAAATGCAGCGCCAAGCCGTTCCCATTTACCGACTCCTCGATGACAAGCGGGATTTAGCTTCGACTCTCGACAGCCTAACCGAGGACCGCAGGGATCAAGGAGATCTGAAGGGTGCGACCCAACTCGATGAGGATGGCATGCGGTTGGATCGGGAGGTCGCGGACACAGATTTGGAAGCCTCTCTCGTTGGCAACCTCGGCGTCATTCACCATTTGGAAGGGAACCTCACAGACGCAAAACAGGAACTCGAACGATCCCTCGCGACCCTTCAAAACGTTGGCGATCAGCATTATGCCGCTGGGGCGATGCTGAGCTTGGGAAGGGTGCTGCTGGATCAGTCCGATTTCTCGGGTGCCCGGAAATTGTATGAGCAGGCATTGGCGCTACGGACTTCGGCAGGTGGCCAAGTCGCGATTTCCGAGGCGCAGCTGGACCTTGCCGACCTGTCGCTGGAGGAGGCACATTTTCCTGCCGCACAAGAAGCGCCAATCCGCCAAATCCTCACGATTTTTCAGCAACAAAAAACCCGTGACAACGAAACGCGGGCTTGGTGCGCCCTCTCGCGCGTGCTGCTCGTAGAGGGCAAAACGGCCGACGCCCGCGAAGCCATGCGACACGCATTGCCCCTCGCCTCCGAGAGCCAGAATCCAGAGGTTCGCTGGCGCACCGCAATCGCAGCAGCCGCCGTCGAGAGCGACGAGAAAGGTATGCGCTCCTCCTCCGGCAACGCGGCACGCAAAGAGTTGGCTGCCGTCATTGCCAAGTCGCGCGAGCGTGGCTATCTCCTCGTGGAGCTCGATGCTCGTCTCGCGCTAGCCAAACTCGAAATGAAAGCAGGGCAAACCGCCGAGGGACGAGCGCACCTGACCGCGATTGAGGCCGACGCCAAAGCGAAAGGCTACAACCTGGTTGCGCGCAAAGCCGCGACTGCGCGTGGCTGAACTCGAGAGACCACATACCTCCGGAAAACGGCTCGGTTCCGGGAAAAACGAACTGTAGCACGCAAGTACGTTCGGCAATCCCGTTCTTATCCACGAGGCTTCGAGGAATTGTCGCATCATCCCGCGTTTCCGTGGATAATAGGACTCTCAAAATCTCAGGTATCTCGGGCCTAGCCGTAGAATCTTTTTGCACGAGTAATCGAGCATGTGTCCCTCCCCTGCCGACGCGATTACTGAGCCTGCTCCTCCGCCAGAATCAGGCGAGGGTGTGCCGGAAGATCCCGTAGTTGCCAACTCTCGGTTGAAGCCGAGGTTGCGTGCCGTAGTTATCCTTCTTGTTGTGGCCGTGCTGGTTGGGATCTTCTTGTCGATCGGAATGAAAAAGACCAGCGGGGCGCGCGGAACTCCCTCGCAATCTTCCCGTTCGCGCTCTGAAGCCGGCCGGAGTTTGCGCCTCAACGGGGCAACCGAGGCCGTGCAAGCTCGCGCGATTCTGGCGCCACTGCTGGCGGGTCAACAAGTAGGCACGCTAACGATCACGCGGTTGGCAGAGGTTGGGCAACATGTAAACCGAGGAGACTTACTGGTGGAGTTCGACCGCCAGACGCAGATCCGTGATTACATCGACAAGCAGGCCGAGCATGGCAAATTGGTCGACCAGGTTCTGGAGGAGCGTGCAAAAGAGGATGCAGCTCGAGCGAAAGACGAAACCGAGATCAAGCAGGCGGAAGACGCCCTGAGCAAAGCCGAACTGGAGATGCAGAAGGTCGAGATCGTCTCGCGGATCGATGCCGAAAAGTCGCAGGAGAATCTTGACGAGGCGAAGGCCACGCTGCAACAACTCCGCGAAACCTTCGACTTAAAGCGTAAGGCGGCCCAGGCTGCGATTCGCATTCTGGAAATTCAACGCGATCGCACGCGCGACGTGATGCTCCACGCCCAAGCCAATTCCGACCTAATGCAGGTCCGATCTCCGATCGATGGCATCGTCGTTCTGAATACGATCTGGAAGCAAGGCAAGATGGGCGAGGTCCAGAACGGCGACCAGGTCCGGCCCGGCGTTCCTTTCATGCAAGTTGTCAACCCTTCGAAAATGGAGGTCCGGGCCGCGGTCAATCAGGAAGACTTTTTGAATTTGCGGATCGGCCAGACAGCAACCGTACACCTCGATGCGTATCCCCAACTGGTGTTTCCCGGCAAACTGGAAGAGATGGCTCCCATCGGCAGGAATGGAGACTTCTCTTCCAAACTCCGTACTTTCACCGTGGTCTTCTCGATTTCGGGCAGCGACAGCAAACTGATGCCTGACCTCTCCGCGGCGGTTGATGTAGATGTTGCAGACAAGGGTGACTCCGCAGGCGGTTCGCAATGATTGCCCGAATGCGACAATTCTGGATTCGGCGCAAGGCGATTGTGGTCGCGGCTGCTCTACTCGCGGGCAGCGGAGTCGTGCTCGGCGCCGTTCGTTTCTCGACTCGGTCGCCCGAGGTTCCCACCTGGGATGTGAAGCGCGGCGAGTTTGTCGACTCGGTTCAATTTCGCGGCGAAATCAAGGCTATGAAGTCGGTGACCATCTCTGCCCCCGCTGAGGCTGGCGACCTTCAGATCGTGAAGATCGTAGCCGACGGAACACAAGTCAAGCAGGGTGATGTGGTGGTCGAGTTTGACCATACAAAAACCGAACAGGATCTCGCGCAAGATCGCTCTGTTTTGAAATCCGCGCAGGCGGAAATCGAGCAGGCACGGGCCCAGGCACGCCTAACGGAAGAAGAAGACGTAACCGCCGTCATGAAAGCCCGGTTCGACGTCGAAACAGCGCAACTGGACGCCGGCAAGCAGGAGATCGTCTCTCGAATCGAGGGCGCCGAAGCAAAGTTGAAAGTCGCCGATAGCGCGCAAAAGTTGCACGAAGTGGAAGAAAAGTTGTCTTCCGATAAAGCTGTGAACAAAGCCACCATCGAAAGCAAGATTCAAGCCAGCAAGAAAGCAGCCTACGACGTACAGCGCGCGGAGAACGCCCTGACCCAGATGACCTTGCATGCGCCATCGGCGGGACTGATCAGCCTCGTGCCGCTGTGGCGTCCTGGCGGTGAGTCTCCCTTTAAGCCCGGCGACCGGGCTTGGCCCGGGGCGCCGATCGCGGAATTGCCCGACGTTTCCACGTTGCGAGTCTCAACCAGAGCAGACGAAACCGAACGAGGACGGCTCGCCCTGGGCGAAACCGTGAACGCGCAACTGGACGCAATTCCCGACCGCCAATTCACGGGGAAAATCGAACAGATCAGCACCATCGCCACCATCGACTTTTCCGCCGGCTGGCCGATTCCCCGCAATTTCAATCTTCAGATTGCTCTTGACCAGACGGACTCGCGATTGAAGCCCGGAATGACAGCCCAATTAACGGTAATTGTGGACCGCGTTCCGAATGCTCTTACAATTCCCGTGGAGGCTTCCTTCCAAAGATCGGGAAAGACGATCGCCTATGTCTGGGAGAGTTCGAAATTTCAGGAACGCGTAATCCAGGTCGGACGAAGAAGCCGCGACCGCATCCTGATCGCAAGCGGATTGCGCCCCGGCGACCGCGTGGCGATGAAAGATCCGACGGCCAAGGAGTGAAACTGAATCGATGAAACAGCGCCGTGCTCTCGTGTGGGGAATCGTGGTAGTCATTCTCGGTGGCGCCATCGCCGGGTTGACCACCTCGCGTCACTCGGGTTCCGCACCCGGCGCTTCTGAGATTCCCCTTACCGAAGTGAAGCGCGAAGACTTGGATTTAAAGGTTGTAACGACGGGCGAGTTGCGCGCTAGGCACAGCATCGTGCTCACCGCTCCTCCAGTCGGCGGCGGTGCTTTGCAAATTACTCTTCTCTCCCATGGCGGCGTGGCAGTGAAGAAAGGGGACGTTGTCATCGAGTTCGATCCCAGCGAACAACACTACAAGCTCGAGCAAAACCGCTCTGAGTTACTCCAGGCAGAGCAGGAAATTGCGAAGGCGCGAGACGACGCGGCCGTCCTGGCCTCACAAGATAAAGTAGCCCTGCTCAAGGCCCGTTTCGACGTGAGGCGAGCCGAACTGGACATTCAGAAAAACGAACTGGTCAGTGCAATTGACGTCAAGAAAAACCAGCTTGCCCTCGAACAGGCGCAGAGGGTGCTGGCGGAAGTCCAGCAGGACAGCCAGTCGCACACTGCATCCGGCCAAGCCACAATTGACCTCGCCCGGGAAAAACAGAACAAGGCAAGACTGGCGATGGATCAGGCGCAGCAGAATATCGACAAGATGCGCGTTACAGCTGCCATGGATGGCCTGGTTTCGATCCAAAAGAACCGCGATGCGAGCGGAGGATTCTTTTTTGAGGGAATGAGTCTGCCAGACTACCGTGAGGGCGACCAGGTGCAGCCCGGCAGCGCCATCGCGGAGGTAATCGACGCCCACGAGATGGAAATTAACTCCAAGATCGACGAACACGACCGCAGTAACATCAAGGCGGGACGGGAGGCAGAAGTTGAGTTCGACGCCTTGCCAGGACAGGCTTTCCGCGGAACCGTCAAGAATGTCGGCGGTATGTCGATGCGGCAATTCTGGGATGAAGACCATGGAGGCAAGTTCGATGTCACCATTCAACTTCTGAGTACCGACCCGCGTCTGCGACCCGGCCTGACGGCTCAAATCGTGATTCGGGGAGACGGGAAAAAGAATGTGCTTTGCATTCCCCGGCAAGCGCTCTTCCTGAAAGACGGCAAGCGCGTTGTCTACGTCAAGAAGAGCAACGGATTCGAACCACGCGAAGTGACCGTCCAGAATGAAAGCGAGAGCCGCGCTGCCATCGAAGGGCTGACTGCGGGGAGCGAAGTCGCTTTAGTGGACCCCACAGCGTCGCAAAAAACGAGCGGCGCAGGCTCTTCCCCAACCGGCATCGGCGGAGGGACGCCCTAATGTCAACCGCTGCCCCGGCACGTCCCCGAGGTGTACTCCACAAGTACGAATTATGGGCGCCAGATGTACGTTTGGGACTACAGAACCTGGTTCTCCATCGGCTGCGCTCGTTGCTCACTATGTTGGGAATGATTTTCGGCGTGGCTGCCGTCGTGTCCATGCTCTCCATCGGCGCAGGCGCCCGGCAGAAAGTGATGGCGCTGATCTCTCAGATGGGGGTGCACAATCTCATTGTCGAGGCGAAGGAAACCACCGAGTGGCAAGCGCATTCCAAGATCCGCAAGATCTCACCCGGCCTGACGTTCCAAGACTACCGTGTGATTCGTGACGACGTGGGCGACCTCGTCGCCTCGACTCCACGCAAACGAATGACGCCTTCGAAAACCATTCCGAAATCTCTGGAGGATGTGCCGGTCGTTTACGGGGTCAACCCGAGCTATACCGAGATCGCCGGACTTCATCTGCTGGAGGGCAGGTTTTTCGACCAGAACGAAGAGAGCCGGGGAGCCTCAGTCTGCGTCTTAGGAGCCGCCGCCAAGTCGAGTCTGTTTGGATCCTCGAATCCGGTCGACCAGTACCTCAAGGTCAACGAGCAATGGTTTCGCGTGATCGGAGTGGCAGGTCCGCAACTCAGTTCGCGGACCGAAGTTGCTGGACTACCCGCGCAAGACCTGAACAATATCATCTACGTTCCGCTCAACGCCGCGATTCTTCGCTTGGAAGACAGTTACAGCGACGTCCGCGACGAGATCGACGGAATCTACCTCAATCTGCCGGAGAATGCGGATATGCCTGCCGTGGCGCAGGTCGTCCGGGCGATTCTCAATTCGTCTCACCACGGCGCGGGCGATTTCAGCATCATTGTGCCCGCCGAGTTGCTGGCCGAACAGCAACGCACCGAGCGGCTGTTCAATGTCGTCATGGTTGCGATCGCTTCCATCTCGCTGCTCGTGGGCGGCATCGGGATCATGAATATTATGTTGGCCAGCATCCTGGAACGTACGCGGGAAATCGGGGTTCGCCGTGCCGTGGGTGCGCGTCAGTCTGACATCGTCCGCCAGTTCGTGGTCGAGGCCATGCTGATTTCCTTTGGCGGAGGCGTCATCGGCATCGCCTTTGGCTTCGTGATGTCACGCCTGATTGCCTTGCTGGCGGGGTGGTCGACGATCGTAACGGCCAGTTCCATCGCGCTCGCCTTCCTCGTCTCAATTTCTGTTGGCTTGGTCTTCGGGATCTATCCCGCGACGAAAGCGGCACGCTTGGACCCCGTTGAAGCAATCCGGCACGAATAGTTTGTAGCCAGTTTCCGCAAAAGCCTCGGAGGAAGAGATGCAAGAGTCTTGTCTCGCTCTATTCTTATTTCTGCTCACGATTGCGCCCGTATTTGCTCAGACACAGAGTACTCAAACACACGCTCCGCGAATCAACGAGAGTTACCGCGGCCTGATGACACCCCAAGTGCTCTCCGATAAGCTGCCAACTCCGCAACATATGCGCGACTACGTCGCTGACGGCAAACTCCGCCTGACTCTGCACGATGCCATCTTGCTTGCCCTGGAGAACAACAGCAACGTGCGGATTCAAGAGACTCAAGTGGAAACGGCGAAATTCTCTCTACTCGCCGCGTACCATCCTTTTGACCCCGTCCTGCAAGGCATCTTCAACATCAACCGTTATTCTTTCCCCGGAGACAGCCAGTTGCAGGGCGTCGGCGTTTCACCCACTGCGGCTCTCAACTCCCTGACGCAGTCCGGTCAGGTCAACTACACTCAGACCTTTCAAACGGGTACTAACATCGTCGCCGGTCTCTCCGCTGCGAAGAATTCCACCAATAGTCAGTTTTACTTTTTCAATCCGAATTACAACACCACCTTAAATTTTCAATTCACCCAGCCACTTCTGCGGAATGCCGGATTTCTGGCCAACCGCGCGCCGCTAATCATCGCGCGCCGCGCCTTGCAGCAATCCCGCGCCACCTTTGAAGCGCAGGTGAGTGATGCAGTCCTCCAAGTCGTGAACAGCTATTGGGCCGTTGTTTTGGCGCAGGGGAGTCTAGACGTGCAGCGCAAATCGCTCGAAGCCGCCGACGCCAGCTACCAGCGCGACACGCGTGCCTTGGAACTGGGAGCGTTGCCGCCGCTTGATATCTACCGGTCTGAATCCGAAGTGGCCTCGCGGCGCGTCCAGATGATTCAGGCAGAGTACGCGGTCAAGCAGAGCGAAGACGCGCTGCGGCTCATCGTAGGAGCGAACCAGGATCCGTTCTTTCGCGCGCTTGACCTGAATCTTACCGAGCAACCCGAGCCCGAAGGAGAATTGCTGGCAACCGACTCGGCTGCGGTCTTGCAGAAGGCGCTCTCCCAGCGTCCGGAATTCGAGGTGGCTCGCTACGCCTTGGCCAACGACGACACCAGCATTCGTCTCGCCCATAACCATCTCAAGCCCGATCTCTCAGTCACTGGCTTTTATCAAAGCAATGGCTTGGGCGGCGATCAGTACGATCTCAATGTTCTCCCGCCGCAACTGATCTCTCGCGGAGGCCTTGGATCATCGTTCAGCCAGCTTTTCGGTTTCGGTTATCCGGGATATGGCGGTCAAGTGACCCTGAACCTGCAGATCAAGAATCGAGGCGCCCAGGCGGAATTAGGCGGAGCGTTAGTTTCTCGTCATCGTGACCAATACTCCGCCCAATTAGTGCAGGAGCAAATCACGCAGGAAGTCTCGAATGCCATCCATCAACTCGAAGAGGCCAAGCTGACATTGTCCGCAGGTAAGACCGCTTTGGATCTGGCTCAGAAATCACTAGCCGCCGAACAACGGAAATATGAACTTGGATCCGAGACCATTTTCTTCGTCCTCGACGCGCAGACCAGGCTAGCGCAGGCCCAGTCAGATCTACTCCAGGCGGAGGTTACCTATCAAGTGGCCAAAGCCAGCGCAGACCACGCCGCCGGAACTCTCCTCGAACCCTATCATGTGCAAATTGCGGAACTGGCGCACTGAACTTAATTAAGCCCCGCAGTAAGGGCCGACTCCCTCAATCGCGGTTGCTCGTGACAACAGCTTCGGCCGGTTTGCCGTGCTTCTTCAGGGTTTCATCCACTAGAAACAAGTCGGTGAGCAAGGCGCGGAGATGAATCGAAGCGTTCAGATTATCGACCAACTGGGAACCGATCGCTGGTTGCGCCAGAACCAGTTCGATGGCGGCGAGAGAATCTCGGGCGTCACGGTCGAGCACCACAAAAAACGCCAGATATTTGTCGGCCGGCTCCAGACCTTCCTCTTTGATGGTCATCGCGTAAGCTTCACTCAGACCGGTCAAGGCTTTCACCGCCCGTTGCAGGAACTCACGAATTTGTCCGCCCGACTTACTGCCTTCGTCCGTAGGAAGGCCTTGGGCCGCGTACGCCAGCATAAATTCGTAGCATTCTTCCACCGCTTCGCAGCGCGTGAATATCTCAGCCAGCATCGGTTAGCCCTCGGCCCGGTTCGACGTCGGTCGTGAAGATGGCGCCTCGACCACCCATCTCTTGGGATCATGTTCCTTCAAATAAAAATCGCGGCTCATCCAACCGAAGATCATCGACTTCGTGATCGCGCGTTTCTCCGGCCGTAGTCCGAAATAGACATGCACCATGATCAACGCGATCAGTCCAACACCGGCGAGCCCGTGCAGCACATACATCATGCCCCAAGTCATATCGCTGAATAGATACGGATTGCGCGGAAAGAATACGGTGCGCACCCGCGACATCATGAAGACACCCGTTATGATCGCGGCGAGGCCAGCGGCGAGGATGGCCCCATGGTAGAGCTTGTTCTCTAAAGGATATTTTGCAAATCTGTCAGGCGGTGGCTCAGCCTTCCCTGCAAAACGCATTGTTCTGCGCCACGCGTCCCGCAGATCAATCCGGTCCGGCCAGATCGCCCAGAAGTCCATAAAAAAAGACGCGTGAATGATGTGAAAAATGATCGATGCTGTTAACACAGCACCGGCGATCCAGTGATAGGTCACCCAAGGAAACTGAATGCCCACCTTCGGAAGAAAGGCCGTAAACAGCAGCGTGAACATCGCCGCTGCCATGATCCAGTGAAACAACCGTGCAGTCAGCGAATGTCTCGGCACACGTTCCGGTATACTGGCAGCTTCAGCGGGCGTAATCTCACCCGCAAACTCTTTTCTCTTGGCGAAATATCGCAGGTAGGTGGCGTGAACAATAAAGAAGAGAAATCCTGCGATCACCGCGACCCAGATCAAGAACCAAGCGATATGAATCGGGACACTCTGCCCCCACGGACTCGTCGCCCACTCTAAGAAGTCCATGACGCTTCCTCCTCTTCAGCTCCCTTTCCGACGATGGCGCGTTTCACCAGATTTCTCATCAGCGGGACCTTATAGGCATTGAACTGCAGCGGCACCGCTCCCTGTACCGCCAGCCTACCGCCCATCTCGCCAGTGGACGCGTTGCGCGGCTTGCCGCGGACTGCATCTTCCACCGCCTTGAGCCTCAATGGACGCGCCGCCGCGCCGGTAACGCCGATCCGGATCTGCTGGATCGTGTCGCCCGACGTCACCACGGCAGACGCGACGTTCATGAGCGGGAAGTCCCAAACGTTGCGGTCTCTCACTTTTTCAAAGTAGAAATGCGCACCTGCCCACGTCGAAGGAATCCGAATCGCCGTAAGTAAATCCCCAGGCTGCAAGATGTGCAGCCGGGTTATATCAATTTCAGGCCCGACGAAATAATCCTCCGCATCCACGACTCGCTCACCCTTGCGAGTGTGGATGACGAACTTCGCGTCGAGGGCGATCAGAGCGGGAACTGAGTCAGAAGGATTGACCGCCACGCAACGATCGGCGTGCAGAATCGCGTGCTCGCGATTGCGTCCCTCCGGCGCATCGGCGTAACAAATGTTGCCGCCAGCCCGGTAACAGGGCCACCCGCTGCGGTAATACCAGCAACGCGTATCCTGCGAAACATTGCCCCCGATCGTTCCCTGGTTGCGGATCTGCGGCGATGCGACTAATTCCGCAGCCTGAGCAAGCAGGCCATACTTCTCTTTGATAACGGGATGATTCACCACCTCGGTCAGCGTGGTCATGGCGCCGATTTCAATTCCATCGCCACCGTTGCTACTCGTCGTGCGAATTCCGCGCAGTTCCTCGACTCCACTGAGATCGACCACAACCTTTGGCTTCTTGATTCGATCCTTCAGCCAGTCGAAGCTGTCGAGTCCGCCGGCGAGCACCCACGCGTCAGGTCCGTGCCGTTCGAGAAGGTTCTGGGCCTCGACGAGGGAAGTCGGCTGAAACAATTCGAAAGCGGCCATTCCATCTCGTATTACAGCCATAACTCTCCTTCAGTTGCTGCTCGAAAATCCAGCGTCAAATATGCGCCATCAGCGGATGTTGCATCGGCCGTCCGGCTTCGAGCGATGTCAGAATCGTGTCGGCATTCACCGGAGCCCGCTGGAAAATCTCATCGCCTAATGCGTCCGAGAGCGCGTTCAAAACGGCAGCGCATCCGCCGCCCACCGGAGGCTCGCCCACGCCACGGGCGCCGACCGGCGTCTCGGGATCGGGAATGTCTAACGCGGACCATTGCATGTTCACCGGCACGTCGAGGATCGTCGGCGGTTTGCTTTGGTAGAAGCGCTTCGAAAGCATCTCGCCGTAGCGCGGATCGAACACCCATTTCTGGCCAATCGCATGCCCGATTCCGAGCGTCGAACGCCCCAGCACCTGCCCCCCGAGGGCTCGAGGATGGATCACCGTGCCGACATCCGCAGAGGCAAGAAAATCGACGACATAGTACTTGCCGGTTTCCACATCGACTTCAACTTCGGCGAAACTGGCGACGTAAGAGTACGTCGAGCCGTCACGGGGATAATTATCCTTGGCTGCCACCACCAGGCCCTGTCCCGCCAACGCCGCAACTGAGTCCTTCGTCAACTTGTGAACATCGGCGGGCGCCTCGTGGCCATCATAGATGCCACCCAGTTCAATCGCGTG
Source organism: Terriglobales bacterium (assembly GCA_049520915.1). GTDB lineage: Bacteria > Acidobacteriota > Terriglobia > Terriglobales > Acidobacteriaceae > Acidiflorens. Next base: position 45,086 of record JBEKPH010000007.1, read on the forward strand.
TTGCGCCGCCTGCGCCAACGTCATGCCGGCGCCCCCGCCTTTGCGGAAAACGCGTTCATTTGCGACCACGTATTGCTCAGGCTTGCCTCCAAGTTTTTTCGCCGCGATCTCCTGAAGTTTCTGTTTGGCGGCCATCGCCGTCGCATACGCGGCTCTCGTCATTGCGTGCGTGGTCTGGCTGCCTCCGGAGACGCAGGTGAATGGAAGATTTTTTGCAGTACTCCCCCATGTCACGTCGCACTTCTCCCACGGCACTCCCAGAACTTCTGCACCAGCTCGATGCACATCCATCACAGACTCCGTTCCCAGATTGCCGATACCAGACTGGAAGTTGATTCGCCCATCTGGCTTAATCACCAGAAGCCCGTCGAATCCAATGGTGCCGCCAACGTAACTGCTTAGCGAAACGCCGATGCCCCGAACTTTCGTGCCGATCTTTTTCGGAGTACGCGCGACCCGCTCGCTCCATTTGAACTGTTCCGCACCCTGGTCGAGCGCTTCCTTAAGAAACGCGCTAGTGGCGTACTGCCGCTTCCCTTGCACGACTGGACCGAGCGGCGCTTTTCCTTCAGGGCAATTGATGCGGCGAATCGCGACCTGGTCAATGCCGAGCCTGCGTGCCGCCTTGGCAATAATCGGCTCAATAATGACAATCCCCTGCAGACCGCCGGGTGAACTTTGTGCGCTCCGCGGTGGTGTGTTGGTCAGCACCGTCACGCCGCGCCAGCGCATGGCTTGCGGCTGGTACAGCAACGAAACGATACGTCCCGAAGAAGGGGCGTCGCCCACGGCGTCATAGGGACCGTTGTCGCAAATCACGAACATGTCGAGAGCCGTGATCCGTCCCTCTTTCGAGAAACCAACTTTCATCCGCCCTTGAAAGCTAGGACGTGCGCGCCCAATGAAGGTTTCCTCTTCGCGCGTTATGCGCATCATTACCGGAGCGCCCGTCTTCTTCGCCAGCAGCGCCGGAATGATCATCGTCACTCCGCCCGTAATCTTGCTGCCAAACCCGCCTCCCGTGTACTCACTCACGAACACAACGTTTGCTGGATCGATGTTCAACCATCGCGCGATCGCCGGCAGTGTCTGCGCGGTACTTTGCGTTCCCGTGTAGATGTAGACCTTGCCGTTCTGCCAATAAGCCATCGCGCTGCGGGTCTCAAGGGTCTGATGGCTGGTATCCGGAGTGACGAACGTCTCATCAAGAACAAGCGCCGCATCCTTGAAACCAGAATCGAGATCGCCGTATGTCCATTCGTCGGGAGCCTTTCCCCGCGGAAGCCGTCCATTTTTTAGGTCTGCGAAGTCCGCCTCGGTCCATTTCAGTTCCGTAACCGCGGGCGCACCGGGGCCTTGAGAACCAGACGCCGGCGGGCGAGTCCATACGTTGCCATCCGTTCGCGGATTCGGACCACCGGGCCGGAGTGTGTCGAGCGGATCCATGACGAATGGAAGTGGCTCAAAATCGACCTGAATTCTCTCGATGGCTTCGGTGGCCGTGAGTTCGTCGACCGCAGCCACCGCAAGTACCGGCTCGCCCTGATAAACCGGCTCCATCGTGAGACCGCGCTCCCCCCATTTGCTGGCCTTAATCACCGTTCCATTGTCGGTAAGCGTGTCAGCCGGCGCAGGAAGATCGTCGGCTGTGAGAATCGCTTTGACTCCCGGCATGGCAAGCGCAGCCTTCGCGTCAATGTGCTTTACCCGTGCGTGCGGCATCGGACTCAGCAGCAACTTGCAAAACAGCATGCCCTCCGCGCGAAAATCTTCCGCGTACTTTGCATTGCCGGTGACTTTTGCATAGAGATCAGGAGTCTCATAGTTCTTGCCAATCAGCTTGTACCCGGCGCCATAGACGCGATCAGCGGGCTTCGCCGAGGCGGCGGGTGCAGCAGCGTTCTTGTAATCCTGATTTTGCTTATCCAAGCGATGACCTCCGCATGTTCTCTGCCCCGCGCATCAATGCCGTCAGAATCTTGTTGTAATCCTGACACCGGCAGAGATTGCCCGACACTCCATGTGCCAGTTCGAGGCGCGTTGGATTGGGATTCGTTTTCAAGAACCCAACCGCGCTCATGATGAAGCCGGGCATACAAAAAGCACACTGAAATCCCTGTTCGTCGATGACGCCCTGTTGGACGGGATGCAAGGTTCCGTCATCCTTTGCCAGCCCTTCGATGGTCACAACCTTCCGTCCGCGCACCGTGTGTGTTAGCACGGAACACGAATAATGAGGAATGTCATCGATCAGCACGGTGCAGGATCCGCACTCGGCGCGGTCGCATCCGAGTTTCGTGCCGGTGAGTCCCAGCTTATAACGGAGGGTCCAGGCCAATGTCTCTTGCTTCACCACATCGACGCGCCGCTGCTGGCCGTTAACGTTGAGGGTGAGCAGGCGTTCGCCGACTCCCGAAGCCAACTGTTGCCCTTGCAGAATCGACGAGGCGCGAAAAAGATAGCTCGCCGAGGAGACGGCCACGCCGCTTGTAATAACGCCTTTAATGAAGCTGCGTCTGGTGACGGCTTTGAGCGCGCCCGCTTCGGGCGCCCCTGCATCGAGTGCGCCTGCCTCGAATGCACTTGGAATCGCCGTGGAACTTGCCTTCTCTGTCATGCTCGGTCCCTTTCGATCGGGGCAGCCGCTATCCGAAGTCTTGCGTCCCAATATCGACGCAGGATCCCGTACTTAGAAAGTTGGATTATCCGAAAGAATACCCGGATTCGGAAATTTCCAGCGTATATCGCGCGATTCTCCAGAAAGGTTCCGGCCTGCTGATGTGCTCTAAGCAGAGAGCGGACTTCGCTTTCCGACTCTGCGTCACTCCCGCATGCTTGTCGCAGAAATACCTCGCGCTCCTGGGGCGGACGATGCAGCGCTGACTGCAGCAGGCTGTCGACTTGTTTCCAGCACTCAGAGTCCATCAGTCGTTCCGCCAGCGAGTTCGCGGTAAAGCCAGGCTTTGGCCGTGCTCCAATCGCGCATCACGGTGACGGGCGATACTTGGAGCACCTCAGCCGTCTCTTCCACGCTCAGTCCGCCAAAGAAGCGCATTTCGACGACTTGTACTTTGCGGGGATCGAGTCGCGCCAGAGCCTCCATCGCACCGTCGAGCGCCACAAAGTCCGCGGTCCGATCGCGGCCCACCATGGCTGTCTCTTCCTCTTCGAAAGAAACATGCTGCACCGCACCACCACGTTTTAGGTTGTGGCGCCGGGCATGATCCACCAGGATTCGCCGCATCAGTTGGGCCGAAACGGCAAAAAAGTGGGCGCGATTCTGCCACTGCATGCGTTTGTAATCGACCAATCGCATGTAGGCCTCGTTGACCAGTGCTGTCGCTTGGAGACTGTGGCCGGAGCGTTCGCGGCTCATGTAGAACCTTGCGAGGCGGCGAAGCTCGTCATAAACGATGGGGGTCAACCTGTCCAGCGCGCCGCGGTCTCCCTCACCCCAGGCGTGGAGCAACTCACTTACCTCTCCACAAGAGGGCTTTTGACCATCGCCGTCGCCCGGTATTGTTGATTTCTCCATTCGCCCACGTCTCGGGAATCTTAGCCTCTTAACGCTTCCTCTTCAAGAAAACTGTTTTCTGCGTGATCGTTCTGACCTGCCGTTTGCGCCTATTTAAAAGACAGCGAGAAGTCAGCTAATGGTCAGGCACGCGCCATTGTCAATCATGCAGGCTTCCGGAAGTCTGCCGTTCGATTTCAGCAACGAAGACAAACCTTCAAGGAGAATGGTTATGAAAAGCCGGAGATTGCAGCTAGTACCCAAGCTAGTTCTGGTACTGAGTTTGTTTTCTGGGATTGTGGCTCGCGCTCAAATCACGCCCAGCGCCGACGCTTACACGAACACCGCTAGCCCGACGACCAACTATGGCGCCAAGATGCATTCGCCAACGCGCACCGTCGAGGCCGAAAAGTCGCCTGACGATCGCGGCCACTACCTGTATCCCGACCTTGTCGGAGCACCCGAAACAGCGCGCATCGGCTACATGGCGCCAGCACCGGGAAGCGTGCAGATCGTCCGACCTCGTCCCACACTCCAGAAACGTGGCAACGCCTCGCCGTTACATCAGACGACCCCCATCCTTCCGATTCCACCGATGCCGGGTGCCCCCAAAATAGCTCCGAGAGCGCATCCCGTCGCGCAAGCTGGCAAACCCGAGCTCAACCAAAGGTAGCTGTCGCCACTTAACCTGCGCAGACGAGAGGCTCCAAGAAGCCTCGGGACAAGGACCTGCTCTCTTTATTCTTGAGCACTCTTGCATGCGCGAGAGAAGAGATTGAAGATCGTGTAGAGAGTGCGTTATGAGTCACGAATGCGCGGCTCGCGATTCTGCTGGAGGTTTTAGTCGGTCCTGGCGTTTTGAGTCAAACCCGCGCGCGGGACAAGATCTCCCAATCCCTGGGCTCATTCAAAAAAGTGCCCCGACATGATAGTTCTGCGCCGCCGTTTGCGCCTATCTGAATGAGACTGCCGAAGCCCAGTCAACGAGATTCAGTAGAAGGTTTCACCAAAGAATCAGCAAAGGAGAATCAAGATGAGAGACATTCGTGTGGTGATGGGTTCGGCGCTGCTGTTATTACTGGTTTTTTCCCTGATGCTTGTTTCGAGCGCCGGCGCGCAAGTCACACTCTTGTACAACTTCGGAACCCACAGTGGCGACCCGGCGCACCCCAATTTTCCTGGATTTATTGTTCAGGGTCGTGACGGCAACCTCTACACCACTTCCAACGATGGAGGAACTGCCAATGCGGGTACTGTTTTTAAGGTGACTCCTGCGGGGCAAGTCAGCGTACTTTACAGTTTCGACGGAGTGACAGGCGCCTTTCCTTCCAGCGGACTCACGCTCGGTACCGACGGAAACTTTTACGGTACTACGTTTGAAAACGGCCCCTCGAACTACGGTACTGTCTTCAAAATCACGCCTAAAGGGAAACTCACAGTTCTACACGCGTTCGACAATAGCGACGGGTCGGCCCCATGGGCAGCTCCGGTCGAAGGCACGGATGGCGCTTTCTACGGAACTACAGAAGTTGGGGGATCGGCAAACTGCGGCACTGTCTACCGCGTTACTTCCGGTGGAAAGTTCAAGACTCTTTATAGCTTCGACGGAACCTACGGCTGCCAGCCCCTTGCGCCACTCGTTCTGGGAAACGATGGAAACTTCTATGGCACAACCCTGCAAGGGGTAAACAATCCTAGTTTCGGTGCAATCTTCAAGATCACGCCGGCGGGCGCGATCACTCTCCTGCATAGCTTCGACAACACCCACGGCGCCGGACCGTATGCCCCATTGATGCTGGCCAGCGACGGCAATTTCTATGGTACAGCCGAAGGCGGCGGCAAATACAACAACGGCGTCGTCTTTGAAATGAGCCCGGCTGGAGCTTTCACCGATCTCTTTGATTTCGACCCCAATACAGACGGCGCAGGACCGTTCTCTGCTTTGGTTCAGGGCACGAACGGAGTTCTGTACGGGACAACGGTTTATGGGGGAACCTTCAACTCGGGCACGATTTACTCCATTCCTTTAGGCAGTGGAGCTCTTGGCATCCTGTACAGCTTCGATGGCACCTCGGCTCGAGCCCCGGGGACACCGCTGACGCAACATACGACCGGGTCTTTTTATGGGGACTGCGCATGGGGCGGCAGCGATGATGTTGGGACTTTCTACTCACTGAACGCCGGCCTCTCGCCCTTTGTCCGGCTTGTTACGACTTCCGCAACGGTTGGAAAGACGGTTGAAATTCTAGGCCGGGGATTCACAGGGGCGACTACCGTTTCTTTCAATGGCACGGCGGCAACTTTCCACGTCGTGTCGAATACGTATCTGACAGCGCTTGTGCCGAACGGAGCGACCAGTGGATTCGTAACTGTGGCTACGCCAAGCGGAGCTCTTGAGAGTAATCAGGTGTTCAGGGTGATCCCGTAGCGCACGGATCGTGCAGGAATGCCTCACAAATGTTCACCGGCATTCTGGGAGCCAGGACGCGTCGATCCGGCTCGCACGGGAGAACGGCTGCGTCGTGCTCGAAGTTGCGGATGTTGGCCGGGGGATGTCTCATGGAACTAACGGAACGTCGCAAAAAACCGGAGTAGGCATTCGCGGAATGCAGGAACGCGTCCGCCTTCTCAAGGGCGTCATGGAATTCCTGGATGCGCGGCCTGGAACGCTGGTCCGCGTTAAGCTTCCATGCCGACACCCAACCTCAAGTGAATCAGGCGCGGACCTTGTTGCCGCCGGAAAGACTCGAGTCAATGCCGATTAGGATTTTCGTGGCGGACGATCACGACATCGTGCGCGAAGGGTCAAGTCCCTGTTGAAGAGCCGTCCCGAAGGACGATTTGCGGCGAAGCTTCGGACGGAATACAAGCTGCGTCCCTGATCGGGAAGGTAGACTGCGACATCGCGATCCACGACATCAGCATGCCGGGGAAGAGCGGGCTTGAGGTGGCAGCCACGGTCAGCCGCAAGCATCCGGAGTTAAGGATTTTGATTTTCACGATGCATGGCGGCAAGACGCTTCACAGCGCTGCCCGCGAGGCCGGCGCGCACGGCGTGGTGCAAAAGTCGTTTGCTTCCCGCGATCTCGTTCGGGCGATCAAGGCGCTGATCACCGGAGGCAGCTTCTTTCCGAAAGATTCGCCGGTTTCATCCGGTCCATCCCTTCGGTCAGGTTTCGGCCTTCTTTTTTGCGCGGCCGCCCTTGGGAATCGCCTGAAGCGCAGACCGTGCGGGACGCATGTCGCGAAAGCCCGTCCATCTGTACCGGATGTCGCTAAACGGACACACGTGTCAGTTAAGGTCGACCCTACTATCTCGGGTCACATCCCACACTTCGTCCGGTGATCCGTAACCGCGACGATAGGCTTGGCGGCAGATTTCATACGGCTTCAAGTCCGTCGAACCCCACTGACTGGACGCGGGCGGCTTACCGCAAGAACAGTACAGGATCCACCCTGAGGCGCTGTGTGCGGTGAGCGGGATCAGGTACGATCCGTTGCGATATGGGCTGAAACCTGGCAAATATCGAGTGCGGCATTTCGGGCACTCGACGCAATGACGAACACGATACATGAGGATTGAAATCACAGTTTGATCACCACCAGTGTGGCGCGTCAGAAATAGCGACTGTTGCGAATGCTCACTCAGCGTTGCTCGGCCCGAACAAGCGATGTCCGAACGAGAGCAGAATCGGCTCATGGCTTGCAAGCAATTCTTCGTATCGAAAAAACCGTGTGGCGGGCCGTTTATCCGCCTCACGGGTCCGTGTTCCTATACATGCGCGCAGTCGCGTTTGTGGTAATGAAACCTAGCGGAGAACAGGCACATACCCGGCGGAACGAATGCCCTTATCGCTCGAATCGGGGGAGTCCGCGCTCGCCTGCCCGTTATTTCCGCCGACCGGCGGCGGAACGGTCATGTGCCAGTTTCTCCAAAAAAACGGAAGACATGTAAGGTGTGTGCCGAAGGCGCAAACGTCCTCGCCGTCCGGATCTGGAACAGCCGTTTCGGCCAAACCGACCGCATCCACTCGCTCATCCACCAGTTCTTGCGAAAATATTCTGGATCACGTCTATATTCGCGTGACCCAGAATGTCGCGCAAAAGCTCACAGCTTGCGCCTTGGCGCATGACTGAAATGCGTGGTGCGAAAGCTCAGAAAATGCCTTTATCGTGGATTGAGCAGTGTGCGGACCTCGGCGAAAGCTGCCTGCCAACATTCGTCGCGGGCAAATTGATTTCCGGATGCGCGCCTACGACGTCTGCAATCGACTTGCCCAGGTCTTCGTCTACCGGGGTTGCCAAAAAGGCGTGGACGATATTTCCCGCGTGCGACCCGGCCATATCCACCGCCATACCCGCTATTTGTCCGCTCTCATTGATATTGCTAGCCGAAATTACGTAGAGATGGGAGCTTGCCGGAAATAGAGTGTTAAGGTCGGTCGTCACGCCGTTCTTCCAGAGGAGGCCATGGGACCAGCTATTGCTGGAGTTAAAGGAGCTTCCCACCACCTGGCCCCGGTTGTTGATGCTGGTCGCGAACGAAGCAACATCTCCCGGCAGAAGGGGGCCGAGGCTTGTGGCTAGATTGTTCTGCCACAGAGTGGCCAAGGGTGTGCCGTCAGAGTTAACGGCTTGCCCAACGATTTGACCGTGGCTATTAATGGCGTAGGCTATGGCACCCGGATCCCCAAGGTCCGGAAGCGCGGTAGCAGTGCCGTTTTCCCACACTACGCCGTAATTCGCTGAGGTGCACGTTCCCGAGTAGCCTACGGCTTGGCCTTGATTGTTGATCCCGTAGGCGACCCCATCTGGATCGGTACCGATCGTAGGAAGAGCTTGGGCTTTGCCTTTGTGCCACAACACCGGCAGATCAATCCGATTATTAGTGAAGCCGGGCGGGCACGTAGAGTCCACGATACCATTTTCCGCATATCCCGCGACTTGTCCGCTGTTATTGATGGCGCTGGCTTGCCCGTTATTCCCGCCCACCGTCGGCAGAGCGCTCATGACACCGTTTTGCCACAGAAACGGAAGACACGTAAGGTGTGTGCCGAAGCCGCAAATGTCTTCGCCATTGGGATCTGGAACAGATGTCTCCGACATACCGACAGCCTCCCCGGGGTCGTTGATTCCGTTCCAATTGATCGAACTGTTCGGTCCTCCAAGCGTGCCAAGTTCGAGCTTGAGTTCCCCGATGCTGATGCTATCGGTGCCTTGCACGAGGTGGGCGGAAAGGGAAATGCTGAAAGGATCCAAAAGTTGCTCCATGTTCAACGTCCAGCCCTGATTATTGAGGCCCATGGCCATGCCCAGGTTGTCAGGGTGCTGAACGCCCAAATCCTGAACTTTATAGCTCGCTTGCGCGACCGCATTGCTAAAGCAAGCCAGAACCATCGTCGCAACCCCGAGTATCCAGAAATTCCGCAACTGTCTAAGCGTGATCATATGTCCTCTTTCCTCCGGTAAAGTTGTGGTGCCGGGATGCCTGACGATTTCCGCCAGTTATCACTCGGCGCTCGGACAGTCAATGTGCATTTGAGAGCGGAAGGCCCTACAGCACAAACTCCTGCTGAGTGAGAACTGAGGGAGCAGGCGGAGTTCCACGTTCACCACGATTCCGTGAGACAACGGGCCCAACATTTCAGAGTTCGAAAACGAGTGGCGGACTGACAATCTCATGGGACGATGCCAAAACGGTGGAGAGACTGGTTCTCCAACTTTTCATACATAAGGGATGAAAGGTTCCGCAATTCGAGAAGGTCAGCCGCCAAAAGTCAGCCGCTCAATCGTGATTGACTTTCAGATGATTTAACATACATACTGGTCGGTATGTTGGTGGCGCGAAAAAATCCGAAACGTAAAGTGACGATGCTACGCGATTCTGAGCGCACGCGGGAGTGCCTGCTGCAGGCTGCATCCCGTGAGATCTACCGATCGGGCTTCCAGAGTGCCAGCTTGGACACCATTCTGGCCGTTGCCGGAGTCACCAAGGGCGCACTGTACTATCACTTCGATAGCAAGGAAGCCTTGGGATACGCCGTCATCGATGAGGTCATCGCCCCCGACGTCCGCGGCAAGTGGGTGCACCCTTTTCACAACGTAAAGGACCCTATCGACGCTTTGATCGGGGCTGTTCGACGTATACCCGTTCGACCAGCAGATGTGCGGGGCGGCTGCCAACTGAACAATCTGGCGCAGGAAATGTCTCCCCTGGACGCGGGATTCCGAAGGCGGATGGCGGTAATCTTCGATGCCTGGCGGCAGGCCGTTGCCTCCATTTTGCGAGAAGGCCAGACCCACGGCAGTGTGCGCCGCGACGTGGACCCCGCTGACGCCGCCGGCTTATTGATTGCGATGGTCGAAGGCTATGGGTCGCTGGCAAAAAATGCTCAGGATCCGAAAGTGATGAAAGCGGGGATCAGAAACATCGTGGGCTGGCTGCGGTCCTTGCGCACGCCAGGCAACCGCAAGCGAGGTTGATCGCATCGGTGTCTCAAGGAGGAGATTGACACTGCTCCATACCAACCGGTCTGTACGTTCGTACAATCAGCATGGCGATCAGGCGAAGCGCCTCAAACTGCATCACAAAAAGGAGAACGAGCGATGACAGCGAGAGCAATGACAGGGAGAGCAATGACAAGGATCGCAGTGTCGCGCAGGAATCTGCTCGCAACGGGAGCCTGCGCATTGGTGGGTGCTGTGAGCCTGCCGGGACGGGCAAACGCCAGCGCATTGGGAAGGCAGAACTCAGCGAATGAGGAGTTAGTCCGGAAGTGGTATGCAGCCTGGGAGAAGAGAGACTGGGGTCCATTGGATAGTTTGCTCGCCGACAACTTCACCTTTACAAGCGCGGCCGGCGACGACCACATCAGCAAGAGCGCTTTCAAAGCGCAATGCTGGGAAACACAAGTCGATTTCATTGCACATTTTGAGCTGGAGCGGATCGCCACCGTCGGAGAGGATGCTTTTGTGAAGTATCTTTGCCACAACAAGGACGGCAAAACGTTCCGGAACGTGGAGTATCTCCGAATTAAGAACGGAAAGTTGCACTCCATTGAGTGTTATTTCGGCGCGCAATCCAGCTTTCCGTCAGCAGTGAGCACCGGGCGGAAGTAACTTACGGGTCTTGTGGTCTAGAAGCGCTGCTCTCGTCATTCTCACATCGGGTAGCGGGAAGTCGAAACGAGAGAGAAAGGGCTCCATCATGAGCGCCCGCGCAATTCAGGACCAGAAGGCCATTGCACGTGAGATGTTTGCTCAACAAGCCGCTCGCACTAATGCGGACGTTTCGGCTGGCCCCCTGCGGGGGGCTACCATTTGCTCCACCAAGAGTAGGCGGGATTACACTTATGAATCGACCGCGGACGAATTCTGCGAAGCAGCGGATGCCTCATTGCTTCCCTTAGTCCGAGTTGATACTGCAAACCTAATGCGAGTCTTGCGGCAGTTGGAGGACATAGCAAAACGGCAGGCGCCACGAATTGCGTTCAAGGCAAAGGGTAGCATCCTACTCCTGGATTTAGCCGACATCTCGGCAGTGCAAGCCGAAGGTAATTACGTCTCGTTGCAACACCCACCTAATCCCTATTTGGTGCACGAGTCCCTCTCGTCCATCGCGGAGAAGCTCAAACCCTACGGTTTTATTCGCATCCACCGCTCGGTCGTCGTGAACATTTCGGCCGTTGAGGAAATCCAACCTTTACCGACCGGGGAGTATGGGTTGCGTGTAAAAGGTGGGAAGGAATACCTGGTAACACGCACATACAAACACAACCTCAGAGATCTGGCCCAACTGTGGGTAGGCTCAGAGCGCCTTCCCGGCTGACAGGCGGCCAGCGGTATTACCTCGTTATTTCATCGTAGCATTCCGATCGTCACTCTGGAGAAGTCAGTCCCTAAACCGCGCGGCAGAATAAAAGCGGAAGCAGCAAATCTCTCTGCGGCGGACAGCTTGCGCCGTGGCCTCGCTCTCATCGGCGCTGCTGCCTTCTTGTCAGCGGTGTCGGAGTGACTGTTTCAGCCCCCAACAACGCAAGAATCTGTTGCAGTCGGAAGAGACATACGCGACACAGTGATCCACGTGAAGCGCAGCGTGTGGGAGGGTGACCTTGGCAGTCCAAAGACTGCGGCCGGAACACGAGAGGTGAATCTTCACTCCTCGTTGGCGAGTGCGTTGGTGATCACATCGGATCGCGTAAGAGCGGGTTGGTATTTCGATCGGCGCGCGGCACCCCACAACGTAAATCAAATCTGTTGCGGAGATCCCTTCACCCAATATTCCTAGAGATCGGAAGACCACCTTGCGGCTTCAATACTTTCAGGAGACTTCGCGCGGCTCTCCTCGATAAAGAGTTAGTGCCTGAGATCCTTGTTCACATTTGCGTGGGACACTCGAACAAGAACATCTCTCAACGCTACGCTCGTACCGGGGTAAAGATAGACGGGATGTTTCGTACAATGACGGCACGGAGGGTAGGATTGGGCTTCACGCGCTGAGTTGCGCCCTGTTGCGCCCACAGTGAGTTCCGATAAGTCCTTTAGAATTGGTCGGGGAGAGAGGATTTGAACCTCCGACCCCCTGGTCCCGAACCAGGTGCTCTACCAGGCTGAGCCACTCCCCGACTGACCACGCTTGACGGCCTCCACTTGGGAACAACGTGGCGGCTCGAACCTTGACAGTATAGCATTCTGCCTTCGCGCGGTTTTGGCAAAGGCCTCGCTATGCGCCGCATGCGGCCTTCGAATCCGCATGCCGCCGTGTTTCACCGCCGATGCGCATCTTCGCGAACATTGCCCGCCATCCATCCGACGACGCCGGGCTGTTACAATCGTGGGCACAGTCGCGATTTTGCCGCTATTAAATCGTTTCTATGCTGGCTTTTACTGCTGCAAGTCTCTGGACTCCGACAGAGCGCTCCGACGATTTCCTTCTTCTCGTCGACGAACGCCGCATTGTAGCAATGGGATCTCGCGGAAGTCTGGCCCTCCCGGCCGGTGCCTCGGTCCATGACTTCGGCGATGCTTCGATCGCCCCGGGATACATCGACCTTCACATCCACGGCAGCGCCGGATTCGACGTCATGGACGAAGTTCCGCAGGCGCTTCCGGCGATCGAATCATTGCTCGCGCGGCACGGCGTAACCGCTTATTTTCCGACCACGGTAACCGCTTCGTTAGACACGACTTTGGGCGCGCTTGAACGGTTGGCTCGGGCCATCGAAGATCGAGAACAACAAGCACCAGCCGCCAACCCTGGGCGAGCGCTTCCCATGGGCATCCATCTGGAAGGGCCTTTTATCAGCCACGTTCGCAGCGGCGTGCATCCGCTTGAGTATCTTCTGGCGCCCACTCTGCCTTTGTTCGAACAATTCTGGCAAGCCGCGCGCGGCCGCATTCGCATGATGACCATTGCTCCTGAGTTAGAAGGTGCCCCCGAGGTTATCGCCGAGGCCGCGCGCCGCGGTGTCTGCGTGAGCCTGGGACATTCCGACGCCGATCTCGCGACAACCGAGCGTGGAATCGCAGCCGGAGCGCGGCATGCGACTCATACCTTCAACGCCATGCGTCCCCTCGACCACCGCAAGCCCGGCATTATCGGCGGAGTGCTCACCGACCCGCGCATTACCGCCGACATCATCGCCGACGGCATCCATCTTGACCCAGCCATCGTTAAGCTCTTCGCCAGCGCAAAAGGTCCCGAGCAAACGGTGCTGATTACGGATGGCATCTCCGCCACAGGGATGCCCGACGGCCGCTATCACCTGGGCTCGTTCGAAGTCGATGTTAAGGACGGCAAGTGTACGTTAAACGGCAGCCTGGCGGGCAGCGTTCTGACCATGGATCGCGCCGTACGCAATCTGGCGCGCTACGCGGAATGGCCGTTGCCCCAGGCGGTTGCGGCCGCCACTCGAAATCCGGCCCGCGCGGCCTCGCTGTCGAACAAAGGCGTTCTTGCCGTCGGAGCCGACGCGGACTTCGTCGTTCTCAACGCGCAAGGAGAAGTGTTGCGAACTTTTATCGCGGGCATCGAATGTGCGGCGTAACTCTCGCGCCGCGACACGGCTCGCCGCTCCGATGCTGCGAAGAATCTTAACTGCTGACCGAGGAGAGTAATGCCTGAGACCCGTAAATTCCCCCATCATTTAATACGAGAGATTTTTGAGCAGCCCGATGCCCTGCGTCGGACGATCGAACCCCGCGTTTCTCTCGCCGACGGACTGGTTCGCCTCAACGAAATTCACATCTCGCGCGAAGAACTACATGCGATCCGGCGCATCAACATCGTCGCCTCGGGCACCAGCCGTCACGCCGGCATGACCGGCCAGTACATGATGCAGGAGCTCGCCGCCGTGCCCGTCGATGTCGACTACGCCAGCGAATTCGAATACCGCAATCCCATGATCGGCCATGGCGAGCTCAGCATCTTTATTACGCAGTCGGGAGAGACCGCCGACACTACCGCTTCCCAGCGCGAAGCCCGGCAGAAAGGTTCGCGCACCATCGCCATTTCCAACGTCGAAGGTTCGACCATCGCCCGCGAGGCCGACGGCTTCATCTACACCCATGCCGGTCCCGAGATCAGCATCGCTTCGACCAAAGCCTTCACTGGGCAGATGGCCTGTCTATTCCTGTTCGCCCTGTATCTTGGCCATATTAAAGAAAAAGTTTCCAAGGATCGCGCCCAGCACTACATTGGCGAACTTCTGGCTCTGCCTGACAAGACGGAAACCGTCCTCGCGGCGGCAGATCAAGTTGAAAAACTCGCCGAACTTTACTACCGCGTCGACGACTTCATGTTCCTCGGACGCGCCATCCATTATCCAATCGCAATGGATGGAGCCCTCAAGCTCAAAGAAGTTTCCTACATCCATGCCGAAGGCTATCCCACGGGAGAAGCCAAGCACGGCCCGAATGCCCTCATCGATTTCCGCCTGCCGCTGGTCATGATCGCAACCTGCGATCCGAACGACTCGGGCTCTGTAACGCGCTACGAAAAGAACGTCAGCAACATGGAAGGCTTCAAGAAGCAGGGCGCGACCCTAATCGCACTCGCAACCGAGGGAGACGCAACTATCCCCGCCATCGCGGACCACACCTTCTTTATTCCCGCCGCGCCCGAGTTGCTTTCCCCGATTCTCGAAATCGTCCCTCTTCAGTTGTTTGCCTACTACGTCGCCCTGAAGCGCGGCCTGGACGTGGACCGTCCCCGGAATCTCGTAAAGGCGGTAACGCTGGAGGAGTAACTCTCTGGAAGGGGGGAGTCTTTCTAGTTCAAGGTTAGACGCCACACGCGGCGTAAGTAGCATTGACGGAACTTTCGGGCTGCTGGGCCCGCGCCGTCCAAACAGAATCGCGCGGGGAGTTGAAGCGGATAGAGGGAGACTTTCTAACGATCTCGATGCCGTGGACCAACAATGAAGCCCACGTGAAAGGCGTTCGCGGGAGATCCACCTCGTAGTATTTTGCAAGTTCCAAGTTTAATCGAGTGATCTCCTGCCTGATACCCACAGCAAGGCCCTCAAAATCACCCGCACTCATTCGCAGTCGGGCCAATTCTAATGTTCTCTCAAGGCCGTCCCGGTAGTCTTTCGTAGCCGCGTAATCAGCGGAGATCATAATTCCCTCAGATCTAGTAGTATAACACCTCTGGGTTGTCTTCCTGGGGCTTTGTCCTTGCGCCAACCATCCATTAAGTTGCTGATTACAAAGGGATCATCAGAACAACAGAACATGTCCCATCCTTCACGGGCTCTCATCAAAGGATAGTCTACGAGTTCGTGACACTGTCTAGACAAAAGGTCATAGTTTAGATTCTGCCTGTGGATCCATAGCAGATCCACATCACCGGGATCATCTTTTGCACTGATGAATGATCCAAATAGGTAGACCCTCAGAAACCCGCAGCGCTTTGCTCGTTGAAGGAAAGTAATCAAGCGATCACAGAAACTTTTTCGCCTCGCGTTTCCTCCGAACCTTTCCACGACCTCTCCCCATGTAGCAAGATGTTCACCATCCGGGAGGAACCTGTCATCGTAGAACGCTGGAAGCATCTCTATACGTTGGCTTTCAGTCGATAGGAATAATTGTTTCTTCCGCCGAGATTTTAATCAGCTTGTGGGTGCGCTGCAAAGGGGCCTGAAGGGTCAGTTCTGGGTTTTGGAAGTCGGTTAGCATCGGCGGCCGCGGCGACGCCAACACCGCGTCAGTAAACGTAGGGTAAGCAAGAGTGGGGGTTCCGACGATCGGGCCTTCTTCCTTAACAAGAATGCAAGGTGCTGACTTGACACCCAAACTCGCGAGAAGGAAGGCGCGGTGAATCCCGTTGCGCAGGATAAGACGTCCCGAATTGCTTGCTACTACTAACGCACTCCCGGTGGCTCCGACCATGAATGTTACCGCCGTTCCCATGGGAGTCTGTTGCACCTGAGCGGGACTAACGGTCAACGATTTATCGTTCGAAACAAAAATAGCATTGCGCATCGTGGGATCGAGCATCGCTTTAATCGGCACGGCTATTTGTGTTGGCAACGCAAAACGTGCGACATGAATTTCATCGACGAATGGAAGTTCCGGCTTGAGGCTATCAATGAGCTCATAGTCGATGAGAATAAGCGGGGTAATTAGCCGATGGAGTTCGACGGCGACAACAGAGACCTCTTTCCCCGGGGCAATTAGCTTAAAGGTCGGATGTTTTTCTTCAAGTCCCCTGACGTATTCGGACACGGCGGCGTTGCTAATCGGGGTCGTCGATTCACCCAAGTCGGCGGCGGTGACGGGTGGAAGTGCTTCGCGTTTAGATGCTGCCGTTTGCCAATCAGCACTGAGCCGCTGTATCGTCTGCGAGTCAAACCGGGTCAACGAATTCAGCACAAGTTGAAGAGCGGGGAGATCGATGAACGACCAGAGCACGACCCCAGAAGGCTTGAGTAGTTGTTCAACCAAGCTGGAAAAGTCCTCCTCTGAATATTTTATGTACGATGCTGTGGACCAGTTCGCTTTTAGTCCGAGCTCGTCTACATAGCCGAGCTCGTAATCTTGCTTTCGAGGAATGTGTCGACAGTCGCGAAGAATATGAATGGCAGCGGCGACTGCCCCTCGGTCACCAAAAAGATCACGCGCCTGTGCAATCCCCTCGCGATGGTGTCGGAACTTTCGATGGACTGGACCATACCGCGCGAAATATTCGTCGATCCATCTGTTTACGTTTTCGAACGATTCCCCTAAGAACCGTTCGCAATCGCTATTGTGCTGTGAAAGCGAGGCCATCTCGGATTGGTTAGTGCCTGCCGCGCCTGAAATAGGATTCTACACCCCACGCAAATATCGAGGAAGTTGTCGCTCAAGTCGCAAAGGGCTAACTATGATTTACGAGATTTATGAAGAGTTCCAGATTAGGCCGACCGGCGCCGCGCACAACTCCAGCAAAATTCCTTCCGATTCTTTATGATGGAGAATCGCAATCTTTCCTTGGGGTGAAGTCATAGTGGCTGAAACGCAACAAACTAACGGCATCGAAGTTCTGGAAACGCGAGAGTGGCTCGACTCGCTGGATTATGTCTTATCGCGCGGCGGTCCCGATCGTGCCGGACGCCTTTTGCAGCAACTGGCCCTGCATGCCCGTCGCGAGGGCGGCGTCAACCTTCCCTTCACGGCGACAACTCCGTACCAGAACACGATTCCTTCCAAGCAGCAGGCGCCTTTTCCCGGAAGTCAGGAAATGGAGCGCCGCATCAAGAGCCTGGTGCGCTGGAACGCTATGGCCATGGTCGTCCGCGCCAACAAGATGCAGGAAGGCATTGGCGGACACATCTCCACCTTCGCTTCGGCCGCGACCCTCTACGAAGTCGCCTTCAACCACTTTTTCCATGCGGCCAACGAATCCGGCGATCGCGATGTAGTCTATTTTCAAGGACACGCCGCCCCTGGTATCTACGCCCGCGCCTTTCTCGAGGGCCGTCTGCCCAAAGAAAAGCTAGAAAACTTTCGGCGTGAATTAAAAGAGGGCGGAGGACTCTCCTCCTATCCCCATCCCTGGCTCATGCCCGATTTCTGGGAGTTTCCCACCGTTTCCATGGGACTCGGCCCGATCCAGGCCATCTATCACGCGCGCTTCATCAAATACCTCGAAAATCGCGGCCTGAAAACGTCGTCCGGCGGCAAAGTCTGGGCCTTCCTCGGCGACGGCGAAATGGACGAACCGGAATCCCTCGGTTCGATCACACTGGCCTCGCGCGAACGTCTCGACAACCTGATTTTCGTCGTCAACTGCAACCTGCAACGCCTCGACGGTCCCGTACGCGGCAACGGCAAGATCATTCAGGAACTGGAAGCGATCTTCCGCGGCGCAGGATGGAACGTGATCAAAGTCATCTGGGGCGGCGATTGGGATCAATTGATCCAAAACGATCGCGACGGCCTCCTCGTCCGCCGCATGGGCGAAATCACCGACGGACAGTATCAGAAATATTTCGTCGAGAGCGGAGCTTATTTCCGTCAAAATTTCTTCGGCACCGATCCCCGTCTGCTCAAAATGGTCGAACATCTTTCGGACGACCAACTCTCCCGCCTGCGTCTCGGCGGCCACGATCCGATCAAAGTGCATGCCGCCTTCCGCTGCGCTGTCGATAATGTCGGCTCGCCCACCATCGTCCTGGCCAAGACCATCAAGGGCTACGGACTCGGCGAAGCCGGCGAAGGCAAGAACATCACCCACCAGCAGAAGAAGCTGAATGACGAGGAACTACAAATCTTCCGCTCGCGCTTCGGCATTCCCATCCCCGACGACGAACTGCACCAAGCGCCCTTCTATCGTCCCGCGGACGATAGCGCCGAAATCAAGTACATGCAGGAACGCCGCCAGCAACTCGGCGGTTACATGCCGGTACGAAAAGTCCGTGCCACTCCGCTGAAGCCCATACCGGAAGCGCTCTTCGAAGAGTTCTATAAAGGAACCGAAGGACGCGAAGCTTCCACCACCATGGTCTTCGTGCGCATGCTGTCCAAATTACTGCGCGATCCCGAGGTCGGCAAGTTCATCGTCCCCGTCGTTCCCGACGAAGCTCGCACCTTCGGCATGGAAGCCCTCTTCCGCCAAGTCGGCATCTATTCCAGCGTTGGCCAACTCTACGAACCGGTCGATATGGATACCCTCCTTTATTACAAGGAGGCCAAGAACGGCCAGATTCTCGAAGAAGGCATCACCGAAGCGGGATCGATGTGCTCCTTCATCGCCGCCGGCACCGCTTATGCCAACCACGGCATCAATACCATTCCCTTCTTTATTTATTACTCCATGTTCGGATTGCAGCGCATCGGCGATCTGATCTGGCTGGCCGCCGATATCCGCTGCCGCGGTTTTCTCATCGGAGGAACGGCGGGCCGCACGACCCTCGCGGGCGAAGGCCTGCAGCATCAGGACGGTCACAGTCACGTCCTCGCCCTGCCCGTTCCCAACCTGATGGCGTACGATCCCGCGTTCGCCTACGAAATTGCCATCATTATTCAGGATGGCATCAAGCGCATGTACATCGACGGCGAATCCATCTTCTATTATTTAACTGTCGGCAACGAGCCATTGCCCATGCCTGAGATGCCAAGCCATCCCGGCATTCGCGAAGGCATCCTCAAAGGTTTGTATCGCTACAAGACAGCCGAGAAGAAAAACGCCAAACTGCGGGCGCAGCTCCTGGGCAGCGGCGCGATTATGTTTGAAGTGCTCAAAGCCCAGGCAATTCTCGAAAAAGACTACGGCGTCTCCGCCGATGTCTGGAGCGTCACCAGCTACAAGGAACTCTACCGCGACGGCAACGACTGCGCTCGCTGGAACATGCTGCATCCCACCGAGAAACCGAAAGTCCCCTACGTCACGCAGACTCTGCAGGGCGCATCCGGACCCTTCATCGCCGCATCCGATTACATGAAGGTTTTGCCGGAAAGTATCTCGCAGTGGGTTCCGGGCAAGCTCGTATCGCTCGGAACTGACGGCTTCGGACGCAGCGAAAATCGCGCTTCTCTCCGAGACTTTTTCGAAGTGGACGCGAAGCACATCGTTCTCGCCACGCTGCACGCCCTAGCCACGGAAAAGTCTGGCGACAAGTCGGGGGATAGAGATAAAGACAAGAAAGACGGCGAAGGCGTTAGCTCAAAAATGCTGGAGAAGGCGATCCGCGATCTAGGCATCGATCCGGAAAAACGAAATCCCGCCACCAGCTAGCAACCGAGCTAACAGCAGCCCGAAGACCAGAGCGAATCGCAGGGCTCGTAACAGAACTACCAGCAGCCGCGAAGCGGCGGAACGAGAAAGCCCGGCACGGCAGTGCCGGGTAGACGAGAGTCGAACAATCTGAGTCCCGCAAGGGACGGCACTTACGTCACGAAAGAGCAGAAGGATAACGAGAGAATGCCGACGGAATTTAAGCTGCCCGAGTTGGGCGAGAATATCGAGAGCGGAGACCTCGTCCGCTTGTTGATCAAGCCCGGCGCCAGCATCGCCGAAGGCGAACCGGTCATGGAACTCGAGACCGACAAAGCCGTCGTCGAGGTGCCATCGTCCCTAACCGGCACCATCGGAGAAATTCGCGTCAAAGAAGGCGACAAACTCAAAGTCGGCCAAGTGATCTTTACCATCGAAAATGGGACTGGCGCTGCCGCCGCGAAGGCGACTCCGCAACCTGCCGCAACTCCCTCGCCGCAGCCTTCTGCCGTCCCCGAGATTCAAGCTGCCGCGTCCCCTGCTCCAGCTCCGGTTCAGGCCGCGCCGCAAACTTCGCCAAAAGCGCCCACAGCAGCCTCCGCCAGCGAATTCAAACTCCCCGAACTCGGAGAAAACATCAATTCCGGAGATCTGGTGCGCCTTCTGATCACAGTTGGCGCGACCGTTTCCGAAGGCCAACCCATCATGGAACTCGAAACCGACAAAGCCGTCATCGAAGTTCCCTCCTCCGTAAGCGGCGTGGTCCGCGAGATCAAAGTCAAAGAAGGAACTAAAGTTAAAGTCGGCGACGTCATCTTCACCCTGCAAGGCGGAGTCGCCCCGCAGACCGAAGCTCCTCGCCGCCACGCCCCGGTCGAACACATCTCAGGACAGCAAGCCGCCCGTCTCTCCTTCCAACTCGCCATGCGCGCGGAGGGTAAGACCGAAGAACAGGCGCTTCCCCTCGATCAGCCACAAGCTCCTCCGCCTGCCTTCACCATGCCCGTGCAACTCGGCAAAGTGGCTGGAATGGATCACAATCCCATCCCCGCCGCTCCTCACGTGCGCCGCTTGGCCCGCGAAATCGGAGTCAATATTCGTACAGTTACCGGCAGCGGTCCCGGCGGACGCATCAGCGAAGACGACGTAAAGCAGTGTGCCAAAAACACGCTCATGCAAGCCGCCGCAAACGCGGCCACGCAAGCTCCTCGCGGCACCTTCGTCGAGCCCGAACTACCCGACTTCTCGAAGTGGGGCAAGACCGAGCGCGTCTCCATGCGCGGAGTCCGCCGCAAAACTGCCGAGCATCTTCGCCAAGCCTGGAACACCATCCCCCACGTCACCCAGCAGGATCGCTCCGACATCACCGAGCTTGAGCAACTACGCGCCCGGTTCGCGCCCCGCGTCGAAGAAGCTGGCGGCAAAATGACCGTCACCGCCATCGCCTTGAAAGTTTGTGCTTCGGCCCTGAAGGTTTTTCCCCAATTCAACGCCTCCATCGACATGGGGAAGGAAGAAATTATTTACAAGCAATACATCAACCTCGGCGTTGCGATGGACACCGATCGCGGATTGCTCGTGCCGGTGATTCGTGACGTCGACAAGAAAAACATCGTCGAGCTGGCCACGGAACTGACGCAGCTTTCGAAAAAAGCGCGCGACCGCAAACTCACTCCCGACGAGATGTTGGGCGGCACTTTCACCATCACCAATCTCGGCGGAATCGGTGGCACCGGCTTTTCTCCCATCGTGAATTACCCCGAGGTCGCCATTCTCGGCCTCTCCCGTTCGCGCATGGAGCCCGAGTGGGTCAACAATAAATTCGAGCCGCGCTTGATTCTGCCTCTCTCTCTCTCGTACGATCACCGGTTGATCGACGGAGCCGACGCCGCCCGTTTCCTGCGCTGGATCGCCGAAGCCTTCGAGCAGCCGTTCTTGTTATCGGTGCAGGGATAGAGGTCTTTAACCGCAGAGGACGCAGAGTTCGCAGAGAAGCAAAATATTCTGTCATCCTGAGCGGAGCCAAGCCAAGAGCGCAGCGATTGGCTTAGCGCAGTCGAAGGACCCCTACATTACGGATCTGCGTGCGTGATGAACGGTGTTCTCAGAAGTGTGAAAGTGGATACAGCCGCTGCACTCGGGTCGAGTAGAGGTCCTTCGACTCCGCAAAGTCTTCACTTCGTGAAGTCTCTGCTACGCTCAGGATGACAATTATTAAGATGAAGGATAGGTAACAAAAATGACGAACTCATCAAACCTCAATATCGCAGTAATCGGCGGTGGTCCCGGCGGATACGCCGCCGCATTCCTAGCCGCCGACCTGGGCATGAAAGTCACGCTCATCGATCCCGAAGTCAACCCCGGCGGCGTCTGCCTCTATCGCGGATGCATCCCGTCCAAGTCGCTTCTCCACATCGCCAAGCTTCTCGAAGAAGCCGAGCAGGCCAAGAACTGGGGCATCGAATTCGGCGCACCCAAAATCGATCTCAACAAGCTGCGGTCGTTCAAAGAGAATGTTGTCAACAAACTCACCGGCGGACTTGGCCAACTCTCGAAACAGCGCAAGGTGACGTTCATCCAGGGCAAAGCCGCATTCGTTAATCCAACGACGCTGAAGGTAACGAAGACCGCCGGAGGCGAAGAAAATCTCAGCTTCGACCGCATCGTCATCGCCACCGGATCGCGTCCCACCGTCGTGCCCAGTCTCAAACTCGACAGTCCGCGACTAATGGATTCCAGCGGTGCCCTCGACCTTCCCGACATTCCAAAAACTCTCCTCGTCATCGGCGGCGGCTACATCGGACTCGAACTCGGTTCTGTCTACGCCACCCTCGGCACAAAAGTCACCGTCGTCGAAATGCTCTCCGGCCTGCTCCCGGGAGCCGACCGTGACCTCGTGCTCCCTCTTCACAAGCGCCTCGAAAAACTTTTCTCTTCGATCCTGCTCAACACCACCGTTAAATCTTTAAAAGACGAAAAGACCGGCATCCGCGTTACTCTCGAAGGCCCCAACGTCAAAGAAAAAGAGCAAGTTTTCGATCGCGTTCTAATGTCCGTCGGCCGCCGTCCCAACTCCGAAATCCCCGGCCTCGACAAAACGCAAGTCAAAGTCAATGCCAAGGGATTCATCGAAATCGACGAGCAGCGCCAAACCGCCGAGCCCACCATCTATGCCATCGGCGACGTCGCCGGAGAACCGATGCTCGCCCACAAGGCAATGCATGAAGGCCGCACCGCCGTCGAAGCCATCGCCGGACACAAAGTTGCCTTCGAGCCCAACGCCATCCCCGCCGTCGTCTTCACCGATCCTGAAATTGCCTGGGCCGGACTCACCGAGACCCAAGCCAAAGAACAAGGGCGCGAAGTCACCGTCGCGAAATTCCCCTGGGCCGCCTCCGGACGCGCCATTACCATCGACCGCCCCGAAGGTCTCACCAAACTTCTCATCGATCCCAAAACCGAGCGCATCCTCGGTGTCGGCATTGTCGGAGCAGGTGCTGGCGAACTGATCGCCGAAGGCGTTCTCGCCATCGAAATGTGTGCCCTTGCCGCCGATGTCGGTATGACCATCCATCCGCATCCAACCCTATCGGAAACGATGATGGAGGCTTCCGAAGTCTTCTACGGCCAGGCAACCGACATCTATCGTCCAAAAAGGTAGAAGAATCTTATAAGTGTGGGGACGGGCATTCCTGCCCGTCCGGCCGGGCGGAACCCCCGGCTCCCCTGATGGAATTTCGATGAAAAAATTATTCCTGTCGATCCTCGCACTCTCCCTTTTCGTCCCCACTCTCCCTGCCCAGGTCACCAACCTCCTCAAGCCTGGAACCTCCGCCCCCGCTTCCCCCACGTCCACCGATCCCCTCGGCCGTGACACCCCATCCGGAACCGTCCTCGGATTCTTGCAAGCCACCCAAGACGGCAACGAAAAGACGGCCTCCGACTATTTGCAATTGAGTGCGGCCCGCCGCCTGTCTCAGGGCCCCGACATCGCCGGCAAATTAAAGTTCCTCATGGATCGCGCCTTCGAGGGCAGCCTTCGACGCATCAGCACCCGTCCCGAAGGCAACCTCGAAAACGGCACCTCCGACTTGCAAAATGTCGGCATGCTTTCCAGCGCCGATCAGGAAGTTCCCGTCATCCTCGTCCGCGTTTCCGATCCGAACGCCGGGAAAATCTGGCTCTTCTCCGCCGACACGCTCAGCAGAATTCCGGAACTCTATGACCTTGTCGAAGCGCACCAGGTCGAACACAAACTCCCGCAGAGTCTAGTACGAAATGTCTTTTTCGGAATGCCGCTCTGGCAGTGGCTGGCGCTTCTGATCCTGATCCCCGCCGCCTTCGCCGTCGCCTGGGCCATAATCCTGCTCCTCGCCATTCCGCGCCGTCTATGGCTCAAATTTCGTCATCGTCCCAACCTGCATGCCTACAACTTCATGGCCCGACCGCTCTTACTGACCTTCAGCGCGCTCGCCCATCGCATCATGGCCTCCTACCTAGGCCTACCCCTGCTGCCGCGAGTCTATTACTACCGCACCGTCGCCATTCTCATCAGCATTGGATTTTTCTGGTTCCTCCTCCGCCTCACCGCCGTTACCATGCAACGCCTCCGCGTCCACGCCATCAGCGCGGGACGCATTGGCACCGGCACGCTGATGGTTCTGGGTGAGCGTCTTCTCACCGCTTTGGTCGTGATCATCGCTGCTCTCGCTATCCTCGGCATCGTCGGCATCAATCTCACCACTGTCCTTGCCGGCGTCGGTATCGGCGGCATCGCCATCGCTTTCGCCGCCCAAAAAACGCTCGAAAATCTCTTTGGCGGAATCTCCGTGCTCGCCGACGAAGTCATTCGCGTCGGCGACTATTGCCGCTTCGGCGACCGCACTGGAACCGTTGAGGACATCAGCCTCCGCTCTACTCGTGTCCGCACCGACGCGCGCACCGAACTTTCCATCCCCAACGGCGCCCTCGCCACCATGAACATCGAAAACTTCACGCGCCGCGACAAAATCCAGTTCAATCCCGTCCTGGCCATACGCTACGAAACAACTCCCGATCAACTTCGCTATCTGTTGGCTGAGATTCGCCGCCTTCTTTTTGCGCACCCCAAAGTTGAAAGTGAAAGCGCCAGCATCCGCTTCGCCAATTTCGACACGAGCTCTCTCCGCCTCGAGATCGCCGCCTACGTCCTCACTCGCGACTCCAACGAATTCAACGCCGTCCGCGAAGACCTGTTGCTGCGCATCATGGATATCGTCGGCAAATCCGGCACAGGTTTCGCGTTCCCTTCCCAGACCCTTTACTTCTCCCGCGATTCCGGCCTCGACAAAGAAAAAACTGCCGCTTCGGAGCAGCAGGTCCAGCAATGGCGCGACCAACACAACCTGCCCTTCCCCGATTTCACGCCCGCCGATAAATCGTCCTTTCGCGGATCAATTGCCTATCCTCCGCCAGAATCGGCAACTGGGACAAAATAGGCCCAGCGCTTCCGAAACTATCGGGCGCGTCCCCGCTTACCCACGTAACTTGCGGGTTGCCGCGCGGCTTCCCTAGCATAGAGAAGCCATGCCCGATGCTCTGCTCTTGTCCCCGGATGACCAGGCTGTCAACGCAATTACTGGCGTCTTGGAAGAAATGTCAGTGAGTTGCGAACGTCCGCTGGATGGGATTTCCGCTGCCCAAAAACTCAGTTCGCACAACTACGACCTGGTTCTCGTGGATTGCGAGAATCTGCCCGCCGCCAAGCTGATTTTCGACGTTTGCCGCCGCGGAAAAAACGGCCACAATCCCATTCCCATCGCCATCGTCGATGGTCGCGCCGGGCTGCCCACCGCTTTTCGCCTCGGTGCCGAACTGATTCTCACCAAGCCGGTCGCGAAAGACCAGGCTCGCAGCACCATCCGCACCGCCGTCGGCCGTATTCGAAAAGATGTCGTAGTGAGCGAACAGCTCACGCCGCCGACAGCTGTCAGCGCGCCTGCGCCGAGCCACTCCACACCCGTGCAAACCGCATCCGTTGCAGCAGCCGCTGCCGCGTCGTCCCCACTTGCAAGTTTTGCTGAGTCTCTCGGGAAAGCCGCACCCAGCGCGACCGCGCGAACCTCATCGGCAGCTACTGCATCATCCGCTCCGGTTGTCGCGCACACAGTCGAAACCGCTCCCGCCGATTCGAAACCGAATCCCCCGCGAGTTCCTTTATCCAGTCTCTTGGCGTCTGCGGCCAAAACCGCTGCTGCAACTCCTCCGAAACCGAGCGCGCCCAAGCAACTCTCCGACGATCCGGTTCTCGCCGAACTCGAAATGGCGGAACTCGAAGAGCCCGCCGCAGTCGAACTCGCCGAAACAGAATCAGAACCAGCAAAGGCCACAACCAAGTCGTCTCCTAAAGAATCCGTCGCCCCTGTTTTCTCTTCTTATCCGCAAGGGCGCCAGAAGCCGCGCGGCGCCTTAGTCGCGTTGCTTGTACTCGCCATCGCCGCAGCCGGTTTCTACGCCGCCTGGACGTACGATCCGGGCTTTCGAACCACTTTTCAAGCAGTCGCTCAGCCGCAAATTGATCGCGTGCTGGTCCTAGCGGGAATGCAGACCGCTTCGTCGTCCAGTTCCGCCAAGCCAGCGACACCCGCTGTTCCGCGCCCCGCTCCAGCTCTAGCACCCGCAACACCAGTAGCCTCAGATTCGACAACAACGGCGACTGCGGACGCCACAACAAATCCAGTAGGCACAACTGCCACGACGCCCGCGACGTCCGCCGGAACTTCGCCGGCCAAGCCGGTCGCAACTCCGACTGTTGCCGTTCCAACCACCGCCACCAACACAGTTGCGCCGTCCGCCAACAAGCCCGAACTGGCCAAGGCCGGCAGCACACTAACCAGCATAGCCACCGCAGCCTCACAGGCCCCGCTGCCCGGGGAAAACACCGCTGTCATTCTCTCTTCGAAAGGTGCCGAGAAGCGCTTGGCCCACAGCGTTGCACCGAAATATCCCGCGGATGCCCGCTCTGGTACCGAGGGAACCGTTGTTCTCAAAGAAGTGGTTGATGAAACCGGCAAAGTTGCCGGCGTCCGCCTCGTCGAAGGCGACGCTACTCTCGCGACCGCTGCGATGCAGGCCGTGAAGCAGTGGCGCTACCGCCCCTACGTTCGCGATGGCAAAATCGAACCTTTTCAGACCGTAGTAATTCTCGATTTCCAGCGGCCGTAAGCGCTTTTGCTGGGGGACGAAATCGTGTAGAGAGGACATTGCTGTCCGCCTGTGTGCATCGGCAATCAAGCAGCAGAATTTTGGAAGTCTCCATCTCACCGAAAAGCACAAGTCCAGTTTTTCCGCAACCTCTTCAAGCGATGCCGCAACCCGATTTGAAATCGGATGCCCTTTAGCTGCTGAGACCGCTCACAACATCTCAATTACCCCCGTAACTTGCTGGTACCCACGGTATTACCTAGGATGAGCTCATTATGGGTTACCAAGCTCTCCTCTTCTGCCCCGACGAAAAATTGGCCCGCGTTGTCACTCAGGTCTTCGGTGATTTGGACTTTTCCGTCGACCCCGTCCACGAACCATTCGCTGCTGTCAAAAAGCTCATGGCGCAGCGCTATGACGCCGTAGTCGTCGATTGCGAGAACGAGCAGAACGCTTCCCTGCTCTTCAAAAGTGCGAGAAATTCCGCCTCGAATCAGAGTTCGCTCGCCATCGCGTTAGTCGAAGGGCAGGCAGGAGTGGCCAAGGCCTACCGTATCGGCGCCAACCTGGTTCTCACCAAGCCCATCAACGTCGAGCAGGCAAAAGGAACCCTGCGAGTCGCACGCGGATTGCTCCGGAAAAATTCCGACCCTGCCGGCACCCCTACGGTCGTTGCTCCCGCGGGTGAGAGTCTAAACGCCCCGAAGCCCACTCCCATCGCTTCTTCTCAGCCACAAGGTCGAGTCTCGCCCGGCGCGCCGCTGGTGTTAGCGCCACAGGAAAGTCCTAAACTTCCACCCCTGGCCTTCATTGCGCAGCCAGCGAGCGTGCTTCCGGCCATTTCCGCATCAGCGGATGACGAGGATATACTGGCTCCTTTTTCTGAGCCGTCCGCTCGCTCCGATTCGCCGATTGCACATGAATCGCATCGGGATGCACAAGAATTCCCGGCAACGACTCCCGACAAGATCGCACCACCTACCCAAAAGGAAGTTATTCACGAGGTAGCCACGACTGCAGCGCCAGCCGCTGCTGCGCCGCCGGTGGCGGTCCCTGCCGTCGTTTCTTCGGCGCATGTCGCGTCAGGATCGGCCGCTGCACCGGCACCCGCCAAAGAAATTTTGACGCCCGAAAAACATGCAACCGTCGCTGAGCCCCAGCCCGCAAGAAGTGCCCATGAATCCGCGAGCGCGACAGCTTCCCAGGAAAACAGCAGTGCTCCATCTTTTGGCATACTCAACGAAGAGCCTTCAGACGGGTCGGGTGGTAAGAAGAAAATTCTGATTGCAGCTGCCGTGCTGGTGCTGGCAATCCTCGGTTACTTTGCTTACGGTTATCTTGGTGGCGGGAAAGCTACCAGCTCCGCGTCGCCGGTTGCCACTCCGCAGACGATCGCTCAGCCCGCGCCCGTTTCGGCGCCTGCCATCGCGCCGATAGCGGCACCGTCAAACGTCGCGCAGCCAGCAAGTCCCGTAACACAAGCCGCCAATCCCAATCCAACCATTGCGGCTCCCGGAGAAAAACCAGCAGCCGCCCCAGCCAATAACGCCGGGCTCCGAATCGCCGCGAATTCCGAGCCGGCAACGAAGAAACCATCGTCCGCGCCCATGCTCGTGAAATCCGGCGCCACGGCCACCAGGAATCAGCCCTCGTCCGACGAGTCCGCCGCTCCGCCGGCGCTCGACGCCGCGGCATCCGCCGGTACCAGCAACTTGACCAGTTTGCTGGCATCGCCGTCCAATATTCCGAAACCCTCGCTGGCGACGATAAGAATTTCCCAGGGCGTGTCCCAGGGACTCTTGATCAAGCGCGTCCAGCCAACTTATCCCCAGGCCGCCCTCGCGGTGCATGCTCAAGGGGCAGTCCAGATCGAAGCCACCGTCACCAAAGAGGGCAACGTGACCAATCTCAAAGTGTTGAAGGGAGACGCCGTGCTCGCGCGCGCCGCGCTCGACGCCGTCCGTCAGTGGCGATACAAACCCTACTACCTCGATGGACAGCCAGTGGAAATTCAAACCCAGATCACGGTCAATTTCAAATCGAATTAGCTGGTAGCCAGCTATCAGCCTTCGGCTCTCAGTAAAGACAGATCTGAGACGAGGTTTCTATCCCTTCCTGCCACCCAAAGCCATCAGCAAAGGTTGGAACTGATGGCTGAGCGCTGACGGCTAATTCAGCTGTTCATCCAGCGCGCGCTGACGGGGACGTCCCGGGTGCGCGCTTATGCTCTTGAACTTATGATAGAGCGCGTGCAAATCTTCGCTTAATAACCGCGCAATCTCCATGCTGAATTCGCCCTGCCGTTGCAGCAGTGCCAGAAATTCTTCGCGCGGAGTGTAGATCACCGTCGTTCCGTCCCCCGCGATCGCGGTAATGCGGTGCGGTTCCCCGTTCATGGCCTCGCTCAATCCAAGCAAAGTTCCCGGCCCCGCCACTTCCAGCAATTGTCTTTGTTCTCGACCGGTGGGCAATAAGATCCGAACCTCGCCCGTCTCCACCAAAAAAATGCCCGTCGCCGGAGTTCCCTCCAGAAACAGCAAAGCTCCCACCGCAAATCGCTGACTCGACTTGTTCTCCCGCAGCGCTTGCATTAGTTCCGTACTCAATTTGCCGGGAGTAGGCTGCGTTGACAAGAGAAAGTCCTTTTTCCTGTCGCTATCGTGCATCCCCGAGGCAGCGCAGGCTGTGATGGCAATCACGACTGTAAGTGAGCCACGAACTAGGAGACCTCTGAAGTCACCTTTCAAAGGTCTTGAAAGGGCACGCCTTCAGAAGCCGCGGGGAAACTCTGAATTCAAATGCCTTTGGGAAGGGCCCGAGTTCTACTCGGGCCGCAACTTGCTCAAAATACGTTGCACTTCTAGCGCCTGAGGGAGGCTCGCTCGACACCGCCGCAATTTTTGCGAACCTCTTCAGCTGTGCCGTCGACAACCGCTAAACATGCGGCTTTCTTCATTCCTGCTCTTTCTTTTTTTCGCTTCTCTGATCTGCTAGAACACGCCTATTGCGCTCGAGGTGACGTCCCGCTAAGCGTGGCTATCTATGGTTTGGGAGAACGGTGGGAAACGTTGCAGGGAAGCTCTGAAATAAGTCCTCGCCATCGAAACGAGACGCGTCGTCAGTTAGCGCGCGCAGCGGCTGGGAAATGAATCCAGCGATTCCCAGTTTGATCCGACAGCAGCGAGCCTTCACCCTCTGCCGCAAACTCGATCTCGAACTGGATTACAGCGGCGCGTCACATCCCGCACTACAGTCAATCGGTCAACTGCCACTGTCTCTGCTGTTACTGTCGTTCCAGTATCTCGTCGATCGCGGCCTTCCCGCCCTTGTCGACGTTGATCACTTTATGGACTGGCTTGAACCCCGTCAGCGTAATATCCACTATGTAATTTCCGGGCCCTAGCATGACGTCGACCGGCGAGAGCTTATCCAGCACGCGCTGGTTGATCGCGACCTGCGCGCCTTTCGGCTGCGTATGAATGCTGATCGCGCCCATCCCCGCCGTGTTGTCGCCCCCGTGTCCAAAGAGCTTGTTGAACTTGCCCACCGTGCGGATCTCCTCCGCATTCCCCAAAGCGCGCAGCGTCGGCGAATACTGGAAATTCTGTGCCGGCCCGAGATCGGCGGTAGTCGTTTCCTCCAGGTATCCCTGTTTACGTAACAGAATCGTGTGACTTCCCTTTTCCACAGCGAACTGCGAAGGCGTCACGCGACCAGTCGGCTTGCCATCGATGATGATGTCGGCTCCCGGCGGTGTGCTGCTTGCCACCACCAGAGCATTCATCGCCGCCAGGTGCAGCACCAGGGATGCTTTGCTACCCGCAGCAACTTCCACCGTCCGTATCTCGGACGTGTACCCGGTCTTGCTGACCGACACAATATGCTTGCCCGGAGTTAAGCTCGCCAGGGTAAAGGGCGTGATCCAGGACGGATCGCTTTTCCCATCGACCTGAAATTGTGCGCCCTGCGGAGTCGAGTCGATCAGCGCCTGCCCCGGAACGACGACTGGTACTGGCGCGACAGCGGGAGCGCGGCGATTGCTGGCCACGTTGCGCCGTTCCACCTGACGCACCGTCAAGTTCGGCTGCGCATCGTTAATGGGCGCTACCGTTTCTTCGGCTTGAGGCGCCGCGGGAGCCGGGGCCTGCGCGACGGGAGCCGCTGCCGCCGGCTGGCTCACAGTCACGCTCTTCGTCGGCCGCGGAGCCGCCGTCGAACCGTCATCCTCCGACCGCACATGAAAGTACACCACGACCGCGATGACCAGAATCAGAGCCACCGCTCCCAGAATCGAAAACAACATCAGCCGCGGCGGAATCGTCGAAATTTCCTGCATCGCCTTTTGCGCCACTTCGCGCGGCTGGATTTTCGGCTTCTCCTCCTGTCGCGGATTGAGCTTCATGACCGTACCCGCCGACTGCGATGGTTCCGGCATCGGCGGCACATACACCGGCTCCTTCAACGGAGGCATTTCCGCGAGGTCCGAAAAACTTGTTCCCGCCGAACTCGGCGCTGGCGCCGACATCATCGGATCCCCGCCCACACTCGGCGATTGTTCCTGCGTCTCCGGCTCCTCGACGGCCGCCGACATCACAGGACTCAAATTCGATGCGGACTGAAACTTTGGCGTGTTCCCGGCGTATTCGCCCCCATCGTGCCCACCAGCGTCTGCATCGGACGCCGAATTCGAATTCGAATTGAAGTTCGCATTCGCGTCGAAGTCCGACGGCGGTGCAACCTCAAACACCGGAGCTTCGCCGATTCCAGCGCCCGCGCTGGCAGCAGCCGCAGCGGCTTTCACGCCGTTCCCGGACCCGGTCGACGGCACATTTAACCGCGAAGCTGTGGGCGTGCCAATCTTTGCGGAAGCAACCGCAGAAGCAGGCGCAACCGCTCTCGGCGCCACTGGCAGAGCCGGCGCAGCGGCCTTCGCCGGAGCAGCTCCCGATGAAACAAACTTGCTGGCCGCAGCCGCGCGGGCCGCGGCATTCACCGCCACCGTCGGTGCCGGACCCGACTTCCTGGTTTCCGTCGCAGCCTTCTTCGTCTCCTTGCACTGCTCCAGGTCATCCAACAGCTCCCGCGCGCTCTGATACCGTTCCGCCGGATCCTTCGCCAGCGCCTTCATCACCAGCGCGCTCACCGCCGGATTAATCTTCGGATTCAACGACACCGGTGTCGCAGGCACGTCGTTCTCAATGCGGCTCAGTAGAGTTACCGGATCGGCCGCGTCGAACGCCTGTCGTCCCGCCACCATTTCATACAGAATCGTGCCCAGCGTATACAGATTCGAGCGCAGATCGATTGCTTCGCCGCGAATCTGTTCCGGAGAGCAATACGGCATGAGCCGTCCCAGCCCTTTACCCGCCTCTGCTTCAATCAGGCTCATGTTCGAGATGCCATAGCCCAGAATCTTGACCATGCCATCCCACTGCACCATGATCTTCGCCGGCTCCAGTGAACTGTGCGCTACACCTTTCTCAGCCGCGTGCTCCAACCCGGCGCAAACCTGCCGCGTGATGTCGAGCAAGTCCCAGATTGAAAAACCTTCTTTACGCGCCAGCATCGTCGCGATGCTGTTCCCCTGTATGTATTCCATGGCCGCACAGAATTGGCCATCCATCTCGCCCGCGCCATAAAGCAGAACAATGTTCTGCAGCGCCAGCTCGCGCGTGCTCTCGCCCTCGGCCACCAGCGTCTCCACAAACGCGTCCGCGCGGTCGCCCAGCGGCTCCAGACTCTGCGTCTTGAGCGCCACGACCTGCTTCGTTTCCGTGTCCAGCGCCTTGTAAATCATGGCGGTATCGGACTTCGAAAGTTCACTCTGAATTTCAAAACGGCCAAACATCGTCGCCATTACAGTCGCCTCGCGCAGGTATGCCGCACTTCACCCTGGAATGAGAATTTTGGCTAACATTGGGGGAGAAGCGACCTTAGAATACCGCCTTCAACTGCACAAATGAGAGTTACGAAGGTACCCTCGCCTCACCACTTTTGTCTCATCTTCCAGCGAAGGAAGTCTTGAGAAATTACGCGCGAAAACGCGCTCGGACTCCGACCACCGCCTCATTCCGCCGCTTACTCGGAGTAGCCGTCTTCAGTCTCCTCGTCATCATCTTCTTGTTTCTTGCGCTCATCTTCTTCTTCGTCTTCTTCGTCGTCCGGCTCTCGCCGAAGAAGCGCGCCGCCAACCCAGTCCTCAGGAAGCTCGAACTCGACATCTTCTGAATAGATTCTTCTCATAGTCGGTCACATTGTTGGACGCATTCCGCATTGTTGACCGGGCGCAAATTCGCACCGCACTCAATACCGGTAACTGCCATGCCTCCATCCTGCAACACCCCGCCCACAGAAGATGTGCAATTGTGAGCACTGGATCAACCTTTCGCATCGCCCACGAATGCGTCTATAGCCGAGTCCCGGCTAGAACGCCCCGCTCTCCTCCGCCTCGAGACTCCTGCCACTATCGCTCACACTTTTTTCCCAGTAGCGCATCGTCTCCTCGCTGATTGCAGGCTCCGCTTTACTCTGTTCCTCCCCGTAAATCTCGCGCAAACAATCAAAGAATGCGACCGCCTCTGCATCCAGTCCCAGCACGCTCAAGCTTCTCAGGATTCTCGTAATCCGCAAATGGTTGTGGTTCGACGGAGAAAGCCACCCCGCCGCCTTGACCGCAAAATTCGCCGCCCGAGTCACCGTGATGCGCTCGCCCAGCCGAACCTCAAACCCATAGAAGTTCAGCATGTGCACAAACGACACTCGTAAATTTTCCAGGAGCTCTGGGCGCATCCAGAATTCTTCGATCGATTCAGGCGTCAGAATCGGAGCCGTCACATTGAACCCGCTCCGCTCCGGCAAAGGGAAGAGCCATTGAACGAAGTCATGAACCGTTTCCAGCCGGTCGTCCGGCCATCGTTGCATCTCGCGCAGATAGCGCCCTTGGTGATCCGGTTGGGCGCCGCTATAAAACTCGATGATTTGTGAGTTCGCCATGGATGCCGGCCTACGAAAACAGAGAATTTTGCATCTCTTCCACTCGCGCCGAGCGAGCACGCCGCATCATCGTGCACCACGGAATTGATCCGGGAACTCACCGGAAAGCACCGCATAAGTCGCGCATCGCAAGGCTTCAGCATTTCCGACACCGTCCCCACATCCCGCATTCCCGGATCCAGCCAAATCTCGTAGCTCCCCGGTTCGAGAATGACCGGCATTCGATCGTGGACAGCCGCAGTCACAGCATTCGGCGTCGTGGTCAGAATCGAGCAGGTCTCCAGCACCTTGCCGCTTGGGTCTCGCCAGCGATCCCACAGACCCGCAAACGCGAACAACTCCCCCTCGTTGACCTCGAAACAATAGGGCTGCTTGGACTTGCCCGTCCGCATCCACTCGTAGAATCCATCCGCCGGAAGCAGACATCGTCGCGATTTCAACGCATCGCGAAAAGCCGGTTTCTCCGTCACAGTCTCGGATCTGGCGTTGATCATCCTCGCCGCGCCCGACAAATCTTTCGCCCAACTCGGAACCAGTCCCCAGCGCATCAACGACAACTCTCGTGTGGATTTCTTCGGGTGTTGTCGGATAACCACGACCGGCTGCGTGGGCGCAATGTTGTATCGCGGGACCCAGTCTTCCTCGCCTGAGATGGCGTCGAAATGCTCTTCGATAATCTGCTTTCTCCGCGAAAGTCGATAGCGCCCGCACATGAGGAGATTATGGCAGATCGCGCCGGCCTTCTGTCACTTGGCAAGCGCACCGGGATGGATGCCTTCGCCGAGCACGAAACTCGATCCAACGCTGCCGACAACCGCTGCCGATCGCGGCAGCCCCAGCCGCTCCCGAATCCGGTACACGGCTTCGATGCCTGTGCAATGAGCGCCCATCAGGTTCGATACTTTGAACTCTTTCATCTTGTCGGCTGTCCAATCCAGTTGCTCATCGGTCGCCGGAAATAGATGCAGTCCGCCGATAATGGCCTCCACCGGCTGCTTTGGAAATTCCTCGTGGGCGAAGGTGAGAATGTTGATGATCCCCGCGTGTCCACAGCCCGTCACAACCACCAACCCCTTCGGAGTATTCAGCACCAGCGA
Organism: Terriglobales bacterium; assembly: GCA_049520915.1. Taxonomy (GTDB): domain Bacteria; phylum Acidobacteriota; class Terriglobia; order Terriglobales; family Acidobacteriaceae; genus Acidiflorens. The sequence continues at coordinate 80,067 of JBEKPH010000007.1, forward strand.
TTGATCCTCGGGAATCGTGTCTTCGACCAGGCCCGTCGGAGTCTGCACCTTTCCGCTCACGCTCCAATTGCGCTCTGGATATTTGCGTGGCACCGGACCCGACAGCCACGCGCCGGGAAAGATCTCCGTTGCCGCATCTCGCTCGATAAACTTTCCTCCCGTGGCCTCATACTCTTTTTTCATCGCGATCATTTCGTTGTCTTCGCCTTCGGCCTCCGGCCGGCTGTAAAAAATGCCGCGTGCCACGTAGGCCACCGACAACGCCGACGGATTCTTCTTCATCATCTCTCGCCGAAGGGTCATCAGTCCGCCGACATGATCCGAATGATTGTGCGTCAGGATCACCTCGCGAACGTCCGACAAATCAATCTTCAAATCGCGTGCATTCTGCAAAACCGTATCGGGATGGGCTCCCGTATCCAGCAGAACCCGGTGACCGTCCGCTTCGATCAGCGCCGAAAAACCCCACTCCCCGATCCCCGCCGTTTCGCCCACGAGCATGGTCGAAAGCAAAGTCACTTTGAGCGCGTGAATCTGTCCTTGCGCGGCGCCTTGACCGTCGGCAGGCGCATTGCTGCCTCGACCCCAAGCAAGACCCGGACCCAAGCAGACGATCGAAAGTGTAAGAAAAAGCGCAACAATGTGTGCCCACCGACAATCAGGTTTTCTTAGCATCGGTACTCCCTAAAAGACGTTCGTGACGCACGAAAATTCAAGCCATGGAATGGTAGCGCAAAACGCTCTCTCTTGACCTTGTATTCAAGTACAAGCTGCACACTTCGTAGACGTTTGCTCGCCCAATCCCCAATGCCAATCCCTCAAGACACTCGCCCTTTGTCTTGTTTCACCCCCGTCAAATCAATCATGTCATTTTGTACCGCAGCGAAAAATTTGCGAAAGATCCCCCTTGCCGGTTGTCCATACGCCACGCCTGCTTTATCCTCAGAACTAACAAACTTGGGGTTTAGCTCAACCGCATTCGCTCACTGCTCTTCAACCAGAAGCCTGTCGGAGTCCGCATGACATTAACTCGCTTTGTTTCCAAGAGCGCGTTTCGCAACAAGCGGCGCAGCATTCTCACCGTGCTGAGCATTGCCTTCTCGCTGTTGTTGCTGACTCTGATGATGACCATCTGGCACGCCTTTTACATCGATAAGGGCAGCAGCGAATCCGCCCAGCGCCTCGTCACCCGCCATCGCGTCTCTCTGACGCAAGCCATGCCGGCGTTTTACCGGGAAAAAATTCGCGCTATCCCTGGAGTTGTCTCTGTCGCTCCCGTGAATTGGTTTGGCGGCATCTATAAAGACCAGAAGCCCGAAAACTTCTTCGCCCAGTTCGGCACCGACCCCGACGAAATCCTGAAGATCTTCACCGATTTCGCGCTGCCCGCCGATCAACTCCAGGCTTGGCAGCGCGATCGCGCCGGAGTAATCGTAGACGCCCAGCTCGCCAAAAAGTTTGGCTGGAAGCTCGGCGACCGCATCGTACTCAAGGGCACGATCTATCCCGTCGATCTCGAACTCACCATCCGCGGCATTTTCACCGGCACCCAAGACACAAACTCCGTCTACTTCAACGAAAAATATGTGGAAGAAGCCGTTGCCTTTGCCAAAGGCACCGCAGGCACCTTCGACATCCTTGCCGATTCCCCCGCGGATGTCTCGCGAGTTGCCACCGCCGTCGACGACATGTTCCGCAACTCCCCCGCACCGACTAAGACCGAGAGCGAGAAAGCATTCCAGCTGAGCTTCATCAACAGCATCGGAAACGTTAAAGCGTTTATCCTCAGCATCTGCTTCGCAGTCGTCTTCGCGACGCTCCTCGTTTCCGCCACCACCATGGCTATGTCGATCCGCGAACGAACTCGCGAGGTCGCCGTCCTGAAAACTCTCGGCTTCACGCGCCAATCCATCCTCCGCCTTTATATGGGAGAAGCCGTGCTGGTAGCCCTGACCGGCGGCCTCGTGGGATGCCTCTTGGCCGTCGCGCTCGTCTCCGCGCTCTCGCACGCGCCCGGCATGGCATTGTTCCTATCTGGAATGTCCGTCACCTTTCCAACTTTCGGACTCGCGATTTTCGTGGCTGCCTTAGTCGGGCTGCTCAGCGCGATCCTGCCCGCCTATCACGCCGCAAAATTAGATATCGTGGAGGGCCTCCGCTACATAGGTTAAAAGGACTCTTATCAAGACATCGCTTCAGTCGCCGAAGGCGAACGACGAGCAGCGCACGACCAAAGACGAACGACCAACGACTAGCGACCAACGACGAGCAACGAGAAAACATGGCAATTCCGATCAGCTACAACATTCGCAACCTGAAGCTTCGCAAAGGCCTCACCATCATGACGGCCCTCGGCATCGCCCTCACGGTGACGACGGCAGTATTTCTCATGGCGCTGCTCGCCGGTCTCCAAAAGGCGTTCCGCTCCAGCGGCGATTCCCTGAACGTCCTCGTCATGCGCAAAGGATCCACGGCCGAACTCTCCGGAGGCTTCGACGCCAATCTCTTCCCCACATTAAAGACTCTGCCCGGCATCGCCAAAGACGCCCAGGGAGAGCCCATCGCCTCCGGTGAATGGGTTGTCGTCGTCGTGCTCCCACGCAAAGATGGCACTGGCGAAGTCAACGTTTCCGTCCGCGGCCTCATGCCCGCCGGATTAACTCTGCGCCCCAACGCAAAACTGATCGAAGGCCGCTGGTTCACTCCCGGCCAGCGCGAAGTCGTCGTCGGCAATTCCATCCACAACCGTTTTTCAGGAGCCAACGTCGGCGACACCATGGATTTCGCCAAAGGCAAATGGAAGGTTGTCGGCATCTTCGACTCCGGCGGCACCGCCTACGACTCCGAAATCTGGGGCGACGTCAATCAGATCGCCGCCGACTTCGATCGCCAAGGAGGCTACGCCTCCGCCTACCTGCGCGCCACCGATCCCATCGCCGCCGACGCCCTCAAGAATCGCGTTAGCGACGACCAGCGCCTCAAACTCGAAGGCACGCTCGAAACCGAATACTACGCAAAGCAAACCAGCTCGGGAGGCGCGATCAAGTACATCGGCACCTTCGTCGCCATCATCATGGCCATCGGATCCAGTTTCGCCGCCATGAACACGATGTATGCCGCCGTCGCCTATCGCTCGCGCGAAATCGCGACCCTGCGCATCATCGGCTTCTCGCGCCCCAGCATTCTCACCAGTTTCGTAATTGAAGCCCTGCTGCTCTCGCTGCTTGGAGCCATCGTAGGCATCGTTCTTATCCTGCCCTTCAATGGCATGAGCACCGGCATCGGCAATTCACTGACCTTCAGCGAAACCGTCTTCAGCCTGCACTTGACTCTTGGAGTCGCGCTGATCGCCGTCGCCTTCGCCTTGGTCATGGGCCTGGTAGGAGGCTTCGCCCCCGCCTGGCAAGCCGCCCGGCAGGATATCTTAACGTCGCTGCGCGCGTAGAGATCTGCGTAGTGCTTTTTGCGGGATGTGTGTTGTGGAGACGGGGCAAGCCCCGTCTCCCGCCAGCGATGCACTGTGGTCAGACACGAACGGGAAGGGCACGGCTTCAGCCGTGCCAACTGGAACCACAAAAGATGGGGCTTTAGCCCCTGAGGTCACCACCGAACTTCTTATAAAATCGATCCTGAACCATCAACCGATCGCGAGCGTACCTTAAAGCAATGCCACTGAACATCGAACAAAGCGATTCCAAGCACGACGACCTCCGCAGCCTGCGCATCGACCACTCTCTGCGCGACGGTGGCGGAGAACCACCCCCCTGGTCCCGACGCATCATCCTCGGCGGAATCGCTGTCGTCGTCCTGCTCGGAATCGCTGCGCTCGCCTATCGCGCCCTCGCCTCCGAAACTCCCGAAGTCGAGGTCACCCGTGCCACCGCCGAAGGCAGTGACGTCGCCGGCAGCACCGTTCTCTCTGCTAGCGGATACATCGTCGCCCACCACAAAATCAGCGTGAACTCCAAAGTCACAGGCCGAGTCGCCTGGATCGGCGTCGAAAAAGGTGACAAAGTAAAAGAAGGCCAGGTGCTGGTCCGCCTCGAAGACGATGAATACCGCGCCCAGTACGAACAGGCCCGCGGAGCCTACGAAAGCGCCAAAGCCCGCCTTCTCGAACAGCAAAACGGATCGCGTCCCGAAGAAATTCAGCAGGCCGACCACAATCTCTCCGAAGCCCGCGCCACCGCCGAGAACGACAAGATCAATCTGGCTCGCACGCGCGATCTCTTCAATCAGGGCGTCATGTCCAAGCAAAATTTGGACGACGCCAGCGCCAAGTACGACTCATCCCAGCAGCGCATGAATTCGCTCGAGCGCGCCTTCCGCCTCATGCAACTCGGCCCTCGCTCCGAAGAAATAGGACGCGCCAAAGGCGACCTCCTTCAAGCCGAAGGCGCCATGCAATACGCCAAATCGCAACTCGATGCCACCGTCATCCGCGCCCCCGTCAGTGGCACGATTCTCGATCGCACCGCCGAAAAAGGCGAACTCGTCACCGCGCAATTCGCCAGCGGCGCCGAAGGCGGCCCACGCGGTTCCGTCGTTTCGCTGGCCGACTTGAACGACATCCAGGTCGAACTAGACATCGCTCAGGACGACTTTGCCAAACTTTCTCCCAAACAGGAAGGCACCGTCACCCTCGACGCCTTCAAAGACCGCTCCTACAAAGGCGAAATCGCCGAGATGTCTCCGGAGGCGAACCGGCAGAAAGCCACCGTCCAGGTGAAAGTTCAGATCCTGCAGCCGGATTCCTACCTCCGCCCGGAAATGAACGCCACCGTTCAATTCAAGGCGAAGCCCGCGGACAACGCAAACTCGGCCACGAAACAAAATTTCGTCTTCGTCCCCACCGCCGCCCTCCGCGATAAAGACGGCGCGAAATTCCTTCTCCTCGCCTTCAACGGAAAAGCCCTTCGCCGCGACGTTCACGTCGAAGGCCAGCGTTCCGGCGGCTATCTCGTGGATTCACTAGTCGGCGGCGAGAGCGTAATCACCGCAGGTCCCGCCGATCTGCAGGACGGTCGAAAGATTCGGATCAAGGGGCAAAGTTAGCAACGGGCAGTTAACAAGGATCAAAGTAACAAAGGGGCAATCCTAATTATGAACGCCATGCCATCGACCTCGACGACATCGCCATCCACCCAACCAGCCGCGGGCAGCAAAGTCGTGCAGGCTCGCAGCGTCAGCAAGATTTTTAAGCGCGACGCATTCCAGGTAACCGCACTCGACAACGTTTCCATCGACATCGCCGCCGGAGAATTTCTTGCTTTGATGGGCCCCTCCGGATCGGGCAAGACAACTCTGCTTAACATGATCGCCGCCATCGACCGCCCAACCTCTGGCGAACTGCTGGTCATGAGCGAAAACATCTTCAAGCTGAACGACGCGCAGTCGGCCCACTGGCGCAACACGCACGTCGGCTACGTCTTCCAGACTTTCAATCTGATCCCGGTTCTGACGGCCTTTGAAAATGTCGAACTCCCGCTGCTGCTCACCAAAATGACCAAGCAGCAACGGCTCGAACACGTAATGACCGCATTAAAACTGGTTGGATTGGAAGAACGCGTCCATCACCTGCCCAAGCAGCTCTCTGGAGGCCAGGAGCAGCGCGTCGCCATCGCACGCGCCATCGTCAGCGATCCCACGCTGATCCTCGCCGACGAGCCGACCGGCGACCTCGACAGCAATTCCGCCACTGAAATTTTAGAGATTCTGAAGCGCCTGAATGAGAGCTTCAGCAAAACGATCGTGATGGTCACCCACGACCCCCACGCCGCCAGCTATGCCCACGTCACCCGTCACCTCGAAAAAGGACGGCTACTTCCAGCGTAAAATTTTAAAGTTCTGTCATCCTGAGCGAAGCAGAACGATCTGCGAAGCGGATCGTTCTGCGTAGTCGAAGGACCCCTACCAAACCCGAGCCCTGAGCCGACTTACGCTGTCCGTCGCGTCTCGAAGTCAGCCGGCGCCTCAACCTCACTAACCCACTCCCACACCCGCCGCCCGCGATCGTTGCTCAAACTTCGCGCCTCGCCATAATCCACCAGTCGGTTCAACACCGTCGTCACCGACGCCAACGGATCCTTATGCCGCGCCAGAATCGCCGGAGCATATCTCTCCAACTCCACGCAAACCTCGCGTGCTCCCAACGGACGCCGCACATCCATCAGCACCCGACGGCAAGCTTTTGTAAACCCCGGTTGCCGTCCGTTCGGCTTGCGATCGATCAGCTCCAGCAAGTCATCGTCGAGAACGCTGTCGCCGAAAAGATTCGCCAGTCCCGCGATGGTCTGCTTCACCGTGCCGATGCGCTTCATGATCTCGGCCCGCTGCCGCATCAGTTGCAGCAGTTCCTCATGCGCCGCCTTCACCACCTGCTGCGCCGAAACGCTATTCGCCTGCGCGTCAATCGCAACCAAGCCATCGCCGTCGTTCTTCTGAATCTCCATGTCATTCCCCCGGAAACAAACCATGACGCAACTTCACAGGTCTCCCCCTTTAGTACGGGATACACCTCCATTAAGTTCCGTCATGAATTGGACTCGTTCGCCGCAGAAAGGTCACCGGAGAAAAGGAGGCCGTGGCCGCAGAGTGTGGCCACGGAAGTGTAGCCGCGGGCGCCTCGCCCGCGACCGGTCGATAGTCGATAGTCGGGCGGGCAATCGAGTGACGCGATCTTTGCGAACGACGACCGACAAGCGACCAACGACGGAAGGGCGCGATGTCGCGCCCGATCCTACCCCATCACCGTCGTATGTTCCGGCCGCACCTTATATAACACCCGCACCTCGCCCGGCTGCGAATACGGATACTTATCGACTCCCATATATTTCTTCGCCATCTTGTCGATGTGCTCAGCAGCTCCCTCTTCCGAAATCTCCACCACAGTCCCCCGAATCTCGAGATAGCGATAAGGATTGTCCGGATCGATAATCGCCAACGCAACATGCGGATCGCGCCGCACATTCCGATCCTTCTGCCGTCCCCGCGCCGAATTAAAAATCACATGCTTGCCGTCAAAATCCACCCACACCGGAGTGACCTGCGGCTTTCCATCCGGCATCAACGTACCCAAACTCGCAAATGCTTTTTTGTGGAAAAGATCGACGTATTTTTCAGGAATCACGCTAGACATTTCGCTCCATCTCCTAAGCTAAAATAGCCGCCCCAATTATAGATGCCAGAGGAGGGGCGAGGCGACGGGCCGTGTGGGGACGGGCCGTGTGGGGACGGGCATTCCTGCCCGTCCAGCCGAGCAAAGCTCGGCATTTCTAGCTTAATTTTCCAACTCCCTCGAAATCCACGGCAGCACCTCGACAAACCACAGCGACCAACCACAGCCGCTTTCCTTCGTGAACCTTCGTGCCCTCCGTGGTAGACGCTTTTTGAAAACTCTTCCGCAATCCGACCTCTGCCCCACGCGGCACATCCTGCCCAATCCCCGCTTGCGTTTTTCCAAATCCCTTGTAATCTAACAGTCTTTCGGAGGCTTCCACCTCATGTCTCTCCACCACGCCCCGGCTGGCAAACTCACCCGCAGACTGGCCTTCTTGTTCGCCTCTTTCTTCCTCTTCGCCCATCTCGCTTCCGCCCAGCAGACACCGGTTCCGCAGCCGCCCGCCCAACAAACGCCAGCCCAGCCGCCCACCGTAGTCTTCATGACCGACTTTGGCGTCATCGACGATTCCGTCGCCCTCTGCAAAGGGGTGATGTACGGCATCACTCCCAACCTGCGCATCGTCGACCTCACTCACCAGGTCACACCGTTTTCCATTCGCGACGGAGCTCTCTATCTCTTCGGCACCTCGCCCTACTTCCCCGCCGGAACCGTCTTCGTCGTCGTCATCGATCCCGGCGTCGGCAGCTCCCGCAAAGCCGTCGTCGTCAAATCCAAGCGCGGCCAATTTTTCGTCCTCCCCGACAACGGATTGATGACCCTCGTCGAAGAACGAGACGGCATCGACAGCATCCGCGAAATTACCAACCCCGACTGGATGGTCGGCGCAAAAATCTCCTCCACCTTCCACGGCCGCGATATTTTTTCCCCAGTAGGCGCCCACCTTGCCCGCGGAGACGACTGGACCCAGGTCGGCCCCCTCGTCCCAAAATTAATCCGTCTCGATCTCAAACTCGCCACCGTCGACGACAAAGGCCTCACCGGAGAAGTGATCGCCCTCGATGGCCCCTTCGGCAACCTCGTCACCAACATCAGCGCCGAAAATTTCGAAAAGCTCGGCTATCGCCGCGGAGACAACTTAAGAGTAAAGATCGCGGGCCGCGAAATCGAAGTGCCCTTCGTCAACACCTTCAGCGACGTCCCGCTGAAAAAACCACTCCTCTTCATCGACTCCCGAGGCCGAGCCAGCTTCGCCGTCAACCAGGCCAGCTTCGCCGCCGTCTACAACATCGAACCGCCCCAGCCCATCTTCATCCCCCGCAAGCCCCACTGACTTTCAGTGTGGGCACGGGCGGTGTGGGGCCGGAAGAGTGTGGGGGCGGGCATTCCTGCCCGCCCAGCCGAGCAAAGCTCGGCCGCCTGCCTCAATTCTCCAACTCCCCCGCAATCCGCGGCAGCACCGCTCGCAGCAACGCAATAAATTGCCCCATCACCCGCCGTCCAACCTCCAACACCTCTTCATGGACGAGCGCCTTATCCAGAATCCCCGCCGCCATATTCGTCACGCACGAAATCGCCAGAACATTCATCCCCATGTGCCGAGCCACAATCGCCTCCGGCACCGTCGACATCCCCACCAGGTCCGCCCCGATCGTCCGCAGATACCGAATCTCCGCCGGAGTCTCATAACTCGGCCCCGCCAGCGCCGCGTACACTCCTTCGCGCGGAGGAATCCCAAGCTTCTTCGCCTCCTCCAGCGCAATCTCGCGATAACGCTTCGCGTACGTATAACTCATGTCCGGAAAGCGCGGGCCAAACCGCTCATCATTCGCCCCCGTCAGCGGATTCTGTCCCTGCAAATTAATATGATCCCGCAGAATCACCAGCGCTCCCTGCCCGTATTCAACATCAATTCCACCCGCAGCATTCGTAAGAATCAAAGCCCGCACGCCAGCCCGCCCCAAAACTCGCGCCGGAAACGCAACCTCCGCCGCCGGATACCCTTCATACAAATGCACCCGTCCCTGCATCACCGCCACCGGCACCTCGCCCGACTTGCCGATCACCAACTGCCCCGCATGCCCCACCGCCGTCGATCGCGGAAACGTAGGAATATCTCCGTAAGAAATGCGCACCGCGTCCGTAAGATCGTCCGCAAACGATCCCAGCCCCGACCCCAACACCAGCCCAATCTGCGGACGCAACTTGGTCCGCGATAACACAAACGCAGCCGCCGCTTCAGCCCGAGTAAATAAGTCTTGAGTCATAAACACACATTGTCACAAAAAAACTTTTGTCATCCTGAGCGAAGCGAAGGACCCCTACCTCCAGAAAATGCATACCAGCAACAAGGGTCTTTGGCTTGCGCTAAAGATGACAGCCCACTCTAAAACTTCTTCTCAAACTCCCCAAACGCCTTCTCCAACTCCCACTGCACCCGCGCCCGCTGATTTTCCCGTATAAACTTCTCACATTTTTCCGATGTCTGATCTCCTGCGCACACCGCCGTCCGCCGCAACTCCCGCCCATCGCTCCACAAACTGTCTCCCGGAATAAAACTATGCTCCAGACTCTCCCGCGCCATCCGTTTCAACTCGCCGTACGGCAACCCGATATCCTCCACCGCCCGCAAATACTCATGCGTCATGTCGCTCCGCGAAACGCCTAGATCGTCCGTCGCCAGCGCCACCGGCACTCCGTACTTGATATACGTCGCCAGCGGATGCCTCTCTCCACTCACCCCCAGAATCAAATCATTCGACGTCAGACAAATCTCCACCAGCACATTTTTTCGAGCCATCTCTTTCAGCAGCCCAATCGGATCATCCTCACTCATCACGGCAACGCCATGCCCGATCCGCTCCGCTCCCCCGCGCTCAATCGACTCGCGTATATGAAAGCGCAGCCCCTCCGGAGGTACGAGCCCCATCCAAAGCTCATCCGCATGCAGCGACACGTGCGTCGCCGGATAAAACTTGTGCAGCGCCTCAATCATCCGCATATGCAGATCAAAGTCGTGCATCGGAACGTAAGTGTCTTCCGGCATCACCAGGTTGAATCCCACAAACCGCGGATCCGCCTTCGTCAGCTCAAACCCCAACAGGATCTGCGTGAACACCTGCTCGCGCGGCAACCCTCGCAGCACCTGATACAAATACCGCAGCGTCACCGCGCATCCTGGCGCGGCCTGCGCCATCCCGCAATGCAGCACTTCTTTCTGACGCGCCTCATCCGCATCCAGCGAGCTCCGCACCGATGCCACCAAATCCGCCATTCCGCCAGTTAGCAACGTCTCGCGGAGCTTGCCGAAATCCGTGTTCCCGTCCCACTTGAAGTCCGCCCCAATCGTCTTCGTTCCCAGAATCGCCGCCTGTCCGCCATCCGCCGTATGCATCACTTCCACATACTGCACATGATCGGCCGCCGCGCGCGACGCCACCTCGGCAAACGCGTCCCCCACATGGTTCTGCATCGCGGGACCAAACTTGTCGAACGTTCCAAAGAAATGATCGTGCCCCGACTCCTCCGCCCCATGCCAATTCCGCATCGACCAGGCATCAATCAATTGGTCATACAGAATCGGATCCTTATACGCGCACCGCACCGACGGCTTTACCTTATACGGTTCGCAAGAATCGCAAGCCGCATGAATCAGCTTCGACGTGCTGCGATCCACGCACAGCGCATTCTCCGAAGCCCAGTCAATGAAGCTCTCCGCGTAAATCGCCCCCGACAAGTGGACGTGCAAATCCCCGCCCTTCGGCATCTGCTGCAAAAAAGCCAGCAGCAATCCCGGCTGATGCCGCACCGACTCCATATACTTCGCCGTCTTCTCCTCGGAACCTTGCGCTCGGCAAACCGGGGCCAAGATAAGACTGACGATAAGTACGAAGGCAAGCACCGTCCAGAAGCCAACCAGCGCCATGAAACGTCGGGTTCGCATCAAGAAACGCCTCCTGAGGCAAGAAATCACTTTTCTGGATTTTTAGAGAAGCCGATTATAAGCCCGAACTCTCCCTCGTGTTCCTTCGTGCCCTTCGCGGTAGAGCATTTTGCCAATTGCGCCATCACTCAGTCCCTCGAAAACACAGATTTCATGCATATAGAACTTCGATTTGCACAACGTGATCACGGGCGAACGTTCCAAACTGGGCCGATTGAAACCGCGCCGAACCGCATGAACACTACAGCTTTCACCGTAGTGAGGCGCTCATTGCACTATTTCCGGTCACCCGCCTGTGCACCCCCTGCACTCGATTGAGGAATAAGAAGTTACAGACGCAGAAATTTCGTTGACGTAAAAAACAGACGTGTTAAAACCATAATCGTTCTTTGACACGTTCTGAAGTTTTTCCGGTTGGTGCGGCGTCCGGGGCTCAAGCGAAGTCACTCAAACAACCGCGAGGTGAGTTTGAGAGGGCAAGCAAGGGTCTATAGCTAAGCGCTGGTCGAGGAGAACAGGAGCCTCTGTTAAAGGCAGGATAGAGTCCCGAGGCGTTGAACTGATTTATCCGGTTGGCGGTGAGCCCGGAGCCCGAGCAAAGATCGGCTTACAATGAAACCCGCAAGGGAGTTGTAAGAATAAGGTCAGCAAGGGTCTAACGCGAGCTACTGGCCGAGACGAATGAGATCAACATCACCTCGGGACTCTCTATTTGTGCGTTCAGTGCGACCCATCAAGCCCCGCTTCGTCACATAAATATAGCCTGTCATCCTGAGCGAAGTAGTCGCTTCACGAAGTGAAGCAGCTACGCAGTCGAAGGACCCCTACCTTTCCCAACACTTCTAGCCAAGTATCAACGCATTAGTTTTTGGGCGGTCCACACGGTTCATGTGGGGACGGTCGACTCGCCCGTCCGGTTGTAACTGTCCTCTCGCAGTCGCAAGCGCCTTCCGAACTAATCAGCCCGCGCCCCGCTCTCGATCGATGCCCTCAGCGCCTTCGTCACTTCGCCCGCAATATCGTCCTGCACCATCAGGATGTCATCAAACGGACGGTCGTAGCTTTCAGTCCAGATCACATACCCGTTATCCGCGCGAACCAGCCGCGCAGCGACCCGAATCCGCCCGCCCGATTTGCGCACGCTCCCGTCTAGCACATAAGCGACGCCCAGTTTCTTCGCAATATCCGCAATCGGCACTTGCTTGCCCTTGAAATAAAACGAGGACGTTGGCCCCGGCACCATAAATCCCGGAACCTTGCTGAGCTTCCCGATCAGCTCTTCCGTCATGCCGTCGGCGAATTCCTCCTCGTGCATCCCTTCGGTCAGGTCGAGAAACGGCAGCACCGCCACGGATTTCTCGGTTTGCGGATCGACAACTCCCGAAGAAGCGCCAGCGAGATCTTTGTTCGCAACTTTCCCCCGAGCCTGAAACGCAACCACTACAATAACGACCAGCGCGAGGCCCAGCACCGCCGCAACCGCCCACAGCAAGCCGGCTCTCACGCGCGGACCAGATGTCGTCGAATCACTTCTTGCTTGCCTCGGACCTTCACCCTTCGACCCTCGCGAAATTCCCGTCCCTGCCGCGCCAGACTCCGCCCAAGAATCCGTCCAGGGACCAACCGTCGCCACCATCCGATATCCCAGTCGCGGTACCGTCGCGATGTACGCCGGCTGCTTCGGATCATCGCCCAACAACCGGCGCAACGAGGCCACTGCCTGGTAGACCGAGTCCTGCGACACGGTCACATCAGGCCAAACTCGGTTGAGCAACTCCTCGCTGCTGACAACTTCCCCCGCGCGCTCCGCCAGGCACACCAGCACCCGCATCGTCCGCGCCTCGACTCGCGCCGTTTGTCCCTCCCGTGAAATCTGGCCCGAGCCGGCATCCACACACCACTCGCCGATGCGAAGCTTTGTCGGAGTTACACGTTCCATGCGATCGCTAATTACTTTCCTGTTTCAAAATGGAGAAGCCGCCAACCGCCGATTCTACCAACAGCGCGAAAACGCCGACGGCTCGCGCCTCACACCGTCCTTCGCCGCCTCTTTTCAGAACTATTCAGAGTGTTTCAGACCACGCTCAGGACTTCTCGCCTCCCGCACCGCTATCCTTGCCCTGCATCGCCCATCCCAGACAATCCTGAGGCGCACCCGAATGGCTCGAACACATATCAACAAATTGTTAACCTATCTCGAACTTGCCGTCCTGCTTCTCATAATCGGCGCATCCCATTCAACTAACGCCACCGCGAATTCCTCTTCTAACTCCGATCAGAAGATGGCCTCAGCCCCCGCGCTCTCCGCGCCCGGAACATACGAGGTCGATCCCCTCCACAGTTTCGCCTACTTCGGCGCTCGCCACCACGTCGTTGGACTGGTCCGTGGCCGCTTCGACAAGGTCACCGGAACCATCATCGCCTCGCCCGACCCGGCAGCCTGCAGCGTCGACATCACCATCGACCCCTCCACCATCAGCACCCAAGTCGCCGAGCGCGACGACGATCTCCGTAGCCCCGCCTACTTCGACGTAGCAAAATTTCCCGCCATCACCTACACCGGTCGCGGAATTCGCCGCTTATCGGAAACTTCCTGGTCGATCGACGGCTCCCTCACCATCCACGGCGTGACCAAAGTTGTGCCTCTCACCTTCACCTTCAATGGAGCTTTTCCCGACACTCCACCCGGCAAACCCGCTCGCGTGGCCTTCCACGGACGCGCCGCCACCAAGCGCACCGATTTCAGCCTGGGCGCTCGCGACAACCTCCAGGAACTCGGCTCGTTGTCGTCGCCCGACGTCGAAATCGAAATCGACGTCGAAGCCGACGAGAAAGTCCCCGCCAAATCTCCGGCCCAGTAACCAGTCAGAAGATATCCCGGCCCCATTATCCCGATTACCGGAGAACCGCCGCCATGTCGAAACGCACCATGCTCATTGCCGCAACTCTGATCGCCCTTCTATCGTTATCGAATCAGGCGTCCGCCCAAACCGCACCCACAGACACGTCAATCGGTTCGGATCCGGCATCAACCGTGGCCGCGTCACCAACCCACTGGACCGTCGACAAAATCCACTCCCGCATCGGATTCAGTGTCGCCCACTTCGTCATCACCCAAGTCACCGGATACTTCCGCGATTTCAGCGCAAACGTCACCTGCGCCTGCCCCGCCGACGATTTCACCGGAGGAACCGTTGACTTCACCGCGAAAACCGCTTCCATCTTCACCGACAACAAACAGCGCGACGGACATCTGCGCTCAGACGCATTCTTCAACGCCAGCAAATATCCCGACATGAAATTTACCGGAACCCTGGTAAAAGAAAACGGCAAGAATATTCTGAAAGGCAACTTGACCATCCGTGACATCACCAAACCAGTCGCCTTGGACGTGACCTACGGAGGTCGAATCAAAGATAAGACCTTCGGCATCGAAAAGGCCGGCTTCAGAGTCACCGGCAAAATCAACCGCCTTGAGTTCGGCCTGAAGTGGAACGAAACCTTCGAAGGCGGAGGCTCCATCGTAGGCGAAGAAGTCGTAATCAACCTAGACGTCGAAATCGATAAGAAGACCCCAGGCACTCCTCCACCCGCTCATTGAGATCGTTCTATTCGGAGGTTCGCTCTGACCTGACTCAGGGTACCAATCCGGATAGGATCGTGGTTTTACTGACAACTGAGAACTGACAACTGACCACCGCCCTACAGCGGTATATTCCCGTGCTTCTTCGGCGGGTTCTTGTCGCGCTTATTCTCCAGCATTTCCAGCGCCTGAATCAGTTTCTTCCGCGTCTCCCGCGGCTGAATCACCGCATCCACAAACCCCCGCTCCGCCGCCACATATGGATTCGCGAAGCGCTCCCGAAACTCTTCAATCTTTTCCTGTCGAACCGCCGACCGATTCTCCGCCCCATCCAGTTCGCGTTTGTAAACGATATCGACCGCGCCCTCCGGACCCATCACCGCAATCTCCGCGCTCGGCCACGCGTAATTCACATCCGTCCGGATGTGCTTCGACGCCATCACGCAATACGCGCCGCCATAAGCCTTGCGCGTGATCACCGTCACCTTCGGCACCGTCGCCTCCGCAAACGCGTACAGCAACTTCGCCCCATGCCGGATGATCCCTCCATACTCCTGCTGCGTCCCCGGCAAAAATCCCGGTACATCCTCAAACGTCACCAGCGGAATATTGAAGCAATCGCAAAACCGCACAAACCGCGCACCCTTCACCGACGCATTAATATCCAGCGTCCCAGCCAGCATCGCCGGCTGATTGGCCACGATCCCCACCGGCTTCCCATTCAATCTGGCAAATCCCACGACGATATTCTTGGCATAGTGCTCGTGAATTTCGAAAAAATATCCGTCGTCGACTACCGTATGAATCACGTCTTTCATGTCATACGGCATGTTCGATTGATCCGGAATCAGCGTATCCAGCTTCTCGTCCAGCCGGTCAATCGGATCGCTGCACCCCTTCCGCGGCGGATCATCCACATTGTTCGACGGAATAAAACTCAGCAACTCCCGCACCATCGAGAGACATTCCGCATCGTCACGGCACATGAAGTGCGCAACTCCAGAAGTCTCGTTATGCGTGTGCGCCCCGCCCAACTGATCCTTCGTCACCTCTTCGTGCGTCACCGTCTTGATCACATCCGGCCCCGTAATAAACATGTACGAAGTCTGATCAACCATCAAAATAAAATCGGTAATCGCCGGAGAATAAACCGCTCCACCCGCGCAGGGCCCCATAATCGCCGAGATCTGCGGCACCACTCCGCTGTACAGCGTGTTGCGCAGGAAAATGTCTGCATAGCCCGCCAGCGACATCACGCCTTCTTGAATGCGCGCTCCGCCCGAATCATTCAGCCCAATCACGGGAGCCCCCATCTTCGCCGCCAGATCCATGATCTTCACGATCTTCGCGGCATTCGACTCCGAAAGTGACCCGCCAAACACGGTGAAATCCTGCGCGAAGACAAACACCAGCCGCCCTTCGATGCGCCCGTACCCCGTAATAAATCCATCACCGTAATACTTCTGCTCCGCCATCCCAAAATCGTTGCAGCGATGCGTGACGAGTTTGTCGGTCTCTTCAAACGTTCCCTCATCGAGCAGAGATTCCACCCGCTCGCGCGCCGACATCTTGCCCTCTTTATGCTGCCGCTCGCGCCGCTTCGCGCCCCCACCCTCAAGCGCCATCTGGTCGCGTTTCTTCAGTTCGGCAATCTTCTCGTCAACTCTCATAGCGCCGAATTATAGCCGAGCTAACCAGGGTTGACCGTGACGGATTAGTGGGTGTGTGGGGACGGGCATTCCTGCCCGTCCAGCCGAGCCTGACAGACTGGGAAAACTCAGATTTTCTATCAAGGCGGACTTAGTGCAAGCGAAAGCTGACTCCCAGATTCTTAGCTACCTTCGCGAGTGCGCCATCCAGCGTCCAGAGTTGTGTTCCCGGCGTCATCAAACATGAGGCCAACAGATGCGCATCCACCAGGCCGATACCCTTCGCGTTCAGTGCGCGTGTCTCAATCATGTGCCGCACCTCGCTCAGTTGCGCCACTCTCACCTCGAGCAGCGACTCCAATTCGTCGAGTCTCTTCCGCCGGTTGTGTAGGGAACCCAGGGCGATCTCCGCCACGACGAACGGATGCGTCACGATCTCTCCCCGCCCCAGGCTCCGCTCCATCTCTTGATGACCTCGGCGAAGATAGTCCACCCATACGGAGGTGTCCGCGAGAATCACAATCGATCGGCTCGCCCGCGCTTGATATTGGCCAGATTCGGTTCCGTGCCCCCCACCGCCGCGAGCCGGTTCGAAGCCTTAAGATGAATCAGCGCCTTCAATGACTCTCGGAGCAACGCGCTCCTCTCCGTCACGCCCGAAAGCTCTTGCGCCCTGCGAACCAAATCATCATCCAGCGCCACCGTAGCCCTCATAGAAAATCTCCTGCACCTATTTTATCACCATTGGGTGATAGTTTTGGTGATCAAATTGACGGGCCTTCCCTTCGTGTGCTTTCGTGCCCTCGCTAGTTATGTATTTGCAATTCAGGCTGCCGCCGGGGGCCGACCCAACGACAACACGCAAGGCGAGAAGCTTTGAGCTCATATCCGCCTGCCTCCGCCCCTCGGTGCCTCCATGGTGAAGGCTTTGATTTTGATTTTGATCAGGCCAACTAAACTCGCGGCGTCGCCGCATCCAACAAATTCGAAAATTCCACTTTCTTCTCCGCCGCCAGAAACGACGCCTCAAACGAATTCCGCGCCAGCTCCCTCAAATGCTCGTCCGTAAATCCCAACGCCTCTTGCACCAGCGCATACTCGCCCACCAGCGACGTTCGAAACATCGCCGGATCGTCGCTATTCAACGTCACCATCAGCCCCTGATCAAAGTACCGTCGCACCGGATGTTGCGCCAACTCCGCACAGACACCCGTCCGCAAATTGCTGGTCACGCAAATCTCAATCGGAACCTGCCGCTCCGCCAGCACTTCCATCAACTCCCCATCCTGACCCGCCGTCAGCCCATGCCCCAGTCGCTCCGCCTTCAAATTGAGCGCGCCCCATATCGATTCCGGACCGACGCTCTCCCCCGCATGCGCCGTGAGATGCAGCCCATGCTCCGCCGCCCGCGCATAGACCGCACTGAACAACTCCGGAGGCCCCGCCTTTTCATCTCCACCAATGCCAAACGCAATCACATTGCGATCGCGAAACTGAATCGCCAGATCGACCACCGGCAGCGCCTTCTCCGCTCCAAACTGCCGGATCGCATCAAAGATCCACAGCAGCGACACTCCAAAATCCTTCTCGCCCCGGGCCCGCCCTCGTTCCAGCCCCTCGAAAATTGCCTCAAAATCCTGCTTCCGCCACAGACAGACTCCAACCGAAACAATCACCTCGGCATGCAACACATTCTGCCCCTTCAACCGCTCCATCAACCGGTAAGTGATCAACTCATAATCTTCCGGACTCCGCAAATGCCCCGTCACATCCTTAAACGCTGAAAGAAATCCCGCAAAATCCTTGTATTGATAAAGCTCCTCCACTTCTGCAAGCGACGCCCCATCCATCCCATGCCGCCGCCGCAACTCGAGCAACGTGCCCGGCTCAATCGACCCTTCAAGATGTAAATGGAGTTCAGCCTTAGGAAGTGTGCGTATAAACGAAGATGGCGCAGAAGCCATACAACGATTCTAAAGGAAGCACGGCTCTAGTGTGGTGGCGGGGCTTTGCCCCGCAAACGGGGCGAAGCCCCGTCACCACACAACAATCAAATTTCAATTACCTGATGTTCTTCTCTTTGCAGAACTCGCTGTGGTGTCTGCTGTAAAACACATAAATCACCAGCCCCAGCGCCAGCCAGATCACAAACCGTAGCCATGTAATCAGCGTCAGCCCAAACATCAGCCCGCCGCAGAACAATACCGATAGCAGCGGAAACCACGGCACAAACGGAACCCGAAACGCCCGCTTGCGATCCGGTTGCCTTCGCCGCAGAAAGATCACGCCCAACGAAACCAGCACAAACGCAAACAATGTCCCGATGTTCGCGAGATCGGCCGCATCCCCAATATCCACCAGCCCCGCCGGAATCCCCACCGCGAAACACGCAATCCACGTCGACCAGTAGGGCGTCTTATATTTAGGATGCACCTTCGAAAACAATTTCGGCAGCAGTCCGTCCCGCGACATCGCATACCAGATCCGCGCTTGCCCGTACTGAAACACCAGCAGCGATGAAATCATCCCCGTCAGCGCTCCAATCACAATCACCGACCGGAAAAACGGATGCACTCCCAGATACTTCATCGCATACGCCACCGGAGCGTCCGCCGCCTCGCCCGAAACAAACGTCGTGTATTTCATCATGCCCAGCAGCACCAGCGCGACGCCGATATACAGAATCGTGCAAACCACCAGCGACATGATGATGCCAAACGGCAAATCTTTTTGCGGATTTCGCGACTCCTCCGCCGCCGTCGACACCGAATCGAACCCGATATACGTAAAAAAAACGATCGCCCCGCCCGTCACAATTCCCGCGAATCCCGAGGGCGCAAACGGCGTCCAGTTCGCCGGCTTCACCAGCATTCCGCCCACCACCAAAAACGTCAGGATGGCCCCAATCTTGACCGCCACCATGATGTTGTTGGTCTCCGCCGATTCCTTCACGCCGCGCACCAGCAGCAGCGTCAGAATGAAGACGATAAGAAATCCCGGAAGATTAAAGTACGCGCCCGTCCATTGTCCGCCCGCCCACACCGGGCTCGCCCACTTATCCGGCAGATTAATCCCAAACGCCGCGAACTGCGCCTTCGTGTATCCCGCAAATCCCACGGCGACCGCGACGTTGCTGACCACATATTCGAGAATTAAATCCCACCCGATAATCCAGGCAAAAATCTCGCCCAGCGTCGCATAAGAGTAGGTATAAGCGCTGCCGGCAATCGGAATCATCGACGCCAGTTCGGCGTAGCACAATCCCGCAAAGCTACAGGCGATCGCGACCAGCAGAAAGGAAATTGCAATCGAGGGCCCCGCCGGAGGACGCCCATGCATCAGCGCTCCCGCCGTGCTGCCCGTCCGCAGGAAATTCACGATGACGTCGAGGGCCTGCGCATGCAGAATCGAAGGTGCCTGGAAATACTCTCCAGCCGCCGCCGTCCCCGTCAGGACAAAGATTCCCGAGCCAATAATCGCGCCGATCCCGAGCGCCGTCAGCGACCACGGCCCCAGTGTCTTGCTCAACCGGTGCGCCGGATCGTCCGCTTCCGAAATCAGCTTGTCGATCGATTTGCAGCACAACGCCTGACTGCTTGACGTTCGAATCACTTCGGCGGAGGGCTCAGTGGATGACTGCGACAAGAGTTCGTTGTCTCCTCACAGCACAACTCGGGCATGGACAAGCTCGTAGCCGGTCCATGCCCGAATCTTTCAGTGCGCGCGCCTTACCGCTTGGCTTGGCCGCGCGCCAACTTCTTCACCTTCGGCTTCTTCGATCCGCGCGCGTAGTCGCGGGGCTTCTTCGGCTTCTCCGCTTTCGCTTTCTTGCGGGACGCTCGCTTGCTCTTCTTCCGTTCTTCTTTTGTTAACTTCTCAGTGTTTGCCATAATTGCGTTTCATTTCCTCTTTTTTCTTTTTTGCTCGAAACTTTTCTAAGACTTATCCGGAAGGCCTCAACTTCAGAACGGCGAAAACCGATCCGACGCTCCCCAACATTCCACGTCGTCGCTATACCACACCGCCCCATCTTCATTCGTCTGCAACACTCGCGCGCCCACCGCCGTCACGAATTCCACATACGGCCACGTCTTGTCCTTGGGATTCCGGTTCTCGAGCGCTTCCGTCTGCAGTTTGTCCCAAATCTTGCAGTCCCGCGCGTTATGCGGATTCACATCATTCTTCGCATCCCGCGGAAACTTCGTATAGAAATTGAAAATCTGCAGCCCTTCCGGCTCCAGGTCTCCATCCGAATTCATCACCTGCAACTCGATCACAAACGCATACACATCCACCGGCTTGTTCGTGCCCGCTTCCGTATCATGATGGATCGTCAACAGCACCGGCAGTCCGTCCAGAATGTAATACGAACCCGTTCCATCCTGCGCTTTCACTGGAGCTTTATCCGACGCCGGCGTATTCGCCGCCGGACGCCGCTCCGTTCGCATCGCCTTCTTTTGCCCAAAAGCCGGTGCCGCCGCCAACATTCCCACCATCAACCACAACGCCCAACCTCTGGATTTCCCCATGACACTTCTCCCGGACGGTGATTTCGGTTTGCCGGCCCGCGCCTACGCCTTCTCCAACTGCGCGTAACGCTCCACCAATTTCTTCAAACCGAAGCGAGGGAATTGTACCGTAATCTTCGCATCTTCCCCATCCCCTTCGCGCTGATACACCGTCCCCTCCCCATATTTCGGATGCTTCACCTTCTGCCCCGGCCGAAACCCGCGCTTCCCCGCCGGCTCGTCCGGCAGCATCTTCGGAACGCTGAACTTCTTCCCCCGAGAAGCAAAAAACTCCGCAATATTATCGATCGAGTTGTAATTCTTAACCGGCGTTGGCGCCTTCGCCTTCACCCGCTCCGGATCCCAAGTCGCACTCTGATCCTCATCCTCATAAGAGTAGTGTGGCCTTTGTCCGTGTGGCGCGGACACTCTTGTCCGCGAACTGCCGGAAGAATGAGAAGAATATGGGGAAGAAGACGATGATGAATACGTCCCGCCCGCAGCCGACGTCCGCCGCCGCGATCCTCCCATCTCCTCCACCAGCTGCGGAGGCACTTCCTCCAAAAACCGCGACGGAACACTCGCCTCCGGCATGTCCGTCCCGTACCGCCGCCGGTACACCGCCCGCGACAGAACGAGCGTATCCATCGCCCGCGTCATCCCCACATAACAAAGCCGCCGCTCTTCCTCAATCGAATCCGGCTCCAGCATCGTCCGCGAATGCGGAAACAACCCCTCTTCCATCCCCGCCAGCACCACCAGCGGAAACTCCAATCCCTTCGCCGCATGCAGCGTCATCAGCGTGATCTGCGCCCCTTCGTCATACTGATCCGCATCGCTCACCAGCGCCGCATGATCCAGAAACTGATCGAGCGTCTCCCCGCGATCCTTCGAATCCATCGCCGCGTTCACCAACTCGCGCAAGTTCTCAATCCGCGAATACGCCTCCGGAGTATCTTCCTCCTCCAATATCTTGATGTACCCAGTCCGATCAATCAGAAACTTCAGCAACTCCCCCGTATGCGCCGCTTCTCCCGGAGCCCGAAATCCCTCCACCGCCGTCTCTTCGCCAGCCCCAGCCGCCAGCGGTTCTTCCGCAGCTTCGACGCCGTCTAAACCTGAACTCTCTTCGACCACGTCGTGCGCCGCAAAATCAAAACTGAAATTCCCCGGATCAAAATCCGTCTCGTCGTCCGCCTGATCAGCTCGTGTGGAAATATCTTGTGTGGGGCGGGCATTCCTGCCCGCCGAAGCCGAGCGCAGCTCGGCCGTTTCCTCCGAATCCAACTTCGCCCCCGCCGTCTCCTCCACCCGCTCGCGAAACTTCCCCGCCAGCATCGCCCGCCCATCCTCGATCACATCGCGAAAACTCTTCAGCGCGGCGAGCGCCCGCGCGGGCAGCAACTGCCGCCGAATCGCCTCTCCCAGTGCCCCCCACATCGAAAGCCCCGTCTCCAAGCCGAGCCGCTCGATCGTCTCAATCGTCGTCTTCCCAATCCCCCGCGCCGGAGTATTAATCACCCTCAACAGCGACACCGAATCATCCGGATTCTGAATCACCTTCAAATACGAAATCAGATCCTTGATCTCCGCCCGCTCGTAAAACGAAAACCCACCTACGACGTGATACTTCAGCCCATACCGCCGCATCGCCTCTTCAAACAATCGCGACTGCGAATTCGTCCGGTAGAGCACCGCCGCCCGCGGAGTCTCCCCGCTCTCCCCCGCCGACCGTATGTATTTATTAATCGTGTCAGCCGCAAACAGCGCCTCATTTTCTCCATCGGGGGCCTCGTAGTACCCGATCTTCGCCCCGCCCTGCCGCGACGTCCAAAGATTCTTCCCCTTGCGCCGGACATTATTCGCCACCACCACCGACGCCGCTTCCAGAATGTTCTGCGTCGACCGGTAGTTCTGCTCCAGCCGCACGATCTTCGCCTCGGGGAAATCGCGCTCAAACTCCAGAATGTTGCGTATATCCGCCCCGCGCCACGAGTAGATCGACTGATCTTCGTCGCCGACGGCGCAGACGTTATGTCCCGCGCCCGCCAACAACCGCATCAACTCGTACTGCGGGCGGTTCGTATCCTGATATTCATCCACCAGCAAATATTGAAATCGCCGGTTGTAATATTCCCGCACCGCCGCCACCGACTTCAGCAAGCGCATCGCTTCGAGCAGCAAGTCGTCGAAATCCATCGCGTTCGCCTTGCGCAATTCTTTCCGGTACTCCTCAAAAATATGCGCAATCTTTTCCATCTTGGGGTCCGCCGACTGCAGGTAAATCTCCTGCGGATCCAGCATGTGATTCTTTGCCCACGAGATTCGCGACAGAACATTCCGCGGCGTCAGTTGCTTGTCGTCCAGCCCCATCCGCCGCATGATCCCTTTCACAACCTGCTGCTGATCGCTCTCGTCATAGATCACGAAATTTTTCGTCAGCCCAATCGGAGGTTGCCCCGGCACCGTCGAAGGAATCCGCAACGCCTCGACATCCCGCCGCAGCACCCGCACGCAGAATGAATGGAAAGTAGAAATCACCGGCTTAGCGACGCTGAGACCGCCGACCAGTTTCTCGACCCGCTCCGCCATCTCGGAGGCCGCTTTGTTGGTGAAGGTCACGGCCAGAATCGACTCGGGCATCACGCCCAAGTGCTCGACCAAGTAGGCAATCCGGAACGTAATAACGCGCGTCTTCCCGCTCCCAGCGCCTGCCAAAATAAGTACAGGCCCCTCGGTAGTTTCGACCGCCTCGCGTTGTTGCGGATTTAACCCGTCCAAAAACGACAAAAGAGAATAGCTCCGAAATGCGTTGGAGTTAATTCTAAATGATGATGGAGAGACGGGCGCTCGCCGTGAAAAGATCGGTCAACGCCGCACAGCGACGGGTGATAAAATATGCGTAAGCGTCTCCTATGAGCGACACAGTGACTCCTCCATCCAGCGACCGTATCGTCCGAGACCGCCAAATCTGCGGCGGCGAACCAATCTTCAGAGGCACTCGCGTGTTGCTCAGAACTGTGTTAGCGAGTCTCGCGGCTGGCGACGGAGCGGAAGACATTCTCGCCGATTTCCCAACCCTCAAAGCCGAAGATGTTTGGGCGGCAATCGCATTCGCCGCAGCCTCGGCCGAAGAGGACCTTCCCATCCCCGCGGTTCCTAGCGTCCAGTGAAAGCCAAGCTCGACGAGAATCTCCCGCTGCAGATCGCCACTCTTTTGCGGGGCCTCGGACACGATGTTCATACCACCGAGCAGGAAAATCTCTCGGGCTGCGACGATTCCGAGCTCTGGACCCAAGCTGGAATCGAAGGCCGTACTCTCATCACGCAAGACTTGGATTTCTCCGACAGCCGGCGCTTCCAGCCCGGCACTCATCACGGTCTCATCTTGATTCGATTGCACTCTCCGAGCCGGCTGCGACTAGTGGAACGGGTGCGGGAAGCATTTCAAACCGAGCAAGTTGAAGAGTGGTTCGGGTGTTTCGTAGTCGTTACCGATCACAAGATTCGAGTGCGCCGTCCGTCCAAACCGCAATCCTGATCCCCCATGGGCTGTATAATCAAGAATTGCGCTCATGACAAAGAACTCATCCGTACTCGCCGTCCCCGACACTCCCCAAGCCTCAACTCGCCGCCTCATCCGCTCCACCACCGTCCTCTGCGTCCGCCGCGACAACAAGGTCGTCATGGCCGGAGACGGCCAAGTCACTCTCGGCGAATCAGTTATCAAGCACGGCGCCAAGAAAATCCGCCGCCTCTACCAAGACAAAATCCTCGCTGGATTCGCCGGCTCAACCGCCGACGCCTTCACCCTTTTCAGCCGCTTCGAGGCCAAACTCGAGCAGTACCACGGCAACCTGGGACGCGCCGCCGTCGAACTCGCCAAAGACTGGCGCACCGACAAATTCCTCCGCCATCTCGAAGCCCTGCTCATCGTCACCGACAAAGAAACCACCTTCCTCCTCAGCGGCCAGGGAGACGTGATCGAGCCCGACACCGGCATTGCCGCCATCGGCTCCGGAGGTCCTTTCGCCCAAGCCGCCGCCCAGGCCCTCGCCGACCACACCCAGCTCGGCCCTCGCATCATTGCCGAAGAAGCAATGAAGATTGCCGGCCGAATGTGCATCTATACCAATGACAGGATTACCATCGAGGAGTTGTAACAAACCGCTGCTCCTCATTCGCTCTTCGCGGTTCGCGAAAAAGCGAAGATTTTAGCGAACAGCGAACGACAAATAGCGAACGACGAATTTTATGGCCATTTATCTACCCGGAACCGCCGAAGAAGAACAAGTCACGCTCGACGAACTCACCCCGCGTGAAATCGTCGCCGAGCTCGACAAATACGTTGTCGGACAAAAAGACGCCAAGCGCGCCGTCGCCATCGCCCTGCGCAACCGCATGCGCCGCCAGAAGCTTGCCCCCGAAATGGCCGAAGAGGTCATCCCTAAAAACATCATCATGATCGGACCGACCGGCGTCGGCAAAACCGAAATCGCCCGACGCCTGGCTAAACTCGCCAACTCCCCGTTCATGAAGGTCGAAGCCTCCAAGTTCACCGAAGTCGGCTACGTCGGGCGCGATGTCGAATCCATGATCCGCGACCTTGTAGAGATCGCCATCGAAATGGTGCGCGAAGAAAAGCTCGAAGACGTCTCCGACAAAGCCGAACTCAACGCCGAAGAGCGCCTTCTCGACATCCTTCTGCCGCCCGTCACACCGCGTACCGACTCCAACTCAACCACCGCCGGAGGCGTAATCATCGACGCCAGCACCACTCTGACCGAGTCCTCCAGCCGCACCCGCGAAAAACTCCGTCAGCAACTTCGCGAAGGCAAGCTCGACGATCGCACCGTCGAAATCGAAACTCGCGAACGCAATTTCCCATCCTTCGAAATCATCTCCAACCAGGGCGTTGAAGAGATGGACGTCAATCTCAAAGACATGCTCCCCAACATCTTCGGCCAGCGCACCAAGAAGCGGAAGATGAAGGTCAACGAGGCCTTTGAATATCTCATTCAAGAAGAAGAGCAGCGCTTAATCGACATGGAACAGGTCACCCGCACCGCCATCGATCGCGTCGAAAACTCCGGCATCATCTTCCTCGACGAAATCGACAAAATCGCCGGACGCGAAGGTGGCCACGGCCCCGACGTCTCTCGTGAAGGCGTGCAGCGCGACATCCTGCCCATCGTCGAAGGCACCACCGTCAACACGCGTTACGGGATGGTCCGCACTGACCACATCCTCTTCATCGCCGCCGGAGCCTTCCACGTCTCCAAGCCCAGCGACCTCATCCCCGAACTCCAGGGCCGTTTCCCCATCCGCGTCGAACTCCAGTCCCTCACCATGGAAGACTTCGTCCGCATCCTGACCGAGCCGAAATCTTCCCTGACGCGCCAGTACATCGCCCTCCTCGAAACCGAAGGCGTGAAACTCGAATTCACCCCCGACGCTCTCGAAGAGGTCGCCCGCTTTGCCTTCCGCGTCAACGAGGGCACCGAAAACATCGGAGCACGCCGCCTCCACACCATCATGGAGCGCGTCCTCGACGAAATCAGCTTCGAAGCCTCCGACAAAAAAGGCCAGGAGTACAAAGTAGACGCCGCCTACGTCCAAAAAATGCTAAGCGAAATCGTAAAGGACCAGGATCTCTCCCGCTACATCCTCTAAAGAGTGTTGTGGAGGGTTAGCTGAACAGTGTGGAAGCAGACGAGTATGGGAGCGCACATGTGTGGGGGCGGGCATGTGTGGGGGCGGGCATTCCTGCCCGCCCGGTTTTTCCCCTTAGCCGAACATCCGGACCTTCCGTAAGTCTTGGCCATCACACCCTCTCACTGCCACTCCGCACTAAAGAATCCTTCATACGTCGAGGGCAGATAGATAAATCCACCCGGAGTCACCTCCGACGTGCCGACGTTGAACCCATACACCATCAGCTCATCGGTGGAGTTTACGGAAGTTACTCCATACACCAGCGTTCCATCCGGGCTGAACTGCGTGACCTCATAGGGAACATAGTTCGACGTATCCACAATCTTCTTCTGAGACATTTCGACCTTGTCGATCTGGGTCACGTCCGAGGCGATGTCCATGAAGATGTATTTGCCCGAGGGATGTGCCAGGCCGGCAGAGAACCCGCAGGCTTCCAACATCTGCGCCGTGCAGGTTAGCAACGGCGTGCTCGTGGAAGGCACGATCGGATAGATATTCACGCTATCGTAACCCTGCGCATAGTTGAAGGGGACAACGAAGTCAAACATCCGGTTGGCCACGAACTGGACGTTCTCAAAGCCCTCCGTTCCATTCTGCCAGCTATACACCTCGACATCGTCACCCAGCGCGCCATTCGTGAGGTTGACCGTGCGCTCGTTGTAAGTCGCGTCGCTTGCGCCCTCTGCGCTGCATGGCACTTCATCGTAAAGACTGGTGCCGCTCGAATTGAAGCCGAGCAGCGTGAGTCCGCATAACGTTGTGCCCTCCGCTCCGTTGTCGAGCGCATACGTCGCCGCAACTTGCGGCTGGCTGAGCTTGCCCGAAGCCGCATCAACCGCATAGCGGCGGATATACCACGGAGTGGTGTAGGCTTGATCCTTGTTCACCCCTTCGAAGACCGCGTAAACAAAATTAGCCTTCGGATCAACCAGCAGCCCGTTGAGATTTTTCACATTCAATTCCTGAACCGCCGGAAGCTGCGGCGAGCCGGTTGCATCCGTGGCAAAAACCCAAAGCCGTTGCTGGCTTTGCGAAACGTAGCCGATGTAATAAATGAAGTGGTCGTTCGGCGCGGCTATTAGCCAAGGATTCACGTCGGGATTAAATACGGCATCGGGCACAGTGACGGAGCCTACTTGAGTCGGATTCAGGGTCTGAGGGGCGATGTCATAAGTGACGATGCCTGTGCCCTCAGTCAGGTACACGACTTGAACGGGTGTGGACCCGGTTTGAGCAACGGCGGACGCGGTGTTTTGAGCTGAAGTCAGGGTGCCCAGGCAAACAAGACAAACACAAAGGACGAAGCAGCAGACAAAGCGACGACGCATAAACAACTCCTACTGGACCGAGTAAGATGCCTCTATTCGGAAAAACGGTTTGTCTATTTTCGTCCGAAGCGTACGTTCGGGACTGGCCTTACACTGTAAGCAGATTCCAGTATGGAGAACACTGCCATGTTAAAGCTCGTCCAACTAGCAGCTTTGCTTCTGATTCTTTCGACGATCACGTCCATCCCGATGCTGATGGCCCAATCGCAGCCCATGCCCTCGGCTCCGATTCCCGCCCAAATCCTCGCGGCAAAAAAAGTCTTCATTTCGAATAGCGGCGATGACGATTTGACGATTCCGCATCAACTTCATGCTCCAACCCTCACCTACAACCAGTTTTATGCGGACATAAAGACTTGGGGAAAGTATGAACTGACGTCCTCCCCTGCCGATGCCGATGTTGTTTTTGAAATCCAGTCTTACGATTCGCCTGCCGGACTGCACGTGCACCTTACGATCCTCGACCCCAAAACCCGCATTACTCTCTGGTCGCTCACTCAGCCAGTAGAAGGCGGAAGCCGCGCTGCGACTGCTCGCAAGAACTTCGACGATGCCATGAACACTCTCGTCAGCGATCTAAAGAAACTGCTGGCGGGGTCACAATAAACAGTTATCCAATGACGTCCGTCGCCGCGCTCGTTGTTCCCATAGGTTCACTGATTGAGCCGTCCACCCTTTTGTGGTTAGTGAACTTCGCGACGGTACGTCAACCATCTCTTGACAGCGCGGAATTTCCCCGTAAGTAGCCACCTCTCCTGGGGATTCATCTTGACCGCTGCCCTGCGTGAGGGGACAATGTCCGGTTCTTTCCTGCCGCTAGATTCCCGCCGCCCCCATCGGCAGTCGAGCCGGGCCATTTTTGCATCCATATTCAGCCCCGATCTTCGATAACGGCGGCAACCTCTACGGAACCACGTCCTTCGGCGGGGACCTCGAATGCTCTGCGCCTCATGGATGCGGCACGGTGTTCCAGTTGACTCCCTAGCGACGCAATCTCGAATCGTTCGATAGCCGCCTTTAGAAATGTGTCCTGTAACCAGGCGATTTCACGAATTGAGAATTGGCCGACGGGAGGCCAATTACGATGCGGATTCGCATTCGCTTTTCTTGGTCTGGCGGCGTCATGCGTGCGAAGGAGTATAACCGTTCTCCTTTACTCCACCCGTCGCCCGGAAAATGCCTCGCAGCGGTCGCGATGAAGAGCGAGGCTGTCACCCGGAAAGGAGTGTCCGCGCTGCACAAAAGAGCAGACCCTTCGCTGCGCTCAGGATGACAACTTCTTTCAACTCTAAGGGATTGGACGGAACTGGGCGGAGACGACAGCCGGCGAGTTACGAGCCTGCCTCGACGGTGCCCAGGTGGGCTACGGTCAGGCGGAGATATTTATAGGGATTCACCGGCACATCGTTAATCCGCACTTCGTAGTGAAGATGCGGTCCCGTCGAGCGTCCGCTCAGCCCGACGTAGCCGATGGTATCGCCGCGGTGGATATATTGTCCGGCAGTGACGGCGAAGCTGGAAAGATGTCCGTACCGAGTCGAGATGCCGTGGCCGTGGTCCACCATGACGGCGCGTCCATAGCCGCCGAGAAACTCGGCAAAGGTAATCACGCCGTCCGCCGGGGCAATCACCGCAGACCCGACGCTCGCTGAAATATCGACGCCCGAGTGGAAGGCGCCTTCTCCGTTGAAAGGATCGATGCGCTCGCCGAATGACCCCGTAACCTGCCCCTCAACCGGCCACAGATTCGGAGCGGAATTGGCACGCACCCAATCGGCGGTCGTCGAGTTGCGGGTCAGCCCAAGCGAAATGCCCACGCTCGCCGCGCCGCTCAGCGCCGTGTGCTTCAGCGCGTAAAGCTGGTCGAGCGATGAATCGATCTGCGCTTCCTGAATCTGCTCCGTCGAAGCCACCACCATCGCCGGATTCGACTTCAACCCGTACAGCGCCGAAACTTCGCTGGCCAGCGACCCGAGCGATGCCACCTGAATGTCGCGTTCTTTGGCTACTTGCTCCAGCCGCGAATACCGATCCTTCAGCTGCGCATCTTCCGTCCGCAGCTGGTTATAATGCTCGACCTTCGACAACATCCGCGTATAGGAACTGGCAATGCCCGTCAGGCAAAGCGCTCCGATCGCCGCCCCGGCCAGCAAAACATAAAGATATTGGACGGGAATCGTGATCTTCCGAAGCTGCCCAGCTTCGTCGCGCGCCACAAAAAATATGTAAAAGCGTTTACGCAATAGCGGACTTCCGTTTATTCGAGATTTTTCGTTTCGAATTCCTGCCCTGAGCGGAACCGTCTTGCTCGAGCTCGGAATCCTGATTCCACCAGCCGCCGTCAGGGAGCGGACTGGCCCTAGCCAAGAACCACGGAACCAGGCAAGCCGAACGCCAATTTCGCTGCAACTGATTCTAGCGGCAGTACTTGGTTCGGCAAATTATTCTATGAACGGCGAGTTAAACGTAACAAACCTGATTCCCCCTGTCAACCGCCCCACGGCCCTTTGGATGGTTACCAAGGCAGGGTGGTTGCGCTGTCCATTGGGTCACTCCCCGGCCCACCAACCTCCAATAACCCATAGACCCTAGGCCTGTACTACAGCAAACCCTGTATCCATCGGGGACCGCACTCGCGGTGTGGGAAGACTCCCGCCCCAATTTTATCTGGAAGTGGCGCGATCCGATTCCGACCCTCGCCCGCAATCCGGCCCGCGCTATAGTGATCGAGTGCCGCTGCTCGAAAAGAAATTGATCCAGCAGATCCGCCGCTCCGCCCGCGCCGCCGCCCGCACTCGCGGATCGGTCGTCACCGGCATCGGCGACGATTGCGCCGTGCTTCGCCTCCCTGCCGGACACGAAATGCTCGTTACCACCGACTTCTCCATCGAGAACACTCACTTCCGCCGCGACTGGCACACTCCCCAGTCCGTCGGCCGGCGCTGCCTCACCCGCGGGCTCAGCGACATCGCCGCCATGGGCGGAGATCCGCAAGCCGCATTTCTCTCGCTCGCCGTCCCCAACGACTGTCCGCTAGAGTGGATTGACCATTTCCTGCAAGGACTGCTCGGCCTCGCGAAAGAATTCAAAATCTCCCTCGCCGGAGGCGATACCGCCGCATCCCCTGACGGCATCATGGCCGACATCGTAGTCATCGGCTCCGTCCCGCGCGGCAAAGCCATCCTCCGCTCGGGAGCGAAAGTCGGCGATCGAATTTATGTCACCGGAGACCTCGGCCATTCCGCCGCCGCAATTGCCGCGCTCAGGCAAACGCACTCCGGATGGACGCAGTGCCAGACTTTCCGCCCGCAGCCCCGAGTTGCGGTCGGCCAATACCTGCGGCGCCATGGCCTGGCTTCTGCCATGATCGACCTCAGCGACGGGCTCTCGACTGACCTCGAACACATTTGCCAGGAAAGCCACGTTGGCGCGGAACTCAATGCCGAGGCCATTCCACGCGCCCGCGAATCCGCGGGGAAAAAGCGGATTGTGCTCAATGTTGCGCTCGATTTTGCGCTCCACGGCGGAGACGATTACGAACTACTCTTCACCTCCTCCGCCCCCATCCCCAACAGGATTGCGGGTGTTCGCATCACCCAAATTGGCCGCATCAAGCGTTCCGCGGGGATGCGCCTCACCGCCGTAGACGGCAGGTCGCGGGTCTTAGAAGCCCAAGGCTGGGAGCACTTCACGAAGAATCTTTAATTGGTGATTTGTAATTCGAGATTCGTGATTGGTAATTTGTAATTTGCGCTTTTGCGGCTCGTATCAGGGCATCGCTTCAGCGATGCCAAGAACCCCTCCCGTGAAATGCCCCTTTAGGGACTGCTCTTGCATCGCCTCCGGCAGGTGACTTTCGTTACCTGCCTTTCGTGACGTTCGAACGCTACAGTAAATCCATGCGAAACGTATCTTTTCTCCTGGTGTTCTGTGCCGCGCTGTTAGTCCCATCGTTCGGGCAGGCGCCCGCAGCTCTCAAAATCAAAGTCGATAACGCCTACGTGCAGCGCCAGTTTGGAAAAGAATTCACCATCATCCCCGACATCGAACCGATGTACGGCGACCTCGACGGCGACGGCGTGGAAGACGTGGTGATCGCGGCGCACTGCAAAAATCCCTTGCCCGAGCAAGCCGAGCACAATTTCACCGTCGTCGATCCTTATTACGAGTTTTATGGCTTTGGCGATCCCAAGGTCACCACCACATTCAGCGAAGCCGATCCTGCTTTGCGCGGATTGATGGTGCTGATCGTTCGCGGCTCCGGACCCGATGCTTGGCGCTCCGCCACTCCGAAGGCCAAGTTCGTTCTAGTGCATGTGCCTTTTCGCTCAATCACCGTAAAGAAGATGAAGCTACGCAAGAAAATGATCGAAGCGATCTACGTTGAAGAAGCCGGCGAAACGCAAGAAAGTTCCGCCGTATACTTCGACGGTCGTACCTTCCGCTATGTGCCGATGGGCGGCAGCATGGAGTAGGTAGTAGTTCGCGGAGGCGGGAAACAATCGCGCCGAACCTTCGCCTCGCTTGTGGCCGCTGTAGTAATCTTCCAGTTCGCCGTGCCGCACCATTTGCAATTCCGCGTTCTGCCTCAACCGTTGGCCATCTGCCGTCTCGCTCCGAATGCCGACATTCCCTCTCGCTTGCTGGATGCGGCATCCTCGGCCCTGGTTTGCGCCGTCGTTCGCACTCCCGATGAACTCTCGCTCGTCGTTTCGGAAGAAGCGTGCTCGGAAGGTCGGCTTCCGCCGGGCGCTCTAGCCGAACTGGGATGGATCGCCCTGCAACTCCGCGGCCCCTTCCCTTTTTCTCTGACCGGAGTGTTGGCTTCTTTTCTGCAGCCGCTGGCCGAAGCGAAGATTCCCATCTTCGCGATCTCAACCTTTGACACCGATTATGTGCTGATCAAACGCGAGCAACTGCCGCAGGCGATTAGCGCCCTCAGCGCCGCTGGGCACGAAAATATCAGCGAAGAGACTGCTTAATCCTGAATCGTGGGCACGAGGCTGAAATTCTGTTTCGCTTCACACCGCTTTATCGAATAACTGACTCTCGTCCTGTGCACGACCTTCGAGAACATCCACCAGATGTCCCGCGAGTTGTTCCGCCTGTTGCCGAATCTCCGGTACCGCCGTCGTCTCCCACAGCCGTCCTTTGCGCGTCGGCCCAATCGTGAACAGCGACCGCGATGGCTTTCCGCGATAGTCGATCAGCGCGCCCTCTGGATCCACGTCGAGTCCTAGAAACAACGCGTCGGGCCGCGCGAGGCCTTGCACGAACAGGCTCGTGATCAGCGAATCGTCGATGCGTCGGCAGTCCGTCTCCGATCCCGTGCAGTTGATCACGCGATGGGCGTGCAGGTGCTTGATCGTCGCCGCTCCGCGTTCGCGATAAGCGATGTCCGCCCGGCCGTTTTCTTCGCGATAATCCGTAATCCGTCCCGTGTGGAATCGGATCTGCCCCTCCGCTTCCATGTCAGAAAAAATGTCGGAGATTTCCGGAGCAAGCCGGTGCCGGTGCACATCCCAATAGGGCCGCACATGCCGCAGAAATCGTCTTTGCTCGTTCACCGGAAGCGACTGCCAGATCCCCTGCGTCACCGGACGCAGAGTATCGATCACGGCGCGCCAGTCCACCCCCTGCTCGGCCGCCGCATCCACCTGCTCGCGAATCATATGCAGCAAACCCCGCGTCGTTCGCGGCGCCTGCTCATCCCAAAAAGTCGGCCATGCCTTGCTCGGTTGATGCCGGCTCGGAACCAGCCCCTCCCGCGAGAGCACGTGAATCGTCCCCCGAAAGCCCTTCGACTTCAGGCCCATGATCATGTCGACGCTGGTCAGTCCCGAGCCCAGCAGAAGCACGCTCGCGTCCTCTGCCAGACTTTCGAGCGCCTTGTCTGACCACGCGAACTGTACATAAACGGAGCTGCGGGCCGCACCTCGAAAAGAGTTGCCGGAGTTACCAAAAGCACGGCTCAGCGATCCGCTGCCCAGCAGCCGCGGAATCTTCGGCGCGCTCGGAGGAAAATTACCCGTCGCCAGAATCACGGCTCGCGCCTGCATCTCCGAACCATCCTGCCGCTGCACCGCGACCCTCCCCTTCCGCCGTTGCACCGACAACACTTCGTCCTGAATCCACTGAAAACGCTCGCTCCCGTGTTCGGCGAGCGTCCCGTTGAAGATGCTGGCCACGTAGTCTCCGTAGACCGCGCGCGGCAGGAAACTCCGCGCCTGCACCGAGACGTGGTAGTTGTTTCGCGCCCAGTGCAAGAAATCTTTCGGATCGCCGGGAAACGCACCCATCTCTCCCGCCGGAACGTTCAGCAGATGAAACCGGTGGGGAGAACGATACGCGAGCCCTCTTCCGGGCGTGGAATTCGGATCGAGAATCGCGATCGACAGCGCACTCGTGCGCCGCAACAACTGCACCGCCAGCATGGTGCCGCTGAATCCGCCTCCGATAATCAAAACGTCGATCTGGGGGGTTGCCAAGACTACTCCGGCTTAATGTCGATAATAAGAATAGACATTATTGCCATTATTAGCAAGTTTGCGGCCATTTCAAAAGCCCGCAAACCCTTCCAAGAGCGTTGCCAATGCTGCCCAGCTCATCCCCAGGCAAAATTCCTGCCGGAACGAAACTGCAAACCATTGCACTTCGCTTGCGCATCGAGGAAAGAAAGCACGCTGGCCCGGATGACCATCCCTTGCCGTTCGACCCTGCTTTTGCACCGAATACTGCCCCAAATTCGCCACAAACCCCGTCCCGGTGTTTCAATAGAAAGAAGTCTTCCGATAGAAGAACGTGTTCAAATGGTAGAAGTGTTCCAATCGACAGGACTAGTTAGATCGAGACCGTAGCGAATTCATGTCCACCACCATTACGCCGCCTGCCAAATCCGTCACCCTCCGCCGCAAACTGAAGGCGGCCGAGCGCAATGTCCACGGATTGTGGCAAATCATGAAGGCCGTGGTTTCGACCGACCATCCCCTGCTCGCGCATCTCATTCCCATACGCCGCTGCAACCTGGCCTGCACCTACTGCAACGAGTTCGACGATTTTTCGAAGCCCGTCGCGACCGACCAGATGCTGCGCCGCGTCGACCTGCTCGGCGATCTGGGCACCTCCGTCATCACCATCAGCGGAGGCGAACCCCTGCTGCATCCGCAGCTCGACGACATCATCCACCACATGCGCACCCGGCGCATCGTTTCCGGCCTCATCACCAACGGATACCTGCTGACCGCCGACCGCATCCAGCGCCTCAATCGCTCTGGCCTCGAATGGCTCCAGATTTCGATCGACAACGTCAATCCCGACGAAGTCTCCAAAAAGAGCCTGAAGGTTCTCGATCGCAAGTTGCAGTTGCTCGCCGAACACGCCGACTTTCACGTCAACATCAACTCCGTGGTCGGAGGTGGCGTCAGTTATCCGCAAGACGCTCTCACCATCGGTAAACGCGCTCTGGAATTAGGATTCAGTTCGACGGTAGGAATCATCCACGACGGCTCGGGCCAGGTGCAGCCGCTGAACGACGAAGAGCGCCGCGTCTACAACGAAATGAAGGGACTCGAAAAGCGCAGCTTCACCCGCGTCAACGCCTTTCAAGACAACATCGCTCTCGGACGCCCCAACGAATGGCGCTGCCGCGCCGGCGCCCGCTATCTTTACATCTGCGAAGATGGATTAGTCCATTACTGCTCGCAGCAGCGTGGCTATCCCGGCATCCCGCTGGAAAAATATACGATTGCCGACATCCGCCGCGAATTCCACACCGAAAAATCCTGCGCCCCGCACTGCACCGTTTCCTGCGTGCATCAAGTTTCAATCGTGGACGCCTGGCGCGCTCCGCAACATCCCGCCGCACCCTCAGAGCCAGCCAGCCAGTTAGTAAACATCGAGTAATAGCCGTCAGCGATCAGCCATCAGGAAAACCTCTGGCGCGATCGACAATTCCTCGAAGTCGCACGAATGTGCGACTCCCAAATCTGTGCAATTAGCGGGCGGCCGCGAGCCCATCGGAAAACCTGATGGCTGACGGCTGATGGCTGAAAGCTGACCCTAGAACGTTGTCGCCACCGAGAACCGGAACGTCTTCCTCGGTTCCAGCAGCGTGTACTTCGAGCCCAGCGTCGCCCGGGTCAGGTTGTAGGTATAGTTGCCGGCGCCGTAGTCCTGGCAGGTCGGTCCGGCCACCGGACAAGGGAACATCCCTCGATTGATCTGAACGGGCGGCTCCGCGCTTCCATCCAGCCGCAGCGCGTTATACGCGTAGTAAATGCGGAATGGCGCATTCACCACCGGCAGCATCGTCTGCAATTCCAGTCCCGTCGACATGCGCGGAGTCCAGTTCGTCCCCGGAACCGGATTGAGGTATTGCGAGATTCCACCGATCTTCGCTCCGCCCTGGCAACTGAAACCGTTCTGCGCGTTCGGTGGCGTCGGGCAACCGAAGAATGTATTCGCCAGGGTCGAATATTGTGTCGGATTAATCTGCAACTGCGAGTTCCGCAGAATCGGATCCGTGCCCATATCGACAAATGGCGCAATGGCTACCGGCCCCGCGATCGTGATGCGGTACTCCAGGTTGCCGTGGATACTGAGATCGCCGCCCGGCGTCGTCAACTGTTGATACGGAATCGGAATATTAATACAGTTCGACACGCAGGTTGCGCCGTTCGAGCCCACCGGGAAATTCGGATTCGCCGGCAAGAACTGTCCCGTCGGACTGCGCAGCGCCACCGTCTGTGCGCTCGGCAAATAAGCGATCGGAGAAACAGTTCGTATGTCGAAACCGCGCAAGTCGTTTTCGCCACCGAGGTAGGCGCGTTCAAACGGAGGTGCTACGATCCCGCCAAAGCCCGAAATAAACGATCCCTGCACGTTGAATCCCAACGCATTGCGCCGCTTCTGCATGGGAAAAAACTGCTTGTACTGCACGATCGGCCGGATCGTATGCACCGTCCCGCCCAATCCCGCAAACTCGCCGCCAATAAATAAACTCTTGCCGTGATGCGGCGCATAGGACGCATCCAAGGTGTTCATCGTGAAGCTGGGAGTGATCTTGCTCGTGATAATCCCGTTCAG
The DNA here is from genome assembly GCA_049520915.1 of Terriglobales bacterium. Classification (GTDB taxonomy): domain Bacteria; phylum Acidobacteriota; class Terriglobia; order Terriglobales; family Acidobacteriaceae; genus Acidiflorens. The sequence goes on from JBEKPH010000007.1 coordinate 116,997, forward strand.
CGCGTTCGGCCCCGTAATGCCGCGGAAATTCAGATTCTCAAACAGCAGTTTCGAAGCGCTGCTCACCGCAACCAGCGACGACCGGTCAAACGAATAGCTGATGCCCACGCGCTTGAACGAATGCCCCTTGCGCAGCGGATAACTCAGCGTTCCCGTGATGCCCGTGCTCGACTGCGAATAGTTCTGGTAATTCTGAAGATATTGCGACGGCAAATTCAGATTCTGCCCGGTCGCGATCGCATACTGCCGCGCCTGATCGTAGCTCGTCTTTCGTGTGTAGACGTTGAAGCCCGCCTGGATCGGCCTATCAAACAAATACGGCTCGGTAAATCCAAATACCAGGTCGCGCTGGTAATTGCCCAGGCTCGCCTGCACCGACAACGTCTCGCCCAAACCAAGGAAGTTGTTGGTCGCGTAATTAATGCCGACAAACGCGCCGGCCAAGCCGCTGACGCCGCCCTGCAATCCGATACTGTTCTTGCCTTTCTCATGCACTTTCAACGTCAGATCGACGGTGCCTGCCTTCTCGTCGAGGTGGCGCTCGGTCGTATTGGGATCGTCGGGCTTGAGCTGATCGAAATAGCCGAGCTGGTTCAACCGCAGCAAGCTCAACTCCCACAGCCGCGAGTTGTAGATCTGCCCTTCTTCCAGCGCCACTTCGCGCCGTATCACCTTGTCGCGCGTCGTCGTATTTCCCTGGAACTCAATCCGCCGCACATAGAACTGCTTGCCTTCGTCCACGTCGATGATCAGGTCGATCGTCTTCTTCTCGTCGTCAAACTTCGTGTCGGGCACGGGCGTGAAGTTGATAAATCCCGCCTCGCCATACGCCTTCGTCAAATTCTTGAGGCCGGTCGCAACCTTGTCGCGGCTGAAAATATCGCCGTCCTTCATCGGGAAGAGACTGCGCAACGCCGCCACGTTCGAAATCGCTTTATTGTTCTTGAACGTAATCGTGCCCAGATGGTAGCGCTCGCCCTCGGTGATCGGCATCGTGATGTCGACCGATTTTCCGAGGCCCGGTTGCACCCATGGAATATGAATCCCCGTCCGCCCCGTGTCGTGAATCTCCGTCTTCGGATCGTCCACCACCACCTTGAAATACCCGCGGTTCTGGAACTCCGCCCGCACCCGTTCCGTGTCTTCTTCCAGTTTCGTCGCGTCGTAGGTCTTGGCAAAGAGGTTTTCCAGGAAGATTGACTTCGGAATGCCGATCGGCTTCAAGTTCTTCATCGCCGCCCGCAGCGTACGATCATTAATGTGCTTGTTCCCGCGGAAGCGTATGTGGCCCACTTTAACCTTCGGCCCTTCGCGGATCACAAACGTCACGCCGACCGCTGCCGGAGGAATCGGCCGAATTTCCGTGCGAATCGTCGCAAATTGCCGCCCGTGCTCGGCCAGCAACTCCTTCAAAACAACTTCCGCCTTCTTGATCTTCGTCGGATCGTACTGATTCTCCACCGACAACCCGACTTTGCGTTCTTTGAAACGATCCAGCACGTCGCTGGTCGAGACCGCGTTCAGACCCGTGTAGTTGATCTCGCGGATCGTTGGCCGCTCTTTCAGGTAAATATGCAGAATCCAGCCCTTGGGATTCTGCTCGCGCTCGAAGCGGATATCTTCGAAGTATCCGGTGTTCCACAACGCGTTGAAATCCCGCTCAATGGCAGCGTTGTCATACACATCGCCCACTTTGGTAAAGATCCGCGCCTTCACCGTATCCGCCGGAATACGCCGGTTGCCATGCACATCAATGCCGACAACCAGGTCCTGCTGCGCGAATGCCGGAAGCGTCAGCGCCGGAAACACAATGACCAGAAGCTCGAGCAGCGACAGCAGCGCCAGAATTCGATTCCAGGCGAAGCGTGCCGACACGAACCCCCGCCTCCAATTGCTTTGGGAGGAATGAGATGGAGAGGATTTGGCGTCTCTCAGCGGACCCTTATCGTCGCCCCCTTGGGCGCACGTAGGAATAGCATGATGCCGACAATGAATTGCAACTACCTCGGAAAGCTAGAGTTAGGAAACGGCAATTATACGGTAGAGAGTGAGAACCGTCCAAGGCAGAGCATCATTTGCATTCCCCAAGCTTCGCCCGAAAAAGTTCTACTTCAACACAGACGGAATAAAACGTGGCCGCGTTGCCCATGTCTGTAAGTTTTTCTGAAGTCAGCACATTTATATTGTGGCCGTCGGGACTCAGTCGCGCCCAATCCAACCTCGCGGCGACCACTCCGGGAGCCACCGCGCCATCCACCCGCGCCTCTAAAACGATCTCGCCGCGCCCGTTGAACGCGCGCACCCGATCGCCATTCTTGATGCCACGCGAGTCGGCGTCGGCCGCGTTCATCTCCAAGTCCCCCATCCGCGGCTCCATCTTCCGCACCGAAGGCAAATTGGCGAACGAAGAATTCAAATGATTGTCCGGCTTCCGCGCCAACAACTCCAGCGGAAATCCCCCGCGCGATCCTTTTCCATGCCGCGATTCCTCCGGAGGCGTAAACGCCACCACCGGATCCAACCCTTGCCTCTTCAAACTCTCACTATAAAATTCCGCCTTCCCGCTTGCAGTCGCGAAGCCTCCCTCGGCAAATGGCAAGAATGGCTCGTATTTTTGTGAAGCGCCTGATTCTTGCGAAGCCCCAGCGTTCTTGTCTCCGGCCTGCCCAAAATTCAGCCGCACAAACGGCTCTCGCTCCAGCCTCTTCCGCGTAATCCCCTCCAGCTTCGGATTCTCCACCGCCAACGCTCGATCGATCATCCCATCCACCGATTCTCGGAAACATTCCTCTTCAAATCCCATGCGCAGCGCCAGCGCCCGAAACAGCTCCACATTCGAGCGGCACTCCCCCAGCGGCTCAATCGCCTGGTTCGAGATCTGCAAAAAATAATGTCCGTACGCCGCCTGCAAATCTTTGTGCTCAAAAAAAGTCGTCGCCGGCAAAACGATGTCTGCGTAATCCGTCGTGTCCGTAAAAAACTGCTCGTGTACCACCGTGAACAAATCAGGACGCATCAATCCCCGCACCACTTCATTCTGATCGGGACACACCGCCGCCGGATTCGAACTGTAAACAAACAGCGCCTTGATGGGAGGATCGGTCAACGAATTCAATGCCGACCCCAACTGCACCATGTTCACGATCCGCGCCGGCCGACCCAGCGCCGTCTCCATCAACTCGGGCATCTTCAGCCCCGCGCTGTTCAACGCAAATGCTCCGCTCGTCGAAAGCTGCAACCCGCCGCCAACTTCTTTCCACGATCCAATCAGACACGGCAGCATCGCCACGGCACGCATCGCCATCCCGCCGCCATCCGAGCGCTGTATGCCGTAGTTCACCCGAATCACCGACGGACGCACCGTCGCATACTCCCGCGCCAGCTTCCTTACATCGTCCGCTGCGATCCCCGTCCAGTGCGCGACTTTTTCCGGCGTGTATTCTGCCGCCCGCGCCTTCAACTCTTCAAACCCGACCGTGTAGCGCGCCACGTAATCCGCATCCTGCAAATTTTCCCGCATGATCACATGCATCATCCCCAGCGCCAGTGCCGCATCCGTCCCCGGATTGATCGGCAAATACCAATCCGCCAGCTTCGCCGTCCGCGTTCGATACGGGTCGATCACCACCAGCTTGGCCCCTCTGCGCCGCGCCTCTTCCACAAACGGCCACAAATGGACGTTGTTGCCATGAATATTCGAAGCCCACGCGATGATGTATTTCGATTCCGCAAACTGCTCCGGCTCCGTCCCCATCTTCACGCCTAACACCGTTTGCAAACCCACTTCGCCCGCGTCCGAACAAATCGTCCTCTCCAGTTGCGAAGCCCCCAGCCGATGAAAAAATCTCCGGTCCATCGACCCGCCATTCAAAGCCGCAATCGTCCCCCCGTAGGAATAAGGCAGAATCGCCTCCGAGCCAAACTCCGCCCCGATCTCCCGAAAGCGCGAGACGATCTCATCCAAAGCCTCATCCCAAGAAATCCGCTGCCAAGTTTGTGTATGTGTGGCTGCGGCCGATTGTGTGGATGCGGGCGTCTCGCCCGCATGCTCGTGCGAACCCGCCGTCGCCCCCTTATCCCCGACCCGCCGCATCGGATACAGCACCCGCTCCGGCGAATAAACTCGATCCAGATACTTCGCGACCTTGGCGCAAAGAAACCCCTGCGTCACCGGATGCTTCGGATCCCCCTCAATCTTCGTAGCCCGCCCGTCCTCGACGGTAATCAACACTCCACAAGCATCCGGACAATCGTGCGGACAAGCCGCATGTACCTCGCGCCCCATCCCGCGATTATAAGGTCAAAGCCCAGATCCTCTCCCCCCTGACATCCCGACCGCAGCGAAGCGCAGCTAAGAGCTAAGAGCCAACAACTAGCTTTTTTCCACAAACACAGCCGTCCCATACGCCAGCACCTCGGTGACGCCTTGCATCACTTCGGTCGCATCGTAGCGCGCGCCCACCACGGCATTGCCACCGACCTCGGCCGCATGTTGCAGCATCAGGTCAAAGGCCTCGGCCCGCGTCTTCTCGCACAGGTTCGTCAGCAGCGTGATGTTGCCGCCGACCAGCGTCTGCAAGCCCGCGCCAATGGTCCCAAAGATCGACCGCGAACGCACCACGATTCCACGCACCACGCCCAGCGTCCGCGTGACGCGAAAGCCGTCCAGCTCAAACTGTGTGGTCACCATGTTGTGTGCCACCATCCGCCCCGCCGTTACCGCGTAGTTGCCCATGATTCCTCCTGAAAGGATGACTCCTAACGTCGACCGCCTCGCGAACAACGATTCATTCTAATGCAGCCTCCAAATGCAGCGCGCATTGACCAACTCGCACTAACTGAGAACTGACAACTGAGAACTGAGAACTGGAAAAGCCTCTATATAATGTCCTCTTTCTCAGGAGCCCCCATGCTTTCGCGCCGTCACTTTCTCCAGACCGGTTCCCTCGCCGCTACCGCCGGCGTCGCTTTGCCCGCGCTCGCCCACGCCGCCGAAGACGATAAGTCTCTGCCGCCAGCCATCGCCGCCCTCCGCTCTCTGCGCCAGCAAGCCACGCCCATCACCGTCATCGAGCGCACCGAGCGTCAGGAGAAAGCCCGCCTCCTGATGCAGTCCAACAATCTCTCCGCCATCTTCCTGTCGCAAGGCACCTCCCTCGCCTACTTCACCGGCATCCGCTGGGAAGGCGGCGAGCGTCTCTTCGCCATGGTGCTGCCCGCCAAGGGAGACGCCTTCTACGTCGCGCCCGCCTTCGAAGAAGATCGGGCCCGCGAGCAGATCGCGCAAGCGCCCGTCGACAACAAAATCGACCTCCGCGTCTGGCAAGAAGACGAAAGCCCATACGCTCGCGTCGCACAAGGACTCGCCGACCGTCACATCGCCGGCGGCAACATCGGCGTGGAAGAAACGGCCAAGTTCCTCTTCAGTGACAATCTTCGTAAAGCCGCGCCCAGCGCCACTTTTACCAGTGCAACCCCGGTCACCGCCGGATGCCGCATGATCAAGAGCCCGCACGAAATTGAACTCATGCGCCTCGCGGCGAAAGTCACTCTCGCCGCCTACGAAGCCACCTACCAGTCCATGAAAGTTGGGATGAAACAGACAGAAGTCGAAGAGCTCATCGAACAGGCGCACCGCAAGTTGGGATTCGAAGGCGGCGCCGACGTTCAAGTCGGAGAGTACTCGGCCTTCCCGCACGGTTCCGTCCAACCGCAGGGCATTCGCGAAGGCACCATCGTGATGATCGACGGCGGTTGCTCCGTGGAAGGCTATCAGTCGGACATCACGCGCACCTTCGTCCTCGGCAAGGCGAGCGACAAGATGAAGCAGGTCTTCGACATCGTGCACCGCGCCCAGAGCGCCGCTTTAGCCGCCGCACGCCCCGGAGTCGAAGCCGGATCCATCGACGCCGCCGCGCGCCAGGTCATCACCGACGCCGGATACGGTCCCGACTACAAACACTTCACCCATCGCCTCGGCCACGGCATGGGCATGGACGGCCACGAGTGGCCCTACCTCGTCCGCGGCAACACGACGAAGCTTCAACCCGAAATGACCTTCAGCGATGAACCGGGAATTTACATCCGAGGAGAATTCGGCATCCGCCTGGAAGACGACATGCACATTAGAGAGAAAGGCGCCGAGCTATTCACCCCGCAAAGCCCCTCGCTGGAGCAGCCGTTCGAAAGAAGTTGACCGGATCAATGTCTCGGCTCGCAAAGGTTGTGAAAGGGCATGGCTTCAGCCATGCCGTCAGACCTCGCTCTGTACGCGGCTTTAGCCGCTGAGGGAAAATACCCTACTCCACCATCCAGGCCCTTACCCGCCGCAGCATCGACGCCGGCGCGTCCGCTTCCAGCAGCACCATCCCATCTTGATACTGACGCGAATACACACGCGCGCCCGCCTGAAACTGCGCTAGAATCTTCCCCTCTTTTTGCGGGATCCTCAGCTTCACCCGGCTCGGACGATCCTCATCCAGCAGTGCATCCACCCGCTCCAGCAACGCGCCCAGCCCAATCCCCTTCGCCGCTGACACGTGGACCGTCCGTTCATCGTCCAACAGCGACTCGCGCTGCTTCGGCAGCAGCAAATCGATCTTGTTCATCACTCGCAGCCGCGGCTTCTTATCCGCTTCCAGTTCCTTCAACACGCTCTCCACCTGCGCGTCCTGCTCCGCCGAAATCGGACTGCTCGCATCCGAGACCTGGATGATCAGCGTCGCCCGCTGCACCTCTTCCAGCGTCGCCCGAAACGCCGAGACCAGCGTATGCGGAAGATGCCGTATGAAACCGACCGTGTCGGAGAACAGGATCTTGCGCTTCGACGGCAGCTCCGCCCCGCGTATCGTCGGATCAAGCGTCGCGAACATGCGCGACGATTCCAGCACCTTCGAATGCGTCAGCACGTTGAAGAGCGTCGACTTTCCCGCGTTGGTATAGCCCACGAGCGCCACCAGCGATACGGGAACCGACTCGCGCCGCTGCCGCTGCTGCGCGCGGATGCGCCGCACATTCTCAATCTGCTGCTTGACGTGCCGCACGCGCCGGTTAATCTTCCGCCGGTCGGTCTCGAGCTGCGTTTCGCCCGGTCCGCGCGTCCCGATACCGCCGCCCAGTTGCGACATCTCAATGCCGTGCCCCGCCAGTCGCGGCAGCATATATTCCAGTTGCGCCAGCTCGACTTGCAACTGCCCTTCTCGCGTGCGTGCGTGCCGGGCAAAAATGTCGAGGATGAGCTGAGTCCGGTCGATGACTCGCGTCTTGAGTACGCGCTCGATATTGCGCTGCTGCGAAGGCGAGAGATCGTGATCGAACAGAATCACGTCGGCAGAAACCGAGGCGGAAGCCCCCGCAATCTCTTCCAGCTTTCCTTTGCCGATCAGGGTCGCCGGATCAGGACGGTCGCGGCGCTGCGTGAATTCCCCGGCAATTTCAGCGCCCGCGCTGGCCGCCAGCGTGCGCAATTCGTCCAGCGATTCTTCTGAACTGAATTCGGGAGAATCCAACCGCAATGACGAAGTCGAAGTCGAAGTTGAAGAGGAGGAGGTTGAAGAGGAAGATGACGGCGAGGTCGCAGCAGCCGTGTTCGCCGCGTGATCCCGCGCCGCCTTCGCTCCCGAAGGAATGGTCGAAGCCGGCTTTCCCGCGCGCCCGCTGCGGCCTTTCGAGCGAAACTCTACCCCAACCAGAAATGCGCGCTCTTGCCGCTCCGCTGGATTTTCAACGGTCTTCGCCGCGCTCCGCGAACTCTTCTTCGAATCGTCGCGGTCGTTCAGTCTGGAGTCATTTCGACGCAAAGAATCTCACTTCATCCCTCAGTACCTGAGGCGGATATCGCCGCTCCGCTTGGCGAAGACGGCGCTGAGCTCGCTGGCTTCGTTTCCGCATGGATGTGCGACCCACGTGAGATCACGACTGTCGATATCGCGTGCTTGAAAATCAGCTGCTCCTGATTGCTGGTCTCCAGGACTACGGAATACTTGTCAAACGATCGGATGCGGCCGGTCAATTTTACTCCGCTGACCAGGTAGATGGTGATGTTGTGCCGTTCCTTTCGTGCCGTATTGAGGAAAGAATCCTGAATGTTCTGCTGTGCCGGCTTCGCTTCCATTTGCCGATCTCCTTCGTCCGATGCTGCGCCTTGAGCTTGGGGATTAGAGGATTGGCCGCAGCCCTCGTTTCCATCGGCTCCTACAATACGGCCTCGCCCCGCCCTTTTCAACGTGCAGTGCAACAATATTCTCATGACTATCGCCGCCAGTAGCCCGTCTGGCGGTCATTTCCGGCTTTCGTAAAATCCGCGCAATTTCCCTTCCCTCGCCCGCCCATCTACAATCGTCAGTTCCACAATACGTCCCAAAACCGTTGCCCAGCCAAGGTCCCGAACCGGCCTTCCCGATAGGAGTTCCACGTGATCGAGATCAACTTCCCCACCGACGTCAACACCAACCTCCTCATGCTGTTTCGTTGGCTGCATTTCATCGGAGGCATTACCTGGCTGGGACTCTTGTTCTTCTTTAACCTGGTGAATGTTCCCTTCATGAAAGAGCTCGATTCCGCAACCAGGGGCAAAGTCCTGCCCGGCTTGATGACACGCGCCCTGTGGTGGTTTCGCTGGGGCTCGGTGCTGACCGTCCTGATGGGACTCGCCTATTGGGGCAGCATCGTCGCCTCCGACGCCCGCAACGGCGGTTCGACTTCGGGCGTCGCGATGGGCACGTTCTTTGGCATTTGGACGGTCGCTTGGGGCCTGATGTATGCCTGCCAGATCCCCGGCAAAGGCGCTCTGGACAAAGGCCCGGTACTTGCCGTCATTTACACCGTAATCGTCGTCGCAGCCTCATATTTGTTCCTCCGCTTCAACGATCATGGATGGGAGAGCAATCGCCTGCTCGCCATCGGCATCGGTGGCGGCATCGGTTGGACGATGATGTTGAATGTCTGGGGAGTAATCTGGCGGGCGCAAAAGAAGATCATCCGGTGGACCGCCGACAACGCGGCCAACGGCACCGCGATGCCCGAGAAAGCAAAGTACCTGGCGCGGCAAGTTTTCCTCACCTCGCGCTCCAACTTTGTCCTGTCGTTCCCCATGCTGTTTCTGATGGGCGCGGCCAGCCACTACCCGATGTTCGGACGCTAGCCGGCCACTCTTAGCTTCGCTCGCAGGTGTTCGGCTGACGGCGTGGAGCGCGACTTTGACTTGCGGCCCGACACGTCTGCCCGGAACGCGGCCGGAGTCGTTCCCGTCGCCTTGCGGAACTCACGCGTGAAGTGACTCTGGTCCGCAAAGCCTGTTGCCATGCTGATCTCGGCCAGCGATGACTCTTCCGCAAGCATCCGCTCGCATGCCGCGCGGATTCGAAGTCGGCGCACATAGTCGCCAATCCCCTCGCCGATCACTCTGCGAAAGACTCGCGAAAGATGGACCGCATGCACGCCCGCCTCCCGGCTGAGCGCGTCGAGCGTAAGCCGGTCGCAATGTTCGGCGTTGATCTTGTCCATCACGCGCACAATCCACCGCGGATGGCGGTCCGCACGCTCCCGCGGCGTCCGCGCAATGCGCCCCAGCATTTCGGCCAACAGACTCTCGACCAATAGATCGTCGGCCGCCGCCCCCTGAAACCCGCGAAACATCCTCATGGCAAGCCAAAGCAGCGGACCACCCTTGCAGTCATCGTGTGCAAGATCGAGCGCCGCCGAACATTCCGCCAGCCGCTGCCTCCAACTCGGACGAACCTCAATCTCGAAAAACCGTACCCCCCGCGGACCCACTTCATCCTGATGCGGAACGCCCGCTGGCCGAAAGTGAACTGTAAACGGACGGAACTGCATATCCTGTCGCTGATAGCGCTCCCCATATTCGCCCTCCAGCAACAGCGCAAAGAACGCCAACTCGTGCGAATGCTCGGGAAGCTTTCTGGGCGTGGCATGCCGCAGATCGGTGAAGATCGCACCACACTGCTCGCGCTTGGCCGCAACCGCGCCGTAGAAACTGCCCGCTCCAAGTGCCGGTCCCTGCCGCTCCTGCGATTCGCTGTTTGCCATCTCTGGTTTTTCCTTTGACCTTCCCTCGCAACCTTCTCTGCGCGCTTTCCCGCGACTACGAGGTTGCCTTTGTTCTAGACTCGTCCTAACTCAATTCGTTACCTTGGCAACACTTTCACGGTATGACGTGCATGCCCCAGGAGAAACCTATGCTTCGCTACTGCGCTCTGCTCTTCGTGTCGGCCGCCTTACTGGCGCAGACCGCTCCGATGCCACCACAAAACAATCCCAACACACCTGTCTATACGGCGGACGGACGGCTGGTGTTCCCCACAAACTATCGCGAGTGGATTTACCTCACCACCGGCATGGATATGGACTACAACCCCGATCCTTCCATGGCTGGACATTCCATGTTCGACAACGTCTTCGTCAATCCCGAGTCCTACAAGGTCTTCGTCGCAACGGGCACATGGCCCGACAAAACGATGCTCGTACTCGAAGGCCGCATGGCCGCGAACAAAGGCTCGATCAACAAGGCAGGACACTACCAGACCAACGACGTCATGGCGCGCTCCGTCCACGTCAAAGACGCCCGTTTGCCCGGTGGATGGGCCTTCTTCGGCTATGACGAAAGCGGCCCCACTAAGCCAATTCCGACGAAAGCCGAGTGCTACTCCTGCCACCAGCAGCACGCCGCAGTCGACACGACATTTGTGCAGTTCTACCCCACATTGCTGGAGATTGCGAAACAGAAAGGCACTCTATCGAAGAACTATCTGAAAGAAGAAGCCGCTGCGGGATCGTCGCCACAGAAGTGAGCCCACGAACGAGCCTGGTTTAGTGGAGTTTGACGGAGTGACGGGCGCCCCCCGGCGCCGTCAAGACGACGCACCGCCGTAATCTCGCCCCGCGCATCGCCGCTGTCTACAATTGAATCCAGCATGTCCGCGTACCTGGATTCAGTCGCAGAATGGTCGGGCGCCCGAGAAGACTGGCGTCCCATTTCGCGCTGGGCGATATTCGGATGGCTCGCCTTTTACGCGATCTTCCTGCTCTACGCCTTCAGCATGCATGGCGACTATTTGTTCATCGACTCCGCCAACCTCGTCGTCCACGAAGGCGGACACTTGCTCTTTCGCTGGTTCGGCCCAACGCTGTGCCTCTGGGGAGGCACGCTGCTGCAATGGCTCGTCCCGCTGCTTCTCGCAGCCTACTTCTTTCACGAGCGCCAGCCCGGAGCGTTCGTATTCTGCAGCTTTTTCTTCTTCGAAAACTGGCTCTACACCGCAACCTACATGGCCGACGCCCGCGCCATGGCGTTGCCCCTCGTCACCACCGGCGACTCCGACTACATCGAGCACGACTGGAACGCAATCTTCTCGAGCCTGGGAGTTCTGCCCTACGACACGAAGATTGCCGCAGTCGTGCGTCTTCTGGGATGGTGCGGAATGCTGCTCAGTGTCGCCTGGCTGGCAGCGCGTCTGCGGACAACAAAGCCGCAAAATGGGGCGACGGACGACGCTTCAGCGGCACGTGGAGATTTGAGGTCAACCAAGATGTATCTGGAACCTAGTTCATGGTCATTGCTGTTTCGAACTGCCAGCTTCATGCATTGGAGCCACCGAGTCTGCCACCGATTGCACTTCTCTCAGGAAACTCGAAACGGGCACCCCGTCATACTTCTTCAACATCGCGTCGCGGACAGTCACTCGATAGTCGGACCTCTGCATTAGCGCAGCGCATCCCTGCGCATGCTCTACCTGAATTCCTGGATCTCGACATTCGGGAAAATCCTTCGAGTGGTGCAGGTTCGTAGGCCACACATAGCCTAACGTGCATGCGGAGGCGTCAACGCCGCTGTGAAAACAGTCGCCTAACGGAGTCTTCAATACGTCGAAGGACGTGCGCGGCAAGAGCCTTCCATCATCGGGCCAGTGAATTGAAATCTTAAAGATTCCCTGGGTGCCCTTTCCCCCGGTCAGTCTGTATCCCTCAATCAGCCCCGAGCTGTCTTTCCGAAGAAACAGAAGGACCATGCCAGAGTAATTCGTCGGTTCCCAGTTACCATAATCGATATCCGTAACTCCCGGAAGGTCTGGATCATGAGCACACCTGACGTGCCCATTCGGAAGCCCGAACGTGAGCACGTCTCCGGCTTGATGAGAGCCCTTCCAGCTCCGCAAGACCAACACGTCATAGTAAGTGATCGCCTCGTGTCCGGAGGGAGAGATCGCAGAGACAGTGTGAATCCAATTTCCCGCCAGGACCACCTCGTCGCTCCTGCGCATCAACTCCGGGAGATCGGGCTCAAGAGTGGCCGGGTCAATTTTGGATTGATGAAAGAAGGCTTGCTTACTCGCCCGTACTTCCTGGCAAAAAGGACTGGCTTCTATCGCCTCCGGCGTTTGTTCTGCGGCGATCTCCTTTACATGTTTCTCTTGCGTTGACTGTTGCGCCGCTCCAGCTTGTATAAGAACTGCAACAATTACAACGAGCCGCCGAGTGAATCTCATGTAACCTCGAAGGGACCAAATTCACAGATCTGAAGAACGTTTCGGAATCTGTTCCGTTAGAACCTAATGTAGTGCCGTGAAGTTGCTTCCTGTTCGGCATGTTTCTTGACTTCTTTGGCGCCTTCTCGATGCGCTCCAGTGCGGTAATTGTTGTAGCCAGGCGACTACGCTTAGCACCCCATCACTGCGCTTTCGCCGCCAGATTCCAAGCCTTGCCATCAAAATGCGAGGGCAGCGCGAGCCCGAAGAGCTTCAAAATCGTCGGAGCGATGTCCACGATCGCCGGCCGGTCTTCGATGAACTTATGGCTCGAAAATAGGACTCCCGGCACCAGTCGGGGATCGATGCAGTGATCGCCGCTCCACGCCTTGAGATTGTCCTCGAAAACCTGGCCTGTGACTTTGCCCATCACAGAATCCCACGAAGCCCGATAACCCGCACCGTACCCAACCAGAAGATCGGGAGCATTTTCGGAATACGGACCGCGATAGAATTCGTCTGTAACGAACACGCCCGTGACTCCGACCTTACCGGACGACGGATCGACCAACTGATCGAGCTTCTCGCGCAACTCGTCTTTCAACGCATCCACTTCCGAAGGATCGACCGTTCCCTGTTTCTCGCGGCCTTTCATATTCAAATAAAGTCCGTTGAGGCCCATGGTGTAGGCGCGCGTGCGCGACCAATCGACGTCCTCGAACCAATCTCCGCTCTCGGTCTTGCCCTCTTTTAGCGTGAGATACCCGTTCTGATGCAGCCACGCATTCAGATTCATGCAGCGATTGAACGACTTGAATCCATGATCGGAGATCACCATCAGCAGCGTGTCGTCGTCGATCTTCTCCATCACGCGTCCAATGAGGCGATCCATCCGCTGATACAGATCCTGAATCACCTGCGGATGCTCGCTGTGCGGCACATCGCGCGCAGCCGGATGATCTTCGTCCAGATACCGCCAGAACATGTGCTGGATGCGGTCGGTGGTATCGAAGACGCAGGTGCAAAGTCCCTGCTTCGTTTTATCCAGCGCGTCAAACAGCATGCGCTCGCGGTCTTCGTGATTGCCGTAAGCCTGCGCGAGAAACGCATCGTCGTCGAGCACATGCTCGTTCAGCGCCCACGTATCTTCCGCCAGGCCAAGCGTCGCGTACGGTCCAAAAAGTTTGGCGAGATAAATGGAATAAGTCACCGGGTGCGAAATCGGCAAATCAGGGTGTCCCGGATCGATATTGACCGGCGTAACGTAAACTTCAATCTCCGGCGAAACTTCTTTGAGATAGAAACGGCAGATGCCATGCGCCGTCATTCCCATCCCAGCCTTGAATTCGGCCGTGATCCACTCGGAGTATTCGCCGACTTTCAAAGTAAACTTTTCAGAACCGACGACAAAGCGCGCCGACTTCGAACCCGCATCCGGCTTGATTTCATAAGGCATGCGCACTTCGCCAGCACCCTCGATCAGCGGATTCTCCGGTCCCGGCACAAACGAATGGCAGACTCCGTTTTTGCGTTCGATCGGCACCCGCACGCCGCCTTCGCGAAACTTGTCGTTCGACATGCGAGTCGTACACAGGCAAAACGTGCCTTGGCTGCCCTTCAAATCTGGAACGCACATCCCCGAAAGCATGACGCCTTGAAACTTCTCAGGCGGAAAGGTAACCGGAACCCGAATCACGGAACTGAAAATTCCCGCGTCGCCCAGCCAGTGCCAGAAAGGAGTTCCTTTGCGCATGGCCTTGATTTGCGTCTTGCCGAACGGAATCGAATACTTGCCAATCTTGATATGCCGCTTTGGACCCTTGATTTCAGCCGACGAAAGATAAGGTAGATAGCTATTCCGATCGCAAGCTAAGAAATCGTAGATGTTGTGCTTGCCGGGATTCACTCCGGTCATGAACGTCGACCACGCCACGGGAGAAATTGCGGGGAAAGTCGTGCGCAATTTGCTGAAAGTTCCGCGATCGCGCAACTTCGCCAGATTCGGCAACCGGCCTTCTTTCATAAAGCGGTCGGCGAGCTCCGGGTCCATCCCGTCAAAGCCCAAAATCACTGCGCGCTCAAAAGTAGCTTTTCCATAAGCGTTGCGCCGCCGCAGAAAACGAAACAGTTGCCGGAACGGCCAGGTCGCCAAAGCATAAAAGGAATAGAGGAACGCAACAAAAATCGCCCAGAACGACGACAGCACCGCGAAACCGGCGCCAGGCCCCGCGTACGCGTGGGCGAGAGCAGGCACGAAAACCAGCGCAACCAGCAACACTCGTGTGGCGCGGGCATTCCTGCCCGCGAAAAGCGTGCGCCCAAGATGCTGTGGAACCTGACGTCCAAAATCCCGCGACTTGATTTCCGATGCACGCACGCGGGCGAGGGCGCCCGCTCCACACAAGTTCTTCATATTTGAATCCCCAGCAGTTCCTTGAAAATAAATCCAGCGACCATCGACAGGATGAAGAACAGCCAAATCCAGTTCATGCCATAGCCGGCAATATCGATGTCGCGATCGGGATAATTGATCGAAATGGATTCGATGGCACTGTTCTGCGGCAGCGCCGGTTCAGCCGATGAGAAGAGGCGGTTCCAGAATTGCCCGCGCAAACGGATCGTCGAAATCCGCGGCAGATTGTTCCCAATGCAAACGGTCTTCGCAACGCTATCGCCGCCAGCGGCGACTTTCACTTCGTATTTGCCTTCCTGCGAACCGCTCAAGCGCCAGACCACATCGTTGTCCGCCGCAATGTGGACGGGAGGAGCCGTCATCGTGACTTCGACAGGAAGATCGAGCGTGACCGCGTTGAGCGCATCGGTATCGGTTGTTTGCCCAGCCGCTTGCACGCCTGAGCCCTGACCGGAGAGATGGACCGTCAGCAAGAAAGGCGTATTGGGCGGCAGCGGCGTCTGCCCCAGATACCGGTCAATCTGTACCATGAGCAGCGTGATCGGAATGATGACATACAGCAGCGGCATGAACGCCAATTTCAAATAGCGTCCGGTGCCGCGCAGAATCTTCCCGTACGATCCCATCACCACCGGAATCTGGTCGCGATACAAGCGCACGGCGAGCAGATGCGCCTTCAGCTGATCTTTGGCGATGCCGATTGCTTTCTGGTCGGAGGTGTAGCCGAACAACACGACCATCACCAAGCCAATCACCAGCGACACGACAATCACAATCGCCAAGGGACTGGTCAGCGCCGACGAAACAGACATGGCAAGAGCCATTGCATGCCCGCCGACCGATATCGAATTAGAGAAGGCGCCCAAGTTACTCGATGTACCCCAATCCGCGCAGACGCTTCTGTATCTCTTCTTTGGAAGTGCTGCTTTCGTCAGGGAGGATTTTCTTAGTTTCTTTTTCCAGCATGTGGATTACGAACTCGTCGACCGATTCGTAGCCCGCCGCGTCCGAACACTGCTTCACGCGGTCATACAACTCGCCCTCAATTTTTACTTTAGTTGAACCAAACATAATTTCTCCCGTTTGAAATTGCCGCACCCAGAAGCAGTTCCCTCAGGGGCTAAAGCCCACATGTTTCTAGCCCGAAACGGCACGGCTAAAGCCGTGCCCTGCCCAAAACCAAATTATGAAACCAGCACTAACGGGGCTGAAACACCGACCGCCCCTTCATCTCCTGCGTCTTCGCAATTCCGAACTCCGCCAGAATCGTCGGCGCAATATCCGTCAGCGCCGGAGTCTCCGCTTCAATCTTGCGGTTGCTCAGCAGCACTCCCGGAACCTTCGTCGAGTCGATGCAATGATCGCCGCTCCACGCGCTGACGTTGTCTTCCAGCACGTCGGGAGGAAACGCTCCCAGAATGGTTGTCCATCCCGCGCGATAGCCGCGGTTGTAGCCGACGAGCGCATCCGGTCCCGACGCCGCATACGGCCCCTGGTAGACCTCGCTCGCGAGATCGATCCGCGTAATCACCTGCGACCCATCTTTCGGATCACGCTCGTCCAACAACTTCTGCCGAATTTCGCGTAACAGCGCGTCGGCCTGCGCAGGATCGACAATTCCCTCGCGCTCTCGTCCGCGAATATTCAAATAGAGCCCGTTCAACCCGATGCCATAGGCGCGCGTACGGCTCCAATCCACATCTGAAAAAGGATGCGCGGGATCGCTGACGGCGCCTTCCTTCCGCGTCACATAGCCATTGTTCAGCAGCCACGTATTCAAATTGAACGACCGCCGGTAAGGCGCGAAGCCGTGGTCCGACAACACGAGCAGCGTCGTATTGTCATCGAGCTTCGGCAAGACTTCGCCGAGCACCTGGTCGATCTGCTCGTAAAACTCTTCGAGCGACGACCCGTATTGCGCCGCCAGCGCCGCGTCGTACGAAGGATGCTGCGGGTCGGTCAGCCGCCACATCATGTGCGCATTCAGATCGAGGCTTGAAAAATAAAAGAAGAACAGCCCGTCGTGAAATTTCGGGAACTCCACTTCGAACGCGCGCCGATGTTCGTTAATCACCGTATGCGCCTGTTCTAGATACTCTTTGTCGTCGAGCACGCCGGCAATCAGCGCTTTCGTATCTTCAGCAATCCCCTGTGTATGATATTCGCCGATCTGCTTGGCTAAATCGCTCGAGTAACTCGTCGGAGTGGAGATCGGCAGCGCGGGATTTTTCGGATCGATGTTGATTGGCGATACGTAAAGCTGAAATCGCGGATGTGTTTGTTTGAGATAAAAACGACAGATCCCCTTCACGTTGCCAATTATCGGCATGAGCTGAAATTCAACCGGAATCCAACCGCTCCACTCGCCTTCTTTCAACACAATCTGCTGATCTTGCAAACCGATGCGCGCCACAGCTTCCAGCGGATCGACATCCACCGTGAACGGCTCCGTTGCCGGAGGCGAATCCTTGCGAAAGGAATTGGCGGGTCCAATCAGGTTGGTAGCGACCCGATTGTTCTTCACGTCCACCTGCACAATTTCTCCGCCTTCCACCTCGCCGGCGGCGGCTGTTGGATCGTCAGTGTAAAAAGTAAACGTCCCGTATGTACCGCGCAGGTCAGGCGTTCCCATGCCCGAAAGCGTCTTCCCTTTGGCGGGAATCGGCGGGAAATTCGCCGGGATGCGGTACACATAATTGGGCACGCTATTTTCGTCGAGAAATTCCCAGAATGCCTTGCCGTGCCGCAACTGTTCCGCCGACCCGCTGCCGAGGGGAACCACCCAGTTCCCGATGTGCCAGCTATGCTTCGGCCCTTCGACCTTCGAAGTTGAAAAATACAAGTCAAACGTCTTCGGATCGCGATGGATAAAATCGAAGATTCCATGCCCGCCAGCATTCATGCCTGTAATCAGGTTCGACCACGCCACGGGGCTCTGCGGCGGAATGCTTGTGGTCAGCCGCTTGAACGACCCTTGCTGCGCCAGCCGCGCGAAGTTCGGCATCTTGCCGTCGGCCATGAACTTGGTAAGCAGGTCGGGATCGAGCCCGTCTATGCCGAGAATAATCATCTTCCGCGACGCAGTTGCCCGGTCCCGCGCCCGCTGGCAGGAGACAAGCAAGGTCAGACTCCCGGCACACAAGGCCAGCAAGCACACGAGCCAAACACATTTTCTCAATGGCATGTCACTCAGAATAAAGGCTGCAAAAGTTTGTCCGGCTTCCTGGCTAACGCTGGGCGGCGGTCACGACAGCACCCCTGGAGGAGATCCCGAGGAGCAGGTACCTAAGATTGTACAAGGACTTGCCTGAACGTCAAGACTGGAGGTGGGTTGGTCTTCGCGCCCTCGGTGGCTTTGTTTTGGTGGTGCTCCGAGCGTTTTGAGCAATCATCGGGCACCCTTTACACTAACTGTCATGATACGAAAGGTCGTTTTCGGTCTGGCTCTGGTCTTCCTAAATATCTCGTTCGCAACCGCTGCGTCCAAACCCAATCTCGTCCTGATCACTATCGATTCGGCCCGCGCCGACCGCATGGATTTTCTAGGCGCCAAGGGCTCTGTCACTCCGAATCTCGACCGGCTCGCCGCAGAGGGCATCATCTTCGAACACGCCTACGCGCAGGCTCCCGGCACCGTCGTCTCGCACGCCACCATACTCTCTGGAGCTTACCCGCAAAGCACCGGGACGAGCGAAATTGGCGGCACTCTCGCCCCTTCTCTGCTCTACCTGCCCGACCTGCTAAAGGCCCAGTCTTACAGGACGGCTGCCTTTGTCGGCTCCATCGAGCTTGACCCGCAGAATGGACTGGCGCAAGGTTTCAATCGCGGCTTTCAGACTTACGACGCAGGCTTTCACCCCGCTCTTCCCGGAGACGCGCATCCGCCCGTCACCGAACGCTCGGGCGCCCAAGTTGTCGCGCACGCCATCGCGTGGCTCGATCAAAAGACGTCCAGCCAAGGCCCTTTTTTCCTATGGGTGAATCTCAGCGACGCCCGCTCGCCCAGCGGTTCCTATAACTCAGCAATCACCGCGTCCGATGCGGCGGTGGGCAAGTTGATCTCCGCTCTGCAACAGCACAAAATCTATGCCAACACCGCCGTCATCATGGTCGCTGATCACGGCGAGGGCCTCGGAGCTCACGGCGAAGAAGGCCATGGCATTTTTCTCTACGATGAGACCATCCACGTTCCGCTGCTCATTAAGTTGCCGGACGGCCAGTCCGCCGCGAAGCCCGCCACCCGTGTAGCCGCCAAAGTGAGGCTCGTTGATATCGCCCCAACCCTGCTTGAGATTGCGGCGATTCCCGTCCCGTCGCAATTCCCCGGGCAATCGCTTTTGCGCGCCGCCAAGGGCGCTGCCGGAGGCGATCAACCCGTCTATTCCCGCTCCGACCTGCCGCAGCGCGGATTCGGTTGGAGCCTGCTGGAATCCTGGCGGGCCAGCAAATATCTCTACGTGCGTGCCCCCAAGCCCGAACTTTACGACCTGACCGCCGATCCGCTCGCAGCCCACAATCTCGCCCAAACTTCCAAAGGCATTCTGGATACGATGGCCGGCCAGCTTGACAGCTTCGATCGCCGATTCAGCGGCGAAGCCGCCAAAGGCTCGGCCGAACTAAATTCCGCCGAGATGCAAAAATTGGCGTCCCTGGGATACATCGGAATTCAGAAATCTGCGGGAACGACGGCCGCCGTCGCCGGAACCGATCCCAAAGACAAAATAGCAACCGCTAACAAAGTGATCGACGCCGGATCCGATCGTGAACAATCCAAGCCCGAGCGAACGATAGCTTCTCTCGATCCAATCGTCGCTGCGGACGCCAATCTCTATCTCGCTCAATACGCGCTGGGAGAAGCACTGGCAAGAAAAGGACAATACGCCGAGTCCGCGAAACACCTGCACAAAGCCATCGAACTTCAGCCGGACTCCGCCTGGGCCCACTACGAAATCGGCGCTTGTCTAGTCAAGACGGGAGACTTCAAGACGGCAATCGTCCACCTGGAAATCGCCACCGGGCGTTTGCCGAACTTCGCGGCAGCCCACACAGCCCTTGCCGAAGCCTACGAAAAAGCCGGTCGCACCGAAGACGCAAAACGGGAGCGCAGCAAAACCGGACAGAAATAAGGGTAGCTCAAGTTGGTGACAGGGTCGTCGCGGGCGGCTGTTTTCCTACTCGTGCGATTCCGCCTGCAGCCGCGCCGCCTTAGCTAATTCACGCTTCGAGTTTTCAGTTTGCCCGAGCCTCTGGTAAGCGTTCGCCAGAGAGGCATGACCCTGAACCGATTCTGGTTGCGCTTTGACGGCACGCTCTAGTTTCGGCAATGCTTCTTCAGGCTTTGCCGTCAGAAGAAGCAGCCGTCCGTAAGTTAGGTTGGCGTCAAAATAATCGGGATCGATCTTGAGCGACTTCTCGTATTCAATGATCGCTTCAGGGACGTGCTTGAGGTGAGTCTGAACCGCAGCTAAGTTGAAATGCATCAGGGCCGAATCGGGCGTGCACAGCACGGCAGCCTGCATCTCGCGAAGTGCCGCCTCCCAGTCTCCCGTTTTGATCAGCAGCAGCCCCAACTCCTGGTGCGCCATGCCTGAATCCGGCAACTTCTCCACCGCCATTTCCAGCATAGGAAGCGCGTCCTGTTCCTGCTTGTGATACACAAGTGCGCGCCCTAACTCGAGGTAGGCGCTACCCATGTCAGGCTCCAAGCGAAGCACTTCACGCAAGTCGGCAATGCCTTCGTCGTAACGGCCTTCTCCCATCGCCAAAAGTGCCTGGTGGAACTTATTCGCCACTTCGATTTTGTCTTTCGGATCCGCGGCCGACTTCGGATCGTCTTTCGCACCATCACTGTCCGCAGCCAAATAGCCGAGAGCTCGAAGTTTTTCGGCCTGAGCAGGATCGAGTTTGGCTTGCTGCGTTTCCGCGCGACTCGTTTTTTGTCGAAAAACGTTGAGTTGCGAGCTCAAAGTATCAGTCACAGCTTTCGAAGCAGCCGCTAGGTTCTTGAGTGCACCAGGGTCGGACGATTGGTCATAAAGCTCCGGCTTCGGCGCCTGAACATAGAGATACTTTCCTGTTCGCCAAGAACGCAATTCCGCCCATCCAAACGTACGGTGCGCGTAATTCGTCTCGGAATAAATCGATCTGTCTGGCCCATCGGTCGTTGCCGCAGCTCCTGGCTTCGCCGCATCTATAAGAGGTAAGAGCGAACGCGCCTGCATCTCCGCTGGCGCAGAAATTCCGGCTGCTTCGAGTAACGTCGGCGCGACCTCCGCCAATGCGACCCGATTCTCCACCCGGCGGCCAGCGAATTTTTCGTCCGGAAGCTTCACCAACAGCGGCACGTGGATGGTCTCGTCGTAAAGAAACACCCCGTGCCGTTCTTCGCCATGCTCGCCAAAAGCCTCTCCGTGATCGGCGGCGATCGCGATCACTGCATGTTGGTACAAAGCATGGCGCTGGAGTACTTCCATCACGCTGCCGACGATGGAGTCGACATACGCAATCTCCCCGTCATACGGAGCCGATGCATATCGCGTCTTGAAGGGTTCCGGAGGATCATAAGGGTCATGCGGATCATAAAAGTGGATCCAAATGAAGAACGGACGCTGCTGAGTTCGGCTCAGCCATCCCAGAGCGCGATCGGCTACGTCCTCGGCTCGGCGCTCGATAGTTTTGTAGCGGTCGGCACCAGGCTTGCGGCGATGGAAATCGGCATCATAAAAGTCGAATCCGCGGTCAAAGCCAGGCGCGGTTGAAGCCGGATCAAGAATCTCAGCACCCACAAAAGCGGCCGTGTGATATCCGTGATGGCGCAACAAGTCTGGCAGGTAAGGCAGATCCTTGGTAAGTGGAGAGCCCAGATCTTCGATATGGCTGAATTGAGGATAAGTGCCAGTCAGCAGGGTAGCGTGCGAAGGGGTCGTCAGCGGGACCTGCGCATAGGTCCGCGTAAACACCACGCTCCGCTTGGCCAGTGCATCAAGATTCGGCGTCAAGCCGCGATCGGAACCGAGAAAGCCCATCCGATCGGCGCGCGTGGTATCGAGCGTGATCAGAATAATGTTAGGGGAATGAACCGCAGCGGTCGCCCCTTTTCTGGTAGCTTTCGGGGGATCTGCCGCTAACAAGCAAGGCGCAAGCAACAGGACAACGAGGAACCGCCGGAGAAGCTGCATAGCAGGATGAAAAAGTCTAGCATAACCGGAATCCTGCGCATTAACGTGGCTGAATTACACCCAGCAAAAAAGAAGGCCGACCTCGCGGTCGGCCTTGTAAGTTAACGAGCTCAAACTTGAGTTAGAACTCGAAGCGAACCGCCAGCTGCGTAATGCGCGGACCGCCGGATTGTTGATTCGTGAAGGTCGACTGCGACTTGCCGAAGTTACCATCATTCAGGTTCGCATCCGGCGGCAAGAAGTTCGGGTGATTGAAGATATTGAAGAAGTTACCTTCAAACTTCAGCCTCGAAGTTTCCGTGATCCGGAAAGCCTTGGAAAATCCGAGGTCAGTATCAAAATATCCAGGACCGATTAATGTATTGCGTTCCATCTGTCCCAGCGCTTGACCTTGGCACCACAGTCCCAAGTTGACGCTAACCGGGCAAGGAATCCCGGTTTCGTTGGCGGTCGTAGGACCATTCAGAATCCCCCAATTGGCTGGACCAACATTCAGGTAGCCTGTGTGGGGACTCACGTTGTGATTGATGTCATCAGTAATCGCGCCAGGCCCGATGTAGTTGGCGCGATCATTGAATTGGGTGTCTTTATTGCTATCCACTGCGCTGTTGTCGATCGAGAAATTAGCGCCAGATTGAACCGACACGATTCCTGAGACGTTCCAGCCACCGAGCCACCGGCTCGACTTCGCAAACGGCAGATCGTAGACAAAGCTTGCCACTACACGATGCTTCACGTTAAAGTCCGCGGGGCCGTAATCCAACCTCGGATTAAGGCTATCCGTCGGATAGGCAGCGCCACCAGCGTTCTTCGTGGTGAAGGTATCGCTGACGTCGTCCATCGCCTTTGAGAAAGTGTAATTAGCATTCAATTGCAAACCACTAGAGAAGCGTTTCGACAAGGTGGTCTGCCATCCCGCGTAATTTGAACTGCAACAATTGGTACGGAAACTGATCGAGCTGTAGTTCGGGTTAAGAGCGGTACTGTCGAATCCCGATGCCGTGCGGCCGTCAAAGTTGTTCCTTCCTTCGATGTCGGTCAATTTGTGGCCGTACGTACCCACAAAATTAGATTCCAACACCATGTCCTTCCCGATCGCATATTGGAACCCCAAGTGCGCTTGCTCGTAATACGGCGTCACCAGATTCTGGTCCATTGCGCGAAGGGATGGAGTCAAACCGGCTCCAAAAAACGTCGAGGTGCCAGAGAATGGATTGCTGATTAACGAAGCCGTCTGAGCGGGGGTGATTACAGCTTCACCCGCGATCGATCCGATGAGACCAACAGCAAAGTACGGAGGATTGAAACGAATGTTTTCGAAAATGTTGTTGAAGAGGCGGTCGTAGTTAATGCCAAAGCCGCCGCGGACAACCATTTTTTGATTGCCCTTCACGTCATAAGCGAAACCAACCCGCGGACCAAAGTTGTTAAGATCCTTGTTCCACAGATCATGATTTCTTTGTTGCACTGAGCCGCTGGCGAACAATGCCAGATATGGGTTGTTGACCGGGAAAAACGGGTTGTTGCTGGTCGTCGGTATTGGAGTGATCGGCGTCCCCTGATAGAAATTGGCGTCGATGCCGGGCTGGAAGTTTTGCGGCGGGCCAAAATATTCCCACCGCAGACCAAGGTTCACGGT
This sequence comes from Terriglobales bacterium, assembly GCA_049520915.1. Taxonomy (GTDB): domain Bacteria; phylum Acidobacteriota; class Terriglobia; order Terriglobales; family Acidobacteriaceae; genus Acidiflorens. The sequence continues at coordinate 140,709 of JBEKPH010000007.1, forward strand.
TAAGCGGGAACTGACTCGCCAGTCATCCTGACCGTACATCGCCACTTCGTTGCTGCGATATCCGCGATAATAAACCGGCAACGCACCGGTCGTCGGGTTGAGGGATGCTTCCGAATATGCGATGGAACCGTAAGGATGGGAGCCACTGAAAAGGAAATCCTCCAACTGATTGCTGAAGGTCCCGTCGGTGACCAGATCTTCGACGTCCATTGGAAGGATAAGGCCGTTCTTGGCATTATCAAAGCTGCTGCCATTCCGGAGGCGACGGTATTCCGCTCCGAACTTGAAGTTATGTTTTCCCTTGGTCACAGAGAGGTCGTCTTTGTAAATAAATTCGTTCTCCGTAAACAATTGCGGTTCACCTGAGGAATTGCCCAAGGCTATTGTTGATTCGTCAAAGAACGTGACCATCGAAGGAGCTCCCGCAACCGATGGGTCTCCGGGGAAATTTGCGGTATGACGGACATAAGCCATACGCAACTGGTTAAGGATCGTTGGGCTGAAGGTATGCGTCCAGGTGATGCCCGCATTTTGCGCTCGGCCATGGCTGATACTCGCCGGCCCTAGCGTACTATCTCCGCCAAGGAAAGGTACGGTAGTGTCGGCATTGTCGTAGAGGTAGGCGACATTAAGCTGGTCTTTTGGTCCTATTTTGTGATCGAACTTTGTCGAGTATCGCGCCTGGTTGGTGATTTGGCCTTGGCCCACGGTTACCGTTCCATAGATAGGAACTGGATAGTTAACGACGGCAGCCGGTCCAAAGAGCACTCCACCGGTGTACAAGCCCTGTGCGGTGGGTGTCGTGTTCTGGCAATTTGCAGCGGTAGAATTGCATTCAACTTTGGTCAAATTCTGTTGTGAAGCAAGGCCTTGGAAGACGGTGCCTGTTGTCGAACTCGCCGACAATGCACCGGGGCAAGGAGTCGCTGTGCCGGTGAGGGCGAGAGAATCAAGTTCGCAGACCCCGCCGGGGTTGGTTTCCTGGAATGTCTCAAAGGCGCCGCTATTCACAAAATCCACAAAATCCGATGTAAACGCATTCGCCGTCAACGGATTGGCGGTACGTAAGCGATGGAATTCCGTAGTGAAATAGAAGAACGTCTTATCCTTAACGATCGGGCCGCCGACCGATCCGCCAAACTGGTTACGAATCAGGTGATCCTGCTGGCCCGCGTTGTTTGAGAACCAGCTGTTCGCCGCCAAAGCCTGTATTCGGTTATATTCAAACAGCGAACCGTGCCACTGGTTGGTACCACCCTTAAGAACAGTGTCCGTCACAAAGCCACCGGCCTTGCCGTATTCCGCCGACGGAGTGCCCGCAATCACGCGGTACTCTTCGATAGCGTCTGGCGAAATGGTCGTGTTTGAACCACCCGAACCCATCAGGGTGCCACCGCCGCCCAAACCTTGATCGTTGTTGTCAAAACCCTCGACCATGAAGTTGCCGCTGCCGCTTCGCGTTCCATTCACTGCCGGCCCGCGATCCGTAGTAAGATTGGCGTTAGCTGCGGGTTCCGCGCCCGCAGTCAACCCAATGAAATCATTCGAACCGCGCGTTTCGAGCGGCATGTTCGTCCACACGTTGCGGTCAACGTTCTGCGAGAGCGAGGAGTCTTCTGTCTGCACCAATTGGGCTCCAGCTTCGACAGTGACCTGGTCGGTAAGTACACCGACTTCCAACTTGACATCGCGCGTTGTCACCTGACCCACGGTTGCGATGATGTTCTGCACTTTTACCGACTTGAAGCCTTTCGCACCAACTTCTAATGTGTACGTACCTACAATCGGAAGGGCCGAAAAATTGTACGTTCCACTCGGAGTCGTCACGGTGGTGCGTACTTCACCGGTGGCAGTGTTGGTCAGCTTAACCTCAACGCCCGAAACTACGGCGCCGGTTGTATCCGTCACCTGTCCGGTGAGTTCGCCGATTCCGCCTTGCGCGAAGGCTCCTACGCTTAGGGCTAGAACCATGATCGCGAGCAGGAAACAAGTCCAATTGCTGCGGAATGCAGATACCATTTCTATCTCTCCTGTTTAATTCTGGAAGTCCGGTGCTAATCGACCTTTGTGTTTATGGTGTTTCGGGGAAGCGATGCTTCGGGAAGCAACCCCCACACAAAAAGTCTGTTTAGCGTGACAGCTAGGCAAATGCAATCTGTATTCCAAAACGGACACGAATAAACCTATACATATCTGCGACATAGAAAATGCGACGATCGCTCCTACTGTTTTTGGTATGACTGGCGCCGCTGAGTCTATGGAAACATGTATTGTTCGACCGGCTGTAAAATGACTTTCCTTGGAGCTTGTCGTTCTGTGAATCCTCCCATTAATCCATCGAGCATTGGGGCAGGGCTTGCGTTATTCAACCAAGGTCGCTTTTTTGACGCGCACGAGGTTTGGGAGGACGTCTGGAGCGAAATCCCACGCGATCAGGTGGCTCGCCGGCATATGCAGGGGCTGGTGCAGATGGCTGTGGCGTTCCACCACTGGACTACCGGGAATGTTGAGGGCGCGCGGTCGGTGCTGGCGCGATCGCTGCGGAATCTGCATGGCGCCGAGGGTTCGTTCTCGTCAATCGATCTCGCACAGCTTCGGAGTGACGCAGAATTCTGGCTGCGGTACCTGGAGCGCTTCCCGAACCTCCAATGCGAAGACGGACGTCGAGGCGAAAACGGGGCCGGTGTGCCGCCAGCCCTGCCAAAGATTCTGCCGCTTCGCTAGCCGTGCGGTTTGCGGACGCCGTTGTCGCCACTTAGCGGGCGTGCTCCTGCTAGAATCTTGTTCTTGTGAAGTCTTCCTCATCGCCTCCGACACCGGCGCAAACCGCTTCTGTCGATCATCTGCCTGGAGTTGTTCACGAGTCCGTCCCTCTGCTCGACCTGCGGCGTCAGTACGACGAACTGCGCGAGGAGGTGCTGGCGGCGATTGCCCGCGTGTGCGATTCGCAGAGCTACATTCTTGGTCCGGAAGTCGAAGCGCTGGAGCGGGAGATTGGCTTGTTCACGGGAGCGGGCCACGCGGTCGGATGCGCTTCTGGAACCGAGGCGCTTTGGCTGGCGCTGGTTGCAGCTGGCGTCAAGCCGGGAGACGCGGTCATTACGACTACTTTCAGCTTCTTCGCGTCGGCAAGCGCGATTGTGCGGGCAGGCGCGACTCCCGTGTTCGTGGACGTCGATCCGGGAACGCTGAATCTCGATCCGGCGCTGGTGGAGCGGACGTTGCGCGAATGGAAATCGATGTCCGGCGCGAAGACCCCCTCCGGTGCGCCCGCCGGACGGATTCGCGCCATACTCCCCGTCCACCTTTATGGGCAGTGCGCCGATATGGATGCATTGCAGCGCGTGGCTCGCGAGCACGCGGCAGAACGCGGCCCGGGGCATGCGCGGGCTCCAGTCGCGATAGTTGAGGACGCGGCGCAGGCGATCGGTGCGGAGTGGAAGGGGCGCGGCGCAGGATCGCTGGGCGAAACGGCTGCCTTCAGTTTCTATCCCACCAAGAATCTGAGCGCTTACGGAGACGCGGGCATCGTGACTACGACGAGTCCTGAAGCTGCCAGGCATATGCGGCAACTGCGCAATCATGGCAGTCCGCAGCGCTACTACCACGACGAGTTTGGGTGGAACGGACGATTGGACGCGATTCAAGCGGCCGTGCTGCGCGTGAAGCTGCCTCATATCGCGGAGTGGAACGAGAGACGGCGACAGCATGCAGCAACGTATGACCGGCTGCTTGCGGACGCAGGCCTGACGTCGAGTCAGAGCGCGGATGAGAATAAAGCACCGGTACGCGTGTTGGCGCGAGATGCGCGGGCGAAGCATGTGTTCCATCAATACGTGATTCGCGCACAGCGCCGCGACGAGTTGCGAAAGTTTCTGGCGGAACGAAAAGTTGGCTCGGAGATTTACTATCCGCTGCCGTTACATTTGCAGCCGGTCTTCTCTTATCTGGGATTGAAGGCGGGTGACATGCCAGTCGCCGAACAGGCTGCGCTCGAAGTGTTGGCCTTGCCGATGTTTCCGGAGTTGCGGGATGCTGAGATTCGGCGCGTGGTCGAGTGTATTGCCGACTTTTACAGTTAAGCGAACATGGGCCGCGCCGAGAATTCCGCGGAGAGGGAGATCCCTCGCTGCGCTCGGGATGACAAGCTTTTGTTTATTGAGTTTTTCTCGGCGCCCTCGGCGTCTCTGCGGTAATTGCCTTAGCGTTTCTTTCGCGAGGCGCGTTTCTGCGATGTTCTTACCGGCTCTTCTCCGGGAGCCAGAACTCGACGCACGATCGGCGTGTTGAGCTTGTATTTCCGCTCGATAATTTTTCCGCTGTCATCGGGAACGCGTAGAACAAAGACCGGCAGCACACCTTCTTTGTCGAAATTCTCCTGCGTCACGGTCACCGGTAAAACGCCTTCCATCCTCTCACGATAGGCAGTTTCGTAGCGGTGCCGCCGCGTGTTCCATGTAAAGACGCGAACCTGATTGAAATCGAAAGGCAAGCCGTCTTTCGGTTCGGTCAGAACGGTCAGGTATTGCGGAACCTTTTTCACCACCGGCTCTTTGCCCCCGCCCTGCTTGTCGACGTCCTCGACCTGGTCGAGCACGAAGAAGGCAACGATGCGCTGGCCTTCCGCGTATTGCGCGACGTCGAGCGGAACATCGAGATCGACCATGCGCGCTAGCACCCATCCCACGCGATTATGCGAGTCGCGCACCAGCCACCAGTCCTCGACGACCGGAACCGGCTTTTTGTCGTCATTATTATTATTACTGCCGTTCGATTTGTTGCGCGAGGCGGGCATCACCGCTCCGGGCTTGTCGGCCGTGCCCCGCTTCAAGAGCGATAACTTCTCGCCGGCCAAAATCTGGTAGAGATGTTCGGTATCGCGTCCCGGCTCGACGTGCAGATTGGTGTCGTTGCGGGTCGTTCCCTGCGCTTGCACGGGATCGGTCTGGTTATCGGCGGTGAGTTTCTGGATGCGATCGTAGACATCCTGACTGACAAGGTAGCGCTGTTCCACCCATCCCGTTTCGCCGTTGGCGGCGCGAACTTTTACGAAGTGGCGATCATGGTCGAGAACTTCGACGCGGTCTCCGTTCTTGATGACCCCGGTTTTTTCGTAGACGGCGGCAACGTGATCGCGCAGGTTGGCTTGAATTCCGGAGACGTAGGCGATTTCAAGAACGCGTCCTCCGCCACGATGACAACTGACGAGGAACAGAGCGCTGACGAAGCAGAGAGCGATGAGGGCCGAGCGCGGCAGATTTTTGGGGAAGAACTTCACAGGGAAACTTTAACTATAGCGCGACGGCGTAAGCGTGAAAAGGCTGACGTCTCGGAATAAACGGTGGGCTCGTAAGAAGAAAATCAGGAGGGTGCCCCGTCCAAGCTCCGCTTGGGCGGGTCTTTTTTCATCACAGACCCCACGGGCGCTTTGGAGTAGGTTCTTAGCATGCCCTGGGGCTTGAAGCACTTTCAAGAATCCGGCCAGCTTCACTTTCTTACCTTCAGTTGTTATGGCAGACGCGCAAAATTCGCAAGCGCGGCGTCCCGCTCTACCTTTGAAAATTCTCTCGAGCGGGTGCGAAATACGCATCGCATGTGCGTATTTGGATATGTCGTCATGCCGGAACACGTCCACATGCTGGTGAACGAACCGGAAGTTGGAACGTTGGCGCAGGTGATGCAATCGCTGAAGCAGTCGGTTTCGAGAACACTCGCGTTGCGCGCGCCGGAACCGTTTTGGCAGGCGCGGTATTACGATTTCAATGTTTGGAGCGAACACAAGTTTGTTGAAAAGTTGAGGTACATCCACCGGAATCCGGTGACACGCGGGTTGGTTGAGAAACCTGGAGATTGGGAGTGGAGTAGCTTTCGGCATTATCTGGATGGGGATCCGGGAGTGGTTGAGATTGAGTCGGAGTGGACGGCCCGACTTCGAGAACGAGCGGGGATTGTTGCGACGGTTCGAACGCTTCCGACGGTGTAAAAGACCCGCCCAAGCGGAGCTTGAACGGGGCACCCTCGAAAGCTGGGTGTACGAGTCCTTCGCCTAATTAGTTACGTTCAGGATAGCATTGGGGCTGATAACGCTACCCACCTGAGCCGTGATATCTGTCGTGCCGACTGCCACTGCCGTGGCTATGCCGTCGGAAATGGTGGCTACGCCTGTTTGGCTGGAGGTCCACGTCGCAATCGACGTAACGTCGACGGGGCCACTGCACGTCGTCGCCATCGCGTCGAACGTTTGCGTTGCTTGGTCTATGGTGATGCTCGCGCTCGACGGAGTCACGGCGATTGACTCTATGCATCCGACGCTGACTGTGAGCGACGCTGTACCGGATATCGTGCCGTTCTGGACAGATGTCGCCGTGATCGTCGTCTGGCCTATGCTGACTGAAGTCGCCAATCCTGAAGCGCTGATCGTGGCAAAGCCCGGCTCGGAACTGCTCCACGTAACAGAGGGATTGCCGGTACTGCCATCACTGTAAGTGCCGGTCGCCGCGAATTGCTGGGTGTTGTCGGAGGAACCTGTTTCAATCGTTTGGGATGAAGGCGAGACCGCAATTGTAGACAGCGTGGGCTGGACGAAAAACCCTTTGCAACTGACGCCGGTGGCCAGTGCGACGAGCACGGTGAAGGCAAGAGACAGCGCCAGTTTGCGTCCAGTCAACATAGATGATGGCCTCAGATAGCTGCAATTTTAGCAGAACGGCGACGCGTTGCTCGATCTCCGTTAGTGCATGGGTGGAGTCGTGCTTTCTGATGTGGTTCCAGCGCGGGCCGTTCTCAACGGTTAGGAACGAACATGGCCGGAGAACTTGCGCGGAGTTTTCGCAGACTGCAGAGATTGGAGCGCTCCGAACGAGTGCTTGGCTTCGCTCAGCATGACAGAAGTTTACAGAGGCCAGTCTGATTCGAAGGCCAATGACTGACGACTGAAAGCTGATGGCTGAGAGCTGACAGCCGTTTCCTACTGCTGCCTCGGCCGTTTCTTCCCTGCATTCGCAATTCGAGCATCAATCGGTTTGCGTCCGACAAAGCCCTCTGTGGCGTTGTGCCAGTGGGTGATGGATTGTTCTCCCAACTTCCAGCAGAGCAGAAGGATTTCGCCCTCGACTTTGCAGGGGAAATCGAGGAGGCCGGTATCGATGTCTTTAACCTGAACTCCGGTGGCGTCGATCTCTGCCAGCGCGTCTTTAATCCGGCGAATGGCCTTTTCACGCTCGGCCTTGCGGCGGGCGAGGTGGACGACGTTGAGCAGCATGCCTCCGTTGAGAAAAACACGGTGCGCCGTCTCCTGCAATTCGTTGTCAACCTCTTCGATCAGCTTTTTCCCGTTTATGGCTTGGCGAAGCAGCGATTCGAGGATGGGAAGCAGAGTCTGGGCTTCGTCCAGGGTAAAGGTGCGCTCGGACATTTCTTCCATTCTACCGGAATTCGGCAGGGAAAGACGCTAGCTTGATCGCCTTCTTGCGATTCAAAGCCAAGGCCAAAACCATTTACCACAAAGGACACGAAGTTTCACGAAGGTAAAGGCTAATCCCGACCGAACGAAAGCGGCGACCGTGATATTTTCGAGGGACGGCAGCGCTCGGCGAACCGATTGACAGACATGGACGCACCCACCCCGGCTGTTTCTGCGACAACTCCTCGCAACGTATACGTATTCGGGGCCACTTCGTTCCTGAACGATACAGCCAGCGAAATGGCCTATTGGGTCTTGCCCGCCTTCCTGGCATCGATCGGGGCAGGTCCGGCGCAGTTGGGAATTATCGAAGGCGTGGCCGAGAGTGTGGCGTCGTTCGTCAAACTTTTTTCGGGCTACTTGACCGACAAAGTTTCGCAGCGAAAGCCGCTGGTGGTTGCGGGATATGTAGTGGCAAACGGTGTAAAGCCGCTGCTGGCGCTGGTTTCATCGTGGTGGCAGATTCTGGGGATCCGCTTTGTCGATCGTTTTGCCAAGGGCGTGCGGGGGACGGCGCGCGATGTGATGGTGGCGGAGTCGGTTGATAAGTCGAATCTGGGGTCGGCGTACGGATTGATTCAGGCGATGGATTCAGCGGGAGCAATCGCGGGCCCGCTGCTCGCGTTGGCGGTGATTGGGCGCTTTGGGATGCGCGGGGTGTTTGCAGCAGCGGCATTTCCGGGGGCGCTGTGCGTAGTCGTGGCTTGGGTGGGGATTCAGGAGGTACGTCGGCGAGGGACGAAACCAAGCGCGGCAACGGAACTGGTCGTGATGGAGAACACAGCCGAGCTTCGCTCGGCCCGAACAGGCGAGGATGTCCGTCCCCACATTGACAACTCATGGCTGCCGCGGTTACCCGGCGGATTTTATTATGTGCTCGCGATCGTGACTTTATTTTCGCTGGCGAATTCAAGTGACATGTTTCTGGTGCTGCGTGCGGGCAGCATTGGCATTCCGGCGTCGCGCGCGCCTTTGCTGGGGCTGGTATTTAACGTCGTGTTTACATTGGCATCGTGGCCGGCGGGAAAATTCAGCGACCGCTTCTCGCGGTCAACGATCGCAGCGGCGGGATACTTTGTCTTCGCGATCGTTTATTTTGTCTTCGCGCTGGCGCCATCGCAGATGGCGATCTGGATGACCATGGCGTTCTATGGACTTTTTTATGCGCTGACGAATCCGGTACTCAAGGCGCTGGTGGTGGAAAGTGTGAGCGAAGACGTACGCGGACGGGCGCTCGGACTTTTTTCGTTTCTAACCAGCGTGACCACGCTGCTTTCGAGCATCATCACCGGCGCCTTATGGAAAGGCTACGGAGCGGCAGTTCCGTTTTATTTTTCGGCGGCGATTGCTGGAGTGTCGGGAGTTGCTTTGCTGGCGCATCGGGCGCCAAAGCCAAAGCTCGAATGACGCAGAGCCCGGGCCGCAGCGCCTTAAACGCGTTAGGCTGGCCGTTCCGTACGACGCAACCAGAAATAGGCAATCAGTAAGAAGACGGCGCCAGCGGCGCAATCCAGCGCAACGTCTTTCGGCGTTCCCGTGCGGGAGGGAATGTAACTCTGATGCCATTCGTCGGCGGCGGCTACAAAGAGCGTGCCGAGCCATGAGAGCAGTGCCGTGCGAAGGAATAAAGTCCATTCGCTGCCCAGCGTGGCACGCCAACCGCGCAGCATCAGCAGGCTGAGCACCCCGTAACCAATGACGTGTCCCGTCTTGCGAAGGTAGTGATGAAAGACGAGAAAATTGTAGAAGTTGATATGCCTGAAAAAATGGGACAGAAGGTTGTAGAGCATGCTGCCGGTGTTTTCCGAAGAGAAAACGTCGGTGGATTCGAAGGCGATGATGCCCATCCAGGCGAAGGCGGGCCACCAGGCTCGCAACAGGCTGGGACGGTGGTTAAGGCGAAAATTCCCTTCGGTCAAAGCTGATGCCTCTTTGACTTGGCCTTCTTTTATTGGGGTTTCTGGGCTCATTCGGCGGCGTAGTTCGGCGCTTCGCGGGTGATCATCACGTCGTGGACGTGGCTTTCGCGTAGTCCGGCGGAACTGATGCGAACGAACTTTGCTTTCTGCTGGAGATCGGCGATGGTTGGGCAACCGCAATATCCCATGCCCGATTTCAGCCCGCCGACCATCTGGTGAACGATCATTGCCACGGAGCCGCGATAGGGCACGCGTCCTTCGATTCCCTCGGGAACGAGTTTACCGAGGCGGTTGGAATCTTCGCCAAGCACCGGCGATCCTGCCGTCGAAGAATCTCCATCGGAATTTTGGAAGTAGCGCTCGCTCGACCCTTGCGCCATCGCTCCCAGTGATCCCATGCCACGATAGGACTTGAAGGTGCGGCCCTGGTAGAGAATCAGTTCGCCCGGGCTTTCGTCGGTTCCGGCAAACATGGAGCCGATCATGACAGCCGAAGCTCCAGCGGCGAGCGCCTTAACGACATCGCCGGAATACTTGATGCCGCCGTCGGCGATGATGGGCACTCCCGAGTCGCGAAGGGCGCGGCTGGCCTCAGCAATCGCCGTGATCTGCGGAACTCCGACGCCGGTGACGATGCGGGTAGTACAGATGGAACCCGGGCCGATGCCGACTTTCACTCCGTCGACTCCAGCTTTGACCAGGTCGCACGCGCCATCAAAAGTTGCAACGTTGCCGGCGATCAGGTCGACTTCCGGCAGCTTCGCCTTGATTTTCCTGACGGCTTCGAGAACGAGCGAAGAATGTCCATGGGCGCTATCGATAGCCAGCACGTCGACTTTGGCATTCGCCATCTCCTGCGCGCGCTCGAGAAAGTCGCCCGTGGCACCGATGGCAGCGCTGACCCGTAGGCGCCCCTGAGCATCTTTGGCTGCGCCCGGATACTTCAATTTTTTCTGAATGTCCTTAACCGTGATCAAGCCCTTGAGATTGTATTTGTCGTCGACAACGAGAAGCTTCTCGACGCGATGCTCATGAAGAATCTCCTCAGCCTGCTCGAGGGTCGTGCCGACGGGCACCGTGATCAGATTCTTCTGCGTCATCACCTTGCTGATGGGAATATCGAAACGCGTCTCAAAACGGAGATCGCGATTGGTCAGGATGCCAACAAGTTTTCCATCGCGCTGGGTGATGGGGACCCCCGAAATTTTGTACTTCTGCATGACGTCGAGGGCGTCGGAGACTTTCGCGTCCGGCGACATGGTCACGGGATCGACGATCATGCCACTCTCAGAGCGCTTTACCTTGTCAACTTCATTGGCCTGCTGATCGATAGTCAGATTGCGATGAATGATGCCCAGTCCGCCCTGCTGAGCCAGCGCGATGGCCATGTGCGATTCGGTGACCGTGTCCATAGCGGCGCTGATGATGGGGATATTCAGCGCAATGTTGCGCGTGATTTGCGTCTGAGTATTGGCGTTGGCCGGCACAACTTCAGAACGGGCGGGAAGAAGTAACACGTCGTCAAAAGTGAGGGCTTCAGGGACCGGGAAATGAATCATAATTTTGGATGAAACTTCTATTGTAGGGAGCAGGCGGATATTGGGCAAATGGGGGATTTGAGAAGCTGGCTTCCGAATCCTTTTAACCGCAGGGCACGAAAACTCGCGAAGGGAAACGAGTTCCCACTTCGATTGCAAAAGGGCGGGAAACACGGTACATTCCGGGTGATTCCTAACTCCCGCGCCTCGATGGAGTTTCTATGTTGAGTTACCTGCCTTTTCGCTTCGTGGTTACGTGTGTTCTAACCGCTAGTTTGGCGGGCAGTCCGATGCTGCTGAGTGCGCAACAGGCAGCGGCGGATGTGCCGGCAATCACGATCCGGACCAATACAAGGTTGGTAGTGGTGGATGTGGTGGTGACGCACAAGAACGGGATGCCGTTTGCGGACTTAAAGCCCGAAGACTTCACGCTGGAAGAAAACGGCAAGAAACAGAAAATTTCGGTATTCGTGCCGCCGGGAATTGTGAACCGCGCGGTGTCGGTTGCGCCCGCTGGCGTTTTGTCGAATCATCCGGAGAATATTGTTGCGGCGGGTGTGCCCATCGTGCTGCTGCTGGATGCGACGAACTCTGCTTTCAAAGACCAGGCGTACGCGCGATCGCAAATGTTGAAATACGTGGCGGAGCAGGGCAAGACCGGACGCCCGATGGCCATCTTGACGCTGACGGATCGTTTGGGAGTGTTGCAGCAGTTCACTAGCGATCCGCAGGTGCTGGCACCGGAGAGTCACGGAGCTGCAGACGGGCCGGGATTGCGAGCAACAGATAGCGGCATCATGGCGGCGGCACAGGCTATTCAAGCCTTCGCCGATCTTCAAATTGGGTACAACATCGAACGCCGGACGCTGATCACCCTGGATGCCATGCAGGCGCTTTCTCGGATGTTGGGTGGATTGCCAGGCCGGAAGAATGTCGTTTGGCTTACTTCCAATCTGCCATTTGATTTGGTCCCGGAAGATCGTGCCGTGACTGACGCGGAACTATTGGCGGACCTCCCTGGGCAGGGGAGACAGCGGTCAGTAAGCGTAAACGCCGCAGGATCGCAGGCGGCGGAGCAGAGACAACTCTACGCACCGCAGATCCGCGATGCTGAAGCGCAATTGGCGAGTGCCGGCATCGCGATCTATCCCGTGGATCTCAATGGCTTGGTCGGCGGTATGGAAAATTCTGCGACTAGACAGGGCTCGGTTTACAGCGACACCGCCTTCAGCGATCGGGCTTCGGGCAAGCTTTCCGCGTTGCAGTCCACGCAAGGAACGATGGAAGAAATCGCTGCTGAGACAGGTGGCAAAGCTTACATCAATCAAAATGAAATCAAGGACGGCATTGCCCTCGCGGCATCTGACGAAAAAGCCTCGTATTCCCTTGGATACTATCCCGAGAATAAAAAGTGGGACGGAAAGATGCGCGGCATCAAGGTCAAGGTGGGTCAAGGTGACACCCAACTTCGCTATCGTAAGGGATATTACGCGGTCGGGCCTGGACCTGCGAAAGACCGCAACTTCGAGCAAGATGTGGCGGCAGCTCTCGCGGTCGACGCTCCAGCCACCCAGATTTCGTTCATGGCACAGGCCAAGCCGGGCGACCCTGGAAAAATTCGGGTCGTGTTTCTGGTGGATGCGCACACTCTCACAGCAGAGGATTCGAGCGGCAGCAAGAAGATGAACGTTAGCCTTTACGCGACCATCTGGGGATCCGCCGATAAGAGTCTGGCCGCTCGCAGTATCAAGGTAGACAAGACTTTCGACGCTGCCACCTATCAGCAGATTCTCGATCACGGCATGATGGTGCCGATCGATATGGACGTTCCGACGGGAGGGACGGAACTGCGGCTGGCGGTGCTCGACAACAAGACGGGATACATCGGAACGGTCAGCGGCCCACTCGGAAAGTAAATCTGCATTCTCCGCCAAAAACAACGGGCGCCCCTGGTGGACGCCCATTTAGTTTGTCGATATCCTGCACGTCGCTAAAAACGACAAAGCCGAGAGCAGACTACTCTTTCTTATCGCTGCCCGTGGTCTTGCCTTCCGCTTCGTTGGCTGCGATGTCCTTCTCGACTTGCGCTTCCTGGTCGGCATGCTCCATCGCTTTGCGGTTTTCTTCTGCACGTTTGGCGCGAATCTCAGCGCGCTTCTGACGCTTCTCGTCGATCACCTGCTCGCTGCCGAGCAATTCGATGAATGCCTTCTCTGCCCCATCACCTTTGCGCCAAGCGGTGCGAACGATGCGGGTGTATCCGCCTTTGCGATCTCCGAAACGAGGAGCCACTGTGTCGAACAGCTTGGTGACGGATTCCGGGGTCATCAGGTAAGAAGCGGCCTGACGGCGCGCGGCGAGATCTCCCTTTTTGCCGAGGGTGATCATCTTCTCAACCGACGGACGGACCGCCTTCGCCTTGATCACGGTCGTCTCGATGCGCTCTTCCATGATGATCGAGGTCACCATGTTGCGCAGCATCGCGCGGCGATGGGAAGTGGTTCGTCCGAGTTTGTATCCTGCTACTTTGTGACGCATGGAAACCTCAGTGGTCAGTGGTTGGTGGTCAGTGACCAGTTTCGCGGGTCAGATTTCACTGACCACCGCCCACTGGCCACCGACCACTCGTTCTTATAGGTCGTTATCGCCGTAAGCTGACGCGGGCAGAATCTGGTTTGAAGTCGGTCCGGGGACGGCGTTGCCGTGCTCGTCGATCTTCATTCCAAGGCTCAGGCCCATCGAGGAAAGGATCTCCTTGATTTCGTTCAGCGACTTGCGGCCAAAGTTCTTCGTCTTCAGCATCTCGGCTTCGGTCTTTTGCACCAACTCGCCGATCGACTGAATGTTCGCGTTCTTCAAGCAGTTGTAGCTGCGTACGGAAAGTTCGAGTTCCTCGACCGAACGGTTGAGGTTCTCGTTCTTGATTTCCGGACGGCGCTCTTCGCTGGAAGACGCTGTCTCGATTTCTTCTTCGAAATTGATAAAGATGTTCATGTGATCTTTAATCAACTTCGCGGAAAGTCCAAGCGCATCGCCGGGAGTGATCGAACCATTCGTCCAGACTTCGACGGTCAGCTTGTCGTAGTCGGTGATTTGTCCCAGCCGGGCCGCTTCGACGGTGTAGTTGCACTTGCGCACCGGCGTGTGGACGGAATCGATGGGAATGAATCCGATGCCGAGATCCTCTTCGAAATTCTTGTCAGCAGAGACGTATCCGCGGCCGCGCTTGAGGCGCATTTCCATGTCAAGCTTGCCGCCTTCGCTAACCGTCGCGATGTAAATGTCTTTGTCGAGCACTTCGACATCGCCATCGGCTTCGATGGAGGCGCTGGTCACGACTCCGGGCTGATCGGCGCGCAGATAAATCGCCTTCGGACCGTCCCCCGCAAGCTTGAACGGAACCTGCTTCATGTTGAGGATGATGTCGGTGGCGTCTTCGACGACCCCTGGGATGGACTGGAACTCGTGCAGTACGCCTTCGATCTTGACGGCGGTGACGGCTGCGCCTTCAATCGAGCTCAGCATCACGCGGCGAAGTGCGTTGCCGATGGTGGTGCCAAATCCGCGTTCAAAGGGCTGCGCCCAGAACATTCCATATTTGTCGGTGAGCGAGCTTTGATCGCTCGCTAAACGTTTCGGTTTTTGAAAACCTCTCCAAAGCATGTGTTGCTCCTCTCGGCCATGGGGCTCCGCGGTGGCTCTCCGAACCGGCCCGGGTTCGGATCAAACGCCACTGTGGGCTGATCTGGCACGAATAGTAGGCCAAAAATCAACGTCGTTGCTGTTCGTCGCTCACCACTCGCAAATGCTCCGCGACCCATTGGTGCGCGAAAAGCGAACCGCGAACGACGTGCAGCGATTACTTGCTATACAACTCGACAATCAGCTGCTCGTTCACCGGCAACTGGATATCTTCGCGTTTCGGCAGCGCGCTGACGCGGCCTTTGTAGGCCTCGCGATCGATCTCGAGCCACGCCGGAGCGGGCTGATGACTGGCGAAATCCTTCGCCGTCTCGAGAATCGGAATCTTGCGGCTGCTCTCGCGAATCTGAATTTCTTCGCCAACGGTGACTTCGTACGAGGGAATGTTGACCTTCTTGCCATTCACCTGCACGTGTCCGTGACGCACCAACTGCCGCGCCTGGCGCCGCGAAATGCCGAAGCCGAGCCGGAACACTACGTTGTCGAGACGGCGCTCGAGTTGTTCGAGCAGTTTCGCGCCGGTCACACCTTTGAAGGTGACGGCTTTCTCGAAGTAGTTGCGGAACTGGCCTTCCTGCGTGAAGTAAATGCGCTTGGCTTTCTGCTTCTCGCGCAATTGCAGACCGTATCCGACTACCTTAGTTTTCTTGTCTTTCCCGTGTTGTCCGGGAGCGAAGTTGCGCTTTTCGATCGGGCATTTGTCGCTAAAGCACTTGGTGCCTTTGAGGAAAAGCTTGATGCCTTCCCGGCGACATAGACGACATACAGCATCCGTATAACGAGCCATTATTTCTCCTTGATTCGATGACCGGTTTACAGGTTTGGCTTCACCCTTCGTCCCGGACGAAAAATCAGTACCTAGTATTTAGTATCCAGTTATCAGCGGAATCCGGAACCCGACGGTCTTGACTGGGTACCGGTTACTGAGTACTCCCTTACACTCTACGCCGCTTCGGCGGACGGCATCCGTTGTGCGGAATCGGTGTCGTGTCTTTGATCGACCGAACTTCGATTCCGGCAGAAGCCAGCGCGCGGACGGCCGATTCACGGCCCGATCCGGGGCCGCTTACGCGGACGTCAACACTGCGCACACCGTGATCGCGCGCCATGCTGGCGGCGTTTGACGCGGCCTGTTGAGCGGCAAACGGAGTTCCCTTTCGAGATCCGCGGAAACCCAGTGAACCAGAACTCTTCCATGACAGGACGTTGCCCGTCATGTCGGTGATGGTCACGATGGTGTTGTTGAAAGAAGCCTGAACGTGCACCAGTCCGTGAGGAACGTGCTTCCGCTCTTTTTTCTTGAAGGTCTTCTTCTTGCCTTTTTTGTCGGGCGCCGCGGCGCCGCCTGCTGCTACTGGTTTTGCCATGTCTTAGAGTTCTCAGTTCTCAGTTGTCAGTTCCCAGTAGATCGTTCTCCGGTGTCATTGAGAACTGATAGCTGAGCCTGACAGCTGGCTTTATGCTTTTGCCGTCTTCTTCTTCATCGTGACCGTACCTTTGCGCGGACCTTTGCGGGTGCGGGCATTGGTATGGGTGCGCTGTCCGCGAACGGGCAGGTTGCGGCGATGGCGGAATCCGCGATAAGAACCGATTTCGATGAGTCGCTTGATGTTCATCGAAACGTCCTTGCGGAGATCGCCTTCCACCGAGCCTTGCGCCTCGATGACCTGGCGGATGCGGTTGACCTCATCTTCGCCAAGGTCGGAAATCTTCTTCATCGGGTCGACATTCGCCGCGTCCAGAATGTTCGCCGCGCGCGCATTCCCGATACCGTAGATGTAGGTGAGCGCGATGTTCGTTCGCTTGTTACGCGGAAGATCGACGCCTGCAATACGTGCCATAGTTTTCTAATCCTTCTGGAATCTGTTACCAGCTTCTTGCTTCTGGCCGCCAGCTACTCGCCAGAAGCCGAAAGCCAAACGCTTTATCCCTGGCGCTGTTTGTGCTTGGCCGTTTCGCAAATCACCCGTACTACACCCTTGCGGTGGATGACTTTGCACTTGTCACAAATTTTTTTAACGGATGCCCTGACTTTCATAATTCTCCCAGCTCTCAGCTCTTAGCCTTAAGCTAAAAGCCAGAAGCTAACGGCTAATAGCTCATTTGTAGCGGTACACAATCCGACCGCGATTCAGATCGTACGGAGAAAGTTCGACTGCGACTTTATCTCCAGGCAGAATGCGAATAAAGTTCTTCCGCATCTTGCCGGAAACGTGCGCCAGGACCTGGTGCTTGTTTTCAAGCTCCACTTTGAACATGGCATTGGGCAGCGGCTCGACCACCGTTGCCATCACTTCAATCGCGTCTTCTTTACTCATTGACTCCTTAAGAAGCTGTCAGCTCTCAGCCATCAGCTCTCAGTCAAAACCTTCGGCCCACAATCTCAACGCTTTCACTGAAAGCTGAGAGCTGACGGCTGAAAGCTTACTGCGTCAAAATCACTGGACCTTGCCGCGTTACGGCGACGCAATGTTCAAAGTGCGCGCTGTAACTGCCGTCGAGCGTTACGGCCGTCCACTTGTCGCTCAAAACTTTAGTCTCGGGACGCCCCGAGTTCACCATCGGCTCAATCGCGAGGACCATCCCTTCGGTCAACTCCGCGCCCTGGCCCTTTTTACCAAAGTTCGGAATCTGCGGCGCTTCGTGCAGCTTCGTTCCGATCCCGTGGCCTACAAATTCTCGCACTACACTGAAGCCGTTCGCCTCGACATGCTTTTGGATCGCCGATCCAACGTGCCCAATCGTGTTGCCGATCTTTACCTGCTCGATGCCTTTGTACAGCGAGGCCTCGGTCACTTCGAGCAACTTCTTCAACTCCGCGGTCACCGTCTCGCCCACCGGCACGGTAATGGCCGCGTCTCCGTAGTACCCATCGCAAACCACGCCGCAGTCGATGGAAACAATGTCGCCCGTTTTCAGCGCCCGCTTTTCCGACGGGATACCGTGTACGATCTCTTCGTTGATCGAGGTACACAGTACACAGGGATAACCGAAATATCCCTTGAACGCCGGCGCCGCTCCCAAATCCGCGATCATCTTTGCGGCGGCATTTTCCAGATCCATCGTAGTCACACCCGCGGCCACGATGCTTTTCAGGTGGTTCAAAACCTGGCGAACCATCTTTCCGCTTCGCCTCATCTTCTCGATCTCTTCGGGCGACTTGCGGATGATGCGGTCTTCTCCAAAACTCATAACGAATTTCTTTACTTCAGAGCCTTAACTTCGCCGCTTCTCGGAACATATTCCTGCCTGCGGCGGCTTTCGAGTACGGCAAAAATCTGTACCGTCACTTCGGCCATCGGACGATCGGCATTAATGGCAACCAGCCGTCCCTGGGCTTTATAGTAGTCGGCCACCAGCCGGGTTTGGCGATCATAAGCAGCCAAACGCTCGGAAATTACCTCTTCGCGATCATCATCGCGGATCACCAGCTTCGATCCGTCTACATCACACAACCCATCGACGCGAGGTGGCTGAGAGTGAATGTTATAGAGCAGCCCGCAGGTGGGACACGAACGCCGTCCGGTAAGCCGTTGCAGCAATTGATTATAATCTACCAGAAGCTGGATCACAACTAGCGGACACCGGCAGGACTCGCCAGAACCGGCCTGGGCCGCCTTCGCAGCGCCTGCCTGGGAACCGTTTCCCGTCTTATTTTCAAAGACCTCTTTTTCCAGGAAGGCATCCAGCCATCCGGCCTGAGCGGCAGTTCTGGGAAAGCCGTCCAGGACAAATCCACGCTTACAATCGGCTTCCCGCAGCCGGGTTGCGACGATGCCGTACATCAACTCGTCAGGAACCAACTCGCCCCGCGCCATGATCCCCTTGGCAGCAAGGCCTAACTCGGTACCACGCGCGATGTGCTCGCGTAAAAGATCGCCGGTCGAGATCGTCGGCACGCCGTAGCGCTCGACAATCTGCCTAGACTGAGTGCCCTTCCCGGCACCCGGAGGGCCCAGAAGAATCACCGTTCCAATATTTCGCGCGGTCTCGTTGGCCATCGAAATGGCTTCTTTTACTCGTATTTCCTACCGCGGAAATATCGTCGTGCTCCGCGCTTGCCCAAATCAGTTGAGACTTTCTCTACCAGGTACGGCGGCCGCGCAGGCGGCCACTCTTCGGTGTAAATCCATCGTAGTGGCGCATGATCAACTGCGCCTCAATCTGCGTGACCGTATCCATCGCAACACCGACAACGATCAGCAGAGATGTTCCGCCGAAGTAGAAATTGACACCTAAACCGTTCGTTACCCACGTTGGCAAGCTCTCAAAAACCCGTCCGATAATCGGAAGATGATTCAGCTTGATACCGGCGATCATCCACTCCGGAATCAGCGAAATCAGAATCAGGTAGAGCGCGCCGACCAGTGTGATGCGAGTCAGAACGTCGTTAATGAAATCCGAGGTGCGCTTGCCAGGCCGTATGCCAGGAATAAAGCCGCCCCACTTCCGCATGTTGTCCGCGACCTCGTTCGGATTAAACACGATCGAGATATAGAAGTAGGCAAAGAAAATGATGCCCAGGCAATAGAGCAGAGTGTAAAGAGGCTCTCCCCACTTCATCGCATCGAGAATCGGACCGACGACGCGGTTGTTATGAAAAGCCGCGCCCAACATCTGCGGCAACGCCAAAATGGACGAAGCGAAAATCACCGGCATAACGCCGCCCGCATTGACGCGGAGCGGCAGGTGCGTCGATTGCCCGCCCATCACTTTTCGTCCGACAACACGCTTCGCGTACTGCACCGGAATGCGGCGCTCGCTGCGCTCGACATAAACGATGAACGCCACCACCGCGACCATCAATACCAGCAACATGAGAATGGCCGGAGCAGTAAATACTCCCCATGCGTTGGTCTGAACTTTCTGGTAAAGATCGATGACGCCGCGTGGCAATCCGACTACGATGCCGGTGAAGATCAGCAGCGACATGCCGTTGCCAATGCCGCGTTCGGTGATCTGCTCGCCCAACCACATGATGAAGGCGCTGCCCGTGGTCAGCGTCAGCATGGTCATCAGGATGAAAGCCGGTCCGGGCGTATTGACGAAATCTCCCGCCTTCTGCAGGCTGATGGCAATACCGAAGGACTGCACAGCGCTCAAAATCACGGTGAGATAACGCGTCCACATCGTGATCTTCTTGCGGCCCATCTCGCCTTCTTTTTGCAGCTTGGCCAGCGGCTCATAGACCACGGTCAGCAACTGCAAAATGATCGACGCCGTGATGTACGGCATGATGCCAAGGGCGAAGATGGTGAGGCGCCGCAGGTTCCCGCCGCTGAACAGATCGACGAAGCCCAGAACCGAACCTTTATTCTGCTCAAAAAATTGCGCCAAACGATCGCCGTTGATCCCAGGCGTCGGGATGTGGCCACCGATGCGATACACCGCCAAGAGGCCGAGCGTAAAGAGCACGCGCTTGCGAAGGTCGGGAACCCGGAAGATGTTCGACAGCTTTTCGAGCATTACTGCAAGACCTCAAACTTGCCGCCAGCCTTGGTGATTTTATCCTGAGCCGTCTTGGAAAATTTGTGCGCGTGCACCGTAATCGCGGAGGTCAGCTCGCCCGTCCCCAGAATCTTGACCGGCTGCTTGCCATTCACTACGCCCGCTTTTTTCAGTACTTCGGGGGTGATTTCAGTTTCGCCGAGTTCGGCGAGGCGGTCGAGATTCACGACCGAATATTCTTCGCGGAAAATGTTGGTAAAGCCGCGCTTCGGAATCCGGCGATGCAGCGGCATCTGGCCGCCTTCAAATCCGCGGATTAGCCGCGCGCCAGCGCGCGACCACTGCCCTTTGTGTCCGCGCGTGGAAGTCTTGCCCATGCCGGATCCCATGCCACGTCCGACTCGCTTCTTCTTTTCCGTCGATTTCTTGGGCGCCCGTATTGTCGATAGATTCATAACCGTCTCTCGTCTCTCTGTAGAAACGAGGCTAACCTCGTCTCAAAACCCTCGTCTCAAAAACGATGACGCGGCGAACCGCGCCTCTGCATTTACTCTACGATCGCGATCAGATGGGGAATCTTCGCCACCATGCCGCGAATCGCGTTGTTGTCTGGCCGCACAATCACCTGGTTCAGCCGGGTAAATCCCAACCCTTTGACCACCGCTTTGTGTTTCTTAGGGGTGCAGATAGCGGAACGAACCCACTTCAGCTGGATCGTGCCTTTCGGCGTCGCTTTCGATGTCTTGGTCGTCATTACAACTCCTCTACCGACTTGCCGCGCAACTCCGCGACATGTTCGCGGCTCTTGAGTTTCTTGAGCGCTTCGAACGTCGCTTTTATCACGTTATGCGGATTGTTGGTGCCAATCGATTTCGTCAGTACATTCTGGATGCCGGCCGAAGTCATCACCGCGCGCACCGCTCCGCCAGCAATCACGCCCGTGCCTTCGGGAGCCGGCTTCAGCAATACCATGCCGGAACCAAAACGTCCCAGAACCGTGTGCGGCACCGAGGTTTGGGTCAGGTTGATGCGCATGAGGTTCTTTTTCGCCGACTCAATCCCTTTGCGGATGGCCTGCGGAACTTCCTTCGCTTTTCCCGATCCAAAACCAACCACCGCCGCCGAAGGATCTCCAATGACGACGAGCGCCGCGAACGACATGTTCTTGCCGCCCTTGACCACTTTCGTCACTCGGTTAATGGAGACCACTTGGTCTTTCAACTGGAACGAAGCTGCATCGAGTTTTTTTGTGACTCTAGCCATTCTGATCCTATAACTCTCTAGTCTCCTGCCATCTGGTTCTGATCTTCAGCTTTTACTGAGAACTGAGAACTGATAGCTGAGAACTGTTTCTAGAATTGCAATCCCGCTTCGCGCGCCGCGTCGGCTACCGCCTTGACCCGGCCATGATAGATGTAGCCACCACGGTCGAATACCACCTTGGTGACGCCTTTTTCCTTGGCCAGTTCAGCGATCTTCTTGCCGACTCCTTTTGCCGAGGCGACGTTGCCCCCGGCCGTGCGCGCACCCTTGCGGTCATCCGCCGTCGAGGCCGCCACCAGGGTCACGCCCTTGAGGTCGTCGATCAGCTGAACATAAATATGATTCAGCGACCGGTATACATTCAGCCGCGGACGCTCCGGCGTTCCAACAACTTTCTTTCGGATACGATCGTGCACCCGTTGCCGCGTCTGATTTTTCGAATTGATTCTTAGCATGTTAAAACCCTCGTCGTTCGGTGCTCGTCGTTCGCTATTCGCCATTCGCCGCTTCGCGTTGATCCGCTCAGCGAAAAGCGAACGACGAACAGCGAGAGCCGTTACTTAGCGCCTGTCTTACCAACCTTCTTCTTCAACTTCTCGCCAACATAACGGACGCCCTTGTTCTTATACGGATCGGGCGGACGCAGTGAGCGCATTTCGGCCGCGACCTGGCCAACTTTTTGCCGGTCGATGCCATTCAATGTCAGGTGGGTCAGCTTGGCATCAACCGCGCAATCCACACCGGTCGGCAGCGGATACTCAATCGGGTGCGAATATCCCAGACTGAAAACCACCATGCCTTTACCCTTCATTTCGGCGCGGTAGCCGATGCCGACGATGTCCAATTCGCGCGTCCAGCCCTTGGTCACGCCTTCGACCGCGTTATTGACCAGCGCCCGCGCCAGTCCGTGAACCGCGGCATGCGCGTCATCCGGACGAATCGCTACCAGGTTGCCGTCCTTCTGCTCCATCGTAATGCCGGACGGAAGTGGTGTATCCAACTTGCCTTTCGGCCCCTGGACCATCACCGTGTTGCCTTCAATCTTCACCGTCACGCCCTTCGGGATCGCGATCGGTTTTTTTCCAATTCGTGACATAGCTTCTTAGCTCTCAGCTCTCAGGTGCCCGCTATCAGCCTTCAGCTCAAACCGTTTTTCCTGACGGCTGATGGCTGATAGCTGACGGCTGGTTTTTTACCAAATCTCGCAAAGCAATTCGCCGCCCAGGCCCTGTCGACGCGCCTGGCGTCCCGTCATCACACCCTTCGGTGTGGTCAGGATGTTGATTCCCATCCCGCCGAGGACGCGCGGAATCTCGGTGCGGCGCACATAGACGCGGCAACCGGGACGCGAGACACGCGCCAGGTTCGTAATCACCGCCTCGTTGTTGTTGCCGTACTTCAAGTAGACGCGCAGGACCTTGTGGCCCTCTTCTTCCGCCGGCTTGAAGTTCGCGATATAGCCCTCTTCTTTGAGAATGCGGGCAATCTCCGTCTTCAGCTTGGAAGCTGGTATATCGACTTTCTGGTGCCGTGCGCGGATCGCGTTACGGATGCGCGCCAGCATGTCTGCGACCGGATCGGTCAACCTCATCGTTTGCTTCTCCTAAAGCCGCTCGTTCGCTCCGCATCGTCATTCACGATTCAACGGAGAACCTGTCAGCAGCTTACTTCTTTCGTCGTTCGCTATTCGCTGTTCGTCCTTCGCTAGACCGCGCGAAAAGCGAACGACGAATCGCCAACAGCGTTTCTTCTACCAGGACGACTTCGAAACTCCAGGGATCTCGCCCCGCAGCGCCAACTGCCGAAAGCACAGGCGGCACAGGCCAAACTTGCGTAAAAAGGCCCGCGGACGTCCGCAGATTTTGCAGCGGTTGTGCTTGCGCGACGAGAACTTTGGCTTCCTCGCGTCCTTCACTCTTTTTGCTGTAGTTGCCAAACTTAGCTCCTCGCTTTTGCGTCACCGGCTTTCCGCCGCCGGCTTTCCGTTAAAACCTAATTTGCCCGGAAGGGCATTCCTAACTGCTTCAACAGCGACCGCGCCTGATTGTCGGAGCGCGCCGTCGTCACAATGGTGACGTTCATTCCCTTCAGCTTGTCTACCTTCGAGTAATCGATCTCCGGGAAGATCAGCTGATCATGCAGGCCGAGCGTGTAGTTGCCGCGGCCATCGAAAGACTTGGTCGAAACTCCTTTGAAATCGCGCACTCGCGGAAGCACGACGCTCACTAGTCGATCGAAAAATTCGTACATGCGGTCGCCGCGCAAAGTGACCATCGCGCCGATCGGCATGCCTTCGCGTACCTTGAAGGCGGCAATCGATTTCTTTGCTCGCGTAATCACCGGCTTCTGCCCGGTAATCTGGCCCAGTTCGTTGACTGCCGGGTCAATTAGTTTCGCGTTCTGCGTCGCTTCTCCGACACCCATGTTCACGACGATCTTGTTCAACCGCGGAACCGCCATCGGGTTCTTGAGGTCGAGTTCTTTCATCAGCGCAACCGCGACTTCCTTTTCGAACTGCGTTCTCAGGCGCGGACGCTCTTTTGCCGCGTGCCGCGGTGCTTCCGCGCTAGGCTTCTCGGCCGCCTGCGCCTTGTCGGCTTTCGCTTTGGTCTTCTTCAGCTGCTCGGCTTTTTTCTGCTCGTCTACCATTTGTCGTTGCTACCTTATCTCTCACGGTTTCGGAGTGTCGGTTTTTAGCGATGGGCTGTTTAGCTTATAGCTCTTCGCTCGACGTATACCGGTTCGTGAATCTCAAATTTCCTGCTACCGCGTTTCGCACACCACCAAAAGCTAAGAGCTAATGGCTAAGAGCTGATCACTATTTCTCCAGCGTCGTCCCGCACTTCTTGCACACGCGCACTTTGCGCTCGCCGCGCACTTCATGACCAACCCTCACCGGCCCGCACGTCCCGCATACCAGCGCCACGTTCGCCAACCGGATCGGCCGTTCCTGCTCGGCGATTCCGCCCTTAATGTTGCGCTGCGGATTCGGACGCACGTGCTTCTTCACCGTCATGACGTGCTCGACCAGAACCCTGCCTTCGTCCGGAAACACACGCAGGACGCGGCCTTCTTTGCCCGTATCCTTGCCGGTCATCACCTTCACGGTGTCGTTGCGCCG
This sequence comes from Terriglobales bacterium, assembly GCA_049520915.1. Classification (GTDB taxonomy): domain Bacteria; phylum Acidobacteriota; class Terriglobia; order Terriglobales; family Acidobacteriaceae; genus Acidiflorens. The sequence goes on from JBEKPH010000007.1 coordinate 165,162, forward strand.
GATATCCACTCGCTTATGTAACTTCGTCGTTGCTGTTCCCATTTTCCAATCCTTCTCTTTTGTAGAAACGGGGCTTGCCCCGTCTCAGAGGCTACCCTGGGCGCTAAAGTACTTCCGGCGCCAGCGACACAATCTTCAAAAATTTCCTCTCGCGCAGTTCGCGCGCTACCGGACCAAACACGCGCGTCCCCACCGGTTCGCCCGTATCGTTGATCAGCACTGCCGCATTCTGATCGAAACGGATGTAAGTTCCATCGCGGCGGCGATGCTCTTTCCGCGTCCGGACAATCACTGCCTTCACCACTTTGCCTTTTTGCACCTGACCGTCGGGCGACGCTTCTTTCACGGCCGCCGTGATCACATCGCCAATTCCCGCGTGCATACCGGTCGAACCGCCAAGCGGCATAATCATCTGCAGCTTGCGCGCGCCGGAGTTGTCGGCGACCTCGATCATCGATCTCATCATTAAAGACATATTCGGTCTCCTTCTTTCCGCCGCGCACTTTTCGTCGCGCAACCGCTAGCTCTTACCCCTTGGCGGAAACACCCGTCGTGGCGTCGATATCCACTTCCGGTACCAGCGCGGTCTTGCGCACGATTTCCTTCAACGTCCAACGCTTCAGCTTCGACAACGGACGCGACTCTTCGATCTTCACTACGTCGCCCGTGTGCGATTCGTTTTTCTCGTCGTGCGCATAAAACTTCTTGCGGATCGAAATCACCCGCTTGTACATGGGATGCGCCTTCTTGCGCGTGACTTCCACGACAATGGTTTTCTGCATCTTGTTCGAGACAACCGTGCCGATCAGCACCTTGCGGTGCGACTTTTTTTCAGCCTGCGCGTTTTCGGTTTGGCCTGTGGTTTCCGCCATTATTTTTTCTCCGTCTTGCTCGTCGTCGCTTTGCCCGTGGTCGCCTTGGCGCCCGCCAGCTCCTGCTCGCGCTGGACGGTCTGAACGCGCGCGATGTCCCGGCGCAACCCGCGAATCTTTTTCAAGCTTTCCGTCTGTCCCATATTCATCTGGAACTTCAGCTTGAAGAGCTGGTCCGCCAAATCGCGCTCCTGGTGCTTGAGCTCGTCATCGGTTAAGTTGCGAATCTTTTCTGCCTTCATAAATCAGTTCTCAGTTCTCAGTTGTCAGTTCTCAGTGAAAGCCTCTCGCTTCCAAACTTGCACCATACTTCTGCAATCTGACCTCTGACTTCTGCAATCTCTACAGCACTTCGCGTTTCACAAAAGTCGTGCGCAGCGGAAGCTTGTGCGACGCCAAACGCATCGCCTCTTTCGCTTCCGTAATGGTCACGCCTTCCATCTCAAACAGAATCTTGCCCGGCTTCACCACCGCGACCCAATGATCAGGAGCGCCTTTGCCTTTACCCATACGGGTTTCAGCGGGCTTCTTCGTCACCGGCTTGTCGGGAAACAAACGGATCCAGATCTTGCCGCCGCGCTTCACAAAACGCGTCATCGCCACGCGGCTGGCTTCAATCTGCCGATCGGTGATCCAGCCCGGCTCGAGTACCTTCAGCCCAAACTGGCCGAACGACAGCGTGCTTCCGCGCCACGCCTTGCCCGTCATACGCCCGCGCTGTTGCTTGCGGAACTTAACTTTCTTCGGCATCAACATAATTCAGCTCTCAGCTTTCAGCTCTCGGCTCTCAGTCGCGCCTACGAGCTCTTTTCTGGGTACTGGTTACTGAGCACTGGGTACTGACTCAGAACGCTCCCGTAGTGGGCACTTCACGCGCTGGAGTCGCTTCCCGCTTCTTTGCCGGAAGAATCTCGCCTTTGTACACCCAGCACTTCACGCCAATCACTCCGTAGGTGGTACGCGCTTCGGTAAAGCCGTAATCGATATCGGCGCGCAGCGTGTGCAGCGGCAAACGGCCCTGCAAGTACCACTCCGACCGAGCGATTTCGTTGCCGTTCAAGCGCCCGCTCACACGGACCTTAATCCCTTTGCACCCGAAACGCAGCGCCGAATCCACCGACTTGCGCATCGCGCGCCGGAAGCCCACGCGCTTTTCCAACTGCAGCGCGATCGACTCCGACACCAGTTGCGCATCCAGTTCCGGCTTGTGCACTTCCTGGATGTCGACATGGACCTCGCGCGTCGTCTTCTTCTGCAGGTCCTGCTTCAACTTGTCGATTTCCGCGCCCTTGCGCCCGATGATGATTCCGGGACGCGCCGTCTTGATGATGATGCGCAGCTTGTTGCCGGGACGCTCAATCTCCACCGAACTCACGCCGGCCGACTTGAGCTTTTCCTTCAGCTCGGTCTTGAGCTTGTAGTCCTCGAGCAGCAGCTTGTCGTAATCCTTCTCGACAAACCAGCGCGACTTCCACGGCTTCGTGTAGCCGAGGCGAAATCCGTAAGGATGAACCTTCTGTCCCATCGTTGCTCCTAAACTTCTCGCAGTTCGCTATTCGCTGATCGCTTTTCACGTCTCGAAGTCCGCTTCTCGCGAACGACGAGCCGCGCACAGCGACCCTACTTCTTCGCGGTTGCTTTCTTGCCAACCGCCTTCTTCTTGGCTGGCGCTTTTCCTTTGGCCTTGGCTTTCGGACGGGGAGCACCCTTCGCCGTTTTCCCGTCCGCTGCCGGCGTCGTTCCGACCGCAGCGCCGTTTCTGTTCTTTTCGGCCAACACAATTTCCAGATGCGCGATGCGCCGGACGTAGTGATAAGCGCGCCCCATCGGTGCGGGACGAATGCGTTTCATGCGCGGCCCATCGTTCGCCACCGCATGCTTCACATATAGATTGTCCAGCTCGACATCCAAACCCTTTTCGTTGCTCAGGAAGTTCGCGTTATCGATCGCCGACTGCAACAACTTCGCGACCGTTGCCGCTACGCGCTTCTTGGTAAATGCCAGCGTGTTCCGCGCCTCTTCCACGCGCCGTCCCTTGATCAGGTTCAGCACCAGCCGCGCCTTCTGCGGCGAGACGCGCATGTATCGGGCTTCTGCTCGAAATTCCATTGTCCGTGCTCCTTACGCCTTCGGCGCCGCGGAGCTGATGGCTCCAGGTCCGCCCGGAATCCCGGCCGGTTTCGCCGCCGTTTCCGTCGCCGCTTTCATCGAGTGCCCCTTGAACTGGCGTGTAAAGCTGAATTCTCCCAGCTTGTGTCCCACCATATTCTCGGTCACATATACCGGAATGAACTTCCGTCCGTTATGCACGGCAATTGTGTGTCCGACCATCTCGGGGATAATCGTCGAGCGCCGCGACCACGTCCGCAGCACTTTCTTTTCGTTTCGCGCATTCATGCCTTCGACTTTCGTCACCAGGTGCGCGTCTACGAACGGTCCTTTTTTTGTCGATCGTGCCATAAGTCGGTTCTCAGTTCTCAGCTCTCAGTTCTCAGCAACCTGAACCAAAGCTGACTCGCGATTCGCTATCCACGAACCCGCGACTTAACCCTTCCTGCGATCTTTCACAATAAACGTGTCCGTCCGCTTGTTATTGCGCGTCTTGTAGCCGCGCGTCGGCTGTCCCCACGGCGTCACAGGATGCCGTCCGCCTGAGGTCTTGCCTTCGCCACCACCGTGCGGATGGTCAACTGGGTTCATGGACACGCCGCGGTTATGCGGACGCTTCCCTACCCAGCGTGTGCGCCCCGCTTTGCCCCACGTCACGTTCTCGTGATCGGTATTGCCCACCTGTCCGATCGTCGCTAAACAATCGAGCGCCACTTTGCGCGTCTCGCCGGAAGGCAGTTTGACCAACCCGTAATCGCCTTCCTTCGCAATCAACTGCGCCGAACCGCCCGCCGAACGGACCATCTGCGCGCCCTTACCCGGACGCAATTCGATATTGTGAATCGTGGTGCCAGGCGGAATATTCCGCAGCGGCAAAGCGTTTCCTACAAGGATGTCCGCCTCGGGACCGCTCAAAATCTTCGCGCCCACCTTCAATCCATCGGGCTGCACAATGTAACGCTTCTCACCATCCGCATAGCTGAGCAGAGCAATGCGTGCCGAGCGGCCAGGATCGTATTCGATCGTCACCACCGTCGCCGGAATGCCATGCTTGTCGCGCTTGAAATCAATCGTGCGCAGCAAGCGCTTATTGCCGCCGCCGCGAAAGCGCATCGTCGTATCGCCCGAATTACGGCGTCCGCCGGAACGAATCTTGCCCTCAACCAACGCCTTGTGCGGCTTCGATGAGGTAATGTCGTCAGTCGTAACCGACGTGCGATAACGCAGCGTCTGGGTTGTCGGTCTGTAAGTTTTTATGGCCATATCTAGCTCTCAGCTCTCAGCTTTCCGCCATCACGAAACCCCGCTACTCGTCGGCCCGATCTTCCTGATGGCTGACGGCTGATGGCTGACGGCTGTACTACAAGTTCTGTGCGTACTCCGGCATCTTTTCGCCGCTCTTCAACCGCACGTACGCTTTTTTCCAGTCAGGACGGTAGCCGGTAAACTTTCCCCGCCGCCGCTCTTTCCCCGGATAATTCGCCGTGCGTACCGATGACACTTTCACCTTGAAGATCGACTGCACCGCTTCTTTAATCTCGGTCTTCGTCGCCTTCGGCGCTACCTGGAATACCAGCGTGTTCTGCGTCTCTTTAATTCCGAGACCTTTTTCGGTAATCACCGGCTTGCGAATAATCTGATAGGCGGATTTCATCAGGCCACCTCCGCTTTCGCTTTCGTCTTTGTCTTACGAAGACGCGGTGCCGGCTTCTTCTTTTTTTCTTCGGCCGGCTCGGCTTCGTGCGTGCGCCGCGATACCGACTTCTTCAGCGAATCCTGCAGCTTTTCGAGCGCTGGCTGGGCAAAGATCACGTGCGTGTAGCGCATCAGGTGATACGGATGCACTTCATTCGCCCGCACCAGTTCCAGTCCATCGATGTTGCGCGAACTGAGTGCCAGGTTCTTGTTCTCCGCCGTCGAAAGATCAACCAGCAGCGTCGTGCCATCGACCTTCAGCTTGTCGAGTGCCGCGCGAAAAAGCTTCGTCTTCGGCTCTTTCACATCGAACGAATTCACAACGATCAATTTGCCGTCGGCAAATTTCGAAGCCAGCGCCGAGCGCAACGCGCCCAGCAGCTTCTTCTTGGGGAAGGCATAGTCGTACGAGCGTGGCTGAGGTCCGTGAACCGTGCCGCCGTGACGCCACAGTGGCGAACGGATGGAGCCGATTCGCGCCCGGCCGGTGCCCTTCTGCTTCCAGAGCTTCTTGCCCGATCCGGAAACGCGCCAGCGGTTCTTGGTAGCATGCGTGCCCGCACGCGCGGAGGCGCGATAGTGCGTGATCGCCTCCCAGAGCAAGTCTTCGTTCACCGCGCCGAAAACTTCCTCGGCCAGTTCCAGCGTTCCCGCCTTGGCTCCGTTCAAATTGTAAACATCAATAGTTGCCATATTTCTCTCGTCTTCTTACTTACTCACTAGCGACCGACTAACGACGAACGACCAGCGACTGAATTAGCCCTTCTTTGCCGCTCTCTTCGCAGCCTTCAACGGATCGACTGTCGCCGAACCCGCGAATCCACGACGCTCTCGGGGCGGCTTCTTTGCCTTGTTGATCATGATGTAGCCGCCGTTCGCGCCCGGAACGCTGCCTTCGACCACCAGCAGATTCTCTTCTTTATCGACGCCCAGGATGCGCAGGTTGCGGGTGGTGATGCGCGCATCTCCCATGTGTCCCGACATCCGCATACCTTTAAAAACGCGCGACGGGAATGCCGAGGAGCCAATCGAACCCGTAATCTGAAACATCGAACCGTGCGACTTTGGACCGCCGCTAAAGTGATGGCGCTTCACAACGCCCTGAAAGCCGTGACCCTTGCTCGTTCCGATGACATCGACAAAACGTTCGTTCTCGAAAATGTCGACCAGGATGCGGTCGCCCGGCTTGATCACGCCTTCGGTGGTCTCTCCCGGAGCATCCACTTCAATTCCAACTTCGCGGACGAAACGCACTGGCGGAAGATTGTGCTTGGCAAAATGCCCGCGCATCGCCTTGGTCAGTTTTTTCTCTTTCACGAACTCAACCAGGCCAATCTGCGCCGACTCGTATCCATCCTTGGTGCTGGTCTTGTGTTGCGTGATCACGCACGGTCCCGCTTGCAGCACGGTCGCCGGCCGCACATCGCCCTTCGAATCGAAGAGCTGCGTCATGCCGACTTTCTTCCCGAGGATTCCAGTAACTCTTGCCATTTCCTTCTCTCCATTCCCAGCTTGGCTCGCCGATCAACGCCCGACGGCTATTGGCTGGGTGCCTGCTCAGTCCCTCAACCATGCCGCTTTACCTGACGGCTGATGGCTGACGGCTGACAGCTATTTATGTTCTTTCCCGAATGCCTTAATCTCTACGTCCACACCCGCCGGCAGATCGAGCTTCATCAGCGCATCGACTGTCTGCTGCGTCGGCTCCAGAATATCGAGCAGCCGCTTGTGGGTGCGGATTTCAAATGCTTCCCGCGACTTCTTATCCACGTGCGGAGAACGCAGCACGCAGTATTTATTCTTCATCGTGGGCAGAGGAATCGGCCCGGCAATCTGCGCGCCGGTCCGTTTCGCCGTTTCCACGATCTCGCCCGTCGACTGATCCAGGATGCGGTAGTCGTAGGCTTTCAGCCGTATGCGAATTCTTTCTTTTCCAGTCACTGTTTTCTCTCTTTACCCCTCCCGGCATCTCCAGGAGGAAAGATCTGGCGGCAAGCTGCAAGCCGCGAATTAGCTTCTGAGCTGCTAGCTTCCAACTTCTGGCTTCTAGCAGCGCCACATCTCTAGCCCAACCATCCCGCTTTACCTGATGGCTGACGGCTGATGGCTGAAAGCCGCTACTGCACAATCTCCGCAATCGTTCCGGCGCCGACCGTGTGGCCGCCTTCGCGAATCGCGAAACGCAATCCCTTTTCCATCGCTACCGGAGTGATCAGCTCAATCACCAGGCTCACGTTGTCTCCCGGCATCACCATCTCCGTGCCCGCCGGCAACTCCGCAATCCCCGTCACGTCCGTCGTCCGCAAGTAAAACTGTGGACGATAGCCCTTGAAGAACGGCGTATGACGTCCACCTTCTTCTTTCGTCAGAATGTAGACTTCCGCCTTGAACTTGGTGTGAGGCGTAATCGAGCCGCCCTTCGCCAGGACCATTCCGCGCTCAACATCTTCCTTCGCAATGCCGCGCAACAACAATCCAGCATTGTCGCCCGCCATGCCTTCGTCGAGCTGCTTCTTGAACATCTCGACGCCCGTGACCACCGTCTTGCGCGTCTCGCGGAAGCCGACAATCTCCGACTCCTCGCCAACCTTTACCTTGCCGCGCTCAATACGGCCCGTCACCACCGTGCCGCGTCCCTGAATCGAAAAAATATCTTCGATCGGCATCAGGAACGGTTTATCCAGATCGCGCACCGGTTGCGGCACAGCCTTATCCACCGCCTCCATCAACGCGTCAACCTGCTTTTCCCACTTCTCTTCGCCGTTCAGTGCGCCGAGAGCCGAAAGTCGCACCACCGGAACATCGTCGCCCGGATACTGGTACGCCTTCAACAACTCGCGTACTTCGAGCTCCACCAGATCCAGCAACTCGGGATCATCCACCGCATCGCACTTGTTCAGCGCGACAACGATGTACGGCACGCCAACCTGACGCGCCAAGAGCACGTGCTCGCGCGTTTGCGGCATCGGACCATCCGTCGCCGCAACTACGAGAATCGCGCCATCCATCTGCGCCGCGCCCGTGATCATGTTCTTGATGTAGTCCGCGTGACCCGGACAATCCACGTGCGCGTAATGCCGGTTCGGCGTCTCATACTCCACGTGCGCCGTGGCAAT
>JBEKPH010000008.1:0-208759 GCA_049520915.1 Terriglobales bacterium
TGGAAATCCCGCAAACTACGCGGGATTCCCACTTTCCCAACACCCCAGCTACGGCTGCTGTCTAACTGAAACCGGACATATCATGTGCTACGAAAAGCGGACATTTTAACTTGCTACCGACACTCGAAGTCCGGGCCACGCGCCACATGGCCCATCAACAGTAGGTTTCTCTTCTTCGCCTCCGCGATCAGGGCAGGATATTCAGCCTTCGACACCTGGACATATATCTTCACGCCGTCGTATCCCGCATCCGCCTGCTCATCGACAAGCCGTACATCTTCTTCAGCGGTGCGCGCACGCTGAAAAAGTGGCCCTGTCGTAAAGATCGACGGCCCCACCATTTCTCCGCGGGCGATTTCTTTTCGCCACAGCAAATGCGCAGGATGCCCATCGAGATTGAAGACCGTTGTCACGCCATTCGCCAGGTAGAGCGGCAACTCAATCGGAGAAAGCAGGTGAGTGTGCGCATCGACCAGGCCCGGGATCAGGAATTTCCCTCGCGCTTCGATTTTGCACGTTCCGCGCGGAACCAACAGCGCCTTAGAAGGGCCGACCTGCGCGATCTTGCCGTTCGCTATGAGGACGGTTTGATCGAGGAGCACGCGCTCTTCGGTCATCGGGATGACACTCGCGTGGAGGAAAGCGCACGCCTGCGGAGAAGTTTTCACGCTGTCAGCTTCGGCGGCTGACAACCCGCGAGCCAACAGAACGAACGCCCCTAAAATCATCGGGCCGAATCGACTCGCAAGACGTCTCATTGGGCAATCCTCGATATGTCAACCTACCCTGGAGATACGCGACAACGGCGTGGACGGTTCCCCGTAATCAAAGGAAAGATGATGAAAGGAAAGACGAAACGAATCCCATGACAACCCACCACAGTACAGGCCACAACTGTCTAAAGTTGTGTACTGTTCCAGTGATCCTCGGACCAGCCGACGATGCTCGACCCTAACGCGAAAAAGGACGAGCATACTGCCCGTCCCTTTAATTCCCGCGCCGCACCCGCACTCTAGTGAATGTCGAACTGCTCCTGATGCAGCGCCGGATCCGACTTCACGATAATTGTTTTCTTCGTAAGCTCTTCCATCTCCGCCAGCAGCTTCGCGTTGTTGAGCTTCAACGCCTTCGCCACCTCCGGATTCACGCGCAACATCACGTCGCTATGCTCCAGATGGCTTGAGATCTTACGCATCTCGACATAAACCTCATTGCATATCGTGCTCACCGATTTCACGAAGCCCGTCGACTGGCAATATGGACACGGCGTTCCGATCGTCCGTTCCAGCGATTGCTTCACCCGTTTACGGGTAATCGCCACCAGCCCGAAATCGTTAAACTGCAGTACCTTCGATGGAGCTCGATCCAGCCGCAACGCCTCCTCTAAAGCCTGCATTACCTTTTGCCGGTTGCGTCTTTCATCCATGTCGATGAAGTCGATGATGATGATGCCCCCAAGATCCCGCAGCCGCACCTGTCGCACAATCTCTTTGATCGCGTCGACGTTCGTCTTCACAATCGTGTCTTCCAGCCGGGCCGTCTTTCCCACGTATTTGCCGGTATTCACGTCGATAGCCACCAGCGCCTCGGTCTGATTGATCACGATGTACCCGCCGCTCTTCAGCCAGACTTTCGACTTCAGTGCCTTGTTAATCTCTTCGTTCAGCCCGAACTGATCGTAGAGTGGCGTCTCTTTCGTATAGAGTTTGACGCGTTTCACCAAGCCAGGCTGGAAGCGATTCGCAAACCGCACAATACGTTCGTATTCCTGTTCTGTATCGACCCAAATCACCGAAAAATCCGAACTCACCTGATCGCGCAGTACCCGTTCAACCACGTTCAGATCGTGATAAATCAACGCCGGAGCCTTGCTGCTATCCGATCGCGTCTTGATCTCATTCCAAAGGTTCTTCAGGAACCGTATATCCGCCCGCAACTCCTCGTCCGTTGCGCCAGCCGCTGCGGTTCGCACGATGAAGCCACCACCGCCATTTTCCCGCTCGCTCTGGATAATTCTCTTCAACCGCTGCCGCTCTTCTTCCGAAGCGATCTTCCGTGACACGCCGGTGTGATTTACCGTCGGCATGAACACCAGAAACCGTCCTGGCAGCGCAATGTGGCTGGTGATGCGTGCTCCCTTTTTCGCGATGGGTTCCTTCGCGATTTGGATCAGCACCTCCTGCCCTTCTTTCAGCAGTTCGCTGATCTGCGGAACCACGGTATTCTCTCGACTCCTGAAACGCCTCCCCCCCCCACGTCGCCCTCGGCCTCGATCTCCACCTCGGTCCGGACCACGTTCCGGTCCTCGCCGCTGTGTGCGCTGCAACAATCGGGCCTCCGGCGCCGGACCGCGCACTTCCGCGCTCGCATCCACCGTACCGTCACCAATCGCCTCAGCCTCCAGCAACGCTTCGGCCTCCGCTTGCGCTTCTTCCAGTTCCAATTCTTCGGCTTCGCGCTCCTCGGCTTCCAACACCGCTTCCGGAACCACTTCTCCATTTGTGCCAGCTTCGCCAGAAGCATTCTGCGTGACGCCAGCCTCGTCGGTTGTCCAGCCAGCAGTTCCCTGTTCGGCAGCGACTTCAGGAGCGCCGGAGAACACTTCGCCCGCCGCTCTCGTCTCTTCTTCCGTCTCCTCGAAGCCCTCATCGTCGCCGGGCTCCTCACCATACGAGACGAGGTCCGCTTCTTCTTCTTCGATCTCCTGCTCTTCGACCGCACCCTGCGCGGCCTGCGAACTCCCAGCCTGTTCCGTGCGTTGCGTCGCCTGCGGTTTGGCTGGCGCGTCTCGTTCGTCCTCTTCTTCGTCTAAATCGTCGCCCGGATGCGCGGCGAGCGTTTCGGTGTAAGTCTCGCTCACGGTAGGCGCGGCAGTTCTCAGCTCCGCCATCTCCGCTCGACTCGACGCGGCAGCCGAAGAGGCCAACGTCGGCTCCTCGACGTCCTCTCGTAAGTGCTCATGCTGTTCATGAAGCGGCTCGGCAACATTCGCTGCAAAAATCGGTTCGTCTTCCGGAAAAGTTGCCACGATCGAGGCCGAAGCTGGTGCTTCATGTACCGGTTCGACCGGTGCAGTCTGCGCGGGAAAAGTCGCTGCCTGTCCCTGTCGTTGGTACTTCGAGATCGATTCCCCAGGCAGTACCATCGGCTGGTACCCAGGAGGCGGCCCGTAGTCGTAGTCGCCACCAGTCCGCACCGTCGGGGTCGGCCGTTGAAAGCGTGAATCCGATCCACCGCGTCCTGATCGATCCCCGCGGTTGAAACGCTCATTTCTCCCTTCACTGCGAGGTTCGAAGCCACGAGGCTCGATACTTCGCGGTTCACTCCGTACTTCAGCGGGCGTTTCCGTGCGAACTTCGGTTCGCGGCTCTGGACGATTCTCGCTGCGCTCTGGGCGCTCCCCGCGTCCGGTCTCGCCGCGCCGTCCGCGCCGGCGTCGCCGACCGCGAAAGTCCCGCGAGCTGCTCGTCGCATTTCCCGCGGACTCCGCGCCCGCTGGCAACTCGTTTCCCACCGCGCCGCTGTCTGCCGCCACTCCCTCATTCAGGATCGCCGCATTTCCCACTTCGATCCCATTTCGAGGACGCGACTCCGTCGCTGGACGGTTCGCCGGAATGGCTTCATCCAAATCTTCATCCTGTTGCTCTAAATCCATGAAATCGGAGACGTACAGAAAGGCGTCGCGTTCCAGCCCAATATCCACAAAAGCCGACTGCATGCCTGGCAGCACGCGTGTCACACGGCCCTTATAAATCGAGCCCGCTAAGGTGTATTCGTTTTCTCTTTCGAGGTAAATTTCAGCTAACTGATCATCTTCCGTGATCCCCACTTTGGTTTCATGGGGTGTGGTCGATACAAATAATTCCTTGTTCATTTCTACTCCGGTTTTCTAACCGGACCAGAAGCGCAAGGCGGACCGAGAGATCGATAGCGTTCAGCGCCGCTCCGGGTAGGAGCGGGCGCGGTCACTAGGAGGAACTACTTCTTCCCGGGACCCGCACTGCAGTGAATTGTTCGTTCTCGTCTGCACTGATCGCGTTAAGCCTTCCGTCAGGTTCTGTGGCCACTCCTCGCGTTCTCGCTGAGGGGGCCGTTCCCCGCCTGACTGGGCTTCAATCCTGTCCGGCTTCGACTTCTGCCGGCATTCTGCCCTCCTTTTTCGCGAGGGCCTTCGTAATCTTGCTGCTTAACTTGTGTTGCTAATCTTTTTGCTTACCGAATCTTTGTTTGCAAGTGTCCTGCTCAAAGACACCCTGACTTCTGCCGACCGTTTCAATTCACAAACCGGCGCATCCTCACATTCATAACCATCCCCAGCGCCAAAAACATGAAAAGAACGGAAGACCCACCGTAACTCATGAGCGGCAGAGGTATTCCGGTGACGGGCATAAAACCCACCACCATGCCGACGTTGACCAAAATGTGAAAGCTAAGCACAGCCACCACACCCATTACCAGAAACGCCCCGGCGCGGTCGGGCGCCGTTTGTGCATTCTGGGTCAACCGCATCAGCACTATAAAGTATAACAGCAGAACCGCCAACGATCCTACAAACCCGTGTTCTTCCGCAAACGCCGCAAAAATAAAGTCGGTCTGCGGAACCGGCAAGAACGCCAGATGTGTCTGCGATCCCTGGCTGCTCCCAAAGATCCCCCCCGACCCCACCGCAATCAACGACTGATTTACCTGATACCCGGATCCCTGCCGATCCGCATCCGGGCTAATAAAACTGGTCAAGCGGTCTTTCTGATACGATTTCAAAACCTTCATCCACGCCACAGGAACCAGCAACCCTGCCACCATCAGAACGACCAACGCCTGCTTCCAGCGCAATCCTCCCAGGAACAATCCCATCACCGCGATCGGCAGGTACGTCAGTGCCGTCCCCAAATCCGGCTGCGCCAGCACCATCAACATCGGGAACCCAACGATAGCCGCTGCCTTCAGGAAATCCGACCACGACAATTCCCGTTCGTGTAAGTCCGCGAAATACTTCGCCACCGCCAGAATTAAGATCAGTTTCACCCATTCCGAAGGTTGAAAGTGTCCGCCAGCCGGCATCTTAATCCAGCGCCGCGCCCCAAGATACTTCTGCCCAAACAGCCTTACCGCAATCAATGATGCTAGCGATATGATGTACATCCAATGAATTTGTTCAAGCAAAGCTTGATAGCTGACGAGGCTCACCAGAAACATAGCTCCAACGCCCGCCAGTATCCAGTAGATCTGTTTGACGTGAGCACCGGCAAACTTTGTGTGTTCCGTGGCGCTGTGAATTTGCACCACGCCTAGGGCACAAATCGCCAGCACGAAGCCCATCAGGACCCAGTCGAAATCTCGGTAGGAAACGTATCGCGACATCGAGTCAGTCGCCCGTTTCAGATTGGCAGGAAATCACAGAATGTCTCACTTGCAAAACTTCACCGGCACGGGTTAGTCGGACAAGACGGGCTGATTGGCCCCTCTCCCCCAGTTCCCAGCCAAATCCAAGCAGCAGCACCCCCCGTAGCGGCAAGTGCGCCAACGACCACCGGGGTCGAACTCATAATTCCCCCACCCGCTGCCGGTGCCGCGCCCGCCTTACGGCGCTTTTTCTTTTTCTTCTCGGGATTGGAGGTATCGTCGCGCGTAGTCTCTTGCCCCTGCGACACCGTCGTCGTTCCTTTGTCGTCTTGGACCGTAACGTCGCCCTTGTTCGCCGCGATTTGCACGCGGCCGTCGACGTCCTTCACCTGAAATTCCGTCCACGCGCCTCCAGCAGGCGTCACCGTCACGTCGCCCGCACGCGCTGCCATTCCCCGCGAGGTTGTCACACGAACGGAGCCATGATCGAGTTCCACCGCTGGCCCTTCAAACTTCACTAGCGAGTCCGCCATCACCATGACGCTCGATCCGTTCGACTGGATGTTGGCCGTCGAATCCGCACGCGTCTGCAGCATGTCGCCCGAGAACACGGCCGCCGATTTCGGCACCTCGCTCCCGTTCAACCAAGCCGCACCGTTGATATACAGCATCGCTGCCGCCGTCTCTCCTGCCAGCATCATTTGCGCAGGGAATATCGCCGCGAGCAAACAACACACAGCAGACCGGAACGCTGACTGTGACATGGGTTCGGATCACTCCCGCTTTAGTTTAATGAGTTTCGCATATCGTATTCCGTAAAGGATTACAGGTCAATGCGTTTGTTCGCACGCGTGCACTCTTGAGTCACTACTTCCGCCCACCAGAAACTCTCCCTCTACACCCTCGACACCCACTTCCATCCAGCGATTTGCAGAATGTCTTCCGAAGATTTTCATTTTCAAGTAATTCTCCGTCAGCGCCTCTGTAGACTCGGCCCCGCCCGACTGCAACGTGATCGCTTTAATCTTAGTTCCCAACAGTGAACGCATAAAGTCCGCCTTCTTGTTGGATGCAATTTCCCGCAACACGCGATTTCTTTCGCGAGCCACCGCGACCGGAACTTGCCCAGCTTGCTCCGCTGCCGGCGTTCCAGGACGCGCCGAATAAGTAAACACATGCAGATATGTAAATGGTAGGTCCTCAACCATCCGGCGCGTCTCCTCAAACTCCGTCTCGGTCTCGCCTGGAAATCCCACCATCACATCGGCGCCGATCGCCGCCGTCGGCATCGCCTCCCGAATCTTCCGCAGCTTCTCACGGTAGTGCCAGGGCCGGTACTTGCGATACATCCTGCGCAACACCGCATCACTTCCCGACTGCATCGGCACGTGGGCATGCTTCGCAATCCTCGGTGACTTCGCCATCAGATCAATCAGTTCGTCGCTCCAATCCATCGGCTCAACCGAACTGACGCGCAGCTTTTCAAGTTCCGTCCGCTCAAGGATGCCCCGAATCAGAGAGACTAGTCGATTGTCGTCAGTCGTTGACCATCTGTCGCTCGCGATTTGTCGTTCGCTGTTTCGGCTAACGGCAAAGACGTTGGACATTGACGGGCTCTGGAATTGGTTCGGGGTTTCGCCAATCGCGAACGACGAAGGGCGAACCGCCGCAAAATCCCTTCCCCATCGCCCCAAATTAATTCCAGAAATCACAACTTCACGATAGCCCGCTTCCACCAGCGTCCGCACTTCGGCGAGCACGCGCTCCATCGGCAGCGATCGGCTCTGCCCTCGCACATAAGGAATCACGCAAAAAGAACAACGATTGTCGCATCCATCCTGCACCTTCAAATTCGGACGCGTTCGCTCGTTCGCCGCCTCAAACACCGGAGCGGCCAATAACTCTGTGTGGGCAAAAATATCGCCCGTAAATATCTCGGCCGTTCGCTTCGTTGTAAGCTGGCCACCAGAAAGCCGCTCCATCGGAACAAATCCGGACGCCGATTCAGTCGCGATCTCTGCCGCCTGATGCTTATGTGAATTCCCGACCACCCACGTCACGCCGGGCAACTCCGCCAACTCCTGCGGCGCCCTTTGCGCATAACATCCCGTCACCAGAATCCGGCAACTCGGATTCACCCGCTGAACTCGCCGAATCGAAGCGCGCGCATCTTTATCAGCTCCCTCTGTGACGGTGCACGTATTGAGCACCACGATCTCTGCGTCGCCCACCGCACTCGCTCGCTCCAAACCGCGATCCAGAAACTGGCGTTCCAATGCTGCCCCGTCCGCCTGCGTCGCGCGGCAGCCAAAATTCTCTATGTAGAAGCGAGCCACGCTCCTATACTAAATGAGATGGGTTGAATTCTATTCGGCTCTGAAATAACAGCTCAAACGCGACGGCATCGGCACAATTTTTCTTCTGACTATCCGTTTTCCGAGGCGCACTATGAAGCGTCGCATTCTTCTCGTTGATGATGACCTCGCCGTTCTCCTTACCCTGAAGGCGGTTCTCGAACTGCACGGATTTGAAGTCGAGACTGCCGGAAGTTCCCCGGAGGCCTTCGCCCGCCTCGAGTCCGGCGTCTACCACATGGTCATCAGCGATTTGCGCATGGAAACCGAAGACGCAGGCTTGGAAGTGATTCGCGCCGCCCGCCGTCAACGCTATGATCCCGCGACGGCCCTGCTAACCGCCTACCCTCCGTCGATCGACTGGGACGAAAAGCCGCCGGCCTCGAAAGCCGGGGCGAAACCTTGCGACAGCGAGAGTTGGAGCGCGGAAAACCCAGCGTCGTTACTGATCAAGCCGCTTGGCACCGGGGACCTTTTGCGCCAGATCGAAGCGCTACTCGTTACCCATGCTGACGCGCAACAGCTCCGCCGAAACTCCCCCTCCGAGGCGCAGCAAACCAACCGCCAAGCCGGATGAATCTCCGGTGGGCCCACCGTTCTGCTGTCATCTGGGGATGATCAGGCGCTAGCGACTTGCCGCCCTTGTTGAAAACACTCCCGGCATAGTACGGGTCGCCCTTGCGTCGGTCGAAACGGCACCGTCGTTTCTTTCCCGCACTGCGAACAGTTCGTTCGGGTTTCCGTCTTAGTATAGGAATGCCCTCGCGACGAGGGGGCTCCATGTGCCGTCGCTCCCAACACAGCCACCCGTTTGCCTTTGCAGTTTTTACAGCGCTTGGGTTCGTTCTTGAACTGCTTGTCGTGGAAGAAAAGCTGCTCCCCCGCCGTGAACACGAAATCCGTGCCACAATCGATGCACTTTAAAATCTTGTCCTGGTATTCCATTTGAGAAGGCGCTCCCGTTTTCGCAGCCCTGCACTGCACGGAAGACCCGAATTGGGAAGGATCCGGTTCACTTCGTGGGCAGGAGATTTACATCCCCCTCATGCTTGATCCCTGGGTTCGGCCCGCCGCTCGATGTGATCGCGCGGTTACTGACTGCAACAGTCACCGGAGAAGAGTCGTACCACTCAGTTACGAACTACCGGCCGGTCGGACGATCGAGCGACCCGTTTTTCGTACTGTTCCTTACTGTGATTCTCGTGTCAGCGCCTGCGATTCCAACCGCTCTTACCTCGGGGCTCTTTCGCCGGGCGTCCAGTCAATCGAGTGACGTTTCGCTTCTCTCCACTGAGAAACGATTTGTCCTCGACTGTACTTTTTCGTCGCAACTTTGTCGTCGCAACTACCCCCGCGCGTTCTAGGAACGATTCACTCCTCGTGAATCCACTTTCGCCAACACAACTGCCCGTTCCACAAGTCCTAAGTGGACCCCTTAGTTATGGCAAGCAATATACCTCTAAGTCAAGTGGAATGTGCAGAAATATTCACTCCACCTCAGAAATTGAACCGGGCTGAGAACTGCATCTGACGCGGTGCAAATGAAGTCGACGGCTTCATAAGACTTGTAGGCTGCTGATAATAAGCTGGATAACTTGTTCCAGACACATATTGCGAGTACTTAACGAATTTTCCCGCCGAAGTGTAATAACCGCTGTCGGCAATCGCGTATGTCTGGTTATCACGATTCAATAGATTGAACGAGTCCGCACTCAGTTCCAGATGACAACCTCCGCCAAGGTTCATCTTCCTCGTCAGCCGCAGATCCATCGTGGCGTAGTCTGGACCGACGAAAGAATTGCGTCCCACTCCTGCCAACCGATCGTTGCTCGTGTTTCCATCCTGATTCGGATCGCCCGATACTGTCGCATTCGCCGGACGCCCGCTGCCATAGGTCATCGTTCCCGCAATCTTCCAATGATCGAACACCGCTGCCAGGTTTTTTTGCCCCTGCGCAAATGGATTCGGCTCATCGACCGCAGAAAGCGATAAACGCTGCCGCTGATCCGTCACACTCGACGCCTTCTCACTCGCCGTTGCGTATGAGTTCTGCACCGTCGCCGTTCCCCCCGTCACCAAAGCGTCTTGGACGTTATCGATCGCGTGCGCCCACGTATATGCCAGACGGAAATAGAAACTCCCCGACATCCGCTTGTGCAGAGAGACCGTCGCTCCGTGATAGACGCTCGATCCCGCATTCTCAAACTGATCGATGGCTCCGAGCTGCGAAATCGGGCGGTCCACGGTATTCAAGCACGGCGGATAAGGACAGCTGATGCTGTAACTCGTCTGCCATGTCGCAAAAGACTCGACGTTGTAAAACTGGTTTTGAAATGTCGTTCCCGTCGGATCGTAAATCGGATAGTTATAGTCCGTGGGCGGCGGCAAATTCACATCCCGGGCCCGAATCAAATCCACTCCGTGTACATAAAGATAAGAGAGGGTTCCCGTGAATCCCGCGCCCATCTCCTTTTCCAGACTGACACTGCCCTGCTGCGCCCGTGGCGTTCGGAAATTGGGAGCGAACGCATCCACCTCCGCGCTGGCATACTGCTGCAATGCCGCGGGAAGGATACAGGTGACCGGACCCCGCTGACAGGCAAACGCTGCATTCGGATAGCTCGGAAAAACCTGCCGCTGATAATAATCGGTGCTATCGAGCGATAAAAAGTTGTCGGCCAGCCCATTGTTATTCGTCACCGCCGACTGATAAAGCTGCGGAATTCGCGTGAAGAAAATCCCAAATCCCGCCCGCACCATCACCGGCCGATCATCGCCAATCGCATATCCAATTCCGATTCGCGGCGCAAAGTTCGTGCCTCGCAACGGCATCTTGCCCGACGGAGCCCAAATTGGGTTGTTGACCATCCCCGTCTTCGAAAAAGTCTGCAAGTCATAGCGCGCGCCCAGACTCAAACTGAAATGCGGCGTCACCCGCGCCATATCCTGCACAAATCCCGCATAATCGTTGCTGTCCGGATGCGATACCGGACTTCCAAAATTCTGTATGTAATATCGCGGCACATCGTGAGCCCACGCCCGCAACGGTGTCAGATACAACCCACCGTGCTCCGGAACAAAAGTAAACGGATCCACCGTTATGTTGTCATACAAGTACTCGCCGCCAAACAGCGACGGAAAGTAGTTATAGTCCCACGTCATCATCCCATCGCCGCCAAACTTCCATTGGTTGCGTCCGCGATTCAGACTCAACGTTTCCGCCACACTCAACCGGTGCTCTCTCGTCTGTCGCGGCAAGATCGACGACTGCCCGAAATCTTCCATCCAGCTATAGATACTCGTGCGCGTCCCCGTGAGATTCGGAAAAGATTGCTCTCGGTCCTGCGAAAACTGCACCCGCAGATGGCTGGTCAGCCGCGGACCAAGCCCGCTGATCAAAGCGACCGACGCGCTCTCCGTCTGTACATCTTCCTGCCCGTTCGCGCTCATCGAATAATTCGTTACTGGATTCGCCGGATTCAAGAACACATTGTTCGCTCCGTAATACCGCGACGTACTCAACCGCGCCGAGAGGAATTGATGCGCGCTCAGCACATGATCCAGTTTCAAGAATCCCGTATCCCCCAGCATTTTCGCGTGGAATGTCCCGCCCATCGTCGAAAGCTGCGCCGCCGCCGCAAATACCAGTGTCTGGTCGCACGCCTGGCCCCCAATCGCCGGATCGCAAATCTCATAGTCCCCCGGCGTCGGATACACACCCAACTGCGGCACGACGATTGTCGAACCATTCTCGAACTCGACGACTGCCGGCACATGGAAAATGTGCTGATCGTATCCCG
The DNA here is from genome assembly GCA_049520915.1 of Terriglobales bacterium. Taxonomy (GTDB): domain Bacteria; phylum Acidobacteriota; class Terriglobia; order Terriglobales; family Acidobacteriaceae; genus Acidiflorens. The sequence goes on from JBEKPH010000008.1 coordinate 11,498, forward strand.
CAAAGACGAACGTTTTGTTGCGCTGGATCGGACCGCCTGCCGTCGCCCCGAACTGGTGTTGCTGATCGCTCGGATTGAATCCCACAAACGGAGGCGCTGCTCCTCCCAGTGAACTGTCCCGCAAGTAATAAAATGTCGTCGCGTGCCACTGGTTCGTCCCAGATTTGGTCACAATATTGATAACCGCCCCCCCAGCTCGCCCCGATTCCGCTCCATATCCACTCGACTGCACCCGGAACTCCTGCACCACCTCATTCGAAAACTGGTAAGGCGCCCGGTACCGTCCCGTCGCCTGCGCAAAGAATCCGTTGTTGTTGTCCCCGCCATCGACCAGGAAGCTCGTGTTGTACCCGCGGAGCCCACCATACGAAAGGTCCCCGTTCGATCCCTCTGTCTGCCCGCGCGGGTCTTGCGTCACTCCCGGCATCAGCAACAGCAAATCGGTAAACCGCCTCCCGTTCAACGGAAGGTCTTTGATCGCCCGCTCATCCACCAACGCCGACACCGAACTGGGATTCGGATCCCCCACCCGCGGAGCCTCCGACACCGTAATCGTTTCCCTCGGGCCCGCCACCTTCAATTTGAATGTCACCTGCGTCGCCGCGCCCACCTCCACACGAATCATCGGAGACACCTGCGGCGACATCCCGTCGGCCTCCGCTCGCGCCGAATATTCTCCCGGCGGCAGCAAATCCACCACAAATCTCCCCGACGAATCGGTAGCGGAGTGATACCGCATTCCCGTCTCCACTCGGATCGCCACAATATCCGCGCTCCCGATCGCCGCCCCTTGCGCATCCAACACGACGCCCCGCAACGCACCCGTAGAGGCGTCCTGCCCCCAAGTCACCGAGGCAACCAGCATGCACTGTAAGAGGAATACGCGAATAACCGAAACGCGGAACACTTTGCGAAGCGCGACTTGAACCAACTCACTGGAACCAAACATAGCAATCCCCTCGTATCCGAGACTTCGGAATCGGAGGGGATTCCTGGGACCCTGCCCACGGTATATCACTCCACGTCTCACATCACGTGTGAGCAGTGCACATCAAATATGTTCAGTTTTCGTCTTTGTACTAAAACGGGAAGATAAAGGACGCTCATAGCGGATTGGAGTCCGCGGAGGAAGATGCTCCCACGCTCGTTCAAAGACAGATTATTAGGAGACCGCTGCGTTATCGCCGAAATCCACGACCTCCGATCCCGTGGCACCAAGAGTAACCACTTGAGCCACGCCCGTTCACGCTGCCGATCGCGCGCATTTACCTCAGACCCTCCTCGTGTGCAACTCTTTTCACTCTGCCCTCGCCAATCACACTGCAACCAATTGATAACTATGTGCAATCGTTTCGGCCATCCCATTGCATTTTAGGAATGCAACGGACGATCCCCTCACTGAAACGTGAACCGTGCGAAGTCAGTAGAAAGTAACTTTCGTAACCCGAGGAGCTCGCCACTATGAAGAACCGCAAACGCAACCAAAAAGGCTTTTCGCTAATCGAGCTGTTGATCGTCGTCGCGATCATCCTGATCATCGCCGCCATCGCGATCCCGAACCTGCTCCAGGCCCGCGTCGCCGCCAATGAAGCCTCCGCCGTGGCCTCGCTTCGCACCGTCACCGTCGCCCAGATCAGCTACAACGACAACTATCCGACCGTCGGTTTTGCGCCCGCACTCTCCAACCTCGGAGGCACCAACTGCTCCGCGCCCGATTCCACCGGCGCCTGCCTCATCGACTCGCTGCTCGCCAGCGGCTCTAAGAATGGATACACCTTCTCTTCCACCGGCCTCGGCTCCAATCCCGCCGGCCAGTATTTTTCCACGGGACTTCCCCTCTCCGGCGGCGGCAATCGCAGCTTCTGCTCCACCGAAGATGGCACCATTCACTACGATCCCACCGGATCGCCCATTCCAGATCACGACTCCTGCATCGCTTTGACCCCACTGCAGTAAGAACAAGGTCGGCTTCGTCTCCGTACCCGGTTCTACGCAGCAGGTTCAACCAAGCAGGTCCTCAAATGGATGGGGCGGCGAAAATTTCCGCCGCCCCATCCAACTCCGTTTTCCTCACAACTTTGACTTACCGATTCATCCGCTAACGATCCCGCCGATCGCCTCAATGCGCCGGGGCCGGAGCCGTCGCTGGCGCTGCGCTCTTCCCGCCGAAATCCACCTTCGGCACCTCGCGCGAACCTTCCGACGCCTGGAAGTACGCCGGATTCTGTTTGAATCCCGCAAAACCCGCGTACACGCTCGCCGGAAACTGCAGCACGTACGTGTTGTAATCCAGCAGCGTGTCGTTATACTTCTTCCGCTCGACGGCGATCCGGTTTTCCGTTCCCGCCAGTTCATCCTGCAGCCGCAGGAAATTCTCATTCGACTTCAGTTGCGGATAGTTCTCGCTAATCGCCAGCAAGCGTCCGATCGCCCCATCCAACTGCCCGTTCGCCGCGATCTTGTCCGTAGGAGTCTGCGCCGAAAGCAGTCTCGCACGAGCATTCGCGATATCTCCAAATACGGTGACCTCTTGCTGCGCGTATCCCTTTACCGTCTCCACCAGATTTGGGATCAAGTCCGCCCGCCGCTGCAACACGATGTCTACCTGCGACCACGCCGCCTTGACCGCCTGGTCCTTCGCCACCAAAGTATTTTTCACTCCGATGTACTGACCAAACAGCGCCAGCACAAGCACCACCACCACCGCCACCACAATCAACCCTTTGCTCATGTCACTCTCCTGAACGCAAAATTACGAATAAACAATGCTGTCCCAAATGAAATCGCTCCGCCCTCACCTGCCGCCGCAACCCCGACCTACCAGGCTGCGGAAAAACCCTGAATCCAAGTGCTCTCGGGAAGGGCCCGAGTTCCACTCGGGCCGCAAATCCGTGCTAACACATGGCGCTTCTAGCGCCTGGGGGAGGCTCGCTCGACTCCGCCGGACTTTCTCCGCAACCTCCTACGCCGCAGAATCCAGAATCTTGTCGACCGCCGTCGTTATCTGCTCCACCAACTTGAGATACCGCGAGAACACGTCATCAACTTTGATCTGTTTCCGCTCCACCTTCCGCTCCCGAATATCGAGCAACTCCGCAAATACCGTCGTTTCGATCCCCAACTTCCCCGCCAGAACCGCCGCAACCTCCCGCTTCGACCCCGCTCCCGCATCCCCCAGCGCGATCAGCGTGTGCCGAAACAACGTCCCAAACGCCGGAAGCGATCGCAGCAACAGCTCCCACTTCGCCGCGTCCTTTCCGTTCGTCGCCAGCAGCCCCTGCCGCAGCAGGATCGTCTTCTCCCGCAGCTCGTATTCCACCTGCGCCCGATGCCATCGCATCGGAACCTCCAGCGACTTCAGCACATCCTCGCCCCACAGCACGCGATAGTGCCGTCGCATATCCAGAAACTCAATGGAGAAAACATCCGCCGACCGCCGCATCTCCTCCCCGCTCATCAGCAACGGAGCGTGATGCCCCTGCTTTGCCCACCACGCAATCGCCGGCGCCAACGCTTCAATCGAAGCATACGAAGTCTCGCGCAACACGCAAAGCAGGTTGACATTCGAATGCTCGGCCACAAAATCTCCCGCCGCCGCCGATCCATACAGAATCACCGACAGAAGATTCGTGCCACCCGCCGCCCGCGCCTTTTCCACAAACTCCGCAATCAATTTTTCCGGACCCATCGCGCCCCTCTCATTTCCCTACCAGCTTCCGCCCGCTCCGCCGCCGCCCGTACTGCCGCCGCCAAATCCCCCAAACCCGCCGCCACCACCACCCCCGCCGAACCCTCCGCCCCCGTAGCCTCCCCCTCGACCGCCGCCGCCCATGCTATTGAAGAGCATCGCCCAGAGCAGTCCTGACCAAAATCCGCTTCCGCCCCCTGGTCCGCGCCCGCCTCCACGAAAGATCGCTCGCAGAATCGAGAACACCACAAAAAGAATGATCGCAACTACGATCACGCCTCCGCGTCCGCCACTCGGGGCACGCCTCTGCGGACGCTCAGCGATGCTTGGCTGATTCTCCAGCGTGACCCCCGCATCCTGTGCGATCACCGTCGCGACTCGCGTCGTCAGCAGCGTCACCGCCCCGTCATAATCGTTGTTCTTCAGCAACGGCACTGCTTCGCGGCCAAATCCTCCCACTTTGCCATCCGGAAGAATCGCCTCCAGCCCATAACCGACCGAAGTCCAATACTTGTGATCATCGGTCGCCAGCAGGATCAGCACTCCGCGATTACTACTCTTCGGTCCAATTCCCCACTTTTGATACAGCGCGACCGCATAGCTCACCGGATCCTGACCGTCCAGCGTCTTCACCGTCACAACCGCAATCTGCGCGTGCGCCTTCTGATCAATCTGCAAACACAGCTCATTCAGCCGCGTCTGCGTGCTCGCGTCGAGAACTCCCGCAAAGTCGTTGACGTAATTGCTGTAGCGCAGCGAGTCGACAGGCTCAGCCGCGAGCCCGACCGCGGCTACGGAAATCCATGCGGCGACAAACCACGCCACCACAAACCAGCGGATCGCCGCGACTCGAACCATCTTTCTCATTCGACAAAATTGTACAGGAGTGTCCAGACGAGAAGCCTTCAACGCGAGCACGATGAGGAAATAGAAATGTCCAACAAGGGCGATACCATTTGGTACGTCAGCAACCGTCGGCCTTTGGAACGCGTTTTTTGGAAGCAGGTTTTTTGCCCGTCCGATTATTCCCTTCCACGCGCAGCGCCCACGCCGCGCGCAACGCCCCCGTCAGCACATCCTCGTTCGCCTTCCCCAGCCGTATGTGCGTCATCCCGCCGCGTCCCCATCCCCCATGAACCGGCAAGAAAATCTCCGGCAACTCCGCCACAAATTCCGCCTGCTGTTCGGGCGTGAGTTTCAGATTGCCGTAGCCCTGTTTTTCCGAAGCGAGCGTCGCGAAAATCCTGCCGCCCACGCGGAAATCCGCCGCTCCCATGTGCGAGCCTTCCTCGGCTCCCGCAAAACTCAGCGCAATCCGTCGAAAATCCGAAGCCTTCATGACCATCCGTCCTCTGTACCATCTCTTAACCAGCGTGCAGAACGTGAAATCTTTGCTCGCGTCCAGCGCTTCCTAACATGATATTTTGGTCTTCCTATGCGACTCCCCATCGATTGCGCTCGAGGATTCAAGCACTCCGCAACCATCATCGCCGCCATTCTATGCGGCCTATCCGCTGCCAGCGCCCAAACCATCCCTCCGCCCAAAGTTCCGGACGCGATTCAGGCTCCGGCCAGCGAGCACATCGTATTACTCGCACACGCCACTGGATCGCAAATCTACACCTGCCAAGCCACCACCGACGGCAAGTTCTCTTGGACGCTCAAAGCGCCCGACGCAGAATTGAAAGATGAAAAGGGCAAAGTCATCGGCAGCCATTTCGCCGGACCCAGTTGGAAGCTGACCGATGGCAGCAAAATCACCGGCAAGGCCGTCGCCCACGTCGACTCACCCGATCCCGATTCCATTCCGTGGCTCCTCGTCCACGTCATTGGAGGCTCTGGAAACGGCCTGCTTCTCAACGTCACGACCGTTCAACGCGTCAACACTCACCACGGTAAACCTCCCGCGGAAGGCTGCGACGCCTCGCACCTGAACACTGAAAGCAAGAGCCCCTATACCGCCGACTATTACTTCTACTCCAGTCAAGCTGCAGCCATTCATCCGCAAACACGAAAGCGGCCACCGCAATAAAGCACAGCGTTCGGTTTCTGATAATCGTTATTCGCGTGGCCTGCGGCACAAATGCCGGTATGTTCTTTTTTCAGTAAGCTAATACTCATGATCCGCTCCTACAAAGGCGTCACTCCCCAGTTCCCCGAAACCTGCTACATCGACGACTCCGCCCAACTCATCGGAGATGTCGTAATGGGCGAGCACTCCAGCGTCTGGATGAACGCCGTCCTCCGTGGCGACGTCCACCAGATCCGCGTCGGCCACTACTCCAACATTCAAGACAACTCCGTCCTCCACGGCATGAAAGAGCAGTACGGAGTCTACGTGGGCGACTACGTCACCGTCGGCCACACCGTCATTCTCCACGGATGCACCGTCGAAGCCCGCTGCCTCATCGGCATGGGCAGCATCATCCTGAACGGCGCCGTCATCGGATCCGGCTCGATCATCGCCGCCGGCACTCTCATTCCCGAGAAGACGATCGTCGAGCCCAACTCCCTCTGGATGGGTTCCCCGGGAAAATTCCGCCGTTCGCTCGAAAAAGAGGACGAACAAACCATCCTGCGCTACGTCGAAAACTACGTAGGATATAAGAAGTCGTACTTGGTGGAACGCAAGGGCTCGTAGGAAAACTCCACGTAGGTTGGCAGATACGTGAAAGGGCATGGCTTCAGCCATGCCGTCCGAACCTCCGACAAAAGCGGCTTTAGCCGCTGGAGGCCGCAAGCAAAAAGTCCAATCTCGTCACCGAGCAGCGAATCAAGTGCTCCCTAAGAAGGCGGTCATCAGCCATCAGCCGTCAGCCATCAGGAAGAACCCGCACTGCTCAGCCCGCGAGCGCCGCGCCGCGAACTCTGGCGCAAACACCGCCCATCCCTTTCGCCTCCCCCCTCAACGATTGTCATCCCGAACGGAGTGAGGGATCTGCAGTTCTCCCGCGCGCTGTAACGATGCAGGTTTCCTCGTAGTGGACCCCCGGACTTTTTTCATCACAAATCCACCGTAACCACCATCACAGACACCGGCCCCAAATCTCTGCCATCATTCCCCAGAGTGGAGCATCCAGAACTCCGCCCGTCTCCAGAGACGGTTCCACAACTGCCGAAAAACCACCTTCGGCAATCTTTCACAAATTGACGTTCTGGCGGAGCCCGTCCGGACCATCGCCCCGCTCAACCTGATTGATACAAATGATGTTTATACAAATGACATTGCGACTGTTTATAGAAACGATACTAGGGGGGAGGGGGGAGGGGGGAGGGGGGTGGGGGGTGGGGGGTGGGGGGGATATTTAAATGGTAAACATCCACGACGACGTAGAAAACCAGCTCTATTTCGGGAGTGCGTACTTCCAATCAAAACCCGAGCCCTCCACTGCCCACTGACCACTGACCACCGACCACCGACCACCAACCACTGACCACTGACAACTGCTCCCCTAAAGTTACCTCCAAATGTAACTACTCCCCGTTTGCATCCAACTAAACAGGCACGGTCGCATGGTATACTGCGATGAAATGGGGGGTAGCTCGATCCCTCAACGTTCCTGCCCGAGGATCTCGAAACATGGCTGGTAGTTCTCGTCGTTCCAACTCTCGTTCCCTCTTCTTAATCGTCTTCGTCCTGGCCTTGTTCGGTCTTCTCGGAATGCTCTTCGCGCAAAGGATCAGTCCCGCCACCGCGCCCAGCAGCGACTCCGACGTCCGCGACAGCTTGAAGCAGTTCACCGACGTCTACGAGAAGATTGAGGAGAACTACGCCGACCCGGTCAATCCCGACAAGGCGATTTACAACGGCGCGATCCCCAGCATGTTGCACCAGCTCGACCCGCACTCCAATTTCTTCGATCCGAAGTCGTACTCTGCCCTGCGCGAAGAGCAGCGCGGCAAGTATTACGGCGTAGGAATGACAGTCGGTCCCCGTAACAACAAAGTGATCGTTATCGCGCCCTTTGTCGGAACACCAGCCTATCGCGCAGGCATCCGTCCTGGAGACATCATCGCCGCCATCGACGGCAAGCCCACGGACAACATGAGCACCTCGGATGTAGCCGATTTGCTTAAGGGACCGAAGGGCACGACCGTCCGCATCACCATGCTTCGCGAGGGTTCGGACCATCCCATCGAATTCGCGGTCATTCGCGACGAGATTCCCCGCTACAGCGTCGATCTGCACTTCATGATCAAGCCCGGAATCGGATACATGCACGTCTCCGGCTTCCAGGAAACAACCGAGCATGAAGTCTCCGAAGCTCTCGATCAGATGGGCGATCTCAAAGGCCTGATCCTCGACCTGCGCCAGAATCCCGGTGGCTTGCTCAGTGAAGGCGTCGGCGTAGCCGACAAGTTCCTCAAGAAGGGACAACTGATCGTCTCCCATCACGGCCGCTCTTCACCCGAAAAGCGTTATGTAGCCGCCCACGGCAACGGAGGAAAAGATTATCCCTTGGTTGTGCTGGTCAATCGCGGCACCGCCTCCGCAGCCGAAATCGTCAGCGGAGCTATTCAGGATCACGACCGCGGCCTCATCGTCGGCGAAGTCACCTTCGGCAAAGGTCTCGTGCAGACCGTCTATCCATTGGCCGAAAACACCGGCCTAGCCCTGACGACCGCGAAGTATTACACCCCGAGCGGACGCCTCATCCAGCGCGATTACTCGAACCTGTCGCTCTACGACTACTACTACAACCGCGACAGCGAAGAGAACAACGCCAACCACGAGGTCAAGCTGACCGACGGTGGACGCACCGTTTACGGTGGCGGCGGAATTACTCCTGACGTCAAATTGCCGCCCTACAAAGCCAACAAATTTCAGGATTCACTCCTGCAGCACTACGCGCTCTTCAACTTCGCGAAGCACTATGCTCTAACCCACAAAGTCACGCAGAGCTTCGAAGTCGACGACGCGGTCATGCAGGATTTCCGCAAGTCCCTCGACGAAGAGAAAATTCCCTACACAGAAGCGGAGCTGATCGAGAGCAATGATTGGTTGCACTCGAACATCAAGAGCGAAATCTTCGTCGATGCCTTTGGACAGGAAGAAGGCATGAAAGTGCATGCCGAAACCGATCCTGACGTGATCAAGGCTTTGGAACTTCTGCCCCAAGCTCGCGCCCTCGCCGACAACGCCAAGAAAGTCGTCGCCGAGCGCAACTCAGCTCCACCTGTTTCGCGCTAGAAAAATTCAGACGCGTAGAAACATCTCAACCCGAATTTTCATCCAAGGCCTGGGAAACCAGGCCTTTCGCTTTCACGAACCCGCAGAAACATAAATGAGCATTCGATTTCGTTATCTAGCAATCTCTTGTTTCTTATTGACGATCACAATCGGTAACGCCGAACTGTCAGGCGACTCGTCTGCGGCGCGATCTGGCTCAGCCCCACGCAACTTCGGCCATAAGCGGAAGATCAAAGGCATTGCAAACTTCGGCGAGGTCACTCCCACGCTCTTTCGCGGCGGTCAGCCGAACGTTCATGGTTTCGACGCACTGGCGAAAATGGGAGTTGATATTGTGGTCGACACCCGCGGTGAACGCGCCAAGAGCGAAGGCAAAGTAGTCCAGCATCTTGGCATGCAATATGTCTCAATTCCATGGCATTGCCCTTTCCCGCATGATGAAACGTTTGTGAAGTTCCTGAAGCTGGTCAAAGACAATCCGAACAAGAAGATATTCGTGCACTGCCGACTTGGAGACGATCGCACCGGAATGATGATCGCCGCGTATCGTATGGCCGCCGAAAGCTGGAGCGCTGACGAAGCCCTACGCGAAATGCAGATATTCGGCTTCTCGCGCGCCGACCATTTCATCTGTCCGAGTCTCGGTCCGTACGAGCACGCGTTCCCCGAACACCTGAAATCCAACCCCGCGTTTGAAGGGCTGCACTAACTCTGCCGAACTTTCGCTTGAGTGTCTCGCGCGAAAGCCCTAAAGTAGTTAAGCGAAATGCGCGGAGGCGTTTGTCTGCCAGCAGCGATCCTGCTCCAATCGGGCCCATGGATTCATTCCACACTATGGCTATCGGCACCCTGGATTCCCGCGATCGTCGTGGCTACTCTCGCAGGCGCCCTCGACTGGCGCTATCGCCGGATTCCGAACTGGCTTACCGTTTCTGGATTCGCCGCAGGAATCACCCTCAACACATTACTGACCCGTTGGCTAGGACTGAAGGAAGCGCTGCTCGGCACGCTGCTTGGCCTTGGGTTGCTGCTGCCGTTCGTGCTCATCCGCAGCCTCGGCGCCGGAGACTGGAAACTTGCAGGCGCCTTGGGAGCCTGCCTCGGTCCGCGCCAACTTTGGACTGTCCTGCTCGGGACCATTCTGATTGCAGGAGTCATGGCACTCGGTGTGGTCATCGTGAAAGGCCGCCTAAAGCGCACGCTTGTGAATATGGCCCATCTTGTCGCCGCCCTGTTCAGCTTGCGCATGCCCGCATCCGAAGTGTCGCTCGACGATCCGAAGTCCACGAAGATTCCCTTCGGCGTAGCCATGGCGCTTACGGTTCTCTTGTTGGCAGCCGGAAAAACACTTGGAATTTATGATCTGATTGGTTGATCTGTCTTTCGGAGCAACGCAAGGAATCCGCAGTTTGCTAATCGTCAAACAAATCGCCCGCAGACTCGGCAGCGCCGATGGCGCTGAAATCGCTGAAGCCGCTCTTGTCCTGCCGCTGGTCTTCATGTTGCTCTTAGGCATCGTCTGGTTCGGACGGGCTTTCAATATTTACGCAACGATCCAGCAAGCCGCCCAGCAGGGAGCGATTGTCGCAGCACGATCATCTTGTGCAACCTGCGGAGACACTGCTTCCCTTGATACCGCCGTGGCCAGCACAATCGGATCGGTAATGCAGGCCTCGAGCATCGACCCTGCGCAGATCCCGGTGAACTCCAACGCTCCGACCCCGTTTTCGTGCGTCAACCCTACTGTAACTCTCACGTGTCCGGTAAGTGGCAATATCAGTATTTGCCGGCAAGCGTTGCTCAACTCTCCGCTTCCGACCAACCAGACGGCACAATGCGGAACGATCATAAGCTTCCAATACCCTTTTCAGTTCTATCTCCCTTTCACTTCGCTGAACCTGCAAAAAATTACGTTGTCGGCCGAGGCGCAGAGCAGGATGGAGAACTGAGATGGCGGCCCTCGCTGAGAAAACCGGCTCCGTATCGGGATATCGGAACGACGCGGCGATGGCATGCTCAGCCCCTAAAGGGGCATCTGATTCGAGACGACTTGCGATATCGCTAAAGCGATACCCTGATACGGAAAATCGTCTCAAAGTACTCGCACGACGCCTGGCTGGCGAACGTGGATCTGCTCTTCTAGAGTTCGCGCTCGTTGTCCCGTTGCTCGTCGTCTTTGTTGTAGGCATCTTCGATTTCAGCGGTGCCTTCAACCAAAAGCAAAAAGTCGCCCAGGCGGCGCAGGAAGGGGCGATCCTCGCGGCCGCTCAGCCGATGTCGGATATTGTGGCCAATGGAGCCGCTCCCCCGAACAATCCCGACTCCCTCCAGGCCGATGTAGCGGCCATCTTCGATTCGTTGGCCGGCAGCGGAGTTCTTCCAAACGCCAACCAGGGAAGTTGTGGCCCCCCCTTCGCGCCATCGAGGCAGGCAGAGCTGACTTGGACTTACACTATCGGCGGATGCGCTGGCGGTACCTCGGGCGACAACCTGGTGATCACGATCAACCGCGGATGGGTATCGGGCGCACATTCAGCTTCCGGCAGTCTTTCGTCGGTTGGCACTTCTGTCACCGTCGCATACCCGTATCATTGGAGATTCAACGGTGTGATCCAATTATTATTCCCGGGCGCAAATTATGCGGCGACGACGTCTATCACCGAGACCGCCATCGTTCACAATCAAACTTGAGGATCCGTGCCCCGCAATCGCATGAAATTCCGCCGCTACTCTCGACGTAATTTCCGTGCGCCTTCTCGCCACGGTGAGCAGGGCGTCGTGATCATGCTGGTTGCTGTCTTCATGCTCTTTGTCGTCGGGGCCATGGCGGCTCTCTCCATTGATGTTGTCACTATCTACACTGCGAAGAGCGAAGCTCAACTGGCTGCGGATGGAGCGGCGCTAGCGGGAGCGCGGGTGCTTGCAAATTCGGGCGCAACCACTGATCCGACAGACCTGCTCGCAGGCGGCGAATTGATTGCTCAGTCTGTCGCCATTCAGGTCGGCCAAAGCAGCCCTGTTGGTGGACGAAACTTGATTGCTGCTAATGGCGAAATCACGGTAAATTTTGTTACCACGGTTCCAGGCGATCCGCTCATCACTGTTCACGTGCAAAGAACCGACCTGCCGACATTTTTTGCCCGTATATGGGGAAACCGCCAGATTTCCATCAGCGCGACGGCCACAGCCGAAGCGTACAATCCGTCGAATGTTGGAGGCACCAGCGCCACTACCTCTCCGATAGTTGAGCCGATCTGCGTGAAGCCGTGGCTGCTGCCGAACGTCAGCCCGACCGTTGCGGGAGGACAGATTTTTGTCCCTGCCACCGGAGCCATTAGCGACCAGACGCTGTTGGGATGGTCCTTCACCAGCCCGTCAGGCAAAGCGATGAGCCTGAGCGCCGATTGCCCAGATGCTACCGGCTGCGCGTTGGGTCCGCCCCTCCCCCTCCCATCCTGGAATTATTTTCCAGGAGATGACGCAACCACATTCCCTCATCCGACCCACTCCCTGCCCAGTTGCACCCCTGCGTTGACGACGAACTATCAGGAGAGCGTTGCTGGCTGCATTCCAATAGCGCTGGCGTGTAATGCCACGGCGAATATCGATACTACGCCCTACCTTGGGACTCGCAATTCCGACACGGCCGATGCCGTGAACTGTCTGACTCACGCAACCAATAATAAAGGCGACGTGCTGGCACCGGCATATCCGCCGACCGAACCTTTTGAGTTTGTCGCCGGCCAGGACAATCCGATCACCGGAACGGCAGGCAACAACGTAATGGTGAGCGACTCACTGGTTACTGTTCCCGTGTTTGACAGCACTGCTGGCGTTCCGACTCAAAACGTGCAGATCATCGGCTTTGTGCAGCTGTTTTTGAATCCCGACGGTAACGAAACCCCGGCGACCGGGCTGGTAAATACCACTGTCATCAACCTGGTCGGCTGCGGCTCAGGGCCGCGTTCTCTGACTCCGATCAGCGGGAACGGAGACTCCCCTGTAGCGGTCCGTCTCGTCACGCAGTAAGCGTTGAGGGGCAGCACACTTATGCCGCACATTGGAAGCAATGGGTAAATGAGGGAAGATTTTAGCGAGCTAGAAAATACTAGGATCGCGGCGGCTCAGAATCACTTGCTCGAGCGAAGTTTCCGTACCGACAAAGATGAAGTTATAAGGCGAACCGTTCAAGAGCGATCCGAGTACATCGCGGGCGGGTCCGGGTCCCAGATCCGCGAAAACTTCTTCCTGTTCCGCACCCGATGGGATCGCGATCTCGGCGTGGGTTCGCAGATGCACCTCGAACAAGACTTGCGCCAACGTGGCTCGATCCGAGTGGATGCTCAGCATTCCGTTTTCGAAGGTCACGGTAACCGCTGGCTTGGCGGGAATTGGCTCCTCGGTTGACCCGGGAGGCGCCGCAACCGCAACCGCTGGGTTCGAGACCTGCGCCGCGGTGTGGTTGGAAGAGGCGGTCACGATCTTCGCGGATCGGACACTCGTCGCCCGCGTGGCCGTCGAAAGCGCCGCATTCTGCAATCGGGCCGGCGAAGCAGACGGATTTGGACTGCTCGGCTTCTGTCGACCTGAATTCTGCGCGGCAGTTTGCCCTGCTACAGCCGCTTTGCCGGGAGCCAGTTTGATGACGATGGAATTCTCGGTTGCCGAAATCTTATTGGTCGAAATCTGATAGGCCTGCGGTTCGGTCAGATCGAGCACAATCCGTGTAATCGGAGGGTTGCTGAAAAACAGACCCGAGCGGACCGCTTTCAACGCCCCGCGATTCACCTTGAGGGCGCGCAAGTCGGCCGCGGGCAAGGCTCCGGGAAAGTCAACTACGATGCGGTCGGGACCGGTAATTGCCTGCGTATCGGGCTCGACCGGCGTTCCCGACGTTTGAATTTCGACTTCCATGGCGGCACCTGTGCCGCGCACCAGAACATGCCGCACGCGAGCATCATTTTTCGATGTTCTTTGCGATGGTTTGGCGGGCGCGGTTTGTCCTGAGGCCGCCGCACATGACAACGACGCCACCATCAGCGGAACTCCGAAATGCCGCCAAATGCGCATGAATCCCTTGAGGAAAGTCTAGCAGTTTCAGTTGGGTGAAACATGCACAGAAGTCGCATGACTCATTACGGAAGTCAACGGACGAAGGGACGTGGCGGAGGGTGCGATCTAAAGCCCTGTCGGGAACCCAGGTTAGCGCCCTGAAAAACCGGGCGCGAACCTGGGCCACCAAGCTTTTTGCGCTGTAGCGTGCTTACTTACCGGCGTAGGTTTTCGGCGATCCGATGCCTGTGCATTGGTCGAATCCTACCGTGCAGCGGGAATCGCCTTGCGTGATGTCGTTGAAGTCAGCCGAGTATTCGGACTGATTGGCTAGTTCGCCGTAGATCCAGGTCAATTCATCGGCTGTCGACTGTTTCTTGTTGCCGGCAGCGTTGACGATTCCGGCGAAAGTCGGTGAGGCCCAGCTCGTGCCGCCCACCGAATACCATCCGCCTTGAACGTAGATCGCCGCGCAGCAGAAGTCCGAAGCGACATCGGGATAGCCGCGATGGGTTCCGACGACGTCGGCGACGCCGCTCTGATAGCTCGGAATCGGCTCGTACGGACTGATGTCGCCGCCTCCTCCGCCCGTGTAGTAGACCTCGTTGACAAAGTTGCCGTGCTGGTCGCGGTTGAAGTATGTGCCTCCGACGGAGACAACGTTAGGCGAGGCTCCCGGATAGATGCTGACGCCCAATCCGGAATCGCCCGCTGCGGCGAAGTAGACCACTCCCGGAGTCGTGAAATATTTGTCCCAGTTCTTCTCTTGTTTGACTTCGGGGTCGCCCCAGCTCATGCTGACGACTCCGCCTCCGGCCTCGGCGACTAACTTAGCCGCGAGTTTGACCGCTGCCCAAGTGGGGTCGGTATTAACCTCAACCGATTCGACGAGGTAGAGTTTGGCCTGTGGGGCCATGGCATGCGCCCACTCAATATCCAAGGCTTCTTCCACAATCCAATCCGAATAAACAGGAGGCTTTTTCGTCTTGCCGCCGGGCCATGTTACGGTGAGGTTTGCCGCCGGTATTCCGAAGTAAGTAGAGAAGGCTGCGAGATCCGAGGCCGCAGTCGGGTAATCGCCGGCGTCGACAATGGCGATCGCTCCTACTCCGCCAGTTGGCAGCGTTTTGCTGGTAGAAATCGGGCAGCCAGACGGTCCCGAAACCAATTGATACACGCAGGCAAGCGATCCTGGCGTTTCGACGCCGGGAGGCGGGCCGCCAGCAGGTTTATCGGAGTCCACAAAGAAATAGTTGGTGTGATGACGGCCGGGCTGGGGAACGCTCGATGCCGGGATGATGATTCTATGTCCGTTAAAAACGGATTCGGTTCGTTGCGCCAGGACTGGCGAAGAGGACATACCGAGCAGGAGGGCTGCTCCGGCAAGAGATGTCCCAACGGACATCGAGATAGCTGAAAAACGATTCATTCAGAACTCCTGGGAGTGGTTGGAAAGCTGCCGTCCGTAATGATGACGGTTGCTCGGATCAAAAGCAAGCGCCATCCCCGCAGATTATGCGGCTTGCGCAATGATTTGCACTCTTCGGAAGGACGTCTGCAGGTTTGGTTTTTGGAAAGAATTTGTTCAATTCGATTGGACAGGCCAAGAGAAAGCGGCGCAGCTCAGGGCTGCGCCGCTTTCGGGACAAAGTCGAAGCGAAGGTTTCCGCTCTCGCCGACAACTCGTGAAGATAATTTGCGCGAGTCTAGTGGCCGCTGGACGCCGATTTCAGATCCCTGCGGATCAAGGCGAAATCGATGAGGAAACCAAATCCGGCTGCCAGAGGTACGAGACCAACCGCGAGCCCTTTGGCCGCGTCTGGCTCCGATCGCGCGATCAAGGCCATCATTGCCATGAAACCGATGGAGACCGCAGCGAGCAGAATTCCCCAGCGGCGGGAATGCGCAGCTTCAGAGAGGTCCGGTTCCATTGGAACGTTCGCTCCGCGCGCGATGGCGGCGAGTCGTTCTTCAGTGCGCAATTTGCGAACGCGGAAGTAGGTGTACATAGCCGCCAGTGGAATTCCGAAAAACAGCGTTACCGCTACCAAGCCGATGATGTTGCCGTCCATAATGCGCTCCTTTTGCGTCAGGCGGCGTCTGCGCCTGCCTTCTACTTTGAACATACGCAAGAGCATTCGGGGAAGTTCCGTAGTTCGAGGCCTGGGGGAACTCTGATTCAGGTCGGCAGAAAACGCAAACCACAGGCTACGCAGGGTGGACGGAGGTCGCCGGGGGCTAATCAGGACTTCTCCAAGGCGCCGCGAGAAATGATGGTCGCTGCCCCGCCGACACCCGGCAGTGATGGTTATCACGCAGATGCGGCAGCTTACGTTGTCTCTTGGGCGTCGCCCAAAAAATCTCAAGTAACTTGCCCGGTTCGGGACGAATCGCCACAATAGGCCACGGCAACCGATTTTCGGCCTGGATGGTCTTGCATCCGAACCTTGGCGCTTCGTTTGTCAACCCGATATCTAAGTCCAGCAGGAGATGCAGATGAAGCTGCTTTGTTTCTGTTTTCTGGCGTTCGCTCTGACCGTGCCAGTGCTGGCACAGGACAACGGTTCGATTGAATCGAAGATCATTGCGATGGAGAAGGCCTGGAATCAAGCCTACAAACTACGCGACCGGCGGGCGTTGAGCGAGATCCTGAACGACTCGATTGTACTGGTGAACGATGACGGCAGCCTGCAGGGTAAGGGAGCATTCCTGTCGTTAGTCGATACGGCAAAACCCTCGGACCAACAACAAGCCGAGCCGGAGTCGATTTCCGTTCACGTTTTTGGCGATGTAGCCATTGCTACCGGTATTTTTCGAGAGAAAGGCGTCGAGAACGGCAAAGCCTATCTACGGAGAAACCGGTTCGTGGATACTTGGGTCAACAAAGGCGGAGCCTGGGTCTGCGTGGCCGCCTCGGCGACTCCGGTGCATTAAGCGAACTGACCAGCCAAGAGGTTTCGGTAAAAGCCCGTGGTTGTTGAGCAAGATTCCCTCAGGCGCTCGAAGCGTCACGTGTTTGCAGGGATTTGCGGCCGCAGGAGAACTCGGGCCCTTCCCAAGCGCCCCTGAATTTCAGAGTTTTTCTGCAGCCTCCCAAGTTTCGACTTTATAGAAGTGGGTACTTCTCGCCTCGCTGACGATCAGTCAGCGGCAAAATTCGCCGCGGGTGAGTTGAAAGCCCCGGAACGATCTTGTTTTCGCCACTAGAATCCGCCCTTCTCTTCCCGTAGGTCATTGAAATCAGAGCCTCGGAGAGGAATTTCCCGGAGTAGCCTGGCTTGGCAACAGCCATGCTTGCGGCTTAGCTGGGTATTTGGGACGTCTCCGTCTCACAGGCGCTTCCAATCTGAAGCCGGTTAGGATATTTCGACTTTCCTGGGCCTGACGTTATCCACTGCTAGCGATTTAGCGTTGTGCCTTGGGAACCAAGCAGGGCTGGATCACAACGGGTTTGAGGACGCGGTTAGGCCCACGAAATCAGACCCGGATCCAGTCCTGTCTCGTTGTACAGAGATATCTCCCACGAAGTGCATCGACGGAATAAGGAGCACAGCTAGAGCGTTGTACGCCGCGTGCAATCGCAAGAGGAGACGCGCGCTTCCGTGCAACAGAGTAATGAGGCAACGCGCTGCGACGGGCGGACTACTGCAGCGGCTTTGCCGGTGTTCCGGGCTTCACGCCTGAGTGCTTTTTCGCCTGCGCCATCAATTCCAGGACTTTGTCTTTCGCTTCATAGTTCGGATTCGTGTCGAGCAGTTTCTGCCACGTGGCGGTGGCTTTCTCGATGTCCATCTTGCCCTGCCATTGGACGATGCCGAGATTGAAGAGAGTGTTCGGCTTCGTCGGTTCGTAGGCAAGCGATTTCTGGAATTCCGCGATCGCGGTGTCCGCGTCTCCCGAGTACCAATATGCGGTCGCCATGTCAGTACGAACGCCCGTGTTCTTGGGATCAGACTTCAGAGCGCGCTGATAGTACTCAATCGCCGTGGGGAAAATCTGGGCGTCGTAGTATACGTTCCCAACATCTCGCAGAAGTCCGGAATTGTCTGGATCGGCTTTGAGCTTCTCGATCAGAGGGCCAGCTTGCGTGTCGGCCATTTTTTGCATTTCGGCGGCAGTGGGCCTTTGGGTTGCTGCGCCTGCGTCGCCCATGGCTGGCGCCGAGGCGCTCGCGGTCTCGATCGGTGTCGACGGACTTGCAGAGCCGCGAATGAACCAACCGCCGGCGATTCCAACCAGCAGGCAGATCACGGCCAATGTATAGGCCTGGACGCTCGTCCATTGCTCAATTGTGGAAGTCGGTCGATTCGTTTCCGTCATTGCTCGATACTCCTTATGGATCTCGCGGGCGCTGCAGCTAGCTCTTGCCTTGCATTTGGACGTCGGCGATTAACTTCTGCACTGTGGCTTTGTGGGCAGCGTCGATCTGCGGATTGGCTTTGAGAAGTAACTGCCACGCCGCTAGCGCGCCTTTGCTGTCTTGCTTACCTTGCCACTTCATCATGCCGAGGTTAAACAGCGAATTGATGTCTTTTGGATCATGCTGCAAACTTGTTTGCAGTTGCGCGATCGCACCGTCCACATCGCCGGTGTAGTAGAGGCACGAGGCAAGTTCGGTGCGGGTCGAGACGTTCTTCGGATCGAACTGAAGGGCCTTGTCGTAATAGGAAACCGCTTCTTTGAACTGATGGGTCGACTTATAGATATTCCCTACCTGGCTGAGCAGATCCGTGTTGTTGGGATCGGTCTTCAGTTTTTCGAGGAGTGGCGCGGCTTTTTTGTCGGCCATCGACTTCATCTCTTCGAGGCTGGGCATGTGGCCGGTGCCCATGGCTCCGGTTGGAGCGGACGCTGGAGGGCTGCCCGGGGCGCCGTTTGGCATACCGTTTGTCATACCGGCGACGGGGGTTACGGGGTGCAACGAAGGAGCGGTGGACTGTGATCCGCGGAATAGATATCCGATTGCCAGTCCGACGACCAGGCAGATTAGCGCCATCCCAAAAACCTGCTTTACCTGCCAGGTTGAGGCCGCGGAGGTGTCGGTTATCGTTTCATTCGCCATTCCCAGTTCCCTTCCGAACTTGCTTACGGTGAGGCGTGTCGCCTCGTCCGATCCTCTCTATTCGCTTCTCTCTCTACGCACCCTAACATTAAGGGCGGAGAGATAACCGGGCAGCACTCCACGTCACTCAGGAATGTGATGACGGTCACAGGGGGAATCGTTTCCGCCTAAACCGGTGTCCCTCACCCCAAAAACTTGGCGTCCCGTTTACAATCAGTAGTTCACGAATCTTAAACAACGACAGCGACAACTATGACGCCCTCCATTCGACTGCGCACGGTAAGATTAAAGATGAAATCTATGCTTTTCGCTATGAGTACCCTCATCGTTCCGGGAGCCCTCGCAATTGGCTCGGTGGTTATCGGCTCTGTGGTGATTGCCTCCCTCAACCCTGCGCTTGCCGCAGCCGCCGATTTTGGCCCATCCAACCCGTTTTACGCGCCGAGCACGCTTCCTTTTGAGGCTCCGCCCTTCGACAAAATCAAGGACGAAGACTACCAGCCGGCGATCGAGGCGGGCATGGCGCAGCAGCAGGCGGAAATCCAGGCCATCGCCGATAATCCCGAGGCCCCGACTTTCGAAAACACGATCGTCGCCATGGAGAAGAGCGGCCGGTTACTCGAGCGTGCGGCTTCTGCGTTCTTTGGAGTTACGGGAGCGAATACCAACGACACCCTGCAAAATGTGAGGACGATCGAGGCGCCGAAGTTTGCGGCGCAGGAAGACTTCATTTATCTCAACACGAAGCTCTTCGCCCGCGTGGCCGCCATTTACAAACAGCGCGCCAAGCTCAAGCTCGACTCCGAATCGCTGCGTCTGTTGGATTACACCTACGACCAGTTCGTTCATGCCGGGGCCAATCTCTCGGAAGCGGACAAGACTGAACTGAAGAAGCTCAACGAAGAGATTTCGTCGCTCTCGAACACCTTCGGCAATAAGCTTCTTGCTGCAACTAAAGACGGCGCTTTCGTGACCACGAGCAAAGCGGAGCTCGCGGGAATGTCCGAAGCCCGGATCGCTGCCACGGAGCAGGCGGCTAAGGGGCGGAAGTTGGACGGATTTGTCGTTCCGCTCCAGAACACGACCCAGCAGCCCGATCTCGTTTCTCTAAGCGATCGTGGCACTCGTCAGGCGATCTTCGAGCGCTCCTGGAACCGCGCTGAACGCGGAGATGCCAATGACACGCGCGACACGATTTCGCGGTTGGCGCAGATTCGCGCACAGAAGGCGAAGCTGCTCGGATTTTCCAGCTTTGCCGCTTGGAAACTGGAAGATCAGATGGCCAAGACTCCCGAGGCCGCTCTCAAATTTATGGATGCCATCGTTCCTGCCGCAACCGGCAAAGCTGCTCAGGAAGCAAAAGACATCCAGGCCGTGATCGACGCTCAGAAGGGTGGATTCCAGGTCGCTCCCTACGATTGGAACTATTACTCCGAGCAGGTTCGTAAGGCGAAGTACGATCTCGATGACGCGCAGGTTAAGCCCTATTTCGAACTGAACAATGTTCTGGAGAATGGCGTCTTCTACGCCGCCAACCAGCTGTATGGGATTACCTTCAAAGAGCGCCACGACATTCCCGTCTACCAGAAAGATGTTCGTGTCTTTGAGGTTTTCGACGCGGACGGCAAGCACCTTGCGGTCTTTTATTGCGATTACTTCAAGCGCGACAACAAGAACGGCGGGGCGTGGATGTCGGAGTTTGTGGGCCAGTCGCATCTGCTCGGCAACCGGCAGCCCGTCGTCTACAACGTCGCCAACCTGCCGAAGCCCGCCGAAGGCGAGCCGGCGTTGATCAGCTTCAGCGACGTGGTCACGATGTTCCACGAATTTGGACACGCCCTCCACGGCATGTTCTCGAATGCGCAATATCCCACGCTGGCGGGAACTTCGACCGCGCGGGACTTCGTCGAATTTCCGTCGCAGTTCAACGAGCACTGGGCCCTGTATCCTTCGATCTTCGCGCATTACGCGAAGCACTACAAAACGGGCGAACTGATGCCCGAGGCACTCGCCGCAAAAATCAGGAAGGCTGCCACGTTCAACAAGGGCTACGACATGACCGAACTGCTGGCGGCGGCGGAACTCGATATGCAATGGCACGCCCTGCCCGCCAACGCGCCGCTGCAAAATCCGGACGAATTCGAAAAGCAGGCGCTTGATCGCACGCATCTGAACGTTAGCTATGTTCCTCCGCGCTATCGAACCTCTTACTTTGCTCACATCTGGGGAGGCGGCTATAGCGCCAGCTACTACGCCTATCTCTGGACTGAAATGCTGGCTGACGACGCCTATGAAGGGTTCATCGAAAAGGGCGGACTGAGCCGAGCGAACGGCGATCGTTTCCGCCACATGGTACTTTCTCGCGGCAACACGGAAGATCTCGCTAAGATGTACGATGCCTGGCGCGGAGCTCCTCCGAATTCAAAGGCCATGCTGAAGTACAGAGGGCTTGAGGATTCGACTCCGGCAAAATAGCGGACGAAGCTTGCGTTTAGTGTTTTTGCGGCAATCTTTATTGCGGCGGCGGGCTGTGCTGATTGAGTACCCGCTGCTGTAGCTGCAACGCTGCGTTGTTGGTAGGGTCGATCTGCAGGGCGGTCGCGATTTTCATCTCCGCGGTTGCGCTGTCGCCTAGGTCCAGCAATATCTCACCAGAATTGATCAGAGACGAAACTTCCATACCTCGGTCGGAGGTGAGGCTTGCCGCCAGTTGATACTGATCGAGAGCGTCCCGAAGTTGATGCCGGCTAAACAGAATTTCCGCCACGTTGTAATGGCAGGTCGCGAAATTCGGCAGCAAGACGCAGGCTTCTCCGTAGTGCCGATAGGCCTCGTCAACCTGTCCGGTCGAAGCCAGGTCGTCCGCAAGAAACTCTTCGAGGCCGGGGTCGGGATGTCCAGCGACGACGGCTGCGTGCGTCAGCAACTTCACTCCGGTTTCCCAATAGGGCAGGTAGCGGGCTGTGGCGACTGCGAATGCGACCAACACACATAGCGCAGCTACCGCGGGCACAAAGCGAGAGACTCCGGTCGCCTCGACTACGTCGTTCAGTCCCCAGGCGAGAATGATGAAAAGACCGATGCACGGAACGTACGCATAACGGTCGGCCATGGCTTGACGGCCTACCTGAATAACGCCGATCACGGGGATCAGCGCAATCAGGAAGAAGAACCAGCCCATCGCGAGGTAGCGGGCGCGGTGGAAGAAGAGCACAGCCGCCGTGATCGCTGCCAGAATCACGGCCGCTGCGGCTACATCGGACCACGGCAGGGAATTCAGCGGATGCGGATAGAAGACGGCCAAGTTCGCGGGCCACACAGTCTTCCCGATGTAGGCCACATACGAAACGATTGCGTTTCCCAGTCGAACCGGAAGCGGCAATACGGACGAGTCGGCGACCGCTCCGCCAGCACGCTGCGCAAGCATGGTCACGACTGAACTGGCCGCACTCATCAGCAGTAATGGCAACTTCTCCGCCGACAAGCGCAGCAATCTCTGTCGCCAGGGACGGCCCTCGTAGCGTTGTAACGGCCAGTAGTCGAGAAGCAGCAATACCAGCGGAAGGCTCACTGCCATGGGCTTAGACAGAAGCGCGAGCGCGAAGGTGGCAACGACAGCGAGGTACTTCTTCCAGTTGGGCTGACTAACGTACCTGCCGTAGGCCGCAATCACCAGCAGTGAAAAGAGAGTGCAGAGCAGGCTTTTTCTTTGCGCCACCCAGGCGACGGTTTCCACGTTCAACGGATGCACGGCGAAGAGTGCGGCCACGAAGAAGCTACGCCACACCGCTCCCGTCGCGCTTTGTAGCAGCCAGAAGAGAAGCAGAACATTAGCGGCGTGCAGCGCGATATTAATGAGATGAGGAGGGCCGGGGTTCAATCCAAAGAGTTGGCAATCCGCCATGTGCGAGAGCCAGGTGAGCGGATGCCAGTTTGATTCATGGAATCCCGCGAAAGCCCAAATCAAATTGCTTCGATTCAAGCCGCTGTTGACGTGGGCATTTCGCGTTACATAAACACTGTCATCAAAGGCGAGAAAAGCGTGATGCCGGACTCCGCTGTAGAGAAGTAGCGTGGCCAGCACCAGAAGCGTTGCGAGCGCGGGGAGCGCACCGGGTCGAGCAAGCACGCCCGAAGTTTCGTCGCGCGGAGTCGGCGGAACGGTACGGAGGGGTGGAGCGGTCGTTGAGCCTTCAACGCGTTCCCGCGGGTTGGGATCTGCCAATGTCGGCTGGATCACGATCGCTCGCGTGCGGACAGATTATGATCTTCGATCATGAACTTCGAGCCCCACAAACTCGCGCTTTCCCAGTTTCCTCGGAACATCGCCAAGCCGTCAAACTCGCAGTCGTCAGACCGCGAGCGCGTCGACGAAGCGATCACAGAGCGTGGTCTCGAGATTCCAGTGGCTCACTACCGCAGGCGCAAGTAGGTATGGTTTCAGAACAGCGATGACCTCGGGATAAACGTGTTTCTCGTAGTTCTCGGCATCCTGCTGGGTTGTCCAAAGGCTGACCGTGAACACCTTCTCCTCTTTCGACTTTTGGAGGAATGGCAGGAACTCGAGGAAGCCAATCTGCTTCTTGAGGATCGGCAAGAGCCGGTCTCGAACTGCGTTTACAAACTCATCTTTCTTGTCGAGCTTCACTTCAAAAACGAGGATGCGGGCAAACATGGATGTGCTCCTTTTTCGCTTCCCGTTCGAACGACGCCACCGATAAAAGGGCCGCGTCGCCAGGGGATGGAAACTCCTCTACCTTTACAGCGAGAGGCCGCGAGGCACAGTGACAAATGACTGTCGCGGCAGTGCGCAGCATCACAAAATATCGCTCACCGGATCGTAGGTGTTTGATCCGCATAGAGTTACAAGAGAAGATGAAGTTCGCTGTGACAGTGCATATTGATTTGTGCTGCGCTTCACGCATCACTTTGGGAAAAAGGACAAACTCCTTTGGCGCTGCGCCTTTACACCATACACTCTTATAATTAGATTGAGCCTGACGGAGTTCTGATGTCGCAGTCCTTGTCCGATTTCGAGGAGTCGCTGCCTGTCTCATCCGAGATGAAGATGGAGGCGTTGCTGTCCAGCAATTTGCTGGAGGCACTCCCCGACGCGATCGTGGCAGTCAATCCAGAGGGGACGATTCTTCAGGTCAATACGCAGGCCCTCGAACTCTTTGGCTATAGCCGTCAAGAACTGATTGGCCAAAAGGTTGAGATCCTGGTTCCAGATTCCTATCGCGGCCAGCATAACCATCACCGCGAGACATTCGCTAAGAATCCGAAAACCAGACGAATGGGGGCGAATCTCGATCTCTACGGTAGACGGCGCAACGGTTCGGAGTTTCCCGTGGAAATCAGCCTCAGCCCGGTTTCGACAACGACCGGAATGTTCGTACTGAGCGCGATTCGGGACATCAGCGACCGCAAACGGATCGCGGAGGAGTTGCGAAGAGCAAACGAAGAACTGCATCAAAGAACGACGGAACAACTGGGTGCCTACCGCTCTCGCTTGGCCTCCATTGTCGATTCATCGGAGGACGCAATCATCGGCAAAGACCTAAAGGGCACGATCACAAGTTGGAACAAGGGGGCAGAGAAAATCTATGGCTATACGCCGGAAGAGGTCGTAGGAAAAAATATATCCCTCCTCGCCCCGCCGGATCGTCCGGACGAGATTCCCGGCATTCTGAAAAAAATTGCGCGCGGTGAAATGGTGGACCATCACGAATCGCTACGCGTGACGAAAGATGGACGCCAATTGAACGTCTCCATTACCGTCTCGCCTTTGCGCGATGCCGCGGGTGAGATTGTCGGAGCGTCGGCCATTGCTCGCGACATTACGGGCCAAAAACGCGCCGAACGCCAGCTTCATCAGTCCCAGAAGATGGAAGCCATCGGCCGCCTGGCGGGCGGGGTGGCGCACGACTTCAACAATATCCTTGGCATTATTAACGCCTGTTCCGAGTTTCTTCGCGACCGCATCGATCCCGCAGCGGATGCGGCGCAGTATGTCGACAACATTAAGAGCGCAATCGAACGCGGTTCTTCGTTGACCCGCCAACTGCTCGCTTTCAGCCGCTCTTCGACAGTACAACCGCAGCTTCTCGATTTGAACGCGCGTTTAAAGGACGTTGGGAAACTGCTCCGTCCGCTCATGGGGGATGACGTCGAGATATTGATCGTTTCCAAGTCGCCAACAGCGGTGGTCGAGGCCGACCCCGGACAACTGGACCAGATCGTGGTGAATCTCGCTGTGAATGCGCGCGATGCTATGCCGCGCGGCGGCAAGCTCATTCTAGAGACCGGTTCGGCCAAGTTTGACGAAGGTTTCACCGAAAAAAATCAGCATATGCCGCCGGGAGAGTACATTCTGCTCGCTGTGAGTGATACCGGAAGCGGCATGGATGAGGCCACGGTTGCCCGCGCCTTTGAGCCGTTCTTCACCACCAAAGAGATAGGCAAAGGAACCGGATTAGGATTGGCTACGGTGTACGGCATAGTGAAACAAAGCGCAGGTCACATCCTCGTTTACAGCGAGCCGGGTCACGGAACGACTTTCAAGATCTATCTTCCGAATGCGGATCACAAGATTGGACTCTCCTCCACAACTGTGTCGGAGACGGTCAGTCCCACCGGCCGGGGCGCGAGAATCCTGCTAGTGGAAGACGATGAGATCATGCGCAGCCTGACGCGGAAGCTTTTGGAAGAGCATGGGTACGCCGTGGTAGAGGCGAACGACGGAAAAGCGGCGCTGCAGTGGGTTGAGTCGCATCCCGGCGAAACCGACTTGCTGCTCACCGACGTCATTATGCGCAACATGAGCGGACCTGAATTAGTGGCGCATTTGACCACCTCCCTACCCAACCTGAAGGTCGTATTCATGTCGGGTTATACCGGCGAGGTGATTGCCGAGCGAGAGGTGCTGAAGCGCGGGATCACTCTTCTGGAAAAGCCGTTCAGTCGAACCGCTCTGCTGAACACCATCCACAAAACGCTTGGATAAAAGCCGGCTTCCCGCAGTTTGTGAAAATCAAGATATTGGTGGAACACGACCGGAAGTTGGGCGGTGACCTGGAGGCGTCAATCCTTGGTCATATAACCAGCGTACGGTGATTGGGATCACACATCGCTGTGGGAAAGCACGCAGTTCCTCTTAGCTTTCAGCTGCTGGAAAAGCTGGCTCGCCGCTGCTAAAAAATGGATTCCGTTTATTTTGTTCTACTTGGAAGCGCACGCCTGCGACTCTAGGAGAGTCAGGAGAATGGCGACGCGCTTGCCAAAGTAAGAGTCGAGCGGAGGCACCAAATGGCCACACAAGTCGTAAATCACGCGCAGAGAATGGCGACACCAGACAAAACGTTTTGCGACCTTCCCCCCGCGGTGGCGGAGGCCCTAGAGCAGGCGGCCCTCACCACCAGCTATCCGACAGGAGCCGTACTATTCGCCGAGGCACAATCTCCACGCGGAATTTATATCGTACGGCGCGGACGCGTGAAACTCTCTATCTGCGGTAGCGATGGTAGAACGCTGATTCTCCGCATCGTGGGTTCCGGATGCCCGCTGGGCGTCGCCTCGGTCGTATCCGGTCGTCCCTACGAAGCCACTGCCGAGACGCAGGAACCGTCGGAGATCAGCTTTCTTCGGCAGAGCGACCTGCTGCGGCTGATGCGGCTTCATGGCGATCTCGCCCTGTGGGTTACCCAGCACATCAGCCAGGATTACGCGTCCACCTGCCGCGAAATTCGCGACCTGATTCTCTCTGACTCGGCCAGTGAAAAGCTGGCTCGGCTGCTGATGGGATGGCTTGACGAGAACACGCAATCCAAGACGCCGTGCCAGGTCAAGATGGCTTTGACGCACGAAGAAATTGGTCAGATGATTGGCTCGTCGCGCGAGACAGTAAGCCGCCTTCTTGCCGGTTTCAAGAAGCAACGGATCATCCAACAGACGGGATCGACGATCATGATTCCGAGCCGCACCGCGCTGGAATCGCTCATCACTGCATAGATTTCACCGCAGTAGAAGCGTTGCACGACAGGGCCGGATTCCTCCACCGGCCCTTTTCTTTTTGGAGAATTTCAGGCTTCCCTGAAAACCAGAAACTGGACGAATGGTCCGGATCATCCGCGGCACAAATACATCGTGTAGGAGCCGCTAGCGAACGCTACCAGTCGAGGGAACGTCGACAAGGGCGGATCAAGAGCCAGGAGGCAAGCGGCGCCCCATTTCATGGTCATCGTGATATCAAGAGGCAGCATGGGTCGCGGCATCCATGGCGCCATACCCAGAGTAGGAAGGACGACCAGAAGCAAGAGGAAGGCCAGGTCTGCGCTGCCAGTCTTGCGTGAAAATAGTCGAATCGCGAAGACAGCGGCGCAGAACGGCAGGGCGGGCAATTGCCATGGGAGGGAGTAGAGATGGAGCGGAGCGGGATCGAAGCGGGCGGCATCGATGGTCCAGTCGAGGCGCGCCAAGCCTTCGACTGCGAGCGCGCGCAAAGCGAGGATGCCGATGGTGCACAGAAAGACGGGCGTGAGTAGTAGAAGCGCCGAGTATAGAAGTCCGCCTTGCTGCCGGCGCTCGTCGAAGAAAACGGCAAGTGTGAGCAAGGCGCAACAGATCAGCAAGGGTGGCTTGGCGAGGATTCCGATGGAAAGCAAGAGCGCGGCAGTGGCCAGGGAACGCAATCCAGTCTCGCTTTCGTGTACCTCGAAGACCCAGAGCATGGCGTAGGCAAAGAAGGCGCAGCCCAAGGCACGTTGCCACGCTCCAATCTCCGCAACGGGATGGCAGAAGAGCCAAACTACGGATTGGCCGGCCAGGAGTGTAGAGAACAGGAGGTTCCACGACTCCGGCATTCCAACGGACCGCAAATGGAGGTACCAGAGGCTGGAAGAAACCAGGATCAAAACAGCGGTCATTACAGGCGCGAAATATGGTCCCATGGCGTGACGGCCCGACAACACCGCCACGAACAGCATCAGGATCGCGACCACGACGACGATCTGACGGCGGTAGATTCGGCTAGTCGATCGCGGCCGAATGGATGAGTTCAGCCTTGGTGTACTTACTGATGCCATGAGCAGTTTTCTCCCAATAAAACGGATTGGTGATGAGCTGCCAGAGTCCCTTATAGGCAGCGACGGACTGCAACGCCCAGTAACCGGGCACAGTCAGCGCATAGGGCAGAAGCGCAGCATGGCGGCGCTTGGCCACCGCCAGCATGGAGATGTAAATCAAACAACTGTTGCCAATGATCAGGTTTGCCATGCTGATCATGAGGACAGGGGCGGGAAATAAGGCTTGCATCATGTTCTTTCCGGCCAACAGCCAGACGACAAATGGAAAAACCAGGAAGGGATAAATCAGGCCGGAAAGAATGCAGCCTCCGACAAACAACTGGAACGAAAAAAAACCCTTCCACCCAACGCTGCGGAACAAGTTGACGGGATGCCGCATGTTGACGAGCCAGGTCTGGATGTAGCCCTTGAGCCAGCGTGACCGTTGGCGAATCCAGTTTCCCAAGTGCGCGTTCGCTTCTTCGTAAGTAACCGAATTGACAACGCCAACGTGATATCCCATGGCGGCAAATCGCAGGCCAAGATCGGCGTCTTCGGTAACATTAAAAGGATCCCAGGCGCCGACCTGGCGTAGTTTCGCGAGATCGAAATGGTTCGAGGTTCCGCCGAGGGGAATGGGCACGCGAAGCTCATCGAGCGCAGGTAGAAACATGTCGAACCAGAGGGAGTATTCGAGCGTGAACATGCGGGTGAGCCAGTTCTCCTCCACGTTGAAGTAATTCAAGTGTGCTTGAACGCAGGCGGCGTCATCGCCCAACTTGCGAAAGGCCACAACGACTTTCTTGAGTTGGTCGGGCTCAGGCTTATCCTCCGCATCGTAGATGGTGAGATATTCGCCGCGAGCAAAACGAAGAGCGTAGTTGCAAGCCTTGGGTTTGGTTCGGGGCAGCGATTGCGGCACCCGCACAATCTCGAAGTTGGCGGGCAGTCCAAGCAACTTCGCGGCATCTATCGTTTCATGATCGTCTTCTTCGAGGACCAGCTTAATGTCGAGCTTCGACTTGGGATAATCCATTCGGCGAAGAGCGGCTACCAGGATGGGAAGGACAGTCGGCTCTTTATACATGGGAACGAGCACGGTATAGAGCGGAAGATCGGCGTCGTGAAGAGCGGCGACTTCTTCTGGCTGAATGGCAATGCCGATGTTCTCTTCGCAACTCATCCAGCAAAGACAGGTGCGGAAGACAAATGAGCAGAAGAGGAGTCCGTTGATGAGAGTGTTCAGTACGATCAGCGTCGTCAAAGGAAACATACAAGTGGAGATGAGCAAAAGCAGAGGAAAGCCGACCAACCACCATTTTTGATTTTGCGTGACCACGGTGCGTGCGGAATGTTCGGGATCAAGTTCGGCCAGACTGAGGACGGCCTCTTCGCTGAATTGCGCGCCCGCCACGCGCTGCAGATCCCATATGATGTCGAACTTGGAGGTCACGGCAAACCGAACGTCAGCCCGTCCGGCCCAGCGCCTGGCAAGTGCGGGAGAAAGCGGATCAGCGGTTGCGACCCACAGAATGCCGTCGACGCGGCGCCACGGAAGATAGAGATGCTGCGCATAGTCGGCATATTCTCGTTTGTCGAATAGAGACTCATCTGCGGGATGTTGCAGAAGGTTGACAAAATCAAGCGCCAATTGGCGGGCGAGCAACTGGTAGAAATCCAGTGGCTTGACCCAGCCCAGTCCGAGGATTGTGTCGCCGAGTTTTGATCCCCATTCGACCTGTTTGCGCAGCGCTTCCGCCAGCTGCGTTTCCGTGATAAGGCCGGCGTCCACCAGCAGACGTCCGATTTGCAGACGAGGGTGCGGCTGCCGATTTTGCGCGAGAGCGTCATCGACTGGAGACGGTTTCCCGATCTGGACGATGTGCGCTGGTGAGGGGGCACTCATCGCGCGACCTAGAACGTCTTCCACAGCGCGAGCAATGCGGTGTGGCCCGTCCCTGTGTTACGGCCGGAGAACGCGCTGTTCATGCCGAATTGCAAGCGAGTTCCGCGACTCAGATTGAATACCAGCGAAGGCTGGTACTTGTAGAGATCGAAATCGGATTGCGCGTTGGGATTGGAGTTGGCAGATATTAGTCCCCCGTTACGCATGCCCTTGATGGTGAAGAATTGTCCCATCAGGGTAAGCCAATGGGCGGCGTCGAACCCGAGCGTAGCATCTGCACGCACCTGGTCGGCAGGTGGGCCATGGCGATAACGGTAACCGACTTCAAGGTCGTAGAAAGCGTGGCGCCGGGCCAGGGTGAACCCGCGCCCTTGCAGGAAGCGGCCTTCGAGATCGACGTTGTGATTGCCGGGCGCGGGGTTGCGATTTGTAGAGTAAGCAGGAACAAGCACCGTGAACTGCGTTGAAAATACCCAGGGTGACTCGACTGAATTCAAGCGACGTTTCAGCGATAGCTCAACATCGCCGAGGCCGGCGCTGGTTGCAGACGAGTATTGGTTGCTGAAATTGAGCCGAGGCACATTGGCATTCACGATCAGAGAGTTGCGCGCCGTGACTCCGTATTCGACATAGGGATTGAAGACGAGCTGATGAAAACGCCCGGCGTAGGCAAAGGGCTCGGGATCGCCAGCATCGTCGAAATTCGTCCCAGTGCGGAACAGCGAATTGGTCAGAATGATCTGGCCGTGTCCGGCCGGTTCGGTCCAGGCGCCGGCATGGAGCATCGTTGAGAGGAACAGGCATGCGATGGCGGTGACGACGACAGCCGCAAAGGCACGCAGCCTTCCCGTGAATCTGGTCAATAATCGAGGTTTCACATAGTTTCTATCGGCGGATCTGATTCCGAGTTCGGTTACTTGTGGAGGAACACGTCCGTTCGATAGAGACAGGCGCGCCGGGCTAAGCGTCGAGGGACGCCGTCAGATTGGTACTAGCTCTTCTTTCGAGGACCGTCCCTCGGAGTTGGCGGCGGTCCATCGCTCTCGGGATCGTCGGCAGGAGTCGACGGCTTCTCTACCAAATGCGCCCGTTCCAACGCACGAAGGTACTCGGGACGCGAATGGCGGTAATGATCTGTAGAGACTTTGCCATCGATAAACGCCGTGTCCATGGGGTAAACCAGAGGATCGAAGATCACCATGTAGAAGTGCCAGATCAGAATTGCGAAGGTCGCGAGCAGCGCTTCGTAATAGTGGATGGCTGTGGCCGCGTCCGTTACCCATTTGGGGAAATGGCGCAAGGTGAAATTGTTAAACCATAGCAAGAGGCCGGAGACCGTCATCACGAGCGTCCCCCACATAAACGCCCAGTATTCCATCTTCTCGGCGTAGTTGAACTTCTTGAATCGCGGTTCGACCTTGGTGAGCCCCAGGTTGTAAGTCATCACCTGCAACATATCGGTCGCGTCTTTCAAGTCGGGCAACATCGCCTTCAGGAACAGACGATCGCGCCGGTTAACTGCCAAGTGAATTACGTGATAAACGGTCGACGCGATCAGCACGATCGCGGCGGTACGATGGATTGCGCCTCGGAAGGCAAAATGACTATCGAAGAGCAATACTGGACGCGCCCACCAGGCTTCGGGATATTTCAGCGCGAACCCGGTATAAACGAGCGTCGGGAAGCTCAGGATGATTCCCCAGTGGGCGATGCGAAAGTTGCGATTCATCCGCATAACCGTCCCGCCCGATTCGTGCCGCGGCCGCCGCCGGATTAACTTCGCCAGAAAATCCAGCATGTTGTGGAAGATCATGAAGCCGAGCGTCATCGGAATCAGCGCCCAATACATCCAGCGGATATAGGTTACGACCGGATGCGCCGGACCCGTCGAGGTTTGCACGTGCACGGGACCGATCTTGAAATGATCGCCCGCTCCTGCGTGACACGTTCCGCAGGTTCTTGGAAGGTTCGCCGCATTCACAGACGAACGCGGGTCTTTTGACGGAAAGATATTGTGGACGCCGTGACAGGAGGCGCAGTTCGCCACACTTTGCGATCCTCCGCGCGCAGCTAAACCGTGATAGCTGTCGGCATACGACGGCACGCGGTCAGTCGGGAGGTTATAACGCAGCGCTAGACGCTCATCGTTGTGGCAGCGTCCGCAGGTGGCCAGCGAAACGCGAGACGCGTTCACCAGCGATCCCTGCTCTTTGGGAGCAAGGATCAAGTGTTCCCCGTGGCAGTCGCTGCAAACTGGCGCGGCGGACACACCGTTCTTCATCGCCTGCCCATGCACGCTTTCCAGGTACGTGTTGGCGATGTCTTTGTGGCACTGTCCACAGGTTGTCGGAATATTAAAGTGATTAACCTTCGACCGGGGATCTTGGGATGGGAGGATCCCGTGGCTTCCGTGGCAGTCTGAGCAAGTGGCAGCCGCTCCATCGCCATCGACGATCGCGCGTCCGTGAACACTTTGTTTGTAAAGCTCAACCGGATGGGCAAACGGAATTTTGTGACGCGCCAGGAATTGCGGATTGCTGTGGCAGGTTGCGCATGTATCCGGCAGATTCTTTTTAGCCACCGTCGAAGCTGCGTCGCTTGGAGTCTGAATCTGATGCACCGGACCATGGCATGACAAACAGGTGGGAGCGTCGGGATCACCCTTCGCCGCTGCTTGCCCGTGGATACTCTTGCGAAACTCTTTCACCTCGTCCGCATGGCACTGCTCGCACTTTGCCGGAATGAGCTGCGCTGGTGCCGCTACCTCGTGCGGACTGCCATGGCATGACAAGCAGGTGACATCGACCGCGCCATGCACACTCGCGGTCGCGTGGGCCACCTCGTCCGCGTGGCATGTGGCGCATTGCACTTTGATTCTCTTGGCCGGATGCGGGAAGTCTTTGATGTCCGTATGACAGTCGGTACAACCGAGAATTCCGTGGACGCTGGCGGCGTGTTTCGCGGGATCAATTGAAATGTTATGGCCCGCATCGGATTTCATCCCCGCCTGGCTGTGGCAGGCGAGGCAGCTTTCGTCCTGCTTGAGCGGCTGTGCGGCGGAAGGAACTGCTTTGCCGTGCGCTTGAGCCGGGGCGGGCTTCAGAACGCTGACTAGACTACATGCCAGAATCAGGAAAATTGCAATCGATAGAGCGGGCGCAATTAAATAAGATTTTATAAAGCTGGATGATCTAACATTTTCTCGCTGGCGCAGCGTTCCACTTCGCGAATTCGGTCTCCAACCACTCATCTCACTTCATTCCCAGGTCAGTTAATACTTTGGGATTCTCCTCACCCGCCGCCAGCACTTGGTGGCATGCGGAACAGTCGTTGGTGATGGTCTGGCCGTCGGCGCTGGTATGGCTGCCATCGTGGCAGCGGAAGCAGCCCGGCGAATCGTTGTGGCCGAGGTTGTTGGGATGGGCGCCCCAAGTCAGGCGCATATCCGGAAAAACGTTGCGCAGGTAGATCTTCGCGACCTCGTCACCGGCTTGCTCGACCAGCGTCCGGCGAGTTTGGTAGATCTGCGGATAATTGGTGCGATAAAAAGTGTTGATTTCTGCCTTGATGCTGCGCTCGGCCACGTCGCGAGCGGAGTAGTTCACCTTCAGGACCTCGACCGCTTTTTTCCGGATGAAGGGCAGTTCGGGGCTGATCCGTCCGATCGACATTTGCTTATCGACCGCGTTCTCGGGCAAATCGAAAGCGTGCGTCGGCCGGTTGTGGCAATCGACACAATCCATCACGCGATGCTCACCTTTATCCAGCTGATCTTTGGTGGGCTTGGCATCGGTAGAAACGTATTCTGTGGTCTTTCCCTGATCGTCGGTGTAGTCGACAACGGGGATTGTTTGCCGCTCGGGATCGGTCGAAATGTAACGGATGCGGGCTCCGTCCGCGAGATGGTGGCCGTGTATGCCAACCGAACCCTGCCACGTTCGTCCGCCAACCTTGAGAAGCAACACGTCCGTCTGCGGCGTGTTCTTTTCGTCTTCCTTATAACTGGTGTTGACGAGAAACTTGTCGCCGGTGAAGCGTTGCGGCCAGTGGCATTGTTCGCAAGTCTCGCGCGCCGGACGAAGATACTTTACGGGCGACGGAATCGGTCGAGAGTAGGTATGAAATGTGACCGCGACGACCTGCCGCAATCCAGAGAGCTTCGAGCGCACAAACCACCCGGCTCCGGGTCCAATGTGGCACTCGACGCAAGCCACTCGCGAGTGCGGAGAATTCTGATAAGCCGTGTATTCGGGATCCATCACGGTATGACAGGTTTTTCCGCAGAAGCTCGTCGAATCCATGTACTCGACGCCGCGATACGACGCCGTCCCAACGATCATCAGGTTCAAGACCGTCGCCACGGCAACATATTCCAAGGTGCGCCGCACCACTGGAAGCTTCAGATCGATGGCGGGAAAAATTCCAGGCAGTTCGCCGCTCGCTCGTAAACTGCGGCGTTTGATCCAGATGCCCACGGGAATCAGAAGCAGGCCGAAGACAAAAACGCCGGGCAGGATGAGGTAAACAAGAAGACCCACGTAAGGATGCGGCGGTCCCGGCAAGAAAACGTCATAGAACCAGAAGGCGATCGTGGTGAGCGCCGTGCTGGTCGTCACCACGGCGCCCGTAAGCGTTATCCAATTCTGCCCCAGGAAATACATCGGCTCCGACCACTGGCGAAAACGTTCTCGTAAGCTCATGGAAAACCGATGCTCCTGCTTTCTGTAGACTTGCTCTTCTTGCCACAGCCGGTGCCACTAGCCGAGCACGTAGACACACTGCCCACGCGGGCGCGAATCTCTCGCACCACTCGACATCCCCAGTCGAAAGGGGAAGCCGGCCAAGATTATTCTTCGGGGCCTATTTCTTCAATGTGCGGATGTACGTAACTAGCCCTTTAACATCGTCCGCCGACAAAGACTTGGACGCGGGCATTTTACCGGGCTTACCATTGGTGATGACGGCTGCGAGGTCGGCGTCCGACTCCTTCTGCACATCGGCAGAGCTCAAATCGTGGCCGGGCGATTTCTTGCCGTCGGCGCCATGGCACATCGCACATTTCGATTTGTAAACTGCATCTCCCTGAGCAAAGCCTGCCACAGGCAGGGCTAGAACAACGGCCAAAGCTGTTGCGAAAGTAAACATCGGCATGTTGATTCTCATCATTCTGGAAAGCTCCAATGGGTGATTTTAGTGGCACTACATTAAAGCAACATCTATTTGGAAACTGATCAATATTGAACTATTTTGGGGCTGGATCTTCTGTGATGCGCGTCACAGAGG
Source organism: Terriglobales bacterium (assembly GCA_049520915.1). GTDB lineage: Bacteria > Acidobacteriota > Terriglobia > Terriglobales > Acidobacteriaceae > Acidiflorens. The sequence continues at coordinate 46,742 of JBEKPH010000008.1, forward strand.
CTTGTAATCTCAACATTTTACAAAAGGTATAGAGAACTGCACCGAACTCCCGATCCAACAGGGCCAACGGAGAACCAGAGGCCCGTTCCATTTCGGGACCCGCGGTTCGAGCTGCTTCTCAGTCGCGCATAGCCGTCGCCGAAGCTCAGTTCCTTGTCCGAGCGGAATCTGACGGCAGGATCCGTGAGCACTCTCGGGCGATCATCCAGTCCTCTTGTGCATGAATCAGAAGGACGCGCGCGGCCGCCCCCGAAACAGCGATATCATGGTCGTCCCCCATGGGAGACGGAGCGTTCTTTTTCAAATCGAGTTTCACGCCCAGGAAAGCGAGATTCGCACACACCGCCGACCGGACCTCAGGAGAGTTCTCGCCGACTCCGGCGGTGAATATTAGAGCGTCGATCCCGCCCAAGACCCCTGCCATGGCCCCAACTCCCGATTGCAGGCGATGGACATAAATATCGAAGGCCAACTGAGCACGTTTCTTTCTCTCAGTATTCTCGTCATCGTTCATGGCCGCCTGGATTTCCCGCATGTCGCCGGAAAATCCCGAGATGCCCAGCAATCCCGACTGCTTGTTCAAGAGCTCATCGATCTGCTGACCCGACATTTTTTTATGGCGCATCAGGTAAGTAAGGATGCCAGGATCGACTGTGCCCGAGCGCGTACCCATCATCAGACCTTCAAGCGGCGTAAATCCCATCGTGGTATCGATGCTCTTGCCGTCTCGAACCGCAGCCAAAGAACATCCATTGCCCAAATGGCAGCTAACTAGTTTGAGAGTGCTCAGTTTCCTGCCAAGCAAATGCGCCGCCCGCTCCGCGCAATATTGATGATTGATGCCGTGAAATCCATAGCGGTGAATTCCCTGCTCGTACCACTCATAGGGACCAGGATAGGTTGAGGCTGAAAGGGGCATGTTGCGATGGAAACCAGTATCGAAAACTGCGACCTGGGGTACAGCGCCGAGAAGTTTCTCGACAATCTGCATGCCTTCGAGTTCGGCACGATTGTGAAGCGGCGCAAAAGCGGAAACGTCTGCAATCGCCGATTTGACCTCCGCCGTGACGATTGCCGGTTCGAAATGATGCGGACCGCCATGCACCACGCGGTGGCCAACGACGTCGATCTCAGACAGATTGGAAATCGCTCGCGCCTTACCGCTCCACAAGGTATGGATCAAATGCTGGATGGCATCGCCTCGCGAAGCCACTGGCATCCGATCTTTGATCGAGACTCCCCCTGAGTTCTTAACGGAATAATGCGCCTCGTCATCCACCCACTCGACCTTGCCCTCCCACAGACAAGGCGGCGGATCTTCCGGAAGCGTGTCTCCAATTTGGTAGAGACAACTTTTCTGGCTGCTGGACCCGGAGTTGAGAACTAGAACCTTCATTTGTTTGTGAGCAACTTCAGAAGCGTCCTCTAGTACGGCCACGTCCAGTCGCGAATCGCCGGCAAGTCGTCTCCGTGCTCGCGAATATACAGGCGATGCTCGACTAATTTATTGCGCAGGACTTGTTTGAAATGAGCTCCGGTCTTTTGCAGACGCGGAACACGATCGACGACGTCGCCCGCCAGGTGGAAGCGGTCCAGATCGTTCAGCACCGTCATATCGAACGGTGTAGTCGTCGTGCCCTCTTCCTTATAGCCGAGCACATGCATATTGTCATGGTTGTGCCGCCGGTAGGTGAGGCGGTGAATCAGCCACGGATAGCCGTGGTACGCGAAGATGACCGGCTTATCGACGGTAAAGATCGAATCAAAATCCATGTCTGAGAGTCCGTGCGGGTGTTCTGTCGAGGGCTCAATGGTCATGAGATCGACCACGTTCACCACGCGGATTCTTATATCAGGAAAATGCTGCCGCAGGAGATCGACGGCCGCTAATGTTTCGAGCGTCGGCACGTCGCCGGCGCAGGCCATCACCACGTCAGGCTCCAGTCCTTTGTCCGTGCTCGCCCACTCCCATATCCCGATTCCATTGCTGCAATGTTCGATGGCTGACTCCATGTCGAGATACTGCAACGCGGGTTGCTTGCCGGCAACAATCACGTTCACGTAATGACGGCTGCGCAAACAATGATCGGCAACGGAGAGCAAGCAATTCGCGTCGGGTGGAAGATAGACGCGCACGATGTCGGCTTTCTTGTTCACTACATGGTCGATAAAGCCCGGATCCTGATGCGTAAATCCGTTGTGATCCTGGCGCCAGACATGCGAAGTCAGCAAGTAATTCAGTGACGCGATCGGACGCCGCCACTCGATCTTCTTGGTAACCTTCAGCCATTTCGCATGCTGGTTGAACATCGAATCGATGATGTGGATGAAAGCTTCGTAGCACGAGAAAAAACCGTGACGCCCGGTGAGCAAATAGCCTTCGAGCCATCCTTGGCACATGTGCTCGCTTAGCATCTCGAGCACGCGACCGTCCCGCGATAAATTCTCATCCACCGGAAGCATCGGCTCCATCCATTCTTTGCCCGTCGCTTCGTAAAGAGCCTCCAGTCGATTCGACGCCGTCTCGTCCGGCCCAAAGACGCGGAAGTTCTTAGAATCCTTGTTGCACTTCATGACGTCGCGCAAAAATCCGCCGAGTACGCGTGTCGCTTCTGCATTCTCTGTTCCTGGCTTTGGAACGGCAACCGCATATTTGCGGAAATCCGGCATCACCAAGTCGCGCAACAGCAAGCCACCGTTGGCGTTTGGGTTGGCCCCCATCCTGCGCTCGCCTTTCGGAGCGAGTTCCGCCAGTTCCGCAATGAACTTTCCGTTCTCATCGAATAGCTCTTCGGGACGGTAGCTCTTCATCCAGCCTTCGAGAATCTTGATATGGCCCGGCTTGGTTTGCATATCGGTGACGGGTACCTGATGCGCCCGCCAAGTTCCTTCTATTTGCTTTCCGTCAACCACCTTCGGACCAGTCCACCCCTTGGGACTGCGCATGATGATCATTGGCCATGCTGGCAGGCTTGAATCGCCCCCTTTGCGAGCCTTATCTTGGATCGCTCGAATTTCTCCGATGATTGTGTCCAGAGTTCCGGCCATCAGTTGGTGCATTGCTTCAGGCTCGTGTCCCTCGACGAAATACGGTTTCCACCCATACCCGGTAAAGAGCTGGATCAGTTCCTCATCGCTCATGCGACCCAATACGGTGGGGTTTGCGATCTTGTAGCCATTGAGATGGAGGATAGGCAACACCGCTCCATCTCGCACCGGGTTCAAAAACTTGTTGCCGTGCCAACTGGTAGCCAGCGGCCCCGTTTCGGCCTCGCCGTCTCCGACAACACAACAGACCAGCAGGTCGGGATTGTCGAACACCGCGCCGCAGGAATGCATGATCGAATATCCAAGTTCACCACCTTCGTGAATCGAGCCGGGAGTTTCGGGAGCGTCGTGACTCGGAATTCCTCCCGGAAAAGAAAACTGTTTGAATAGCCGCTGCAATCCCTCTTCGTTCTGCGTGATATTGGGATAAAACTCGGTATAGGAGCCTTCCAGATAAGTGTTCGCGACGATTCCGGGACCGCCGTGTCCAGGGCCAGCCACATAGATGGCGTTCAGATCGTACTTCTTAATCAGGCGATTGAAATGCGCATAAATGAAGTTCAGGCCGGGCGTCGTGCCGAAGTGTCCTAGCAGGCGCGGCTTGATGTGCTCGATTGTCAGCGGCTCTTTTAGAAGAGGATTGGCATACAGATAGATCTGCCCAACGGAAAGATAGTTGGCGGCCCGCCAGTAGGCATTGATCTTGCGCAATTCCTCCCCGGAAAGCGGCTGGCTTGCGATACCGTGATTCAAGTTTGTCGCGGCTGCTGTGGTCGAGGCTGGGGGAGTCATGAAACCCTGCTTTCTTGTCCAAGTACTTACCATTCTAGAGTCCTCCCGCGACCTCCGCTACCTTGGGAATGTGAATTCTGCGAGACAATGAAAGACATCCATCGTAAAGCGCGGCGCATCCCAACATGAACAACATGTCAACGACTGTTTCGCCCGTTCTCCCGACCAACCTCTCGGCGACTTCTAATTACGAGGCCTACGTCAACCCGCAGTGGGTGACGCTGCTCAATCTGCTCGGCATGAATGTTGAGTATGAGCGCTGCCTGGGCTCTGAGTTGTTTACTAGAGACGGTCGTCGGATTCTGGATTTCCTGTCCGGCTACTGTGTGCACAACGTCGGGCACAACCATCCTGACATCATCCAGGCATTAAAAGATGAAATGGACAGGTGCGGACCGGCGATGCTGCAAAGCCATGTTCCGGAAATTGCAGGGGACTTGGCACGCCGTCTTTGCGAACTGGCGAGCGGCGACCTGGAAAAAGTTTACTTTGGCAGCAGCGGCAGCGAGGGTGTGGAAGCAGCCATAAAGTTTGCGCGAGCAACAACGGGCCGGGCCGGCATTATCTATGCGAAGAGCAGTTTTCACGGGCTCACCGTCGGCGCGCTCTCGCTCATGAATGATGCCTTCTGGCGTGAAGGATTCGGCCCGCTGCTGCCCGACACCGTCGGTGTCCCGTTCGGTGATCTGTCTGAATTAGAGAGCGCGCTCGCGACCAGGAAACACGCCGCGTTCATCGTCGAACCCCTACAGGCAGAAGCGGGAATTCAGGTGCCGACACGAGCCTACCTACAGAAAGCGCAAGAAGCCTGCCGTCGAACCGGAACTCTCTTCGTCCTGGATGAAGTACAGACCGGGATGTATCGTACGGGCACATTTTTGGCCGCGCACCAATTCGAAGTGCAGGCCGACATGGTGATTCTGGCGAAGGCGCTCAGCGGCGGCCTGATGCCCGTCTGCGCGGTGCTGATGACCGACAAGATCTACCACGCCGTTTATTCCTCGCTGAAACGTGCCATCGTCCACACCTCCACCTTCAGCGAGAACAGTCTCTCGATGCGCGCGGGGATTGCGACGCTGGACGTTTTGCAACGCGAAGAACTTGGCCCTCGCGCCTTACGCCTCGGAGAGGAATTTCGGAACAAGCTGCGACAGGCACTCGCCGACTTCGATATGGTGAAAGAAGTGCGCGGCATGGGCCTGCTCAGCGGGATAGAATTCGTTCCGCCGAAAAAGCTGGCGTTCCGCGCTCTCTACGAAGCGTTCAACAAAATTCATCCCGCGATGTTTGGACAAATTGTAGTGATGCGAATGTTTCGTGAAAAGAACATCCTCACGCAGATCTGCGGCAATAATTTCATGGTCCTCAAAGCCGCGCCTCCTTTAATGGTACGCGAGGATCAACTCGACGAATTCGTGGAATCCATTCGCGATGTGATGCAAATGGCACAGACTTCACCCGCCTTTTGGACTGAGGCGTTAGGAATGGTTCGCCGAGCCGGCAAAATCTGATCGCGGATTTTCCGATCCCAAGCCTGAGAACACAATGTCGAAATTCGAACCCAGGAAATTAATGACACTTTTGAGAATGCGATCTGTTTTCATCGCTGCCCTAGCTTTGTGCATAGCGCTAATTCCCTCTGCAGCGGCGCCTCAGCAACAAGCGGCACCCACGGCCGCTTCTGAAGTTGTCTTGACGGTTGATCCTTCCCAATCCAAGGTTCATTGGATTCTCGACAGCACGCTCCACACGGTACACGGTACTTTTGCGCTGAAAAGCGGCGCCCTTCATTTCGATCCGCTGACCGGAAAAGCCGGCGGCGAAATCATTGTGTACGCGCCCAGCGGCGAAAGTGAAAACGGCTCTCGCGATAAGCGCATGCACAAGGAAATTCTGGAAACGGAAAAATATCCGGAAGTAGTCTTTCGCCCGCAGCAGGTGCAAGGCAGCGTACTCAGGTCTGGAACTTCCGATGTAAAGCTAAGCGGCATGTTTTCCATTCACGGTGCGGATCACGCGCTGACCGCGGAAGTTCACGCCAACTTGGCGGGAGATCACTGGACCGGAACCGGCAAATTTCAAGTTCCCTATATTAGTTGGGGCATTAAAGATCCGAGCAACTTTCTGTTGAAAGTGAAGCCCGTGGTCGATGTCGAACTGGAGTTGTCGGGCGCCGTCAAGAACGCAAACTAACCTTCCCATTCTGACCGAGACATAGCGGTCTGAACCGAAGCTAGTGCGACGCCTGCTAACAGATCGTCCACTTCATTCCCCTTTTTCCTTTCACGACCGTTAATCCGAGTGTCCTCGGCTTGGCTTATGGGAAGCTCACTCCAGAAAATCCATGGCAAGCCTCGATTAGTTTCTCCTGCAACTCCACTTCGCGAGTAGCCGGGACCGGGGCGCGCAGCCTCATGTGATAGAAGTACTCGCCTGTAACGGTGGCCGCTTTATCATCGCTGACCGCGAGCCAGACCTGGGTTCGATGCCCGGCGTCCAAGTTGTCGGTGGCTCCCGGACCGCCCATCTTCGTCGAAACCCATCCGGGTTCCAGTGCATTCGAGAGAACACCCGGCCAGCGTCGTGCAACCGCGAAGGCCAGCAAGACGTCATGCAGCTTGGTGTCGGAATAGGCCTGCTGGCCCTGCCAAGGACGGTTTTCCCATGCCAGATCTTTCAAACTCGGATCTCCGTTGCGATGCAAGCCCGAGCTCAAGTAGACGAGGCGCTTTGGTCGCTCGATGACCGCGGTGAGGATGTATGGCGCCAGTGTATTCACCGCAAAGAGATGAGGAAGTCCATCTTCAGTCGCAATGCGTCGCGGTTCCCGATAGCCGATTCCGGCATTGTGAATCACGGCGTCGAATAAACCCAACTTATTGACTTGCTCAGCGACTCCACGGATTTGAGCAATCCTCGTGAGATCGCCAATGACAACCGTCTCGGCTCCGGAAACCGCCGCCAGCGCCTCTTTTGCCCGCTGTTCGCTCCGGGCGTGCAGTACAACCTTGTGTCCCTGTTCGATCAGAAGCTCGGCCGCCATCCGGCCGAGCCCGTCAGAAGACCCTGTTATGAATACGCGTGCCATCGATCTCGCACCTCTCCGTTAACTTAAGATGTACAAACCGCAAAAACGATGTAAAAAGAGCGATTTAACAGCCTAAGACAGCTCCTCAAATTAGGTACCATCCGAATCGCCTCGAGGCGAATCTAATGTGACATGCCCGCAAGAAGACGTTTAATTGGCTTCATCCTAACCATTCAAACTGTCCTTTTCTTAGGCCATTTTTTTCTCTATGCCACATGGAGATTTTCGTCTTTGGGGAACCCAGCGCACTCGTCGCCGGGGCTCGGGCTGGCCCTCGGCTTGTTGTCGATTAGCTTCGTTGCCGCTTCCCTGCTCGCCTTTCGCTATACGAATGCCGCTGTGCGCACGCTTTATAAGATCGCGGCGGTTTGGGTCGGTCTGCTCAGCTTTCTCTTTATCGCGGCGATTTTTGCCTGGATCGTTTTCGGCGCTACTCGCGTGGCCGGACTGCCAACGAACTTCCATCGCATTGTCGAATGGTTTTACGCAACAGCAGTGGTGGCCGGACTCTACGGAGTCTTCAACGCCAGTTGGACTCGCGTCACACGTGCAACGGTGCAACTGGCAAATCTGCCTGAATCGTGGCGCGGACGCAAGGCTGCATTAATCAGCGACGTTCACCTCGGCCCAGTTCGAAACGGGAACTTCTTGCGTCGCATGGTCCGGAAGATTCTGCGCGAAGCGCCCGACGCCATCTTTATTGCTGGAGATTTATACGACGGCACCGCCATCGACGCGGGGCGCGCCGCCGAGCCATTGAACAAGCTGAAAGCGCCGCACGGCGTTTATTTTGTCGCCGGAAACCACGAGCAATTTGGCGACGACAGCAAGTATCTGAATGCCATCGCCGCCGCCGGAGTGCGAGTACTCAGTAACGAAAAAGTTGAAGTCGACGGTTTGCAAATTGTCGGCGTGCCCTATCGCAACGCCGCGCAGGATGGCCACCTTGCCTCGGTGCTTCAAGGAGCGCGTCTCGATCGTGACCGGGCCAGCATCTTACTGACCCATGCACCCGACCGACCGCAGATCGCAGAAGCCGCCGGCATTTCTCTTCAGCTGTCCGGCCACACTCATCTTGGGCAGTTCATCCCTTGGAGTTGGTTTGCCCGCAGAATGTACCGTCAGTTCGTCTACGGCCTGAGCCGGATCGGCCAGATGCAGGTATTCACTTCGAGTGGTGCTGGAACCTGGGGCCCACCGCTCCGTCTCGGTTCGAACCCTGAGATCGTCATGCTTGAATTCCAATAAGAACTGCCGAGATCCATTCATTCCCTCCTCATTTTCGCCATCTCTGACTCGAGATAGTAGACTCTGCTCGCTCTGATCCCGGCAAAACTCTGCGTCCTGGCAGGCTTCAAGATATTCACTGCGGCCGATTGTTTTTATCGCAGGTTCATCTTGGTGTCACTCGCCCTTAACCTTCAGTCCTTAGATTCGCTCTCAGTCTTTCGTTGGGGTCAGTAACTTCTGCAACTTGGCTAAAGCTTCCACAATTCAGGAGGAGATTCATGTCTTCATCGAACGTTCTGACGCAAGTCAGACAGCACGTCACCGTTGGCGCCAGCCTTTTGGCTTTGCTCGTCAACATGGGGGCGCCGGTACCAGCGGCCGCTCAGGAGCACAAGACCGCTACCGCTACAACTCCGATTCAGCATGTCATCGTGATCATCGGAGAAAACCGCAGCTTCGATCACGTCTACGGAACCTATGTGCCCGCAGCCGGACAGACGGTCTCGAACCTGCTCTCAAAAGGCATCGTTACCAAGACAGGAAAACCCGGGCCGAATTTTGCGCTCACCACGCAGAATAGCGCTCTCGATGAAACCACCTATTCAATCAGCCCAGGCAGCAAGGTGGTGTATGCCCCTCTCCCGCCGGCCCTTGCTGGAGGCGCGACCGCACCGAGTGACTCCAATCCGGCTCCCTTTCAAACCCTGGCTCTTGCGAAACTTGTCGAACCCGATCTTTTCGGCAAGTACTACAAGTATCTGACGACCGGCGCCACGGGCCTCGCCCACGGCGTACCCGATACACGCATCAAGAACGTGAATGACCTTGCCAGCGGCATCTTCCGCCTCACGCCTGGCGTGAAGTATGACGCATACGCGGCCAGTCCGGTACACCGCTTCTATCAAATGTGGCAGCAGGAAGATTGCTCGGCATTGACCGCATCGGCAAATAATCCCAGCGGTTGCCTGGCCGATTTGTTCGCATGGACCGAAGTCACTATCGGAGCGGGCAGCAACGGTAATCCTCAGCCGAATCCCTTTACGAACGAGACCACGGGCGAGGGTTCGACTTCTCTCGGAATCTATGACATTCAGGGCGGCGATGCTCCTTACATGAAGTTCCTCGCCGACAACTACACCCTCAGCGACAATATGCACCAATCCGTAATGGGCGGAACGGGCGCGAATCACATCATGTTTGGCTACGCCGACGGAATGTACTACAGCGACGGCCACGGCAATATCGCGACTCCACCGACCAATCAGATTGAAAATCCGAACCCTCAGCCGGGCACGAATAATTGGTACGATCAAGACGGTTACTCGGGTGGAAGCTATAGCAACTGTTCCGACCCGACCCAGCCTGGTGTAGTCGCTGTCGAGAATTATCTTTTATCGCTCAGCACTCCCATCAGCCCGCGATGCGCGTCGGGCGCCTACTACCTGCTCAATAACTACAACCCTGGATACGTCGGCGACGGCACGCTGGACAGCCAGTACACACAGTTCGCCATTCCACCCTCGGCGCAGCCCCACATCGGCGATGTGCTGAACACCGCCGGTCTTTCCTACACCTACTTCGGCGCAGGCTGGGATCTCTACACCTCCGACCCGACGGGCGCCAATCCCTACGATCGCTACTGCAACATCTGCAACCCCTTCCAGTACGCGACTGACATCATGACCAACCCGGTGCAGCGCGAAGCCCACATTCAGGACACCACGAACCTGTATGAGGACATCCAAAATGGCGTGCTACCGGCGGTTTCGATCGTGAAGCCAGATGGTTTCCTCGATGGTCACCCAGCCTCTTCGAAGCTTGATTTGTTTGAAGGCTTCGTGAACCGGATCGTCAACCAAGTCCAATCCAACCCGACTCTCTGGGCCAGCACAGCCATCTTCGTTACCTTCGACGAAGGTGGCGGCTACTACGACTCCGGCTACGTCCAGCCGGTTGACTTCTTCGGCGATGGCACCCGCATTCCACTGCTCATTGTTTCCCCCTACTCCACCGGTGGCGTGGTAAACCACAACTATGCCGACCACGTTTCCATCATCAAATTCATCGAACGCAACTGGAGCTTGCCCACCATCACGGCAACCTCCCGTGACAACTTCCCCAACCCGGTTGTGGGATCGAACGTGTACGTGCCGACCAACAGTCCCGCGCTCGATGATTTGTTCGACGCCTTCAACTTCGGCGGAGACAACGTCAAGGTTGCGCAGAAGTAGTTCGGTAAGGATGTAAGAACCGCTCTTGGCCGGGTTGGAGCATGCGCATCGCGCTCCAGCCCGGCTGAGAGATTCATTCACGACTCGATTCGCGTCGAAACAGGAGTCAGGCTCCGATGTGCCGTTCCCTCTTCCGCGTCTGTATCGTTTTCTGGCTCAGTAGCTTTTCCTTCACCGCTGTTCTCGCGGCGGAACAATCGCAGCCGCTATCATCCCAAAGCAACGCAACTCCCGACAAAACTTTGCTGGCTCATCCTGACGACGTCGCCGGTGATTGGCAGATCTCGTGGGAAGTTCGCTTGGGCACGGACTCTGGCACGCTTCATTTGCAACAGGACGGTTCAAAGCTATCGGGGACCTTCGAAGATCTGCACGGCCGGTCTAACTTGTCTGGAACAGTTGATGGAACTCGCGTCACATTTGACGTACAGTTTTCGGGGCCTCATCCCTTCACTACGCGCTTCACCGGCACGATCGACGTCGGAAAAATCGACGGCACATCGCAGGCAGTCGACATCACGGGATCCGGCGGAGCGTTCTTAGGTCACGCCGGCGAAGTCGTGCACCCCGAGCATCCTTGGAACGCGAGGCGCGTTGCGCAGCCGCCCGTTCCCCCTGGCGCAGCATCCTCTGCCCCGAAGCCTGCCCCGAAACAATGATGCAGATCATCATCGGTCCTCGAGATTTGCACGCGATTGCGGCCGCTCGGGAGTTGAACGACTCGAGGGTGATGATCAAAACCAATCAGCAGCCAACCCTCGCCGCAGGCTCGGTCAAAGTTCCGACTGGATCGCTGTCGCGTGGTATGCTCCCCGAATATGGCCGTAACGATGTCCGATATCGCCAAGGACTTGGATCTCTCCGTCGTTACGGTGTCTAAAGTTCTGCGCAATCAGGGCAACATCAGTGCGGCCACGCGTAAACGCGTTCTGCAGCGCGCAAAAGAACTCAACTACCGCACCAACTGGATCGCGAGATCCCTAGTCACCGGACGCACCTTCACCATTGGGTTGCTGCTGCCCGACATACGGCATGCATTCTTCGCGGAGATCGCCAAGGCGGTCTCTGAGAGCGTGCGTCCTCACGGCTACCACGTGATCATTTCTTACTTCGAGGAAGATCCGGAACTGGAAGTGACCGAGGCCGAATCTCTGGTCGCGCGGCGCGTCGACGGACTGATTCTGGCCTCGGCTCAGCCGAAAGACGATTGCGGTCTATTCAGGCATCTGCGCGAACACAAAGTTCCGTTTGTGCTGGTCGATCGTCCCGTCGCCGGAGCGAAGGCAAGCTTTGTCGGCGTCGACAACGAGACCATCGGCAAGTTGGCCACCGAGCACTTGATCACGCAAGGATGCCAGCGCATCGCACACCTGCGCGGTCCTGGTGAAGGCATTGCCGCTGCTCGTATGGCCGGCTACCGCAAGGCGTTGGCGAAGCACAACATGGTGATGCCTCCCGGTTATATCGTCCAGGCAAGCTACCAGGGCGATCAGGGCTATCGCGCCATGCAGAGCCTATTGCAGGCCCGACCCATTCCCGACGCCATATTTTGTTATAACGATCCCGTCGCGATTGGAGCCATGAAAGCAATCTTTCAAGCTGGATTGACCGTCCCAGGCGACATCGCCATCGTGGGCGCGGGAAATGTGCATTATTCCGATTTACTGGCCGTCCCGCTGACCACTATCGATCAGGGCGCGAGTAGGATCGGAAACCAAGCCGCCGAATTGCTGATCCAGCAGATCACGTCGGATTGCGAGGTCGCGCCTAAGAAAGTTCTGATCGTCCCAGAACTTACCATCCGGCAATCCACCCAGCGAACTTAGTCAGCCTTGCAGTGCCAGGGATCTCTGGCACGAGCCGACTCAATTTTCTGGGTGGAGGACTGAAAGACGTGGCCTTTAGTTGGCCGCGAAGGCCTCCGTCAGCGACATGACCTTCATCGCACTCCTCAATTGATCGATTGTGGCCGAAGACTTAACGGTAATCGTCACCGGCTCCCCTGGAATCAGATCGAAATAATTGTCCGAGCTCTCCACATCCAGATCTCCAAACGAAACATTGACGTTGCGCGCGAGTTGGCCGGACTGCAAGGTAATGGTGTAATCCTTGCCCGCTTGAGCGATAGAAGTTTCAATCTTTGGCGCAACCGGCATCTGCAGGTTGTGGGTTACGTCGAACAGTATGAGATTTTCAGAGACTTTCTTTCCCCCCACGGCGAAGTCGACGACCAGAAAGCTGCTGCGAAGATCACCTTTCGTAGCCAAGTCCGCTTTGTCGAATGTGAGATAGATTGCGCTCGATTGCGCGGGTACCTGAATCTCTTTTGTCTGATCGAGCAGCACTTTGCCGGAAAAATCCAGCAGCCGCGAGTGAACCGTGCCGCTCAGTGGCTGAAGCTTATCTGATACGACATAAACATCGACTTTGTCGTCGTGCAGAAAAGGCGATATCAAAACGTCATCGTAGAAACGCCGCGCATAGTAGTGCAGCGCCTTCCAACGTCCGTAATAATCGATGCTCGCCCAACTGGCGACCGGCCAACAGTCATTCAATTGCCAGTACAGGGAACCCATGACGCGCGGACGCTGGCGGCGTAAATGCTCCGCGCCGATCTTGATGATCTCCGCCTGCTGCACTTGACTCAGGTACACGAACGAAGCGAAATCCTTGGGCTCGCGATACTCGCGCAACATGTAGGTCAGGATGCGTTCGTTTCCACCCTTGTTCTTCTGGTGCGCCTGCATGACCGTCGAATGAATATCGAAATCTTCCGGCTTGTTGGCAAAGGTCCGGATCGTCCGCATCTCGGGAAAAGACTGGAATCCATATTCGGTCATGAAACGCGGAAACTGCTTCGTGTAATCCGACGCTGCCGCCTGCTGGTGCCAGACCGCCCAATAATGCATATCGCCGTTGTGCTGATTGTCGGGAACCTCTTCGAAGTTCGCGCTCGGTGAACTCGGCCAGTACGGCGTGGGATCGCCATACTCCGCAACCGAACTCTTGAGGATGTCGGCAAACATCACCATATAATCCTGCCAGACTCGGTCGCGGGTCTCGGGCGCGATAGCTTCTTTGAATTCCTGACGATCAGCCCAATGATGCCACCCGGTTTCCACTTCATTATTCCCGCACCAGATCACGATGCTCGGATGATCGCGCAACCTCTTGATCTGATCGATCGACTCCTGGCGAACGTTTTCCTGATACGCCACGTCCCCCGGAATCATGTCGCCGCCGAACATGAACTCCTGCCATACCATGATGCCCAGTTCGTCGCAGATATCGTAAAAATCATCGGACTCGTAGTAACCGCCGCCCCACTCGCGAACCATATTCATATGGGCATCGCGCGCTGCCTGCAGAATCTTGCGATGAATCTCGGGAGTAACGCGATTGGGAAAGCTATCGAACGGGATCACGTCCGCGCCTTTACCGAAGACCAGAATTCCGTTCACCACGAATTCGAAACTCTTGCCCCATTGATCGGCCACGCGGCGCAATTCAATGGAACGTAGTCCGGTCTTTACCTCCGCGTGCGCGGCTTCGACTTTTTTGTTCAGTCGAATCGACGCGGCAAAACTGTACCGGTTCTGTTCTCCATATCCAACCGGATACCACAGTTTAGGAGACGAAATGCGAATCGGAAACGAGACGTGATTCATTCCCGCATCGAGTTGCAGTGTCTGCGCGCCCTCGGGCGTCTGCGTTCCTGAAAGCTCACCGTGAGTCAGATTCAAAGTAGCTGAGGTCGGCTTGTCGGCTTCGATGTCAAGCTCGGCCGTAACCAGCGCCAGATCCGCGCCGACTTTTTGCTGGTGGATATGGAAGTTTTCAATCCGCATCCCATCCCACGTCTCGAGACGTACGGGCTGCCAGATGCCCTCGGTCATATAACGCGGACCCCAATCCCAGCCATAGTTGTAGGGCGCCTTGCGCGTATAGGGAGCGGTCGCAATGTCTTCTTCATTTCCGTAATTGTGCGAGGAGATCGAGGGCAACACGTAGGGCAGCGTTTTCACATAAGGAATCATCTTCTCGACGGCGGAGTGAAAGACAATCCGCAGCGTATTCGGGCCCGCCTTCAAGAGCGGCTTGGCGGTGATCCGCCAGTGGCGAAACATGTTGTCGGCGTGAAGAATGGCTTGATCGTTGAGGTAGACGTCGGCCAGGGTGTCGAGACCGTCAAATACCAGATCGAGGTGGCCATGACCAAGCGCCGCCCCATCCACCTGAAACACGGTTTGATACTCCCAATCGGTCAGGCCAATCCACTGCAAACGGAATTCATTGTCCCGGTCAAACGGATCAGGGATGAGATGGTTCTGCAGCAGATCGGTCTGCACCACGCCCGGAACCTGAGCTGGGTGCCATTGCTTCACATCGGCCTGCGGCTGCGACGGAGACTGGTACTGATCGGTACTGGCGACCGCTCGAAACTGCCAATCGGAGTTGAGATTTCGCGACGAGAGTTCAGTCGCGGAACTGGGTAACGCTGACACTAAACATAAGAATAACGGGCAAACTAAGGAAGAAAGACAGCGAAAGAATCGCGGCGGTAGCAGCATGATAGTAGGGCTCCTAGTTGTGACTGAGAAAGCAAGACATACGAACGCACGTTATCACACGGCAACAAGAAATTCATTGGACGAGACATCGCGCAAGAGGAGAATATTACAAAATGCAAGAATCTCCGGCATCTCCCGCGCCTCGCAACGAACCTCTCAACATCGCAGCCGTCATTTTCGATTACGGTCTCGTCCTAGCTCGCTGCCCTACAATAGAAGAGTTCGGGCTGATGGCGAAGATGTTCAACGTGCCTTACGAAGGTTTCTACGAACTTTGGGAAAACAGCCGCAATCCCTACGACCGTGGCGATATAACGGCCGACGAATATTGGCACGGGCTGGCGTCACAGACGAATACTTCTCTCGATCGAGAGCAGATCGAAACTCTGCGCAAAATTGAGATCGAAATCTGGGTTCATCTCGATCCCCAGATGCTGGCCTGGACGGAAAAACTTCGGGACGCGGGAATGAAGACCGCGATCCTATCCAACATGCCACTCGACCTTGCGGAATATGTTCGGAAGAATTTCCGCTGGCTGGATCACTTCGCCTTCAAGACACTCTCTGCCGAAGTGAGAACGATTAAGCCAGAACCCGCCATCTATGAACACACGCTTCGCGGCCTGGGCGTCGCTGCCGATCAAGCACTCTTCATCGATGACCGCGAGCGGAATATCGAAGCCGCGCGCAAGTTAGGCATTCACGGGATCTTGTATGAGTCGCTCGCGCAATTGAAAGGCGAACTGGTGAAGATGGATTTTCCCGTTCTCCCTGACGTGACGGAGACATCTTCGCAGGTGAGTTCGGTCGCGGAAAGAGCGCAGCAATCGCGGGAGCAGGAAATTAAATTTCAGCTCTGAGAGTTCGCTGTCCCGATTGTTTTTGCCAGTTCGGCAATTACTGTTTCGCGGGCGGTTGCCCTGGCGTTGAACCAGGCTGCAATCTTTGAAACTCCTGCATTTCCTGTTGCGCGGCCGCTGTCTTTCCCTGTTTGCGATAAAGAGCCGCGAGTCCAAAATGCGCCTGGGCCGCGAGCGGGCTTTCTTTTTCGATGCTCAGCAATTTGGTCCAATCTTTCTCGGCACCGGCCGCGTCTCCCTCGAGCGAAGCCGCTTTCCCCAACGAATAAAGAGTTTCGGGCATATCGGGCAGCAACTTGTCAGAGCGGAGAAGCTCCATGCGCGCTTCGTGCCCTTTGCCTTGCTCTAACAACGCTTCACCCAGTCGGTAAGCGGCTTCCGCATTGCCTGGCTGCAGTTTCGATTGCGCGCGAAACTCCTCTTCTGCTTTATCCCATTGAAATGCTCCGGCATAGACCTCGCCGAGTTCCATGTGCACTTCCGGCACATCCGGACGCAAGCGCAACGCTTCTCGATACTCCTTTTCCGCATCCGGCATTTGTCGCAACACGTAGTAATTTTCGCCCATCGCCTGGTGCGCGCGAGCCGAATCTGGATAACCCGCCAGCAATGTATCGATCGATTGTTTCGACAACAACCCAGAGGCGCGGCCGAGGTAAAACAAAACGTCGGGATCATTCGGATGCGCCACCAACGCCCCTTGTAGATTGACGACCGCCTCTGAAAGTTGCCCCGCCTGAATCTGCGCCACTCCCAGCGCAGTTTTATCTTGGGCTCGTTCGAGATGAGGAATCGCCTGCGACGCGAACCCCTGTATCAGCAGCGCGTACCCCAACAACTGGTGAGCTGGCGCCGATTCGGGGCTGATTTCCAACGCGTGCTTCAACGGAGGCATGGCGGAGCCGAACTCGTGCTTCTCCATATAGACTTGCCCAAGGCTGATGAAGCCATCCGCGAAACTGGGCTCTAACTCAGTGACTTTCTTGAACTCGGTGGCGGCAACGTCGAATTGACGTTGTTTATCCGCCGCAATTCCAGCCTGCATGTGCTGCGCAGCCTCGGGCGACAGGCTCAGCATGGCGAAGGTCACGACCAGGACCGCGCGTGTCATCATTCCCGAAGTCATCAATCCCGAAATCATTGCTGCTTCTTCTCCGGCTCCCGCACTTCCAGAATCTGGTCGGCGTGAACCTCATCAAGAGTCTGGCGAATCCCCGACGGCCACACCACTTCCACTTTCGCCTTCCCCGCCGCTCCCAGTCCAAAATGCAGCCGCTTGTCGCTCGCGGAAAGATAACCGACCGTCGAGGTCGCGAATCGTGTTTGCCCGTTGACTTGTACGCGCGCCCCGTATCCGTCGCGATTGCTCTTCGTTCCACGCAAAGAAATCGTCAGCCAGTGCGCTTTGCCACCACGGTTCATCAGCACCTGCGGATGCCCGCCCAGCGCAGTCACCACCGCATCCTGCCAGCCATCGTTATTCAAATCGCCGAACGCCGCGCCGCGCGCCGCCACCGGGGTCGTCACACCCGAATCAATTTTTTCGAACCGGTTGTTGCGGTTCCTCGCCAGCAACGGCACATCGAGATAATGCAGCGATGGATCGATCACACCCACGTTGTCCAAAACATGGCTTTGCGCGACAAACAAATCTTTTGTGCCGGAGTTCTCAAAGTCTTCCAAGCCGATGCTCCACCCCGAACTGCCGCTCGACAGCACTCCGAGCCCGGTTTCGAGACTGCGATAGCTGAAATTCCCTCCGCCATCGTTGTGATACACGCTATAGATCTCCCGCGGAAGCAGCGTCACCATAATATCGGGACGGCCGTCGTTGTCGTAATCCTGAAAAACGACTCCCATGCCTGACATCCGTCTCCCATTATCGGAGAGCGCCGCGCCCGCCTCCAGCGCCACTTCTGAGAACGTCCCGTTCCCGTTGTTGTGGTAGAGATACTGCTGCATCCCGTCATTCGAAACAAATATATCGGTGAAACCATCGCCATCATAGTCGGCGAAGCCGACGCCGAGGGCGCGTCCTTTCTTCGCCGCAATCCCCGAACGCTGGCTTACATCGGTAAACGTCCCATCGCCATTGTTGTGATACAGAATGTTTGTCGTTGCAGGAAATTCCTCCGGAGGACAATACGTGTGAAAATTGCCCCCACAGTCTTTGCTGTGTTTCGTATCCCACTCCATGTAACGCGTAACGAAGAGATCTAACTTTCCATCGTTGTCGTAGTCGAAAAATCCGGCTGATTCGGACCATCCGCCTCCCGCGACGCCCGCCTTCGCCGTAACGTCGGTGAATGTGCCGTCGCCGTTATTGTGATAAAGCACATTCTTCCCGTAGCTCGTAACGTAGAGATCGGGATAGCCGTCATTGTCGTAGTCGCCCACCGCAACGCCCATGCCATAATTTCCATCGCCCGCATTCGCTAATCCCGCCTGCTCCGTCACATCCGTGAAGCTGCCGTCTTTATTCTGGCGAAACAACCGGTTCCAATAACGCGGATCATGCCGGTCGAAATCATCTTGCCCTGGCAACGGACTAGTAATGCGGCCTCCATTCACGAAAAAGATGTCCAGAAGTCCATCGTTGTTGTAATCGAACAGCGCCACGCCTCCGGGCATCGTCTCGATCAGATGCTTCTGCGGAGTCGGAGAATTTTCGAGGGTAAATTTCAAACCGGCAGGTTGAACAACCTCGAATACAGGCGGAGGCGTCTCCGCTACGAGCGTCATCACGAGTGTCAGCACCACAGATATGCGAAGCAAAGAGTTCACCAAGCAGACGATTCCTAAGTCGATAGCATATCGTGCTCGGAGTCTGCTTTGCACACTGCGCAGTCGTCCCATCCGCCGTGTACGTAAACGGCATTTTTCGCTCCAACTAGACTAACAATTCCTCCCACTAACTCCGCTCGGATTTGCCAATAACTACAACTTCCCATACGAAAAAGACCCCTAAATACAACTTCCCATAGCCGAGTCTCGCGCTAGTAGATTTAACGATTACCTACCGCAAAAAATTCGATATTCTACTTGACAGTGCGCATCGTTGTGATTAAAACTGCCCCCGTTACCCTTCATCATTAAAAAGTACTAGTTCGGAGGATTTTCGAATGCCGTCTCCCAAGTTGCAGACGCTGCTGTTCTCCTTGTTCCTCGTCCTCACGCTGTCTCTTTCCCTCTACGGCCAAAGCACCTATGGCACCGTGGACGGCACAGTAACAGACCCATCAGGAGCGACAATCGCCGACGCTAAAGTGACTCTGACTAACGTCGGAACCCAAGAAGTGAAGACGCAGCAGAGTAGCAGTTCCGGCGCGTATCAGTTCGTGAACGTAGTTCCCGGCAACTACAAGCTCGAAATCCAAAAGCCGGGTTTCAAACACTACACTCACGAAAACGTCACCGTGCAGGTGCAGCAGGATACGCACTTGGATGCGGTTCTGCCTGTCGGCCAAGTCACCGAGAGCGTGGAAGTGACGGCGGAAACTACGCTGCTGCAAGCCGAGACCTCGTCGCTTGGACAAGTTGTAGAAGAGCGAAAGGCCGACGAACTACCCCTAAACGGACGCAATATCTTCAACCTGATCACAGTCTCCCCTGCAGCGGTCGCCCAAGGCGGATCTGGTGGATCGCCGGTAGGAGCAAACCCATTCAGCTGGGGCAACTATCAAATCGGCGGTTCTTTCGCCAACCAGGGCGCACAGTATCTTGATGGCCAGCCCCTAAACATTGGCTACATCAATCTTCCGATCATTATCCCGACTCAGGACTCGATTGGCGAATACAAAGTCCAATACAGCAACCAGGGTGCTGAGTGGGGCAAGTTCTCCGGTGGTGTGGTTAACCTAAGTACGAAGTCCGGTAGCAATGCGTGGCACGGGTCAGCGTATGAATACTTGCGCGCCCGAATCCTCAACGCCAACGAGTATTTCAACAAGAATTTCGAACTGGCGAACGGCGAACCGAACAAGCAACCGCCGTGGACACAAAATCAATACGGATTCCAAGTAGGTGGGCCCGTTATCAAAGATAAAACCTTCTTTTATACGAGCTGGGAACAGTATCGCCAGCGCACTGGATCACCCTTTACGACCACAGTTCCCGGACCTAATCAGTTAACGGGAGACTTCTCAGCGCTTTGTACAGCGCCGACCGCCCAGGGCGGTGCGGGTGGAACTTTGAACTCAAGCGGGCTGTGCAGCGCACCGGCGGGACAACTCTATGATCCATTCAACCAGATAAGTGGAGTCCGCCAGCCTTATGGTTTAGACCCGACTAACCCATCGTGTCCGGGAAATTGCATTCCGAGCACGGAATTCAGTAAAGCCGGGACTACACTATGGCAGAAATACTTCCCGGCCGCCAACGTATCCGGAGCGTTGATAAACAACTACGTGAGCGCTGCGCCCGCCGGCGGCAACACGAATGAGTTCGTCGCGCGTGGCGACCAGAACGTGGGTAGCAACACGCGGATTTTTGGACGATTTGCGTACTATGGATTAACCGACCTCGCTGTGAATCCGCTGGGAACTGGTCTCTGCCTGGATCGTTGCGCAGAACTTTACCACAGCAAGCTGTTAGCAGTGGATGTAAACCACTCCTTCAGCCCAACAACAATTCTCGACGTTAATCTGGCCGGAAGCCGATTCGTATACGCCCGAGCACCTCTGCTTGCGGGTTACGATCTGACGCAACTCGGCTGGCCCGCTAGCTACAACAGTCCACCAAGTGCAATACGCACTCCTCCGACCCCAGCGTTTCCGTTCCCCAATGACGTTGGAAAGTCGCAAGGCAACAGCGCCATCGGCGATCACAATACGCAGTACAACCTGTCGCCTGCACTCACGATGATCCGGGGCAAGCACACGTTGCAAGTGGGTGGGCAGTTCGAGATCGGGTTGGATAACTACTATCAAACCAATATCGCCAGCGGCGCATTCGCGTTCGGCGGAAACTGGACGTCGGCAGCGCCTGGAACTACCAATAGCGCGTTTGCATTCGCCGACTTTCTGTTGGGCTTATCTCAAAACGAAGGAAGTTTTGTCAACCAGACCGAAGGAGTTGCTCAGGTTCCAGCGCAGACCGCTGGAAAACAGGTTTATCGCGCCCTGTACGCTGACGATACTTTCCGCGTAACGAATAAGCTCACAGTGAATCTAGGGCTCCGCTATGAGTTGCAAGGACAGTGGTCTGAGCGATTCGATCGGTTAAGCTTCTGGAACCCATCTCTAACCAACGCAACCGTTTCGGGCTGCCCGGGCGGTTGCCTTGGCGACGCGTCTTATGTCGCACCGGGGAGTACCAACGTTCCGATAGACAAAAAGGCGTTTTCGCCTCGTCTCGGTTTCGCCTACGCGCTCGATCCGAAAACCGTGATTCGTGGTGGTTACGGAATCTTCTATATTCCGAACTATGTTTCGTTTGCGCTCAACCCGGATAATGACGTCATAAATCTCGCCAGCACTCCGTTCGTCGCAACTACGAACGGGTTCCAGACTCCATTCGCCACTTTGGATGGATTCAACTGCACGCTGGCTGGAGGACCTGTCGCCCCCACTTGTGCTCAACCAGGTCCGTTCGGTTCGGGAGGAATCCTCCTGCCGCCCGGACGCAACGCTGAACCTAACCTCTCATCTTTCGTGGCCGCGAATGGTTCGCCAACACTCGCACCTCCGACACAAAAATATGGATATGTAGAGCAGTACAACTTCGACATCCAGCGTCAGTTGCCCTGGGGAATCTTTGCGGATGTTGCCTACGCGGGTTCGCACGGAGTTCATCTGGAGCAATACTCGACGAACATCAATCAACTACCGCAAGGTTTGCTGCCGAACGCCCAGGGCCAATTCAACACGGCTATCGCGACGCCAACCTGCGCAGGTCAATCTACCGTTGCTCTGCAGGTTCAATGCGCGAACCAATCGGTCACTATCGATCAACAGGTGCCGAACCCGCTTGTGGGAAGTCCGAATTCCAACCTGAACGGGCCCACGGTCATTCAAGGACAGTTGAATCGACCCTATCCCCAATACAACGGACTGTCATTAGCTGGCTATGGTTGCTGTAGCAGCACCTATAACTCGTTGCAGGCTTCAGTCACGCGGCGGTTTGCCGGCGGTGGCACCCTGCTTGTGGCTTATACGAATGCCAAACTGCTGAGTAATACAGACACTCTCACGAGTTGGCTCGAAGGATCGACGGGCGGCGTAGGACAGGTGCAGAACTGGGACAACCTACAGGGTGAGAAATCCCTCTCCTCGCAAGATGTCTCACAACGCTTGGTAATCTCTTACGTTCTTGACCTGCCTTTCGGACACGGCAAGATGTTTGCATCGGGCCTTACTGGAGTGGCAAATAAAGTCGTGTCTGGTTGGGGCGTCGACGGCGAAACGCAGTTCCAACGTGGTTTCCCGTTGAAGATTACTTATGCCGGTTCAACCTCTCTGGAGCAGGCCAACGTAGGCGTCGCTAACGTACGCCCTGATGTTGTCGCCGGATGCGACAAGAAAGCGGGAGGCGGACACGTTGCACAGTGGTTCAACACGTCCTGCTTCGCGGCCCCGGTTACCGACGGAGCATTTCAGTGGGGTTTCGGTTCCGAACCACGTACCGATCCAACCCTTCGAACGCCTGGAATCGACAACTTTGATTTCGCAGTCTTCAAACGCACGCAGTTTGGACCGGATAATAGAGTGGGCTTGGAATTCCGAACGGAATTCTTCAACCTCTTCAACCATCCGTACTTTGCTCCGCCGGCTACTGGGTTTGACGGTACAGCAACGGGCAACGGTTTCGGTCAAATTACGTCAACCGTTGGCAGCGGTGCTGCTTCGGCAGAACGTCTGATCCAATTTGCCCTTAAGTTGGTTTTCTAAAGCCACTCAACAATGACCGGACTGGGTTTTCGCCCAGTCCGGTTTTTTTGCGTTTGTGAACGAGCGAGCCATATATACTTTGCTCTTTAAGCTGTGTTACTCCCCATCCTCCCATGAGAAATCCTCCCGTCCTCGACTACTCAGAAGCCAAGAAGATTATCGACCTCATCACCGACAAAGCCGCACAGATGCAAAAATCCGTCGTCGTAGCGGTCGCCGATCCTCACGGCGAGCTCATCGCTTTCGCCCGCATGGACGGCGCGCCCATCTCCTCGATCCGAATCGCGGCCAACAAAGCCTGGACCGCTGCTCGCGAGCGAAAGCCCACCAAGGATATCGGCGAGAAGGTCCGCCATCCCGAAAAAGGACACGACATCGCCTACTACGGCGACCCCAGGTTCGTCGGCTGGGGCGGAGGTCTTCCCGTCTGGAAAGATGGTTCCGTCGCCGGCGCCGTCGCGGTCAGTGGCCTTTCGTCAAGCGAAGATATTGAACTCGCAACCCTCGCGCTCGAACTCATCGGAGCGCAAAAGCTCCCCTGAATTTATATCTCTTCTCGAAGAGAAACCCGGCTCATCCCATAGACCTCCGGAGGCGTTGGCTTGACGCCGTGGGTCGACCACGTCCCAGCTCTTTTCGAAGCCTGGCGTCCCGGCGAAGAAGGCGGTGCCGCTCTCGCTCAAGAGATTTCTTTCAGAGTGTGCAGAACTGAACATCCGATCAGGACGAAATCGGGCAGACTGGTTAGCGATATCATTTACTCGATGCCGTCATGCAAACCGGTACTTCGGCACGGGATGCCGGCACAGGGGATGTACCGACCCCCAAAATACCCTATAAACCGAGGAGAACGTAATGTCCCAGAGAACGCACGAGCGAGCCGCCGAACTGCACAACCTCGCTGCCCACGCTCACATGGCTGCGGCCGTCGCGCATGGCAAAGGAGACCACCTGACCGCGAACGAGTTGAGCAAACAGGCACACGAGCATTCCATGAACGCCCACAAACTCGCCGCAGAACTGGAAAATAAAACGCCGCAGTCGAAAGATGCGAAATCGCCAACGCGCAAGGCATCGTGACACGCTTTTTCTGAGGTTAAAAAAAATGGGGAGCGGTTTAACAGGATTATTCTTTGAAACTTAGGCTCGCCGAAGCGCCTCTGCCGGCAACACCCGAAGCCCCTTGCCCGATCGTGGACTGAAATGCGGAGTTGTGGCCCTTCGGCGGTTGCCCCCGAAAACGGCCTTAGCCCACTTGCTTATCCATCCAATCGGTCTCATCCAAAGGCTGGGTGTGCCGCAGCTCTCGCAGCCGAAAAGCGGCCGCACATCCGCCAAAATGGCGTACCCGACGTTAAGTATCGTCTGAAACGGTCGAAATCCGAATACGCTGACGCCAAAAGTCCACGCGAACCATTTCGTGTTCGGCAAAGCCCTTAACACCTCGGCCACCGCTTCCCCTCCCAGCTTCATCGTGCCGTCAGGCATCAGCAAATGGATCGTCGCATAAGCATCCCAGATATCGAGCTCAGGATTGAGCACCCGAAGCGCCTCTGGATCGTCCCCAATCGGCTGTACGATGATGCTCGCTTCGCCAGAACTGCTCAGCAGAGACTTGCGCACCCAACCGGCAATGTGACGGCAAACGCCGCATTCATCGTTGAATAAGAGAATTGCTTTTGTCTGTGTCTCTGGCAATTGTCCCCGCGTCATGACTCGAACGGCTGGGTCACAGCGGCCTGAACGCTTGCTACCGTCGGGTGCGGCCCCTCGACTCGTCCAACTTCTCTTCCCTCCTGGAACATGATCAAAGTCGGTGTGCCCTCGATCTGATACTGATCGCTTAATTCCTGTTCCACGGCAATATTGAGGCGGAAGATCTTCTCCGTAGACTTCACCATCTCGGCTACCTTTTGCAGCACAGGTTCGAGCGCTCGGCAGTGCGCACAACCGTATGACATAAACTCGACAACGATTGGACCCGTGCCTTCCAAAACCAAGTGCGAGAACGTGCCACTCGTTACAGTCCGGATCAGGTCGGTCGACGAGCGTCCTCGCGCGGATTTTCGGGGAATCTCTAAAGTTTCATTCTGCATTTCGTCTGGCCCTCTGGTTCATATCGTCGCCTCGCGGACATGCTCGCGCCACCTTCTTTTGCCTCCTGCCCCAGGCAAGCACTTCTTCCATTTCCGATTGCAGATAATATCCGGCGCCCAGAAATGGCGAACAGAAGTTGCAAGAGATTGCCTCCGGAAAGAGTTCACGGGTCAATTCGTAGTGGGGAACGTGTACACGCTTCGCCAACTCGAGCACATCTTCCTTCGGAAATTCCTCTGCCTCCACAAATGACAGCAGCAGCATCAGGCCATCCGGTCCGACAAACCTTTCCAGAGCCAGTCCTTCCACGATGCTTACATTGTTCTGGAACTCTTCGTGAGGATCGTAGCGGCAGCCGTGCTCTCCGCCTGCGTCGCCGGCGACCTGCCGATGAATCAGCCGGAGTCCCCTCAAGATGGTCTTGCCCTGGTCATCTTCCCAAGCCAGCCACTCCACCCAACCATCTTCGATGCTCGTAATAATTTGCCCGCATGAACTGCAGCGCCAGCCCACTACTTCTCGTTCATCGTTGGAGTCGGCTCCGCTCATTTAACGCCTCCGGCAATTACGCCGCCACAGGTTCAGTTACGTGTAGAGTGCAATAGAGTGGATGCGTGCTTTCCATGATTTTTTGAGCGTTGGCCACTTCCGCAGCCGTCCCATGCGCAATGACCAAAAATTGATCGGTCTTGAGCGCAGTCTCGTACTTCACAACGCTGTCTTTGGGGATGCCGATGCTGTAGAGTCCCGCGCCCAGAGCGCCCAACGCCCCAACCTCCACCGCGCCTTCCAGCCCCGCCACGATCAACGCGACCAGCGGTCCCGCCACCAGAATTGGGCCGAGGCCTGGAATGACGAAAAGAGCCGATCCGAATAGAATGCCCCAAAAACCGCCCCAGAACGCGCCGACTTTCCCCCAGTACTTCATGCGGTCGCCGGCATTGTAGTAGCCAATCACCTGCTCGTCTGTGTGGTAGCCTTTGCCGACAATCGACAGCTTGTGCATGTCAACTCCGCCACGCTGCAATTCCTTGATCGCCAGTTCAGCGTCGGAATGTTGTGGATAGATAGCAATAACTGAATTTTCTATAGACATTTTGGTCTCCCCGACAATTTGCCGCCGGCTCTCGAAATAGTTAGTTTAAGTTCCACCTTCGAATGTAAGCGTGTATCCGTTAGACAACTGTTCGCTATTGCTCAGCTTCTACACGAATCTGCAATCGCGAAACAATTTCCCGCGATCCAATCATCAGTTCGGTTTGTTCGTCAGTAACACCTTAATCGCGCCATCCTTTGCCGCGTTTCCAAAAGTCTCGTACGCCTTCAGGATGTCGCTCATCGCAAATCGGTGCGTCACCAGCTTTTTCGGCTGCACCTTGCCCGACCGCACGACCTTCAGCAGCATCGGCGTCGTCACCGTATCCACCAGGCGCGTAGTGATCGCGATGTTGCGATCCCAAAGTTTTTCCATATGCAACTCCACTGGTTTGCCGTGAACCCCAACGTTCGCAATGCGTCCGCCCACAGCGACAATCGCCTGGCAAATCGCAAATGTCGGCGGCAGCCCGACGGCCTCGATCGCCACGTCAACTCCAGCTCCCTCCGTCAGTTCCATCACCTTGTGCGCAGCGTGTCCGTCGGAGCTGTTGATAACCTGGCTCGCCCCGAATCCCTTCGCCACCGCCAGGCGCTTGTCGTCCAGATCGATCATGATGATCGCCGCTGGTGAATAGAATTGAGCTGTCAGCAACACCGAAAGTCCAACCGGACCGGCTCCAACGATCGCAACAGTGTCCCCTGGCTTCACCTGTCCGTTCAACACGCCGCACTCAAAGCCCGTCGGCAAGATGTCGCTCAACATCACCATCGCTTCTTCGTCCGCGCCCACCGGAAAGCTGTACAAGCTTCCATCGGCCTGCGGAATGCGCACGTATTCCGCCTGTGTGCCGTCGAGGGTATAGCCCAAAATCCACCCTCCTCGACGGCAGTGGGAATACATGCCCCGCTTGCAGAAGTCGCACCTCAGGCAAGCGGTGACACAAGAAATGATGACCTTGTCCCCAACGTGAAAGTCTGTGACGCCCGTTCCGATTTGTTCGATCACCCCGACGCCTTCGTGGCCCAGAATGCGCCCATCCGTCACCGCCGGCAGATCGCCTTTCAAAATATGGAGATCGGTCCCACAAATCGTGGACGTCGTAACGCGCACAATCGCGTCGCCGGGTTTCTGAATCACGGGGCGCGGTTTGTCCTCCCACGCATGTTTACCAGCTCCGTGATAGACCAGCGCTTTCATGCTTGCCCTGTTGCGCTGATTCGCCCCACTCGGATTTGCCCGTTCCAGCTCTGCTGTTGTCATAAATAATCCCTGCCCTCGTCAATGAGGGCTTAAGCCTAACAACGCAACGAAATCTCTTCTGAGCAAGAGTGATCAGTTTCGCCATGCTTCTGTGTGTATCGTGCTTCAAGAGGCTATCTATGGATCACAACGAGTCAACGCGGAAATTCGAACAGCTCATGTTGAAACAAGCCGGCCACGCCCACGAAGCGGCGACCGAACTCGAGGCTCTCGTTGCGGCCATGCCGAATGAGAAATCCCGTCAACTTGCCGAGGGGCAAGTCAAAGCGAGCCACAAACTAGCGAAAGAATTCCGCGAACTGGCGCTGCAGGTGAAAGAGAGTTGAATTCCGCAATGTCTAGCTAAATCCGCGCGAATTCCTCGCCTCCGCCGGTCCGTGAATCCAGGTTCTTCAGAACGCGTAACGCAGCGACTCCGTGAGAGAATTGGCGTGGAAGTAGCGGGGTGCCGTTGGCCCAACGAACGAACCTTCCCCATACTGGTAGTAATTCCATCCCATGTTCCACGCCAGCTTATGACCTAAGTCCACGCTAAGATTGGCCACCGGCTGCGAGTACTTGTACTGCACCGACCCTAAAGGCTGCAGGATGTTAAACTGCGGCACGCTCCCGTCCACGCTCGTGATGCTATAGCCAACGTTCCCCGTCAACCGTTTCTCGGGCTTGAACCGGATGCTGGCCATTCCAAAATGAGTGTGATTTGTGTAGTAGGAGCCCGCCATCAGGTTATTGGCAGTATCGTTCCCTCCGCAATTATTGTTGATGGCATTCGCCACAAACGGCAGGATCACACCCGCCGGCGGTGTGTCGTTGAAGCAGATCAGCGCATTCTGGATCACGCTGTTGAAGTTGTACGCTACATCCATCCCGAACCGCTCCCGCGGAGCGAGCGACGCCGTCAGCCCATAGTTTTGATTGTGGCCGACATATTGTGTCTGCGCGTCGGCGTTCGACTCTTGCAGAATGTTGACCGATCCCCCCACTGTCGCCCAGGGACGCGGCGTGTAAGTCGTCTGAAACCGGTAGCGCCCTTCCTTGCGCGGCGAGAGACGAACAAACACGCTGTTGAAGTTCGTATGCTCTCCATCGAAGTTCAGTCGCAAGTTGTGTATCGGCCGCGCCCAAACTCCAAGCAGCGCCGTCTTCTCCAGCCCAACGAAATGATCCAGGTCTCCCGGCAGGTAATCGTTGAAGTGGTTGAACGCCCGGTCGCCATAACGGTATCCGACGCGCACGCCCACTTTCTTCGAGACGTCCCATGCCAGTTCGGTCTGATTCCTCTTCCAGGTCTGGTTGAACGACGACAGGGTTGTAGTTTGCGTTCCTCCCGGCGGCGTCGGAGTCGTGAGGGGCGTGCTTAGCAGGGTACACGGCGGAGCTGCGCAACTGTAGTCCAGTTCATTGAAATTCCCATCCTGCGGAATGCGGTAAGCCCAGAAATAATACTTCTCGATCAAGCGCAGATGCCTGGTCAAGTGCAACGTCGCCTCAACATCCAGCACATTGGAAATCCGATTCGCGCTGCCCGTCCCCGTACCGGTAAAGGCGAGTGTATTCGTGCGCGTAATCAAACCCGTAAAGTTCTCCTGCAAAGGCGTGCTCATATCAGCCGAACTGTAGGAAAAGGACGCCAGCAGGTCTAACCGTCGGATGTTATTACTGCGAAAACTGAGCCTCTCCGTTGGTGTGGACGTCCGAATCCGCTGGTTCCGCGAGTAGCTGAAGTAAGCGCTGCAAGTGGTGTTCGTCAGAACTCCGCCCACAATAAGAGGCGTCCCTGTCGGCTTTCCGGCGCACGGTTCCTTGTTCACCGTATCGATCGACAAGCCCAATTCCACCGGATTTCCGTTCGACAAAAGCGCCGGAGCAAAAGGAGATAGCTGATAGTCCGTATCCCCCTTATAGTAGTCGAAGAATTGGTCGTAGCTGATCACCGTGCGCGGCGCTGCCTTCCAGTCCGCTCCAAAGCGGTAGGAGTTCATCGTGGTATTCCAGGCTTGTTGCAGAAAGCCTTCCGTACCTTCGTGCACACTGCTGTAAGAGGGCCCGGTCATGTTGTTACGCGAATAACCGAGACGAAAGCTGACTCGCGATTGCGGGAGCAGCGTGAGATCGACGTCGCTCATCCTTCGCGTCGTATCAAATAAGTGGGGTGAGTTTAGCGCTGGGATCGACGGGCTCGAGCCCCCTGGCGCGGGTGGAGGCGGAGGGTTCAGCGGATTCGCCAAAAGGTCGAAGTCCGAGAAATTCTGATCGCGACGGAAACTGCTTTGGAGGTTATACCACTTATTCTTATCCGCCCGCAGTCGCATGTAGTTGTTCGGATCTCCCCCCCACCCCACGCTGTTGAGATATAGATTGTCGAACAGAAGTCCCTGGTGATCCAGCGCCTGCATCGAAAGCGTCTGGTCAAGGATCCGCGGGCCGGTCTGGAGATTCACCAGCGTGTCATACATGTCTTCACTGCCTGTAACGTAATTGGAGCGATACCCCAACTCGATCGACGAGTGAATCTGGTACCCTCCGCTGGTCACGCCATCGGGTTCAGCAGGCGCGGTTGGCGCGGGACTCGGCGCCGGAGTCTGCGCCAACAGCTTGCCGGAAGACCACCCCGTCACGACTGCGACAAGCATGATTTTCATCATGACGATCGCGATTCGGCCTCCGCACCGGCGGCCGGAAGCAAAGCTTTCGGCTCGCGCGCGTAAAGATGCCGGTGGGTCGACCAACGAACAGTGCAGCACCACTTCTTTTGGCAGCGCCATCGCTACTCCCTACTTGAAAAACACATTGCTGAAATTCGAACCGTGAATCTGCGTGTGACACGCTGTGCAGGCCTGATACTTAGCCGATTGGTTATGCACAGGGCCGGCGGGACCGCCCGCCGTCAACTGCGACGAGAAGGTGTGGCATTGCAGACAGAGCATGTTCACCGGCATAACGGTCAGAAGCCGCGGATTCGTCGAACCGTGGGGTGTATGGCAACTGGTGCAACCCTCGGTCTTTACCGGCACATGCTCGTAGACGAAAGGCCCTTGTTTGTCGACGTGGCACTTGTAACAAATCGCGTCGCCGCTCGGCTGGCTGCGTAACTGACGCACCGTGCCGGTCCCGTGCGGGTTGTGGCAATCGTTGCACTGCACCAACCCTTCGTTGACCCGGTGATGGTAAGGCTTCGCGAAATCAGCCTTCGCCGACGTGTGGCACCCATAACACAGCTGCGGCTGGTTCTGGACCAGCAGAAACTCCTTCTCCTTGGCGTGATGAGGAGAGTGGCAGTCCAAACATCCCACGTCACTGCTCGAGTGGGCCGATTCAGCGAAATGCGATTGCTCGTGAGCGTCCCCGTGGCAGCTCAAACAACGCGCGCTGGTTGCATTCCGCGATTTGCCCTCAAAAACATAGATTTTTGTCTTATCACCGCCACCAGCTACGTGATCGGCGCCGGGTCCGTGACACCCCTCGCAACCCTGATGAGACGGGCCACCCTTCTTGTCTAGTGTGGTCTTCCAATGCGGCGTCTTCTCCCACGCGTTATAAATCTCTTCGTGACATGTTTTACAGGTCTCCGCCCCCACATACTTCGAGGTATCGGAAGCCGACGCTGCTGACGCCGGCGCACTGGACGACCGAGCGCCACTGGACGCGCCGCTTCCGCCTGCCGCCAAATTAGCCTCTTGGCCAAGCACGCCGGGAGCAGCAAGCACGAGAAAGAAGAAGATGATGAACGGAAGAGCGCGCGGAGCCCTAAAGGTTAATGTCATCGGTATCAATTCCCTGAACAAAACATGTTACGCCGATTTGCAATCAGGACTGTTCACAATTGCTCACTTATTCCAATCTCGTTCCCTTTTTGGTAAAGATAGTAT
This sequence comes from Terriglobales bacterium, assembly GCA_049520915.1. GTDB lineage: Bacteria > Acidobacteriota > Terriglobia > Terriglobales > Acidobacteriaceae > Acidiflorens. Next base: position 77,774 of record JBEKPH010000008.1, read on the forward strand.
TAGGGAAGACTAACCTTCCGTCGGCTATCTACTTAGTGATACTGCAAGTTTTGGGCCGAACTCTACCTATATCTTGAACGGGTCTTTGAGTGAGCGTTGAATAGCACACAAAAAACGAGAGGCTTGAACATTTAGTTGAGTGAAAGCTGCCTACAAGAGGGAGAATCTTGTGAGGTTCGGGACATCCGTATCAACTCCAAGTCGACGGCTCGCGTCGAATCCCGGATCCACATTTCTATCCGGGGACAACCGCTTTGTCGCGCGTCCAGAATTGCGTGATCTCTTCCAGCGAGCGGCCTTTGGTTTCGGGAACCAACCAGCCCACCAACCCAACTGTCAGCAAAGCCCCGGCGCTGAAGCACCAGAAAGTTCCATCCGATCCCAGATGCTTCTGCATGACCGGGAACATCTGGTTCCCCATGTATCCAACCAGCCAAAGCGCCGTCGTGGCGATCGACATCCCGCGGCCGCGAACCTTTGTCGGATAGATTTCCGAGATAATCACCCAGCACGCCACTCCATTGCCAAACGCATGACCGGCGACAAAGCTCATCACAAAAATCAGTACCGCCAGCCCGCTACCGTGGACGTGATAGAACCAACCGACCAACAAGAAAGAAATGAATTGCACCACAGTCCCGGCCAGGATGAGCGTCTTGCGTCCCGCCCGATCTACCAGCCACAGTGCAAACAGCGTAAACGAAAGATTGACGAGGCTCACCAGTACCGACTGAAAGAACGCGTCGCTCGTCGCCGTTCCCGCTGCCCGAAAAATCTCCGGCAGAAATGAAAATAACGGTGTAATCCCGCTGACTTGCTGCAAACCCGCCAGCATGATGCCCAGCAGCAGCGGACGCCGAAACGTGGTGAACAGTTCCGAGATGTGCCCCTCTTCCGTCGCCAACGAATTCTCAATCTCGGCCGCTTCCTGCTTTGCGACCTCGCTGCCGTTGATTTCAGTCAGCACACCGATCGCCTGATCTCTTCGCCCCACCTTCATCAGCCAACGTGGACTCTCCACAGCCGGCAGAATCATTAGTCCAAATAAAATTGCTGGCGCAATCCCCGCAAAGAACATCCACCGCCAGCCCGATGCTATGTTCCAGGCTTCATCGCCCATGCGCTGGATAAGCATGTTGACAAACACCGCAGCAAGAATCCCGACAACGATCCCAAGCTGATAAAGCGTTACGCAGCGCCCGCGCACTCGCGTAGGCGCAATCTCCGCAATATAATTCGGATCCCCACCCCTCCAATTAACCGCCAGACAACAAACTGATGCAGACTTGAGGCAAACAACATCCCTCCGGAAGAGAGCGCGAAGCAAAGGGCGCAGAGCGCGAGACCTTTCTTCTTTCCCAAATAGTCGGCCACGGTTCCCGCGGCCGCACAACCCGCGATGCAGCCCACCAGCGCGCAACCGGCAGCCCAACCCACTCCCGCCGCATCCAGGTGAAACAACTGGCTCAAATAGCCAATCGCCCCGCTGATCACGATGTTGTCATAGCCAAACAAAAAGCCGCCCAACGCGGCGACGCTGGCTGCAATTACAAGAGGACCCCGCGAACGCGCCTCACTCGATGCGGCGCTCAGTGTGCTTCTCCGCGAACCGGACCAGCCGACGCTAGTTCCAATCCTTGTCGCTTCGATTTTTCCAGCACTGCCTTCGCCGCCAGCATGAACCCCAGCGTATGCGCCATCCCCGCATGCCAGGGCGCATCGCAACTCATTTGGGGAGTGTGATCGGGAATCAGCACTCCGTCGAAGCCGTTGCGGTCTAGAATCGCAAGAATGCGAACCATGTCTACATCGCCTTCATCAATGAAGGTCTCGCGATAGTGAGGCACCTTGCCCACCACATTTCGCAGATGGATATACGCAATCTTCCCTTGCCTGCTGTATTCGTCCACCGCATCGTAGACGCTGCCTTCGCTCATTTCCGCCAGCGTTCCCACGCACAGTTCAAGACAATTACTCTTACTCGGAGCGAGATCAATCAACCTCTGGTACATCTGCGGTTGGTAGACCAGCCGCGGCTGCTGTCGCATCGTCGGCATCGGGGGATCGTCAGGATGCGCCGCCAGCCGCACTCCCGCCTGCTCCGCCACCGGCACAATCTCCTCGAGAAATCGTTGCAGCCGCCCCCACAGCTCGTCATGTGAAATTGCAGGCAAATTTCCCGGCGGAGCGTTCTGGTCATACACCATGTTCCAGACCGTCCCATTAGGGATCCCCACCTCTTCGCAGGGACCATCCATCCCCACTGTGATCGCCCGCCCGCGCCCCAGCGGAGCCGTTACACGCCCGCACACTCCGGCCACACTGAAGTTATATCCAAGCACGGGAACGCCGGCCTCGCCCAGGCGGCGCACAATCGTCTTCACCTGCTCGACCTGTTGCGGACGCTTCGGACCATCCAGCAAAATATCGTGCCAGTGCGCCGGATCAAGGTTCTCTACGGCCGCCAGCTTCAGCCCAGCCTCTTCGATTTCCGCCCGAAGCGTCCTGAGCTCCTTTACCGTCCAAATCCGCTCGGGATCCCCGGCCACTCCCCAAGCTTCGTACTTCGACCCCGTCGGCTGGTTATTGCGCGGGTTCGAAGGCCCTTGATTGAAATAATCGACCAGGTGCACCACGACGTGCGTGCAGCCCGCCTGGCGTGCGAAGTCGTAATATTGGCGCGTGAGCATGTGCCGGTAGAGGCCGAGCCCAATCTTCATAAGCGATTCCCAATCCCTGCCCCATAATCCGGGCTCAGCACCTGTCCGTTGATCTCCGCCGCCAGCGGCGAGCACAGGAATACAAATGCGTCTGCAATCGACTCCGGACTGTTTCTTCTTCCCAACGAAACTCGCAAGACAAACTCGCGGTATGCCGGATCCTCATCGAAAACTTTCAGCGAACTCCCCGCCGCCACATTTCCCGGCGAAATCACGTTCACCCGGATCCCCGTCAGCGCATACTCCAGGGCCAGGCTCCGCGCAAAATTCTCCAACGCCGCTTTCGCCGAAGAATAGGCAGGAATCAGCGTATGCGGCATCCGCGCTACATAAGAAGAGGTGAAGATCAGATGCCCCACGATCCCGCGCTCCATCCATCGTCCCAGCACCGCTCGCGCCAGATACGTTTGCGCCATGTAGTTAAAGCGAAAAATCCGCTCATAATCCGCTTCCGACGTACTGGCAAAGGGATGCAACCCGCATCCCCCCGCATGCCCAATCACTGTATCCATCCCCGAAAACTTGTCGAATGCCGTGTTCACTACGCGATTCACTTGGCTGGAATCCGTAATGTCGGCCGCTACATATAAATAAGATGAAGCAGTAATCTGCCAGTCATCCAGCGTCCGCCGCGCCTCTGCCTCGCCCTTGATATCCGTGAGCACGAGCGTCGCGCCAGCGGCCGTTAGCCGCCGGACCATATGTTCAGCGATTGCACCCAACGCCCCGGTGATAAAAATTGCTTTTCCCGTCAGATCAATGGTGATCATATTTGGCCGATCATATTCACATGATTCCAAATTTCTCGAACGCTTCCACCGCACTGCTACCTGCTTCAATCGCCTTTCTTACCAACTTCTCGCCGCGCGCCTTCTCGAGTGCTCGCGTGAAGACCTCAGCCTCTGCTTCCGCAGGAACCAGCAAGACTCCATCCACATCGCCAAACAAAATATCTCCAGGACGAACTCGCACCGCCCCAATCTCCACGGGAATTCGGAAATCCACAACTTTGTAGCGTGGACCCGAATCCTGCCCATAGGAACCGAAACCAAAGGTCGGAAAGTTCATCTTCAGAATCGCTTTCGTATCTCGGACATATCCATTCACGACCGCTCCCCGGCTCCCCAACTTCCGCGCCCGCGTGCTCATCAGTTCTCCCCAAACGGCATTACGTGGAGAGGACCCAGTGTTTACGTAAACTTCGTTATGACGCAGATCGTCCAGCGCCTCCAGCATCAGGCCGAACGATTTGTTCATCAACGAGTTCGCGCTTCCGGCAATTTTCTCCGCAAATACATCGACGGCCAAAACCGGCATGGCGCGCCCAATCACCACCATATCCTGTCGCAAAGCCTGTATTTGCGGAGGCAGGAACTGATGCTGAAGATCCATCTTGTCCATCACGTCGCCCACCACGCAGGTGAAAAGTTCGCGCTCCACAAGAGCGAACAGTTCGTCGTCCGACTTCCACAATTTCGTTGCCTTCGTTGCACCCGTCTTTCGACTCATCTTCTTGTTCTCTCTCACCGCTTCCGCGCCTCTTTGATCTTCTCCACGAACTGCCGCGCTAAGCTCGTAATGGACGCGAAATCACCCGTCTTTGCGCCAGACGTCAGGTTGCCCCCAACGCCCACTGCAACCGCTCCCGCCCTGATCCACTCTCCAACATTCTCAATTCCAACTCCACCGGTCGGCATAAGCTGCGCTTGCGGCAGCGGTCCCTTCACCGCTTTCACGAATGCCGGACCGAGAATCTCCCCCGGAAACACCTTCACAATATCCGCGCCGCACTCCAACGCATCGATCACTTCGCCCATCGTCGCAGCGCCGGGCATGTACGGCACCCGATAGCGATTACACAGGCGTGCCGTAGCCGTGCTCACCGCTGGACTCACCACAAATTCCGCCCCCGCTAGAATCGCGATCCGCGCTGTCTCCGGATCGAGTACTGTTCCCGCCCCCACCAGAATCTTTCCACGAAATTCCTTCGCCAGATGCTCGATGACTTTGCTCGCTCCCGGCACAGTGAACGTAATCTCCAGGGCAGCCACTCCTCCCAGCGCGCATGCTTCCGCCATGCGCGAAGCCTGTTCAGGACCCTCCGCCCGGATCACCGCTACCAGCCCGGATTCCACAATCTTGCTCAAAACTTCAGTTTTCGTAATTGACATAAACTCCACTTTTATCCGGTGTGACTTCCTCTACTCAAGAAATGGCTCGCCCGGCCGCGCATACCGGCGGGCCACTTCTTCGTTCAAAGTCACGCCCAGCCCCGGCCTTTCTGGAACCTCAATATACCCGCTCTGAATCAGCGGTTTCGACACTCCTTCGACCAATTCGTTCCAGAAAGGCACGTCGGACGCATGAAACTCGAGGGCAAGAAAATTCGGAATCGCGGCGCAAAAATGCACCGCCGCCATCGTCCCCACAGGACTGCTAATGTTGTGCGGGGCCACCGGCATGCCATGCACATCCGCAAATTGTGCAATGCTCTGCGCTACCGATAAGCCTCCGACTTTTTGCAGGTCGGGGGTCACGATGCTTAGCGCATGCTCCGCAATGATTTCCTGAAAGCCTTCAAACAGAAATAAGTTTTCGCCGGTTGCGATGGGCACACCAACCTTCGCATGTACTTCCTTGAGCGCCGCAACGTTGTTCGGAGGCACAGGATCTTCCAGCCACATCAGCCGGAACGGTTCCAACTCTCGCGCCACTTTCACGATGTCGCTGGCGTTGTAACGCCAGTGGCAGTCCACGGCAATATCGGTATCCTTGCCTACCTCATCATGCGCTGCCGCAATCAGCCGCACCATGTGATCGATCGCACGATTGCTGAGCCCCCGATTGTGAGGATCGCCGCTCTCCGTGCCCGGAACATCCAAATCAAACTTCAGTGCCGTGAATCCTTCCGCCCTCTTCTCCCTCGCCTGCCGCCGGTAGTCATCGGGCGAAGAAGCAGGTTCGCCGCCGCCCGCGCCAAAATAATCTCGCGCCTCATGCCCGCGGCCTGCCTGTTCCTGAGGATCCCACGATGCCCGGCGCGAACGCAGCACCTCGTCCAGGCTCTCCAGTGCCTCGCCCCCATGGCAATCGGCATAGATGCGGATTTTGTCGCGAAACTTCCCTCCCAGCAGCCGGTACATCGGCACATCCAACCATTGTCCAAGTACATCCCAGAGCGCCGCTTCGATCCCACTGATCGCGTTATAAATGATGCCCGCGATCGAGCCGGCTCCCGAAGTCGCGAGCTGTAATTTGCGAAACAATCGCCGGATGTCCCGCGGATCCTCTCCCACCAGCAGTGGTTCGAGCGAACGCAGAATCGCGGTTAGTCCCGGCGCGAAGAAGCACTCACCCAACCCCCGAATCCCTTCATCCGTTTCGATGCGAACGAAGGTCCAATCGAAATTCCCTTCAACCACCGCGGTCTTTAATCTGACAATTTTCACGTTCCGGTGAGCCCCAAGACAACCGGAGATTATACGCTGCGCTCAGCCCACTCAACGGCCGATCACGATCGAGCAAATTGTTCCCTCTAAGCTGCGGCACCCCTCAGTTGAAACAGCTAAAATGTTGGCCATGCATCCACTCGTCTTGAAAGCAGCGGAAAGCTGCCGCTGGGATTGCGTCAGCCTCGGCGAAGTCATGCTTCGCCTCGATCCCGGCGAAGAACGGATCCACACCGCTCGTAATTTTCGCGCCTGGGAGGGCGGCGGAGAATACAACGTCGCACGCGGACTCCGCCGATGTTTCGGTCTCCGCACTGCCATTATCACCGCCTTCGCGAAAAATCCGATTGGACAGCTTCTCGAAGACTTTATCCTTCAGGGCGGTGTCGACACCTCCCTCATCCGCTGGGTGCCCTATGACGGAATCGGCAGAACCGTCCGCAACGGCCTGAACTTTACCGAGCGAGGATTCGGTGTCCGCGCCGCCGTCGGCTGCTCTGATCGGGGACACACCGCCATCGCGAACTGCCAGCCCGGCGACTTCGACTGGCAACAGATCTTCGCCGTCAAAGGCTCCCGCTGGCTGCATACCGGCGGCATCTTTGCCGCACTTTCGCCCAGTTCTGCCTCGGTCGCCAGTGCCGCCATTCAAGCCGCGCGCTCCTCGGGAACCGTAGTCTCCTACGACCTCAATTACCGCGAATCCCTTTGGAAATCGATCGGTGGCAAGCCGAAAGCCCAGGAAGTCAACCGTGAATTGGTGAGGTCCGTCGACGTCCTCTTCGGCAACGAAGAGGATTTTTCCGCGACCCTCGGTGTCGCCATCGAAGGTGTCGGAGGTGACTTCGCTCACCTGCCCGTCTCCAGCTACGAAAAGATGCTGCATCGTGTCAGTCAGCTCTACCCCAACCTCAAGCTCATCGCGACCACGCTTCGAACGGCACACACCGCAACTCAAAACGATTGGGGCGCCATTGCTCTCTACGACGGCAAGATCATCCACGTTCCGCAGCGCCCTCTCGAAATCCTCGATCGCGTCGGCGGCGGCGACTCCTTCGCTTCCGGCCTTATCTACGGATTTCTTGCCGGCAAAGACGCTGAATGGGCAGTCCAGTGCGGCTTGGCGCATGGAGCACTGGCAATGACCACTCCCGGCGACACGAGTATGGCCACGCTCTCAGAAGTCGAAGCTGTCATGCGCGGCGGCTCTGCTCGCATCGCGCGCTGAAAGTATCCGAAGCACCAGGGCTTATCGAGAGCAGGCGTAAGATTTACGACGGAGCGTAACCGAGCAAATCATGAAGGAGACTTGGCGATGGTTTGGGCCGGCCGATCCGGTTCCTCTCGAGCACATCAAGCAAGCCGGAGCCACCGGAATCGTCTCTGCCCTGCACGACTTCTATCGCGGCGAACCTTGGCCCCTCGACGAAGTCCGCAAGCGAAGAGATGAGATCCGCGCGGCCGGCTTCGACTGGTCTGTCGTGGAGAGCATTCCCATCCACAATTCCATCAAACTTCGGACGGGCCCCTACGCGCACTTCATCGGTGCCTGGAAAGATACGCTCGCCGCCATCGCCAAAGCGGGCGTCAAAATCATTTGCTACAACTTCATGCCGGTTGTCGACTGGACGCGAACCGACTTGCAGTGGCGCCTGCCAACTACAGGTTACGCACTCCGTTTCGACGCCGTCGATTTTGCCGCCTACGACCTGTTCCTGCTCGAACGGGCCGGCGCCGAAGCAGACTATCCCAAAGCGCGTATTCAAGCTGCCCAGGCCCGCTTCGCCGCCCTGACCGAGTCGCGCAAGAATGATCTCGAGCAGACAATTATCGCCGGTCTTCCCGGCGCCGAAGCATCCTACAACCGTGAAACGATTCGTCATCTGATCGCGGAATACCACGGTGTAACCGCCGCCGACTTGCGAGCAAACCTCGTCGCCTTCCTGCGCGAAGTTGCGCCCGTAGCCGAAGAACTCGGCCTCCGCCTGGCCATCCATCCCGACGATCCGCCCTGGTCCTTATTCGGACTGCCGCGCGTCGTCTCTACCGCCGACGATGTACGCGCCATTCTTGCGGGCTGTGATACGCCAGCAAACGGTCTCACATTTTGCGTCGGTTCCTACGGAGCCAGAGCCGACAACGATCTCCTCGCGATGGCTCGCGAATTCGGCGCCCGCATTCACTTCGTTCATCTCCGCCAGGTCACCCGCGAGCCCGACGGATCTTTTCATGAAGCCGAGCATCTCGCCGGCAGCTCCGACATGGTAGGCGTAATCAAAGCGATGCTGGAAGAAGAAGCTCGTCGACGCCACACTGGCCGCGCCGACCATGAGATTCCCCTACGTCCCGACCACGGACATCTGCTGGCCGACGACATCGGCAAGAACGTAAATCCCGGCTACTCTCTGATCGGCAGATTGAAAGGCCTGGCCGAACTTCGCGGCGTAATCCACGGACTGAAGCACGCGATTCCGGAATTATCGAGCTAGATAGCTCGGAGCCCGATTTCCCGCGGCGTCGCGGTTTGGCGCAGGGAAGCGGATTTCGGCTTTCACAGATTTCGCGCCTTTGCGTACTCCACCGGACTCGGCAACTCCTCCAACCCGCGTCCCGCGAAAATCTCCAGGAACTCGTTCAAGAGCGCGTCGTGGACCAATCCGTTCGTCGCCACCGTCTCATGACTCGCAATCTGAAATTCGCCGCCAGAAAAGTCGGTAACGCGCCCGCCCGCCTCCCCTACAATCAAAACGCCAGCTGCGGTATCCCAGGGATTCAAGTTGAATTCCCAAAATCCCTCATAGCGTCCCGACGCCACATTGCAAAGATCCAGAGCCGCCGATCCCGCCCGCCGCACGCCATGCGTCCGCAAAGTCAGCTGGTGATAAAAATAAATGTTCGGATTCTTATGCCGCTTCTGGCTAGGAAATCCCGTCCCAATCAAACATTCGCCCAGCTTCGAAATCGCCGAAACGTGAATCGCCTCGCCATTCAGCGAAGCCCCACCTCCCAGCGCAGCTGAAAACATCTCATCGCGAGTCGGATCGTAGACGACACCCGCCACCCGCCGTCCCGCCCGCTCCACCGCCAGCGAAACGCAAAACACCGGATACCCGTGGGCAAAATTCGTTGTCCCATCCAGTGGATCGACGTACCACTTATACTCACTGCCCGTGTCGATGCGCGTCCCCTCTTCTCCCATCACATCGTGCGTAGGAAACTGCGCCCGAATCCGCGACAAAATCAACGCTTCCGATTCCCGATCCGCAACCGTCACCAGATCGACCGCACCCTTGTATTCAATCTTGACGTGCTGTCGGAAATATCCCATGATCAGCGAACCAGCCTCGCGAGCCATCGCCTGCATAGGAGCAATCAAATCCAGAGATTGTTGGGATGTCATGAGACTTCTAGGCTTTCATTTCCAGGATTGAGCGAACCGAAGGACCTACGCAATTCATGCCGCAAAGAGATTTTACTGGGTACTGAGTACTGACTACTTCTTCTTACTGTCTTCCGCAATATAAACAATCTCATGCTTGAAGATAAAAAGATTTGGACCATCTTCACGCGTAACGCGCACCATATTCTTGTCGTAATACTCAATCCACCCGCGTACTACCTCGCCATCCGCCAGCTTCAAACTCACGATCTTCTGCTTCTCTCCCAGCGCCTTCAAGTAAGCTGCTTCCTCGAAAGTCTCGTCCGGAGGCGGAGTCCGCTTCTTGCCAAAATTAGGATTTCCACTCTGCAAAGGCATCCGTCCATTTTACATCTTCAAGAAGAGGTCAGCTTTTGTCATCAGGAATGTAGTACGCCGCTTCCTCAGGACGATGCACTCGCGGAATCCACAGCGGCCGCCGCAACCCTCCCGGCCCCGGCGCCGGACGAGCCAACGCCTTCCATCGTTGATAGACCGCAAACGAAAGATTCGTATCCACAAAAATGTCTCCGTAGCGATCCTCCGCCGAAGCCCGCTCCACCCGCACCATCTGATGCCAGCAGTGCATCCCCGTGATCGGATCCGGATGCACCGGAAAAGTAATATTCTGATGCACGCCCGCATCGCTCCACCAGACCCGCTTCGTGTCCGGATCGGTCGTCTCGTAGGGCTCGACTCCCGAAGTTTGCCGCATCTTCCACTGCCCTTTGCCAACTTCTTTCAAATCAACCCAGGCGCTCGACATGCGCTCCAGTTGGTCTTCTTTATTGGTTCGCCAGCGCCCCATGTGGTGCGAACAAGCCACCACGCCCGGAGCCAGACCCTCCGTCACCCATGCATGCAGAACGAAAAATCCAATCTCCGTGTGCACCTTGATCAAGTCGCCGGTTCGAATCTCCCCCAACTTCGCCGCGTCCGTGGGATTCACCCACAACGGGTTCTTATGCGCAATCTCGTAAAGAAATTTGGAATTTCCCGATCGCGTATGAATCAGATGAGGCAACCGGAAAATCGGCAACAGCGTGAGCACCTCGCCACGAGCGTCTTTCGGCCACTCAACTAGCGGCATGTATCGCCCATCGAAATCGTCTGCCGCCTTTCCCCCATCAGCTCCCAACGACGCGGCTTGCGCCGACTTGTGAATATGGCTGCGGTAGTACTCCGGAAGCGCAAACTCTGGCCACTTCCAATCCGCCATGGTCTTCGAAAACAACTCCAGCTTGCGCGACGGCGTGTTGTACCCAACCACAGCCTCGCCGCCGACCATCACGCCGACGGCCTTGCCATTTTTCGAGACGACGCCATTTACGCGAACTTCCGATCCCGCCAAATCCGCCGACGCAACCGGCTTCTCATTCAATCGATGGACGTCGGTCGTCACCTCATACGCCCCATACTTCCGCATATACTCCAGCGGCTTCAATCCTTCTTTCGCAGCCGCCGCTGGCAATCCCGGAACGGAGTTCTCAAACATCCACCCGTAATATTCGTCCACCGTCAACTTCTGTCCCGCACGCTCCGGATACGGCGACTCAAACCACTGCCGAATCCCCAACGACCCATCCGGATCGATTGCCCACGACAGATTGATCCAGAACTCGTCCTCTTCCCAAACTTCCCCTGGATTCGCCTGGTACGTATAGTCGAATTTCTTTCCCTCGCGTTCCTGCAAGACGCGCAGCACCGGCTGCCGAAATCCAATCCACTTGCCAGCATACGATTCCTGGCTCATCAAATCATGCCGCTCCGAACTGAATCCCATCGGCAATACATAATCCGCAAACCACGCCGTCTCGCTCCATGTAGGAGTCAAAGCCGCATGCAGCCCAACTTTCTCCTCGTCCCGCAGCATCTCGATCCACGAAAATCCATCGGGATACGTCCACACCGGATTAAACACGCGCGTGAAATAAGCCTCGATCCGTCCGCGCCCTTCCTTCAACATATGCGGCAACACCGGAGACATCTCATGCACGCAAAGCGGCCACTCTCGTGGATAGAGCAGCTCGTTCCACCGCTTCTGCGGAGGAGGGTTCTTATACGGACGCGGCACAAATTTATTCCATGAATTTAAATTATGTCCACCCGGAGTTCCTACCGAACCCGTCAGCACGTGCAGCAACATCAAAGCTCGCGCCGATTGCCACCCGCCCAGATTTCCTGAAGCGCTACCTCGCCAAAGATGCGAAGCAAACCGGCTTCCAGCTTCCGCAATCTCGCGCGCCGTCTTAACAATGATCTCCGCCTTAACTCCACTCTCGTTCTCCGCAAACTCAGGAGTGAATTTCGCATAGTGCCGCTTCAGAGCTTCAATCAGAGCGTCAAAACTCTGGCCCCGAGCAGAAAATCCATCGACTTCCAGTTCTTCCCAATTCGTCCAGTTCCTAACAAATTCCGCGTCAAACCGCTTTTCACCGAGGATGACCACGGCCATCGCGAGAAGCACGGCCGCCTCCGTCCCCGGATAACTCGGCATCCAGTAATCCGCCATGCTCGCGGTATTCGAAAGCCGAGGATCCATCACGGCGAGTTTCGCGCCCGCCATCTTTCCTTCAATAATTCGCTGCGCGTGAGGATTGAAATAGTGCCCCGACTCCAGATGCGCGGAGAGCAAAAGAATGAACCTCGCGTTCGCATGATCGGGAGAAGGCCGGTCCGCATGATGCCAAAGCAAATATCCCAGCCGCGCCGATGACGAACAAACATTCGTGTGCGAGTTGTGGCCGTCAATTCCCCATGCTTGCAACGTCCGTTCCATGATGAAGTCATGCCCCGGACGCCCAACGTGATACATCACCTCTTCGCCGCGCTTTTCTTGAAAAGCCTTCCGAATCCGCGCCCCAAAGGTTTCCAGCACCTCATCCCAAGAAGTCCGTGCCCACTTCCCGCCACCCCGAGGCCCCACCCGCTTCATCGGATACAGAATCCGATCGGGATCATGAATCTGCGTGATCGTAGCCGGACCCTTCGCGCAAAGACGCCCCCGGCTGGCCGGATGCAAAGGATTTCCCTCAAACTTGTCGATCCGTCCCGTCTCTTTATTCACGTAAGCCAGCAGCCCGCAAGCCGACTCGCAGTTGAAGCAAATCGTCGGTACCAGCGAATAATGCTTCTGCACGCGACGCGGCCACGCCGCAGGATCCAATTCCACCCAGTCATCCCACTTCTCCACCGGAGGAGTAGAAAAAAGGTGGCTGCCCTCGCGCTTAAATTCCGTCATTCAAAATCTCCGCTTAAATTACTCTGTCATCCCGACCGTAGCGAAGTGGAGCGACCTTGCGTTTCCCTTCGCGTGACACATTCCGCGTGGCTCCAGTAGTCCGAAAAGCGCTAACTATTCGGAACACTCTGTCCCGCCATCACAAAGCACCATTCGAAAATCAAAAGCCCTGCAAGCGCCAAAACGCTAGCCAACCCGATCCCAACGCGGCCGCCCAACAAAAACGCCCCACCCAACAACCCCACCGGAAGAATTCCACCCAGCAAAACCGCACCGCCCCAAAAAGCCCGGGCAAACGGACCATGCGTCATCAACCGAGCCCCATACCGCGCGTTGTCCGTAGTGTGAGGCATGGCGACTTCGCCAAGCAGCATGATCAAATGGAAGCCCAAACAAACCACGAGCGAAGAAGCGGCAAAGGCCCGAGCCGCCGCCGAACCGCCAAGCGGATCAGGAAGCAGCGCCAGCACCGCCGAACCACACAGCAGCGCCTGCACAATTAAATGCGCCGGCAGCAATGGACTCTGCCAAAGATCACGCCCTTCGCACTGTCCAAAAAGAAACGCGGTGTAAGCAGCCGCGCAGAATCCAACCAGCACCGTTGGCCAAAGCAAGATCGCACTGACGGAAGCAAGCCCAAAAACCGCCGCCATCCAGAACAATCCGCAAAGCCCGCTATAACCAATGAGAATGAACGCGCCCCGAGCCAGCCATGACTTGCTCTGCGGAGTAAACACCACCCGCAGAAATCGTTCCTTGTGATCCAGATCCCAAACCAGCAGCACGGTAGTGAGCGCCGTAAACAGAAGGGCAATTGTCGCCAGCGCTATGTCGCGGACCCGCGACCCGGACAATCGCCCCAGCAGCATGGCAATCGCGGGAACAGCCAGCACTCCCGCTCCGATCGACTTGGTCCAGCAATATGCGGGAACCTGCCATCCCCAGGGACGAGCGTGCGCCACGTCATAGGCCGCTACCGCATTCGGTTGCAGCAATGGGTGATCCGGCGGATAAATCGCGCCGCCCCCCAGCACCGCCGCATTCCGCTGCGACCACATGTAAATCGATTCGTGCCGGGCCGCCGTGGGCACAATCGCGCTCTCATCGCCATCAATGTAATAGAGCTTCGGTTGTGTTCCCTGCTCTGGCTTACGCACCCTCACGGGTTCTCGAGCAATCAACTGCGCCACTTCGCTCGAAGCATCGCTCAAGTCGCCCGCGATAATCGCGTGCTCGGGACAAACGATCACGCAAGCCGGCTCGAGTCCCACTTCCGTGCGATGCGCGCAGAAGTGGCACTTGGTGGCTGTGCCATCCTCCGGATCCATATAAATCGAGTCGTAAGGACAAGCCTGCATGCAAGCTTTGCATCCGATGCAGCGATCGGCATTGAAATCGACAATCCCATCCCGCCGCTGGTACATCGCGGTCACAGGACAAATCGTCACGCAAGGAGGCTTCTCGCAATGGTTGCACCGCGTGACCTGAAAAACTCGCCGCGTGTTGGGGAACACGCCCTTTTCAACGTACTTCACCCACGTCCGGTTCACTCCCACTGGGACCTGGTTTTCCGTCTTGCAAGCTACCGTGCACGCGTGGCACCCGATACACTTGCGATTGTCGATTACGAAGCCGTATTTCATCCGCCGAAGTGCCCACCCCAAAAAGACAAGTAATCATACTTGGAAGCAGGCAGAAAATGCGCTCGGAATCTGCGTTCAGAAGTTGTACTCGGAGGTGCGCGCGAAAAAGACTGCGCGAATTCAGACAGGATCGAATGAGCCGAAACGAGAATAATAGACTTAGTTCGGTGGAGCGCCGGGCGTCCCCGCCCGGCTTAAACAGGCTTCAGAGCCCGTCTCTCCACCGCTACCAAAACCAAAATGCAGTCTAGTGAGACTGCGCGATCAAACGCTCAACGATGTGGTGCGCCTCGTCGATATGCTCTAGCGCGCGATGACGCAATCCATGGGCAAAACCGTCATCCTCTTTTTCGGCGATGTCATGATGAGCCTTGTCGAGGAGTTCAAGCGTACGATGATAGCGCCCCGGCCAGTCCATATGCGCATCAACTGGAGGATGGTCGTTCACGTTCTTGCCATCGTCGATCGCAGCCTGCTTGATCTCCCAAATCGCTTTGTCGATCTCCGCAATCGCGTGCTCTTCTTCCCGGTCTTTCCGTCCTGAATCGGTTTCCCGCTCCAGATGCGCCCGAGCGTGACGTAAATCCTGAAGGGCGTGCAAATAGGCCGGATGTCGACCCGGTTCATCGCCAAAGCTCAGCGACGCACAAACAGCCAGCAAGAACGCAATTACAGCACAATTCCGCACAGTCTTCATGTTCTCCTCGAATAGGCCTTTCGGCAGAATCAACTCGCTAGTAGTAACCCGAAGTTTCAGCTCTTGACTCGCTGAATCTTAGTCCCGGAAGGACGCCTCCCCAAAGTTACTACTGGGCATCGTACGCAAGTGTGAATGCAAGAACGGGGCGGTAACCACTCATGAAAATGCGCACTTCGACCGCACGCGCCGGAGTTCCGTCTAGATCTGGTAATCGATGTCTTCCATAATCCGCTGCAGCGACTCCGATAGCGGCTCCCGGCCGCCCGTTCCCTCCAGCAACCGTACCCGCTCGGCCAACCGGTTCACCTCCGAGGCTACCGCCGCCAACGCCTCCGACAACGGATCATTAATCTGCTTCGGGTCCGTAATGACCACGCGCTTCCCTTCGCGAAAAATAATGTGCCCCGGAACTCCCACCACCGTCGAATCATCCGGCACATTTCTCAACACCACCGATCCCGCGCCAATCCTGCAATTTCGACCTACCGTTATATTGCCAAGAATCTTCGCACCGCCCCCCACCACCACATTGTCGAGCAACGTCGGATGCCGCTTCCCCAGCTCTTTTCCCGTCCCGCCAAGAGTCACCCCTTGATACAGCGTGACATCCTCGCCGACCTCCGCGGTTTCCCCAATCACCACCCCCATCCCGTGATCGATAAACAACCGCCGCCCCAGCTTCGCTCCCGGATGAATTTCAATCGCAGTCAGCAGTCGCGCCACCTGCGACAGCCAGCGCGCCAGCAGAAACCACCCGTGGTTCCACAGCCAGTGGTTCATGCGATAGAACCACATCGCGTGCAGTCCCGAATAGCAGAGATAGACTTCCAGACGTGATTTCGCCGCAGGATCGCGCTCCAGCACCGTAGCAACATCCTCGCGGATTAGCTCCAACAGATGCGGCATATTTTCAGGCTAGTTCAGAAACAATCTAAACGGAATTCCGAGAAGGGTACGGCAACAAGGAAATTCCCGAAAGCCAACCGCTCACCCCGGCAACTGCGCCGTCGGAATTTGCGCTGCTTCGTTCCGTAACCCCTCGAAAAGAATACTACTCAGGTACCGTTCCCCAAACGACGGCAGCACCACCACAATCAACTTCCCGGCATTCTCCGGACGCCGTGCCACCTGCAACGCCGCCACCACTGCCGCTCCCGACGAGATGCCCACCAATAAGCCTTCTTCCAGTGGAAGCCGGCGCGCCATAGCGATCGAGTCTTCGTTGCTAACCGTGATCACTTCATCTATTAGGTCTCGCCGCAAAATACTTGGGACAAATCCCGCCCCAATCCCCTGAATCTTGTGCGGTGCCGGCTTTCCGCCGGAAAGAACCGGACTCTCCGTGGGCTCGACCGCAATCGCCTTGAACGAAGGCTTCTTGGCCTTGATATATTCCGACACGCCGGTAATCGTTCCACCCGTGCCCACGCCCGAAATCAGAAAATCCACGCGACCGTCTGTATCTTCCCAAATCTCCGGACCCGTCGTCTCAAAGTGGATCTTGGGATTCGCCGGATTATCGAACTGCTGCAGCATGTAGCCATCCGGCGTCGCCGCCAGCAACTCCTCCGCCTTCAGCACCGCGCCCTTCATGCCGCGCGGTCCCGGCGTCAGCACGATTTGCGCGCCCAACGCCAGCAGCAGCACCCGCCGCTCCATGCTCATCGTCTCCGGCATCGTGAGGATCAGTTTGTAGCCTTTTACCGCCGCAACGAACGCCAGGGCGATTCCCGTGTTGCCGCTGGTCGGCTCGATCAGCACCGTCTTCCCCGGCTGGATCCGCCCCGCTCGCTCTGCGTCCGCAATCATGCTCACGCCGATCCGGTCTTTCACGCTGGCCAGCGGATTCCGGCTCTCCATCTTTGCCACCACTTCCGCAACCGCGCCCTCCGTCACCCGGTTCAATCGCACCAGCGGCGTGTGGCCAATCAGTTCCGTCACATCCTTTGCGATCTTCATAACGTTTTCGATTCTCCGGGTTCCTGCCCCGATTCTATTCGATTCGCAGGCCGACGCGCGCCTTCGGCCCCTCGCTTGACCTGCGGGGTTGGTGATGGTGGCAACCGATTTTTTAACCCGACCAATCCTACTACCTTACTTGCGTATTGTGACGCGATACAAATCACAACCCATCGCAAATTTTTTCTACTGGGATCTCGCGGATTTTATCGGGCTTTTGGAAGGCAATCAATCCCCGGCAGCCCCGCGTCGCTGGAAGGTTGCCTCCCGAAGATTGCAGAGAAACATCGACGGCCGGGCGCCATCGGCAAACACGAGTTCCGAACCGTTACCTTAAACCGGCTGGATAGCCTTCGCTCGCCCGCGCTTGTCTTCGCGCAGTTGCGCCGCGGTAAAACTGCTGCCGCATGTCCCGCACCGCCAATTGGTAAACGAACTCGAGAGCGCGTTGGGCGCGTCATTCGTTGTCTGGGATTGGTTCGCCCGCACCGCCAAAACTAACTCTCCGCCACAATCTGAACATTTACGCTTTTGCATAGCCCCTGTCATTCCTCGAACGCCCAATCAGCAGCGTTCCCGATCTCTCTACTATGTCACAGATAGCCCAAAACAACGCCGGGAATCGACCCGCTCTCGCTCGCCGGTCACCTCAGACAGCCCGCACACTATTGCCTCAAACTCCCCCCAGATTTCCCGGGCCGCCCAGAGGGTGAGCTAGCTTGCTCAGACTCGCACCGCCTCAATCCGGCACAATAGATCCACGTCGGATCAGATTCGATGCCGAAACCTCGCACCGTTCCCCGCAACTGCAGGAATGTCGCCCCGCAGACAACCATTCCGCATCCGGGGCTCGTGGACGACCAACTGGTACGACAACGACTTTCACCAACGGATGCACCTTTTTGATCGCCGGTTTCCCAACATTCGACTGGCAATCCGCATCTGACTGTAGCGGTCCAGTCTTGTGCATCCCCGCAAGAGGATGCATTTTCCGCAAGTCTATTTACGAAGGAGCCTCACAATGCTCGGAACTATTTTGATCGTCATCTTGATCTTGGCGCTCTTTGGCGCTCTTCCCCGTTGGAACCACAGCCGCAATTGGGGTTACGCTCCTACCGGCGGATTGGGACTAGTTCTTCTGATCGTCGTCATCCTGCTGGTGCTCGGTCGAATCTAGGTATTTGCGATCGGCAGAGTCGGATTCGCTCTAGAATTTAATGGCCGTTCAAAATCTGACCGGCAAGCCGCTCGCCTGCCCCCAAAGGCCGGCGGTTTACGGCATCTCCTGGCCAGATCACAAAAGGCTCTGGTGCCAGCCGAAGGGCCTGACGCAAAGGGATGATCCGCGTCGCCTAACAATGTTCACCGAACTCATTCCAAATCCGGTGCTTCGCCTCAACGGCTCTCAGTCTAGTTTCGTGATCTTGCGCCTCATCGTCATTGTCCTGGCACTGATTGCGCTCACCGTTCCCTCCTTTGCCTATTCTGTACTCACCCACGAAGAGATCGTCGATCTGCTTTGGCTCGACCAGATACGCCCCCTGCTTCTCAAGCGCTTTCCCGGGCTCACCGACGACCAAATCAAAGAGGCACATGCCTACGCTTACGGCGGCGCCGTCATCCAGGATCTCGGCTATTACCCCTTCGGCAGCAAGGAATTCAGCGACCTCTCTCACTACGTGCGCACCGGCGATTTCGTCGAAGAACTCTTGCGCGAAAGTACAGACGTCGACGAATACGCCTTCGCCTTAGGCGCTCTCGCTCACTATTCCTCCGACATCACCGGACACCCCGCCGTCAACCGCTCCGTCGCGATTGAATATCCGAAATTACGCGCCAAGTACGGCAACTCTGTGACCTACGCCGAAGACAAAACCGCTCACCTCAAAACCGAGTTCGGTTTCGACATGGTGCAAGTCGCCAAGAGTCGTTATGCCCCACAGCAATACCACGACTTCATCGGATTCCAGGTCTCCAAGCCCCTGCTCGAGCGTGCCTTTCCCGTCGTTTACGGAGTGCAATTGAAAGATGTTCTCACCCACGAAGATCTCGCCATCGGCTCGTACCGCTGGGCCGTCAGTCGCCTCATCCCCGACATGACCAAAGTCGCTCTCGCCACCCACAAGAAAGACATGATGCGCGAGCAACCCGACTTCGCCAAACAGAAGTTCCTCTACCACCTCCGCCGCTCCGATTATGAAAAGGAGTGGGGCACAGAGTACAGCCGTCCTGGCCTCGGAGCCCGCATTGTCGCCTTCTTCTTCCGCGTCATCCCCAAGATCGGTCCCTTCAAAGGACTCGCCTTCAACAACCCCACTGCCCAGACTGAAGATCTCTATTTCAAAAGCATCAACGCCACCGTCGACCAATACCGTATCTTCTTGCGCTCTGTCGGAACCAACTCCCTCACGCTTGCCAACTGTGACCTCGATAGCGGCAAAGTAACTAAGCTCGCCGAATACTCCCTGGCTGATTCCAGTTATGCGAAGTTATTGCAACAGTTAGCTCTACGAAAGTTCGACGCCATGACTCCTGACTTGCGCCGCAACATCCTCGATTTCTACTCCGACCCTCCGCCTGCCTCCGCGACCAACACCGACACAAAGCACGCCGGAAAAAAGCCCAAGGAAGAGAAGAATCAGACCGATTGGAAGGACGTACACACAGAATTGGATCAATTGAAGACCGCGAACGTGGCCGCACCAACGGCCCCCGTCTCCCGCGACGGCGATTCCCCCAGCGTCAAGCCCGCTTCGGGAGTCTGCAGCTTCGGTCAGTAGCCAAGGCGCACGAAACCCTGCTTGGCAACCGGCCAAAATAACCGCAATGATCTACCTGATTTTTGTCTGAATCGTGGATATCGACCGCGAAGCGGTCGCGCGGGCTAGGTGCCCGCGCCACTGCGAAAATAACTTACGCGCTGACGCGCACGGAGACTAACTCGGGATTGCAGTGGGAGTTCTGCATCGACTTAACTGCATCTTCTGCCGTAAATCTGCCCATGACCAAGGCCAGTTTGCGGTTCGTGGTTGTCTGAATCGGGGTTTTATCGACTCGCAGCACATACTGAGGAACGTGCGCACCGCCGCGGTTCACCTTCACGACAAACTTGATATTTTTCATGGTTCCTTCCGATTTCTTACGATCTGTCTCATCTGCCAACACCAACCTCGATCGGCTTGGGCTTCGTGTCGGGAAAAATCCCAGCAAACCGGCAGTGTCGTAAACTTAGACTCCTCCGCGTGGCCAGAGAGGAGACTACCTTCCAGATAGCTAACTTAGAGGAACGGAAAGAGTAAGAAAAGATACTCGCTCACCTTTGATCCTAGGCTCCCACCTTGCTGTTGTCAAGTTTTATACTATCGTGCGAGTCCCGCACCATTGCGTCGTAGAACCGCCTGGTGGCACTCTCTGCGGTCGAGTGACCGCCGTCGTCACCGGGATCTTCGTGATCCCAATGGCCTTCATGAAAGTGCCAGCCTTGCCAGCACCCTGCTGAAGCGGTGGGACGACATTTTCGGCGGAGATGTTTTCCTGGCAGAACCTTCCCCGGCCGTTTTGCAGCAGGAGACCTTGCCGGCACAATAAGAGCGCTGACCGAAACCGGTACCCAGTCTCGGTCAGCGCGGATCCGTCGCCACTTTACAAGCGTCGGAAGTTTAAGGTTGTCTTATTGGTTTTCCGCGATATGCGCCTGGTGACCAGCGTCGGCTACCGCCTGCACGAATGCATCGCCGCCTTGCGGTGTCGGAGCTCTACCGGAAAGAATGTTGCGGAACGTCATATGCCTTCCGTAAATCGCGTGGGTTGAGTCGTTGTCCTGCTCCACCACCGCGCCTTCGAGCGTCAAGCCCGCAAACACACCCTTCGAGCGCGAGTACGTAAGCAGTTCCGTGTTCATCTTCCAGTCAGTTCCAGCGGAAGCATGACGGCCAACCGGGCCGGCTGCGACCGATCCTTCACCCGTCAATTCAAACTTGCTTGATAGCAGATGCTGCAATCCGCGGTCGTTCATGACCAACATGACCAAATCGACGTCTTCGACGCCGATCTGCAATCCCCAACTGCCACCGCCGATGGAAACGAACGCCGGAGCGCTCCAACCATTCGCTGTACGGCATGTCGCCACGCCGCGTCCATGTTTACCGCCAAAAACAAAACCGCCCTTTACCAGGTCGGGCACTACCAGAACGCACTTCGCTCCCGCAAGAACTTCTTCCG
Organism: Terriglobales bacterium; assembly: GCA_049520915.1. Taxonomy (GTDB): domain Bacteria; phylum Acidobacteriota; class Terriglobia; order Terriglobales; family Acidobacteriaceae; genus Acidiflorens. Next base: position 99,125 of record JBEKPH010000008.1, read on the forward strand.
GAATTCCTTTGTCAGGGGTCGCCATAATCGAGTGGAGAACGTCCACCGACTTCTGCAAGCGATCCACCGAATCCTCGCGAGCCGACCCTGCCCAGGCGAAGGTTCCAGCCAAACCGATCAAGCTCATCAACAATACCGTCATTATCTTTTTCATGGATTTGTTCCTTCATGGATTTAAGTCGCTAAGAGGGGAAGACTTCAGATGGGCTGACTTAGTTCAGGGAACCTGAAAGAGAGAGAAGCGGTACTCATCTCCCCTTTCATCATCGCTCGCCCGCCCCACAAAAGCTGATCTCAATTGCTCACTTTCGCGAACCAGGCCGCGGATCTCAGCTATCAGGGATCAGGTTTCTCTACTGGAATTAGGATTCCATTTTGACGCGGGTCCTGAGACCTGACACCGTAAGACCTGCTACCTGACTTGAGCAATCTTGCTCAGAATCTTGGCTCCACTCCTGTCATCCTGACTCTGCTAGGAGCATCGCCAATGAAACAAACTTGGGATCGCCTGTACGATCGCTTTCGAAGAGGAATCGCTCCGGTGAAAGCATCCCTCTCCACGTTCTTGGCATCCATTAGCCCTGCAAACCGGGAAGTCGCAACCCAACGCATCTGCCCTTTTTGCAGTTTGATAACGCCGCGGTCGAACGCTTTCTGCTTGGAGTGCGGGAAATCCTTCGCTCCGGCAAAATAATTTTCGCTCTGAACGCGTTGTTTTTGCCGTCCCTAAATTAAAAGGAGACCAAACATGCTTTGGACAATTTTCGTTGTGCTTCTGATTTTGTGGCTACTCGGCTTCAGCCTCCACATTGCTGGAGGTCTCATCCACATTCTCCTGGTGGTCGCCCTGATCGTCTTGGTGATCAACCTGGTGAGCGGCCGAAGCGTAGCGTAGGCGCTCGTGTGGCGCGGACAACTCGTGTCCGCGCCTCCACCTTTTCGAGGAATTCGCTGCGGCAGTTGCCCCTTCGGGTAGCGCAGCGATTTGTCGTTTTCCAGGCTGTCGAAAGAACTTGGCTTCGTATCAGGGTATCGCTTGAACGATATCGAAAGCTGTCTCTAAATCAACATCCTTACCAGCCGCTGCGAGAGCCAACCCTCAACCTCGCGAACGTGCCCCGGCGATGCTTAACGCAATTCCGCCAGCGATCAACACCGCACTGATAATCGGAGAAACTTTTTCGCTATGACTCGTCTGCACTCCCAGATTCGTTTTCCCCACCTTGACCCCTTCCGTCTCGGTGTGCGGAATCGGTACCACGAGGGAAGCGAGCCCGAGCACAATCAACAACAATCCTGCAAACAACAAAATTTTCATTTCAACTCCTCACACGTTTCGGGCCGAAGTTTGAACTGGGCTGAATTCTAGTCGAAAAAATGTTCGCTCGGGTAACCGGTAACTAAGGCACAAAGCATCGCCTCCATCGCAACTCGCATCCAAAGGACCTATGGCGAAGAAGATGTCCATCTTCGAAGAGCAATACCGCGTCGTCGCCATCCAAGGGGACTGCCTCGTAATCAAGGGCATATCCAGTGGGGCGGTTCTCACCATCATTAACCCCGAGCCTGCCACGCCGCTCACTTCGGAAGACTACCCACGCGGCAAACTCATCGCCCTTAGCGACCCCTCAACCGCTGTTCCGAATTGAATGCTTGGCGAAACAAACGGGGATTTCTGGCAAGGATGGCAGCCCGGCAGGGATTCGAACCCCGATACGCAGCTCCAGAGGCTGCAGTCCTACCGTTGAACGACCGGGCTCTGCTCGAATTCTAAATCATTTCGTTATCGCAAACCAAGTTGCTCGCGCTTGTCATAGGGCTGACGCTCTCCCATCAACTCTTCAGATAGGGCAACAGTTCACGAAAGGCGGGAGCATTCGACGCGCGTAGCAGTTCATAAATCATCATTTCGGTCGAAGACGGAATCGCACCGGCGGCTTGCATCCGATCCAGTCCCACACGCCAGTTCGCTTCGGTGCGCGAACTGGCCGCATCCGAGGCGACGTGCACCAGGTAGCCGTCGCGCAGCGCAGCCAGCACGGTTTGCATGACGCAAATATGCGTTTCCATGCCGCAAAGCAGCGCGGTTGTGCGGTGGCCCGGCAGGCGCTTCAGTGCCGAACAGAATGCCTCGCTTCCAAAGCAGGAGAACATCGTCTTGTCGATCGCACCCGACTCGGGTAAGAGGGACGCGATCTCGGGAACTGTATTCCCTAGGCCCTTCGCATATTGCGTCGTCACCAGCGCGGGGATCTTAAGAATTCCCGCTGTACGAATCAGTAATTGCACGTTTCGGACGAGCCGCTCTTTCTCCCAGATCGGAGGCAGCAGTTTTTCCTGCATGTCGACCACAATCAGAGCGCACTGCTCCGCAACCAGCGGACGGCGCGCCATCTCAGCGTAATCGCCGGCGGCAGGCGTCACGGTTTCCGGAAAATTGGTGCCAGGCATGGGCAACTCCAGTCGCACCTCGAACAGAAGCTTTCTTGCAGGATATCGCTCTAGCGCTACCGATTGGTAGGCACGACACGAACTTCGAAGAAACGCCCCGGAAAGGAGCGTGGAACACTTGACGAGGACCCACTACAACTCGCTGCGTCGCCAACATCTACCGCCCGCGATTTCACTCCGATTCGCTCGGCGCCGCTTCCCCAACTCCGCCCGCGTCTTTCTGCTTCACTCGGACCACGGTGATCTTCGAAAAACCTTCCTCAAATGTTGGAGCCTTCAACTTGGCCGCCATCTTCCGCATAATATCTTCCGGAATGGCGCGCCCCCGCCGCTGATGCCGCTCCATGCAAACATCGAGCGGGACATCGAAGAACAATCCCTGCACATCGTATCCGTAATCCTTCGCCAGCTTGATCCAACTATGCCGGTCGTGGGGAGTCAGATTCGTTGCGTCCACATAGTTCATCGGACGCCGCGCAATCAAACGCGCCTTCAGCATCGAGCGCAAATTCGAAAACACCAGGTCCTGAAAGCGCTGCTCCTGCGCATCGTCAAAAAGCAACTCCCGCAAAAGATCGCTCGAAAGCGGATGAATATTGTGCCGCTTGAACCACGAACTCTTTCCCGATCCAGGCAATCCGATCGCCAGCACAACCGTACCTTTGCTCGCCCGCGCCGGCACCGCCGCTGGCGCGACCGGAGCCGCAGCAGCAGGAATCGCCGTCGCTGGCAAAGTTTCTTCGACCCCCGATTCCGATCCCTCCGCCGCCGGCGAACTAGCCGCTACTGTGGCGGCCGGAGCAGCCGTCCTTGAACGCGATCCTCCCCGCCCTCCACGGCTGCGCCGCCGGCGAGACGTTCGCGGCGCCCCCTCCACCGCGATAGAAGCTGGCACTGACTCGGGAACTGCCTCAGGGACCGCCTCAGACGCTTTTACCGCCGCCGGCGCTGATCGCCCTCCGCGACGTGGCCCGGTCGCTGGCACCGCTACGGGAACATCCTCCGCGGCTTCGCGAGAAACCTCAGTCGATTTCTCAACCGGACTTGCCGCAGCAGGCGTCGACGGCTCATCGTCGTAAAAACGCGGCTGCAAAGGCTCTGGAGCCTTGTTGCCGTCCTTCTCTGTCTCGTCTCCCGTCTTCTTGCGGCGCTTCAGGCGCTCGCTCATCCATTTACGCATATAGCTTGCTTGTAGCACACCACCGCACACCCGAGCAATCGAAGCCCCGTAGCAGTCAGGGTACGCCTCACCAATACAGCACCTTGATGTCTCAATGATTCAATAATGTTTACAATACTCCCGAAGGTGAATCCATGACCCCGACCCATCCCGCGCCTCTTCCCGTAGCCTCGGGCCAGCTCCCCGCCGTTCCGCTCACGATCGAAGGCTACTCGACCCTCCACCAGATGATGCGCTTCCGCTGGACCGCCTGGCGCGCGCTCCCAGAGGCGACGCGAAAGCAAATCGCAGCCGAGGCCTCCAACCTCCTGGCCGAAATGGAAGCCCGTTCCAACGGCCAGTCCGCGCTCTTCTCTTTGCTGGGACACAAGGGCGATCTGATGTTCGTCCACTTCCGTGAGAGCTTCGATCAGCTCAATCAAGCCGAACTCGACCTCGCCCGCCTCCGTCTCAGCGACTTCTGGGAGCCCACCAGTTCCTATCTCTCGGTGATCGAACTCGGCCTCTATGAATCGTCGCTCAAGAACTATAAGGCCCTGGCCGAGCAGGGCGTAGAACCGCACTCCGAGCAGTGGAAGGAAATCGTCCAGGAGATTCTCACCCGTCAGAAAGAAGCGATGAAGCCACGCCTCTTCCCGCAGATCCCGCCCAACCGCTATCTCTGCTTTTACCCGATGGATCGCCGCCGCGGAGAAGACAAGAACTGGTACTCGCTTCCCATGGAAGAACGCCAACGCCAGATGAATGAGCACGGCCTCGTGGGGCGCCGCTATGCCGGAGAAGTCAAACAGATCATCACCGGTTCCATCGGCTTCGACGATTGGGAGTGGGGCGTCGATCTCTTCGCCGATGATCCTCTGGTGTTCAAGAAATTAATCTACGAGATGCGCTTCGATCACGTAAGCGCCGTCTACGCCCTCTTCGGCAGCTTCTATGTAGGCCTCCGCGTCCCCGCAAAAAGTTTGCACGAATTACTGGAAGGCACCTTACCCACCCGCGAAACCAATCCAGATTAATGCGAAGACGGGACGATTCTAGTGCGGGGACGGGCGCTCTCGCGAGCCTGCCCTGAGCGAAGCCGAAGGGTCCAAGCCGAGCAAAGCTCGGCCTCGCTACGATCTCATCGATCGGAAGTTCGAACCCCAGCCCGCGCATCTTTTCCGCCCTCGCCGCCGAATCCCTTCGCCTTCGCTACAGCCTTTCCAAACCGAAACTCATGTTTCTTCATATCCACCCGAGCGCCGCGAAAGCTAACTCTCTCCATCCGCAAACGAAGTTTCTGCTCCGCCCCGTTCTCTCCTTGCAGCTTAATCGCGCCACCCGCCCCCACCACCCGATGCCAAGGCAATCCCGGAGTCTCGCGCAAGATGCGCACCACCTGCCGCGCCGCGCCCACCCATCCCGCCGCGCGCGCAATCGCTCCGTAACTCGACACCTTGCCCGTTGGCAGTCCACGGATGCACCGCACCACTCGAGCACGCCTCGCTTCCACGCTGGTCGTAGCTTTTTTGCCCGACGCTTTTTTCCCCGACCTCGATTTCAAATTCCGCTTCACCACGCCCACGCCCAACGCCAAACATGCTAACTTAGAGTCCACAATACAAATATTTACACACAGGGATAAAACTCGGCTTTACGATTAACGCATCCCATGGACTTAACCCACCACCAAAACTGCCTTTTGGAGATAACTATGTTCCGCTTGTTAAAAGCCCTTGCCCTGATTTCGGCGCTTGCCCTCTTCGCCATCTCGGCCGCCAGTTGCGGCTCCGGTAATAATGCCTCGGTTCGCGCCGTGAACGGAATCGAAAACTCGGACTCGCAAGGTCTCGACATCGACGTCAACGGCACCAAGTACTTCAGTGCCGTAACCCCAGGCGGAGTTGTGCCCACGCCGCCAGCCTACAACTCTGTGCCCTCCGGAAACACTTCCATTACTTCCTTCGACACGGGTTCGACCGGCACCTCTGTCGCCAGCGGCAACGCGACTTTCAGCGCATCCTCGCAGTACACTCTGGTTCTCTTCGGCACGACCGGTGCGTCCCAGATCTCGTCATTTCCGGACAACAACACGACTCCAATCACCGGAAATGTCGAATTCCGAGTGATCAACGCTTCGGTCGCCGGGCCTAACAGCGTGGACGTGTACATCATCCCTAATCCGAGTGTGGGCGACGGTGGCAACCCGTTTCAGCTCAGTTTGGCCGCGGGGCAGCAAAGCGCCTACTTTAGCGGCATTTTCACCGGAACGACGGTAGGTTACAACGTGATCGTGACCACCAGCGGCGTCAAGAACGAAATCGTCAACCAGAACTATTATCCTGCAACAGGAGGCATCATCACCCTCGTTCTGGTGGATAACCCCACCGAGACCGGAATGTCTCCGACGCCGATCGAGTTGAACGATCTGAATTAAATGGCGCACAAGAACCGCACTCGGCCGGAATGCTGATCCAAGGTTGAGCTAGTAAACGCCGGAAGACGCAGACGAAAATGCCGGGCCTTCACTCGAGGCCCGCATCTTACCGAACAGCGGCCGAACCAGCGGTTGACAAACCAAGCGTCTCCCCACCAAACTTCCTGTCGGAGAACAAAACTCAACGATGTCGCGCTTGCTAAAACTTCTGTCTCTGACTGTGGCCCTGGCTGTCTTGAATCTCATCACCAGCAGTTGCGCCTCAACGAACACCGGAGCGCAAGTTCGCCTGATCAACGCCATCCCCGACAGCCCCGCCGTTGACGTCTACGTGAACGGGACCAAGGTTTTTAACGACGTGCCCTTCGGCGCCGCTCAGCCCAATACGACCCCCGCGCAGTATCAGGGCGCAGGAACAGGCAACGTTGCCATCCAGGGATTCGCGACGGGCACGACTGCCAATCCCATTTCGCCCGAAGGCAGCGTCACCTTTACTGGATCCACCCAGTACACTCTCATCGCCGTCGGACTCGAACTCAACGATAGCCCACCCATCGTTTTTGCCGATAACAACCTCGTGCCTGTCTCCAACAATTTGGAGATTCGCATCATCAATGTTTCCCCGAGTTCGCCGGTGGCAGGACTGGACATTTATTTCGTTGCGCCCGGCACGGACATCACCACCTTCCATCCGCAAATCACCGCCCTGGGCGACGGACAAGCCAGCCCCTACCTGCAACTTCCCTTTCAGTCGACCGGCTACTCCATAATTTTCACTGCCAACCTGAGCAAGATTCCGTTGATCACGCAAACTTCGAGCGCCGCGACCGGATCGATTACTACGATGGTTGTCCTGGATAATCCAACCCAGGGTGGCGTTCTGAATGGCATGTCGACGACCCCGCTAATTCTGAACGACCTGAACTAGCTATTCTGAACCTGAACTGGCTTTAAACAATAAAAAAGGCCTCCAAAGAGGCCTTGTTTTGTTTGTAATGAGTAGACGCGACCGAAAGCTCCGGCGATAAACTCTCTCGCCGACGCGCCAACGACGCTACGCCACGTTCGCGAACGAACGCGCCGCCTCTTCTTCACTATCAAACACTTCAAAAATTGTGAACAGCTTCGTCACCTGCAGCAAATCTCCCACGCGCTGGCTGAGACTGGCAAGCTTCACCGCCCCGCCTGCATTGCGCGCCGACGTGTACAGAGAAACCAGTGTTCCGAGGCCGCCGCTGTCGATGTAATTGACCTCGCGCATGTTCATCACCACCTTCGGACTCTGCGCCAGCAACTTCTTCACCGTATCGCGCAGGCTCGCCGACTCTTCCCCAAACACCAGTCGCCCGCTGCAATCCACCACCAACGCACCCTCTAAAGCTCGCGTGCTCATTCTCAATTGCATAACAACTTCTCTCCAATTTTCGCAAATAATGCGCAGTCCATGAGCGTACCCCGTCGAACGCACCCGCGCAAGCCAGTTGCCACCATTTGCCACGATTGCTCCGCGCACCCGCTCTCGACCGGCCGTCAACCCCCGCCCCGCTTCCCATCCGGCGTTCGCAACAAGACTGTATAATCGAAGTTTCCCGATGAGCTATCAGGTTCTCGCCCGAAAATATCGTCCGCAAAAATTCTCCGAAGTCATCGGCCAGGAACACGTCACTCGCACTCTGCAAAACGCCATCGCGCAGGAGCGCATCGCCCACGGCTATATCTTTAGCGGACACCGCGGCATCGGCAAAACCACCGTAGCCCGCATCCTTGCCATGGCCCTGAATTGCCGCGGCATCGACGGGAAGAGCGACAAGCCTGCCATTGAACCCTGTGGCGTCTGCGACTCCTGCACCGAAATTCGCAACGGAAACGCGGTCGACGTAATCGAAATCGACGCCGCCACCAATCGCGGCATCGACGAAATCCGCGAACTGCGCGAGGCTGCGCGTTACCGTCCCGCTCGTGACCGCTTCAAGATCTATATCCTCGATGAGGCTCACCAGATCACCGATGCTGCCTTCAACGCCTTACTGAAAACTCTCGAAGAGCCGCCCAGCCACGTCATCTTCATGATGGCGACCACGCAACCGGAAGATATTCCCCAAACCATCCGCTCCCGCTGCCAGCACTTCAGCTATCGCGCAATGAAGTTCGAAGCGATCATCGGACAGCTGCGCGACATCGTCACCAAAGAAAGTATCCCGGCCGACGAAGACGCGCTCGCTCTGCTGGCAGAAGCCGGAGACGGATCCATGCGCGACGCTCTTTCCATCCTCGACCAAGCCATCGCCTCGACCGCCGATCATCTCACTCTCGACGCCGTGCGCAGCCTCATCGGCTCCGCTCCCGCCGGAGCCCTTGAAACGGTGATGCAAGCTGTCGCGGAAAGTTCCAGCGAAAAAATTCTAGTCATCGTCGACGAACTGATTGGAGAAGGTCACAGCCCCACCCACTTCGCGCGGCAAATGGTGCGTTTCCTCCGCAATGTGACGGTCGCGAAAATCGCGGGCAAGGATTCCGCGCTCCTGCAAATCTCCGCCGATGAACGGGCGCGCGTCGCCCGCATCGCCGAACTCTTCACCGAAGAGGAACTAGCGCGCCACTTGCAAATCATGCTTCGCACGCACGGAGAACTCGGCTATCGCCAGGAGCAACGCTTCCACCTCGAACTCGGACTGCTGAAAATGGCGCATGCTCAGCGGTTGCTTCCTATCGAGCAGTTGCTCAGCGATGCGGCAGCTTCCGGCGCGGGACAACCTAGGACTGCACCACGGCCGGTCTTGGCTCCTGGTCCGTTGCCCCCGCGTCCTCAACCTCCATCGCCGGGGACTAGCAACAACCACGACACGCGGCGTAACGACCTGGCTCCCGCGCGATCCAACCCCATCTCTCCTTTCGCCGCCGATTCTGCCCGGAAAGGCACGCTCAAAACTGACGCTTCTGGGGAAGGCGCGGCATTCACGGACATCGGCGGCCGGCCGACGTACAACAAAGCCTCAGGCAGCGCGAATCCGGTCACCATGGGATCGACCGCACTGGCCGTCGCCGAACTCGTGGCCGAATCAGAACCGGCGCCTGTCGACGCGGAGCCCAAGGCCGAAATTAGACTTGAAACTAAGTCCGAGAGAATCGCGGAAGCCCGCGACAACTCGCGGGGCGAAGCAGCCGTCGATTCGCTGCGCGACGCCGTCCTCGGCGCCTTGAGCAATCAGGCCATGCTCGTATCTCTTCTCGAAACCGCGCAGTGGACGTTGGCCGGTAATTCTCTGATCGCAAAAGTTTCCGCCTCCAGCACGATGATCGAGATGTCCTTCAGCGCCGACGCGCGACGCCTCGCCGGAGCGGCCGCCAGCGGTGTAGCCGGAAGGCCGATCAAGATGAACGTCGAGCCAGGGGGCGCCGCGCAAGCCAAGTCCGCACCCCGACCGGCTGCGAACGGAAGCGCCCGCAGCCGGGCCGAGCAGGATCCGATCGTGCAGCGCATGCAGGAAAAGTTCAAAGCCGAAATTCGCACCGTAATCGACTACCGCGAGAAAGGATAAAGCCAATTTGTAATTTCGTAATTTGCAATTTGTAATTGAAAACATGGTCTCCGCATTATTGGGTCTTGCAATTACAAATCAGCAATTACAAATTTCTCTTTATGTCCGGATTCAACCTGCAAGACCTGATGTCGCAAGCCAAGCAGCAGTACGAAACGCTGCAGAAGAAGATGGAGCAGACCGTCATCGAAGCCTCCTCCGGCGGCGGGTCGGTCACCGTCAAGATGGACGGCCGCAAACAAGTGCTCGCCATCAAAATCGACCCAGAAGCCGTCAAAGCCGGAGACGTCGAGATGCTGCAAGACTTAGTCATGGCCGCCTTGAACGAAGCCGGTCGCAAAGTCGATCAGGCTATGCAATCCAACGTCAGCGGGATGCTCGGCGGACTCGGAGGCATGATGTAATTTGGCAACTTTGTAATTTTGTAATTGAGACCCACGGCCAGTGGGTTTTCAGATTGCCAAATTACCCGATTACAAAATTACAAAATCCTCTATGTCTAAATTTGCCGAGCCGATGACCCGGCTTATCGACGAACTCAAGAAGCTGCCGGGAATCGGCAGCAAGAGCGCGCAACGGCTTGCCTTCCATATCCTCCGCTCGAGCGAGGACGATGCCGAAGCTCTTGCCGCCGCCGTGCGCGACGTCAAAGCCAATCTCCACCTCTGCTCCATCTGCAATAACATCACCGACATCGAGCCTTGCGAATACTGCGCCAGTCCGACGCGCAACCAGAAATTAGTCTGCGTGGTCGAAGAACCGACAAACATTGCTGCCGTCGAAAAGACGCGTCACTTCAACGGCGTCTATCACGTCCTTCACGGCGCGCTCTCGCCCTTGCACGGCGTCGGCCCCGAGCAACTCCGCATTGCCAACCTGCTGACGCGCTTCGTCGATGGAGAGATCGAAGAAGTCATCCTCGCCACCAATCCGACGGTCGAAGGCGAAGCCACTGCTACCTACCTCGCTGGCCAGCTCAGGAGGCAGGGCCTTCGCGTCACGCGCATCGCCATGGGCATTCCGGTCGGCAGCGATATCGAATACACCGACGAAGTCACCATGCTCAAGGCGATGGAAGGCCGCCGCGAGATGTAAATATCGCCCTAGAAAGCCTGTTGGGAACCGTTTACGACTTGGTTTCCGCCTGCCGTTCTGCCCCTTCTACTCTTGACGATAGCGTGATGTATCCATAGGATGAAGGAACCTAAGGGCCCCGTCTTTGATGATCGACCAGAGTACTTTGCGCCATCGCATAGTAGAGTTGCTTGGTGTGCTTCGCCCCGATTTGGTTTGCCAAGCACATGGCAAGCAGCAAGATCTGGCTATTGCAAAGCATCTCCCTCCCCTGGATTTACTCAATTGTCAGTTGCCGTCCGAGTGCTCTGGACACATTCGCCCGACAACTGCGGCATTACGCCAGTTGGACTTTTCCCAGCCAGGCATGAATCGCATTCGAGGGATTTGCATATGTCCATAAGTTACGAGAATGGCGGAGATTCGCCAGAAGAAGCAACCGGGCGCGCGCAATCCGACACGCCCGAGCGCAAACCCTACCTGAAGCCCGCGTTCCGTTACGAGCGGGTATTCGAGACAATGGCATTGTCCTGCGGCAAGGTAAATTCGACTCAATTTCAGTGCCGCTTTAATCGCAAGAACTCATAGCCCTTTCGGGTAGGAAAACATTACCTAGGTCATCTCGGCTTCCCGTTTTTTTTCTGTGGTTCTGATCGGGAAGTTCTTACAATGTCTTCATCCCCCCAACAAAGTCTTAGGAGAAATCCCATGCGTAGCCCTTTTCGTCGGTCCTGGGTAGCATTCGGCCTGCTTCTGCTGAACGTTTCGCCCTTCGGGCGCGCGGCAGATTCGACTCTTGTCCCCGAGCCCAGCAGTGACCAAGCACCCTTGGGTTATCCGCAAGACTGGAGCTCGCAACACCTGGTCATGCCCGGAATGCGCGCCGAAGACGCCTTGGCGGCTGGTACGCGCGAACCACGCCACGTCTATAACCTCGTGATGCGCCGAGTTGCGGAGGAAAATTCGCGCCTGTTCCGCTTGCACGGGCCTATTCCGCAGCCGGTACTTCCGCGCCGTACGACCATCGATTGGGCTGTTTCGCTCGAAAACGGTTATGTTCCGCAGAATCAATATCCGGCCAAATACCGCTTTAGCATCGGTACCGAAAATTGCAATTCCGATTACGTCCTGTTCGGGCTGACGGTCACGAGCGGTACCCAAGCCAATCTCGTCGGAATCAATAACCTCTATACCGAAGCCAGTCCCGCCTGCAATAGCGGGTCGCCGTGGGTTGCATTCGCCTACAACACGGTCACACAAACTGGCGGACAGGTTAAGACATCGCCCGTCCTCTCCGCTGACGGTACAAAAGTCGCCTTCATCGAAAGTACCGGCAGCGGCTCGTACTTCCACGTTCTCGTTCTTCCCAATCCCATTCCCACGCCTCCTTCTCAAACGGGAACCGTGTTAAGTCCGCAGGCACCTACCAGTTGCACCACGCCCACGGCGGCGAGTTGCATGACCACACTCACCATCCAAACCTCCGCCACCGATTCCAATTCCTCCCCTTGGGTTGACTACAACGCAGATACCGCCTACGTCGGCGCCGACAACGGCTTGCTGTATAAGATCAGCCCCGTCTTCGGCGGCGGAGCCCCAGCACTGGTCAGCACCGGAGGCTGGCCCGTCACGGTTTCGACCCAATCCAACAAGGTGCTCACCGCTCCCATTGAGGACACGAATGCCGGCAGAATCTTTATTGGCGATGGATACGGGTACCTGTACGCTGTGGGCTTAAGCAGTCCTGGCGGAACCTTTGCGGCGCAAGTTGCCATTGGCTGGGTAGGCAACGGAGCTGGCACCGGTGTCGTCGATCCGCCGATCGTAGTCAACGACCCTGCCAATACCGCAACCGATCAGGTCTTTGCTTTCACCGGATGTAGTAGCGTGATCGGCATTGGCGGAGCAATCAGCCAGGTTCCTGCAAATTTCACCAGTTCCACGACCCTCACAACCAGCAATACCGTGGACCTCGGCTCGGGTAGCGGAAACGGTGACTGCACCGGCGGCAACGTCCACGCCGGAACCTTCGACAACGCTTTCTGGCTCAATGGATCCACGAGCGGCCACATGATCGGCTGCGGCTTTGTGTCCGGTACCGCGCAGAAGCCGCTCAAACCCTCGAATCCCCAGATGTTTCTCTTCCCCTTCGCCAGCAACATCATAACCGGCACGGGCGCTGCCAGCTTTGTCGTCAACAACACCAAGGGCGACGAGTGCTCGCCACTTACCGAGTTTTACGACGGAACCACCGACCGTCTCTTCTTCGGCGTCGGCTCCACCGACGGGTACGTCGAGAGTTCGACCATCGGAACCAGTTCGCTGGCAACCCCGAATTGCCTGGCAGCGCCGTCGTCCACCTGTACCACCACTCCGGCCGCCCTTGGAGGAACCAGCGGCATCGTCATCGACAATCAGGTTTCGAACGGCGGAGCCAATATCTACTTTTCGACGTTGGCGTCGGGATCCGTGAACTCTCAAAAATGCAATGTTTCGGGCGGAAGTGCCAACCCGCATTGCGCGGTGAAACTGACTCAATCCGCCTTCAAATAAGCTAACAAGGCTCAACGAGTTGGCAAGAAATCAAGAAATCGACCATTGTCGCGAAACTTTCCCAAAACCACCGTGTTTGCAAAGTAAATGCTCCTGAAAACAACAGGGTGAGTAAGGAGAACAACGCCCACCGGTGGCTAACCCGAGCACGCCCCAAGCAAGCAACCGGTGGGCGTAAATTTCGCACTCTTCACTGTAAGTCTCTCGAAACTCAGAACCTCTTTAGTCCTGATTCATAAATTTGCGGACACTCACGGATTGACCACCTCAGTGAAAGGCGCTGATTTGCTATCGGCCGAGGCGGCATCTCCCTCGTAAGTGGCTACGATAACGTGAGTGCCAGAATGCAGGCCGGCGGTGGTTACCGTTGCGACTCCATTGACGATCGGCACCAAGCCGATATTCGGAAACCGGACGTTTCCGGTCGGAGTAGAGGGGCCCTGCGAGGTAACAGTCGCGACGAAGGTGATGAGCTGGCCTTTGGCAGCGGGGTTCGGACTCAATTCGAGATTTGTGCTTGTCCCCCATTTGGAAACCACCTGCTTAATCTGAGTGAAAGCGCTGCCGAACGTGTCGTCTCCCGGATAATCCCCTTGAATCTCGTAATAACGCGCGGACAGCGACGACGTTGTGAAGGTCGCAACACCGTCCAACGTGGTTCCTGTGCCTATCGGCTGATCGGCAGCCTCAAAATAGACGGTCTCACCGTCCGGTATCGGACCAAATTTGCTCGTGAGCGTGACGGTGAAAGTTACCGGTTGTCCGACATAAGAGTAGTGGTTATCAGACGACGTCATTACGATTTGTGTGTGATGACGTTGAGTCTCGGGCATGGCCGCGATCGAATCAGCCGCGCCGAAAGAAGCAAATCCAGCTGCGAGGAGTACGAAACTGATCGCCGCCACGTTGCGTGGGCGAAGACTTCTGGAAAGGTAGGGCATGGAGATCTCCTGTCGAGGGGTGCTACGTCAAGCGGGGGTCTTAACGTTTCCGGAATTGTACTCCCAATCGGGCAACGGCAGATCGATTGAGAGGGACTTCGGGCGATCAATTGGAGCCCTGTTGGGTCCTCATCCATTGATGGGCGAACGTTTTACGAAACCCCGTTTTCTCGTTACAATCTTCCCCATGCCTCCCGCAGTCTCCCCTTCGCTTTCCTGGGCTCATCCCCTCGTGCAGCAGTGGTTCACCGCCCGCTTCTCCACGCCTACCGAGCCGCAGGAACAGGGTTGGCCGCACATCCTCGCTGGACACACGACCCTGATCTCCGCCCCTACCGGCTCCGGCAAAACGCTGGCCGCCTTTCTCGCCTGCATCAATCGTCTGGTTTGCAAAGCCCTTGCCGGAGATCTCCACGACCGCACGGAAGTGCTCTACATTTCGCCGCTCAAAGCCCTGGGCAATGACATCCAGAAAAATCTGGAGCTGCCGCTCGGAGAGATTTTGCAAATGGCCAGCGACCGCGGGCTGCTCATGCCCACGATCCGCACCGCCGTCCGTACCGGCGACACGCTGATGAAAGACCGGCGCGCGATGCTAAAGCGTCCGCCGCACATTCTGGTCACCACTCCCGAGTCTTTCTACATCCTCCTGACCGCCGAGAAAAGCCGCGCGATCCTGCGGGACGTAGAAACCGTGATCGTCGATGAAATTCATGCCGTGGCCGACGATAAACGTGGAGTCCATCTCGCACTTTCGCTCGAGCGCCTCGAAGCCCTCACCGGACGCTCTCCCATGCGCATCGGCCTATCCGCAACCCAGAAACCGATCGAAGAAGTGGCACGCTTTCTCGGCGGCAACTCCGGCCCGCAAAACCCGCGCTGCGAGCCCATCATCGTCAACGTAGGGCACAAACGCACTCTCGATCTCGGCGTTGAGGTTCCCAAGTCCGAGCTTGGCCCCGTTGCCTCCAACGAAATGTGGGGCGAGATCTATGAGCGCATCGTGGAACTTGTCAACACGCACCGCTCCACGCTCGTCTTCGTCAACACGCGCCGCCTTGCCGAACGAATCGCCCACCAACTCGGTGAGGTCCTCGGCGAAGAAAATGTGGCCGCCCATCACGGAAGCCTCTCTCGCAAGCTTCGTCTCGAAGCCGAGCGCAAATTAAAAGAAGGACAAATTAAAGTTTTGGTCGCAACCGCTTCCTTGGAACTCGGCATCGACGTCGGAACCGTCGACCTTGTCTGCCACATCAGTTCTCCACGCTCCATCGCTGTCGCTCTGCAACGCGTCGGCCGCTCTGGCCACTGGCGCGGCGCTGTCCCCAAAGGACGCTTCTTCGTCACGACTCGCGACGACCTTGCCGAATGCGCCGTCCTCGTTCGCGCCATCCGCAAAGGTGAACTCGACCGTCTCATTTTCCCGGAAGCCTCCATCGACGTCCTCGCCCAGCAAATCGTTGCCTGTTGCGCCGCCTGCGGCACCGTCATCGATGAATACTCCGGCGAACGCATCAACGATTCCTGGGACGAAGACGATCTTTTCGCTCTCATCAAGCGCGCCTATCCTTATCGCAATCTCTCGCGCCAGACTTACGACGAAGTCCTAACCATGCTCTCCGAAGGTATCGCCTCGCAGCGTGGACGTTTCGGTGCCTACCTCCACCACGACCGCGTGAATCGCAAACTCCGCGCTCGACGCGGTGCCCGCCTTGCAGCCATCACCAGCGGCGGCGCCATCCCCGACAATGCCCTGTTCACGGTTGTATCCGAGCCCGACGGTGGAACCGTTGGCACCCTCGATGAGGATTTCGCCGTCGAGAGCATGGCCGGAGACGTCATGCTCCTCGGTAACACCTCCTGGCGCATCCGCCGCGTTGAAGCGAAGACCTCCCGCGTGCTGGTCGAAGACGCCCACGGCGCTCCGCCGAGCGTGCCCTTCTGGCGCGGAGAAGCGCCCGCCCGCACCGAAGAACTTTCGCAGCAACTCGGCGAGCTTCGCAAAGACATCAGCGACCGCCTGCCAAACGTGATTCCAGTCGAAGGATGGCGCAACTTACCCGAAGTAGCCGACACCATTGTTTGGCTTAGCGAAGAGTGCGGCCTGGATTTCTCGGGAGCCGAGCAGTTGATTCAGTACATTCTCGAAGGCCGCGTGGTCCTGGGCGACGTCCCCACGCAAACGACCATCATCGCCGAGCGGTTTTTCGACGAAGGCGGAGGCATGCAGCTCATCATCCACGCCCCCTTCGGCGGGCGCATCAACAAAGCCTGGGGCTTGGCGTTGCGCAAGCGTTTCTGCCGCGGCTTCAACTTCGAACTCCAGGCTGCCGCCACCGACAATGGTCTGAACATCGCTCTAGCCGAGCAGCACAGCTTCCCTCTCGCCGACGTCTTCCAATTCCTGCACTCCGAAACGATGCCGCCCATCCTCGAACAAGCGGCGCTCGCCTCGCCCATCTTCCAAACCCGCTGGCGCTGGGACGCCACGCGCTCTCTGGCTCTCTTGCGCTTTCAAAATGGAAAAAAGGTTCCGCCACAGATTCAGCGCATGCGCTCCGACGACCTGCTCGCCTCCGTTTTCCCCGACGTAGCGGCCTGCCAGGAAAATATCGAAGGCGACATTAAAATTCCAGACCACCCGCTCGTTCGCGAGGTAATGAAAGACGTCTTAACCGAAGCCCTCGACATCGACGGGCTTGCGGCCGTCCTGCGCGGTCTCGAGCAGGGACGTATTCGTTTTCTCGCAGTCGACACCCCGGTTCCATCGCAGTTCTCCCACGAAATCTTGAACGCCAACCCTTATGCCTACTTAGACGATGCGCCCCTCGAAGAACGTCGAGCCCGGGCGGTCGAGATGCGCCGGGTCTTGCCCGCCTCCGTCTTGGAAGAAGTAGGAGCGCTAGATCCCGCCGCCATCGCCCAAGTCCAGCAGGAAGCTTGGCCCGACGTTCGCGACGCCGATGAACTCCACGACGTTCTGCACACGCTAGTAGCACTGCGTGTCCCAGACGAAGCGGGCTATCCGCTGCCGGCCCTCAGCTCGCGGTCAACCATGCCGCAACCAACTGCCCACTGGACGCCGTTCTTTCATCGACTGCAAATCGAGAACCGCGCTGCTGTCGTCGAAGTCAAAGGCGAGAAATTCTGGGTGGCCGCCGAGCGCGAAGAATACTTCCTTTCACTCCACCCGGGTGCGGCGATGGAACTCCGCCCCGTCACGGTGAAACAAAACTCCACCTCACTAGAAAGCGAAGATGGAACTGCTGGCAGTATGGCTCCCACCTTCGACGACGCCATGCTTGTCGCCGTCCAAGGATGGATACTTCATCTAGGACCGACCACTGCCTCCGAGATCGGCGCCCAGTTGGCTCTGCAGGTAACCGAGGTAGAAAAGACTCTTCTCCGCATGGAGGCCAACGGCTCCATCCTGCGCGGCAAGTTTCGTACCGTCGATAAGCATTCGGCAACAGCGACAACCGCGGCCGCGCCCCTCGCGTCGCATCCTGCAACCGTCACAGAAACCGAATGGTGCGAGCGCCGTCTTCTTGCGCGCATTCATCGCATGACGGTCGCTACGCTGCGCAAGCAGATTGCCCCCGTCACCGCTTCGCAATTCATGACTTGGCTTCTACGCTGGCAGCACGTTGCCCCCGGCACGCAACTCCGCGGCGAACACGGCACTTTCGAAATTGTCCGCCAGTTGCAGGGCTTCGAAATTCCGGCCAGTTGCTGGGAGCGGTATGTCCTCACCCCCAGAATCGCGGGTTACGATCCTGCTTATCTTGATCAACTCTGTCTGACAGGGACGGCCGGTTGGGGCCGTCTTTCACCTCATCCCGCAACTCTTGAGGGCACCGGAAACGACGTCACGCGCCGCCGCGTTATTCCCACCAAAGTCGCGCCCATCGCCTTCTTCGTACGCGAAGATGCCGACTGGCTATGCACGCGTCACCCGGCATCCGAGAATTCCAACACTTCCTACTTGAGTCCGGTGGCCAAAGAGGTTTTAGAACTTCTGAAAAATCGAGGAGCTCTCTTCTTTCCCGACATGGTCCGCGCCACCAACCGCCTCAAGGCAGAAGTCGAAACTGGGCTCTGGGAATTGGTAGCCGCTGGCATTGTGACTGCCGACGCCTTCGAAAATCTCCGCGCCCTCGTCACTCCGAAAGGCATTACGGGAAGCGACGCCAATACTTGGCCCGGCAAAGCCATCGCGAAAGTTCGCCGTCCGCGTCACACTCCCGGCCGCTGGTCGCTTCTGCAAGCCGACGGCGCTGAGCGCGACCGCTGCATTGAATCCTCTTGCTGGATGCTTCTCCGACGTTACGGAGTCGTCTTCCGCGACCTGCTCGCGCGCGAAACCAATTTGCCCGCGTGGCGTGAATTGCAAATCGGTTTGCGCCGCCTGGAAGACCGCGGCGAGATTCGAGGTGGCCGCTTCGTCGACGGATTTCTAGGCGAACAATTCGCCCTTCCCGTGGCCGTAGACTCCCTGCGCGCCCATCGCAAGCAGCCGGCGAATCCTGCGTATCAACAGGAAGATTGTGTTGTCATTGCAGCCGCTGATCCGCTGAACTTAGTAGGAATTATCGTCCCCGGCGAGCGCATTCCCGCCATCAGCGGAAGAACCGTGACCTTCCGCAACGGAATCCACGCTCCCGAAGAGCAGGCCCTGGCGGCCAGCTATTGAGAAATCACGGCAACGTCAGCTTCAACAACTCCGCCGGATTCAAATAGACCCCCTGCCACCGCACCGCCAGATGCAGATGCGGACCGGTTGCCCGCCCCGTTCCGCCGCTCAGTCCGATCTCCTGCCCCTTCTTCACTACGTCGCCTTCTTTCACGAGAAACTTCGAAAGATGCAAATACAGAGTCAGTAACCCTTGCCCGTGATCGATGACGATGCAATTTCCCTCAAAAAACAACGGCCGCGCCAGGATCACCGTGCCATCATTTACTGCCGCGACCGGCGTTCCGGAAGGCACACGAAAATCGAGACCCTGATGGGTGCTCTGTACCGACCCGTTGAACACACGTTCCACTCCGAACACATCCGAAATCTCCGCCTTCACCGGAACCGCAAACGACCCTCGCCACGACCGCTCCGCTGTCTCCGTTTTGAATATCTCCGCTTTGATCTCCTTGTCGGCCGCAATCTCCTTCTGATCTTCCGGACTCGGCGCCGTATATTTCCCGGGCACCTTCAACAGCACGCGCGGATACCGCTGCCGCGCAATGAGAATCTTCTTCTCAAACATAAGTGCCCCACCTGTTGTCGAAACAGAAGAAGAAGAAGAAGAAGAAGAAGAAGAAGATGATGATGATGATGATGTTGTTGTTGTTGTTGTTGTTGTTGACGACGAAGAGCCGGCCCCTGGCGGCGTAGACGTCTCCCCGCGCAGTTCGAGCGAATAACTCCCGGCCTTCGTCTCTTGACTCACTCCGGCCAACGCAAACCAATCCTTGCGTTCCGCGTCGAAGCTGAACACAATTTCGTGCCCCAGCCACGTTCCCGAAAGCGCCCGCACCGCTCTGGGCGCAGCCACCCGAAAGAGCACCGGGCTTCCGTTTACCAACCGTGCCGGCGCTTCCGCGACGCCCCAGCTTTCAGATGATTTTATTGGCGAGGATGATTGTGCCGAAGCCGACCGCGCTTCAACCACGGCGATTGGAAGCTCGAAGAAAGACACCGCCAGAATGACGAAGAATAAGAGTTTGTAGAAGGAGAAAAGAAGTCCTCGCATCAGACAATCAGGCTAGCATTTTCAATTCCGAAGATATACATCAAGTCTCATCGCCAGGAGTGTCCTGTTGCAGCTTTGCGAAATCGGCGCATCTGCCGCCAATGGGCACACAAATTCAACCGTTACTTCAGCCCCATCCCGCCATTAAAGTTCTGAATCACTCCGTAACACTCGCACGCCGCTTCTTCCAGTCCCTTGCGATTCAGAATCTTCACCGACCCGCGTCCATTCTCAATCAGCCTAGCGTTCTCTAGCGAAGCCACTGCCAAACTCACACTCGGACGGCCAGTTCCCAGCATTTGCGAAAGGAACTCGTGCGTCAGAAACAAAGATCCCGATTCCACGTGGTCCTGGCACATGAGCAGCCACCGCGCCAACCGCTGTTCCACCTCATGCAAACGATTGCAAGCCGTGAGTTGAGCCACCTGCATGCCGTGCAACAAGCCAAACCGGCTGAGTTTCGCCCGCAACGTCGAGCCATACAACAAAACATCCTGGAATACGTCCGAACGGACGCGCATCCCGTTCCCCGCAATCTGCATAATCGTGCGGAAAGCGCTGCGCCTCAGCCCGATCGTCAGCGCCATGCCCACCATGCCTTCTTTGCCTACGATCCCGACCTCCACGCTTCTCCCATCGCCGCTCAGCGCGACGATCGACGTCATTCCCTCATTCAGGAAATAGACAAACTCAATCTTCTCTCCGGGCTCGTGCAAAATTTCGTGTTGTGGCAGGTCCACCCGTTCTAAATAAGGACGCAGCGCGCTGTACTCCTCATCCGGAAGGGACAGCAGAATCACGTTGCACACCGCTTTTCCATCCGCATCGGTTCGTTCTCCCGGACGCATCCCACTGGCTCGACCCGTATGTCGAGTCGTTTTGACGACTAGCGTTCCTTGCTCCAAAATTCCCATACCTTTGGTTCGATGCGTCGATTTTGGACGTTTCATAGGGGTGCACGCTGTAGTAATTCTTCTAAATGAACCGACATGAGAGCAGCACAATCTTGCAGAATATAAGGCGAAACCTCATCGCCCAACGCTTCCGTAACACGAACACTGTATTCCCTTTGAACTAGATGAAGTGCGTAAGTCAGAGAGGTAATTCCCTGGGTTCGATAGCGCCACTACGTCGTAGCAGCGCCTGTCCCCTACTGAGGATCGGATCGAGTTTTTGCGCCAGTCGTTGAAACCGAACTTTCCGGAGTTCCACCACGATTGGCCAAAAGCCGCGGGTCCCGTCACTATCAGACTTCTTCATGAGAATCGGCAGTATCGCAACGATTAACACGTTTGGTATGTTCGATGTCGAACGATCCAAGATTTTCCTGAAGTCCAACTGGTCTGCCCGCACGGCCCACGCAGGAAGTTTTTATCAACCCACAGTTTCATTCCCCGCCACCGCCGGACACCGCACCTCCCGCACTGGTGCAACCTCCAAGGCTTCCGCTCGAACCCGCGCAACTTTTGCCCTGATAACCCGGTTTAATTTCTTGCGGGCAACGAAAGAATTCGGAGGTCACGCTTTTAGCCTTTGCCTCGCGCGGCGGTTCACAGCAGCTAGTACTGCTGTGCTCGGCGTTCGCGTTAATCGCCCGGATTACGTTGTGATAAGGAGTGAATTTTGTTGAGTTGATCAGGTAGAGAAGAAGTCCCGCGAGGAAAGCTTTAGTCAGGCAGACGCACAGTTTTTGCATCACCGTGCCATAAGACCGGCTCAAGCGATTCGCAGATTTCCTGAATGGTTGAGGTGACAATCGGCATGCTGTAGGCAGGGTGGTGAAATTCCAGCCGCATGCCTCGGCCGATAAATCGCAGCTTGAGCATCGATCCGCCCCACGTCGAACCCGCAATCGTCACTTGCACCGGTTGCGGACAATATTGCGGATGTCCAGAGATCAGCGCCGCCCCTTCACCCAGAAGCTGCGCCGTATAGAAATGATTTTGGGTACGAATCTGCAACACGGTATCGGGAGGCAAGCTTTCCAGAAATACGCCGCCCTCTATTTCAGACTGGACGATGTTGCTATTCACTTCGTCCGCCAAATTGGCATGAGGCGTGTACATGATTCCCCGCTACGGATACCCCACAGTACCCAAACGTTTCCATCACTCTACCGGGGTTAGGTTCGCCTCACAACTCCAAAATGACGTAGGGCGCTCACAGCGATTCGTGTCCTTTCGTCATCTTACTAATTGGCAGACTGGGATGCGATCGCTACATCTCACTAAAATCCGCACCGCCGCGGAAGTCCGCGCTGGCCGACGTCGAGAATGATCTGACCCTGCCGCAACAACTGATGACACTGCGATCCCAATATGCTCCCACTCCGATGATCACTCTGAACGCGAAGCAGAGGCACTCGCAGCCTCTGCCTCAAGAAGCGCCGCCTGTTAAAGCCGATCCACTTCCTTAAGCCGGCCTTGCCGGTCCTGGCTTCGATCCCCCGGCAACAAACTCGCTCGACGCAGTCCCTATCCCTTCGCCTCCGACATCGCCCGCCGCAAATCCTCTACCTCCGAAGAATTCGGCTTCAGCCTTACTAGCCGATCAAGCTGTTGCTTCGCCAGTCCCGCTTGTCCACTCTTAGCATAAGCCAGCCCCAGGTGATAGTTGAAAAGCGCGTTGTCCGGTTCTTTCTTGACAGCTTCTTTGAACAAAGTGATCGCCGACGTGTAGACCTGTTTGTGATAGAAAGCCCAGCCCAGCGTGTCGGCCGAGTTCGGATTATCTGGCAACTGCCGTCGCGCCGTCTGCGCCATCGCAAAGGCCACGTCCACATTGCCCCCCTGCTGCAGCATGACATAGGCCAGATTGTTCGAAGCAACTGGATTGTCCGATTGCAATGCCAGCACTTTCTGATATTGCTGCTTGGCGCTTTCCCAATCCTTCCGGTTCTCGTAGATCCCACCCAACAGCAGGTAAAAAGCAATCTCCTTCGGGTTCTTCTTCGCGCCATCGAGATAAGTTTGCAGCGCCTGATCCGTGGATCCGCGCGTATCCTCCACCACCCCGAGTTTCACCAGCGCCTCGGCATTGTTTGGGTCGATTTCAGAAGCTTGTCGAAATTCCGCCTCCGCACCCGCGAGGTCTTTTTTCTGTTCCATCAACAAAACGCCCAGCATGATATGGAAACCAGCATTTTTCGGATAACGGGAAATCTGTGTCTTGATCGTCGCAATCGCCCGGTCTGGCTGTTTCTCCGCCAGATCCACATTCAGCACGCCGCCGAGCGCATCAGTCGAATTGGGATCTTGATCGAGCGCCTGTTGATACGCCCTCTGCGCTTCCGCATTCTGATTCTGCGCTACCCGCAAATTTCCTAACTGCACGTAGGCGGCAGGATTGTTGGGCTCTTTCTCGAGCGAGCGCCGAATAAATTGCTCCGCCGAGGTGTACTGCTTGCGATCGATGTCCGCAATCGCCCGCAGCAGATATCCATCCGGAGCCGCTGGCTGCACGGCGATGATTTGGTCCGCTTCCTGCGCCAGCGCCGTCGCATCGCTGTGGCGGATCGCTATTCCCGCCAGCGCGCGATGCGCCTCCACCAACTCAGGACGAAGTCGAATTGCATCCCTCCATTCCGCTTCCGATCCTCGGTTGTTGCCCAGTTGGTCGTACGCCAATCCGAGCTGATAATGCGCCACCGCATTGTCTGGATCGTTCTTCAACACAACCTGTAGGGTATTAACCGCGTCGCTTCCTTTCCCGCCGCGAATATCGATTTCGCCTTTGTAAATCTGCGCGTCCGCATCGTCCGCCTTGGCCTTCAATATCTCGTCATTCAACTTTCGTGCTTCATCCAGCCGATCTTTCAGGATCAGTAGCTGAATGTAGTTTTTCTTAACAAGCACGTCCTTGGGATGATCAGCATAAAGCGACGCGTACTCCGTCAATGCCTTGTCTAGCTGGTTTGTACCGTAGTAAAAGTTACCCAACATCCGGTAGCCATCAGAATTGCTCGGAAAGTCCTTCTTCGACTCGCGAAGAAATTCTTCGGCCTCGCCCGGCTTGTTCTCCGCCAAATACAGACCGGCTAAAGATAGCCGCGGGTTGGGATCATCCGGGGCCGACTGGTAACCCTTCTTGAACCACTGTTCCGCCTCGGGAAAACGGCCTCGCGTTTGATAGAAATTACCCATCGTTACCAGGGCGTTCGTGGACTTGGGACTGAGGTCGACCGCTTTCTTTAGATTCTCCTCCGCCGCATCCCACTGCTGACCCCGCACCTGCAACACCGCCAAATTCAAGTACGAGTCTGACCGATTAGGATCTAGTTGCAGCGCCTTTTGCAGATCCGCCAAAGCGCCGCCAATGTTATTCGTTCCAGCGTCGTAATTGGCTCGTGCCAGGTAAACGTCAGGATTGTTCGGCTGCTTTTGCACCAGCAGATCGAGATGTTCCTTCGCCTGGGTGAACTCGTGAGCCAGAATCATCAGGTTTGCCAAATCCAGTTGTGCGGCATATTGGTTGGGATCGATCTGGACTGTGGTCATCAGCTCACGCACCGCCGTCGCTCCGTCCCCCAGTTTCATCGCCGCCTGCGCCATCTTGTAGTGCGCAGCAGTAAAGCGCGAATCCACTTGGATGGCGTTCTGAAACTGAATTTCCGCCTCCCGGTACTGGCCCTTTTCGAAATAGCGCTGCCCGCTCTCCAGATACTTCTGTTTCTTCTCGTTTGGATTCCCCGAACAGCCCGTCAGCGAGATCCCCAGCAAGCAAACAGCCGCGATCGCAGACTTCAACCCTAACCCCTTAGCAATGTGCATATCTCTCCACGCCTCAAACCCTCTAAATACAGCCCTTTCAATTCTTGTCGCACCAAGGTACTCTGCCACGTCTTAGTCAGGAAAGTTACCGCTGTCATTATCGCAAATTTGAACCGGCTTGCCGGACCTCGCCGCCAACCATTTAGCATACGCCCGTGTACAGGTGCTTTCGTAATCTGCCCCCGCCCGCCCCGGCATGACATAGTCCATCCGTATGACTCACTTCCCCCAAAGCAATGTCAGCCGGCGTTCACCCCGTGTCAAACTCAATGGATCGGTCGCGGCCGCCGTCATGGCCGAAGGTGGCCAACGGGCGCGCGCAAAACTTCAATCCATCTCTATTACCGGTGGAATGTTGCAATTGCAACATGAGCTTTCCACGGGAGACTTCGTCGAAATCGCATTCCATACCCGCGCCGGAGCCATCTGCGGTATGGCCGAAATGCTCCATCCCACCCGCAAGTTTCAAAGCGCCTGTTTGCAGCCGTTCCGCTTCATAGCCCTCGGCGATGACGATCACCGGAAGCTGCGGATGGCCCTCGATTCCGCTATGGATCGCAGTTTCCTCGATCCCGTCTCGGAGAAGCTACAAACACCACCCGGTTTCTAACGCTCGAATTGAGGAAGCGACAAGCAAGCGGCTAGCAGCCAGAAGCCAGAGACCGTTCCCTCTCCCGCTATACTGTCTTCGTCGGATGACAACCGAAACCACTACCCACTCGGCCGACGAAACAGTCGCCTTCGGACGGAAAGTCGCCCTCGACCTGGCGCCGCCCCTCGTAGTCCTTCTCCGCGGCGATCTCGGAGCCGGAAAAACGACCCTGGTCAAAGGAATCGCCGAAGGCTTCCAGGCTGCGGCTGCGGAAGACGTAACCAGTCCCACTTTCACCCTGATCCATGAATATCGAGGACCCCGAGTCACGCTTTATCACATTGATCTGTATCGCATTGACACCGAGCGCGAACTGGAAACCCTCGCCCTCGACGACCTGCTCGCCCCCAACAGCATCCTACTCATCGAGTGGGGAGAGAAGTTCCCTCGCCTGCAGCGTGATCAGGACGCGGAAATCACGCTACAGCGCGCGGGAGAAACTGTTCGTACGATCCAGTTCACGACCCGTTGAGGCCCTCGTTGCGCCCGGTTCATTTGCTGAAATAGATCGTCAAACAGTAGACTCTCCATATCCCTCGGAACTCACTTCGATCCGCTGAATTTGGAGCCAAACTTAACTTGAGATTCCCTAATTTTTTCTTTGTATTCTCATTGATCGCGTCCTTCTCGCTTGCAACTGGACTCTGCCTCGCCCAAACTCCCGATTCCTCTAACCAAAACCCTCCCGCGAACGGGGCTTCCCAGCCCTCCGATCAGGCTGCTCCTCCTGCCAAATCGACGCCCAATCAAGGCCAAACTCAGCCAGCCGACAAGGACGCCAAAGGTGCCTCCGCCGAAACATCCGGCACATCGAAAGACCGCCTCTTTTTTGCCCTGCCCAACTTCTTAACCGTCGATGCGAACGGGAAGATCATTCCCCTCACCGCCGGGCAGAAATTCAAAGTTGTCGCCCAAGGCTCCTTCGATCCGGTCCAGATCGTCTGGTACGCCGCTCTGTCGGGTGTCAGCCAGGCCGAGAACAGCGAACCCGGCTTCGGTCAGGGCTGGGAAGCGTACGGCAAGCGCTACGGCGCCTACGCTGCGGATGGCACCATTGAAAACTTTTTTGTGGGAGCGATCCTTCCCTCCGTTCTCCATCAGGATCCTCGCTTTTTCCCGAAGCCCGAGGGAGGCTTTGTCTCGCGTGCCAGCTACGCCGCCAGCCGCATCGTCATCACTCGCGGCGATTCGGGCAAGCGGCAGTTCAACTTTTCCGAGGTGTTTGGCAGCGCCATCGCCTCCGCCATCTCGACTTACAGCTACCACCCCCGCCGTACGTTCAATCGTCTTAACAGTATGGGCGTTGCCGAGTACTATCCCAGCGATCGCACCTTGACCAATACCGCCAGCGTTTGGGGTTCGCAGATGGGCTACGACGCGATCACTCTCGTAGTCAAGGAATTCTGGCCCGATATTCGCCGCAAGCTGAAGAAATAGCAAGGCCGCTATCGGATGTAGTATTTTTATATCGCTCTTAGTTCTTGGGACAACCTCAGGGACGCCGAGATTCATGCTGCGTCATTGGCCGCCGGGGACAACCCACTGGCGCACTCCATTCCCGGATCACCGAGAACAGTGTAGCTGCGGCAAAGAAGACAAAAACCAACTTGCGAGAACGCATCTATTGATCATGCCCGACCGACCTAGATCCCGCAAGGACATCGCCCGTCTGTAGGTGTGGGGCAAGAACACCAGCACACGCCCTTACCGCAGATTCCTTAACGGTCCTGCGGTCATCAAACAAAGCTATGGCTCTAAGAACCGAAACAAACGTCACGAAAGCCACAGAACAAGACCTTCAAGCCGGTCTGATCTGCGCCGATCGCGACGGCAATCGCATTCGTCTCGACCGCCTCGATCGCGACTCCCAAACCCTCTCCTACCACTTCCTCAATGATGAACTTCGTGTCCAGGAAGGGATCCAGGATCGCTCCATAGCCCAATTTCTCGCCGAAGGCTGGTACATCGCCGCGCCCGGCAAATCTCTGTAAACAAGTGCGCTAAGGCCAGCCAGTCCCTACCTGACCGGCGAACCGGCCTACGTCGCCGAAACCCAGTTCCGCCGCTCCAGAAACGTAGGAGGCTCGTACGTCCTGCCCGCCGCCAGCCGCCGTTCCTCTCGCCGCGTCGACCACAGCAACACAGGACCCAGCGATGCCGCCGTCAGCCGCGCCACCACCGGAAACTCTTTTTCGACCTCGCGCCTCAGTTTGTGGATCCGGTCACTCACGCCGCGATTCACTTTCTTGAATTCCTTTTCCATCGCCCACAGCGCCGCGTTGTAAGCGCTGCTCAGCTTTTTCATCTCCCGTTCGAAGCGCTCCCGCACCCGCGGGTCGGGATGATGCTTATAGCGCTGCCATCCCTGCAGCATTGTCTGGCACATGCGATACAAACTCGGACCGTTGCTCTCAAAATCGCGCCAGAATGCCCAATCGAGGAAACGTTTCGAATCGTCCCGCGAGATCGCTGCGTGCCTGAAATTAAACTTGTGCTGCCCGTGGATGTCCGCAAAATCGATGCCCGGTAACATTCTTCCCTGCTCCTCCATCTCTTTATAGAGCGGCGTTCCCGGAACCGGCGTATACAGCATGAACTGGTGAAAATCCGTCTGATAGCTGACTGCCGATTCGATCTCGTCCACAATGTTGTCCGGCGTATGGTGTTCCAGTCCAACAATCGTCGAACCCTGCACCCTTATCCCATGCTGTCGCAATTCGCGCGTCAGGTCTCGCACGTCCTTTCCTTCCAGCTTGCTATAACTCGAACGCGGAGATTCCAATCCCATCCACACCCACGAGACGCCCAACTCAACCAGTTCCAACATCGTGTATTTGCGGATGGCATTCGCCGAAGCAAACACCGAAAGCTCCCAACTTTTTCCCGCAGCCTTCATCAGTTCCAGCAGGCGCATCGCTCGCGTACGATGCAGCAGGAAGTTCTCGTCCATCACAAAAAAAGACTTCACTTTGAGCTCAGCCTCGATGCCGCACATCACCTCGAACAGCTCATCGCCCGTCTCGTAAAAGTTATAAAACTTTCCCTTCCCGCCAAAAAATGCAGACGTGGTGCAGAAGTTGCACCCCATGGGACATCCCACCGAGGGAATAATCGTCGCCGCCGTCCCGCCCTCTCGATTCGGTAGCCGAATCCCCATAATCCGTGTCTCCAGCCCCGAAACAATCATGGGATGCTTGATCTTCGCGCTCTCGTCCTCGCCCAGATACCGCCGCATCCACGAGATTCCCTCGCCCTTCACAATGTGATCCGCGTCAATCAGCTTTTCGATGTCCGGAGTCGCCGTTACATGCCCGCCCACGATAATCACCGACTCAGGAGACAGTTCCCGCACCATTCGGCACATCTCGCGCACCTTGCCAACATTGACGATGATCGAAGAGATTCCCACAATGTCATATTGGTTTGCGAGCAATTCCTCGGCAAATCGTTGGCGGGTAGGAAAATCCAGCACGCTGCACGGTGCCGAAATATTTTCCTGAATCATCATGATGCCCCACGACCGGTGGAACATTCGCAGCGAGAAACTCCCCTGCGCCCTCGTCACCTGGTTGTGATAGAGCTCCATCGGATTGATCGCCCGGCTGCCGAAATCATCGTCCTGCGCATACGGTCCGAACACCGAACTCAATAAAATACGCGCATCACTTCCCTTGGGGTGAATTGGCATTGGGTGAATTGGCATTGGGTGAACTGGCATGGCATGAACTGCCATTTCGCTGGTTTTCATAGGCATGCCTGAAGACTATTGGCGCAGGAGTGCGCGTCGCCGTGATCCCAGCCACATTACAAAACTATTACGGACACGGGAAACCGCCGCCAAAGAACCTGAAGTGAATGTACTTGCGAAGAAAGTTACTTTCGAGGAATGAACAACATATTTGCTAGAACTCGCTCTACGCCGCTCTCTCTCCCACAATCTCTCGAACGGCCCGTAGCCCCTGGTCGATCGCGGTGTTCGTATAAGCATGCCCATCCGCATCCGAGTTGGCGATCTTGATTTGTCCAAACGGTTGCCGCCCAATCACACAAGGACGCTCCGCTTCCGGCCGATCCAGCGGCTCGAAAAGCACGTTGTATTCATACGAATATCCATGCGGCCACCGGTTCACGGTTATCGCCTCGATGTCGCGTGCCGGATCGAATCCTCCCGCCCCCAGCATCCTGCCCAACTGATCCCGTATCTCCATCTCGAACTTTTCAAACTTCGTACTCACCAACTCAAACCGCCCCGCCCGGTACTGATCCTTGCAATCCAATCCCGGCTCGCAAGGCGTTCGCAACAAATGCAGCAGACAAGATTCCTCTGGCGATGCGGGATACTTGTACCCTCCCATCGACACCGGAAAATCCAGTGTCACGTTGCTGAAATACGAGCCCGGAGCATAGATCGCGCTGATTCCCAGCTTCTGAAACGCCCGCCAGTTCTTGATCTGCACATTCGTATAAACCAGTGGCATCTTCACGGCGTAAGCCAGCGCATCTTTTTGCTTCTGCGGCATCTCCGGACACAAATACGGAATCACCATGTTGTAGCAAGCCAGCACACAATTCTTCCCGCGCACCCGCCGCGCCTTGCCCTCCCGCACATACGTCACTTCCACTTCCTTCGCCTCCGCCGGATCCCCCACATGCCCAACCTTCACCGCCGTACTATTCAGCCGTATCCGCACCGGCGACCCACCCTCATCCAGCCGCGAATAATTCGCCCGCGCCGTGACAATGTCCTCCATCGTGTGCCCTGGCAGCGCCGCCGGAATCAGAGCCCGCACCAGCATCCGCGCAATCGACGCGTTTCCATCCGGAAAATGAAAGATGTAAGGCTCATCCTGCTCCGGATTCTCCTGATGCTCCTTCGGCAGCGTGATCCCCTTAAATCCTGGATACCCCTCCCGCGCGCAATCAAACGCCGACACCGCGTCGATCCCCACGCAATACAAATCGTGTGTCGAAGTCTGAAACACCTTCACCACGTCCGGGTGCACCTTCACGTCCCGCAACAGAAAGTCTTTGTAACTCGTCTTCACCAATCGGGCTTTTTTCTGCGCCGGCGTCAGTCCCGGCAAGTAATCGACGTGGGAATGTTGCAACCGCAACAGATCCTTGCGCGCCTCTTCGGCGATCGGAATCTGCGACACATTCTCCATCCCAAATTCCACTCCGAAATAATGCAGCCCCTTCTCCGGCACCAACCGGTCCGTCCCGAATGTCTCCTTGTCGAAGAAAACCGCTTCCTTTAACCGCATCGAATCAAACAATTTTTGGTCGTAATACTTGAAGAAGCGCTGCACATCGATTCCCAGTTCCTGCAGGAGTCCCATCGAATCTTTGCTGTAATTCCCCGGAGCCTCAATCGACTGCGTCCCTCCATACCCCAGCAGCAACCGATTTCCCGCTTGAAATTCGTTCCTCTTGGCATGCCCGCCAAAATCGTCGTGATTGTCTAGCAGCAAAATCCGCGCCTGCGGACCCACATATTTTCTATAAAAATAGGCCGCCGCCAGCCCGCTGATTCCCGCGCCAACCACAATCAAATCGTGGGACTCAGCATCCGCCACCGGATCCGGCCAAGTCGCCCCGTCGCGCATCTCATGCGCTACCTCCCATGACCCGTCATGGCTCCCGCGCAGTCCGGTCTTAGCTGGCGGATAATACCCGGCGTCATTGGCCTGTTCAGGAGAAGGCCCCGGCACTCCAAACGCCTGCACCCACGTCGAACTCCCGACCAGAGAAGCGCCCACCCCGATGCTCACTCCATTCAGGAAATCGCGTCGCGTAATCTCCTGCCCCATCCCCAACTTGCGATTCTTGTCGTCCATACGTAAAAACTCCCGATCTCGCTAACGCCAAAATCCTACACCCGCCCGAGTGCAAAGCGCACACACGCGTGCCCAGAGCTGCAAATCCAGCCAGCAAGAAATATCAAAATTGGCGGGAAATCGGCGAACCTAGTCAGTCCACAAGGACATTTTCCGCGTTTTCTAGGACTGGCCCAAGACGGACGAGGAAGCCTGCGACTTTAGTGTTTTGAGCGAGAAATGGGTCTGCTCGCCCTCGTCGGCTCGGAACACGTGGAGCCGCGTTCTTTCACTCAATTTGAACTTATAGGGTTTTTTGGGCTGGCAAGGGCAAACGAGTCGCTGCCAGTCGGGACAGCCCGCAACGTTCTCGATGTAAGCCCCGTTACTGTAGGTCAGGCCAAAATCTTTCCTGAGGTACTGCATATGGCAGTTTGGACATTCTACGTAGAGTCGAGTCTTCAACATGGTTGGGCCTGGCGGCTATTCAAGTGATGAGACTAGATGATTAGAGCAGATTAGGCCCGCTGGAACCATGGCTCGTACGACTGATTATCGAAGTAACGTTACCAACTCCCGTCATAACGTAAACGAGATATTTGGTGGACCTGGTCGGGATCGAACCGACGACCTCCCCGGCGAAGCCGGGGCGCGCTCAGAGTGGACGATTCAGCCCGCTAATCAATTCCTGAATGGAGCGGTGCGACTTCCAGCTTTTAAGCTGCCGCTCGCGCCGTCGTGCCTCAGCCAAGCTGTCGAACTGTTCTTGATACACCAAGGCCCAAGGTCCTCGCCCACGGGTTGAAACGGTCTGCCCACGGTTGTGTTCTGATACGCGGCGCTCTGGTTGTTCGGCGCAGCCAATATAGAACCGCTGGCTGCGCTCACTCTGCACGATATAAACGGAGGGCATAACCTAAATGGGAGATTTGGTGGACCTGGTCGGGATCGAACCGACGACCTCTTCCATGCCATGGAAGCGCGCTCCCAGCTGCGCCACAGGCCCATTGTGCTTCGCGGGCAGTTACTCGACTTCAATTCTCGCTTAGGATCGTCCCCGCGTCAAACTCGACTCCAATCCCCGCCTCGAATAGGATATGTTTGACAAAATAAAACGGCCAATCGGAGACCCATGTTCAATTCGCAGAACATTGTTGTTCGTGCAAGTGTTCCTTTAAGAATTTGCGCTGCAGGAGGCCGCCCCACGATGAGCGCGATCGCTAACACCAGCTCTCGTGCCGCCGCGATTCTCGCCGCCCTGCTTCTCGCGGCAATCGCGCCAGTCGCGGCCCCAGCGCAACCCTCCGCCGCTGCCCCCTCTGTATCGCAGCCTCCGGTGGCCTACGCCTCCGTCAACGAACTCAACGGAATCCTCACCCAGCTCAAGCAGACCGCGCAAAGCATGCAAGCCGACCTGCAAAAAGTGCGCATTGAAAAATGGAAGACCGACGCCTCCACCAAGAGACAGGCGCTCTCCGATTCCGATTCCATTCAGCGCAACTTGCAGTCGACGCTTCCCGACACCCTCGCTCAACTCAACAACTCGCCCGAAGATGTGGCCCTAAGTTTCAAGCTCTATCGCAATCTCGATGCTCTCTACGACGTCTTCGGCTCCGTCGCCGAACTCGCCGGAGCCTTCGGATCGAAAGACGAAGCCCAAAGCCTTGGGAACGACCTCAATGAACTTCAATCCTCCCGCAAAGCCTTCGGTGAGCGCATGCAGAAACTCTCTGCCAGCAAAGAAGACGAACTCACCCGCCTCCGCGCTCAAGTTAAAATTCTATCCGCCGCCCCTCCACCACCCCCGAAAAAAGTAGTCGTCGATGACACCGAGCCCGCCCCAAAGCCCGCCAAGAAGAAAGCCCCAGCCAAACCAAAACCACCTGCAACGAAGCCAGCCACAACTCCGCCCTCAAACTGATGGAAGAATCACCGGTCTCTAATAGCGAATTTGTCATCCCGAGCGCAGCCAAGGATCTCGTATTCCACTGACCTGTCAGCGTTCTTCCCCATATCCTCGTCCACCTTCGCGCCACTTTCCCGCCTCCGCCAAATGCGGTAGCGTAGTAGCCACTCGGGCGTTGTTTCCAAGAGGTTGTCCACTTGTCTGACACAACCGCAACTTTGTCCGCGGGAGATGTAATCGGCAACTACAAAATCCTCGGCTTGGCCGGAGCCGGTGGAATGGGGGTCGTATATCGCGCCCTCGATTTGAAGCTCGAACGCACCGTCGCCCTCAAGTTCTTACCCGAACATTTAATCTCCAACGCCAACGATAAAGACCGCTTTCTCCGCGAAGCTCGCTTCGCTTCCTCCCTCGATCATCCGAACATCGGCGTCATCCACGGTCTCGACGAGACCGCCACCGGACGCATCTTCATCGTGATGGCCTATTACTCCGGCGAAACGCTGGCCCACAAAATGCGCCGCGGCCCAATGCCGTTGCTGGATGCCGTCGATATCGCGATTCAGATGGGCGAAGGCCTCGCCGCCGCGCACGCTGCCACCGTCGTCCATCGTGACATCAAGCCCTCGAATGCCATCGTCACCCAAACCGGCGTCACCAAAATTGTTGATTTTGGGCTTGCCCGTCTCGCCTCCACCGGCAGCACGCAAAGCGTCAGCACCGCCGGAACCATCGGCTACATGTCGCCCGAACAAACCGTGGGCAAGTTCGTCGATCAGCGCACGGACATTTGGTCTCTCGGCATCGTTCTCGCTGAAATGGTCACCGGCAAGAATCCCTTCCAGCGCGACACACCGGCCACCACGATTTACGCCATCTTGAACGACCCGCCCTTGCCGATGGAAGAGTTGCCCCTCGACCTCCTGCGCGTAATCTACCGGGCACTCTCCAAGGAGCCGGCGACCCGCTACCAGAACTGCCGCGAGATGGTCGACGACTTGAGAGAAGTTCGCGCGCGCCTCGAATCGGAAGGAGCGGCGACCGGCGCCTCGACGGGTTCGTCCTCTCGGCCAATTTCACGTCCCGGCTCGCAACCTGGTTCACACCCCGCCTCGCGGCCCTCGACCCTGACCGCTTCCGACCTGAGAAAACAGATCGAGCAAGCTTCGCGTCCAGTCTGGGGTCACGCGCCCGCCCCTACGCACGCCCCTTGGACGCGTTGGTTAGTCGGCGCGAGCATCGCTGCGGTTGTCCTAGCGGCGCTCTCGTTTCTTCCACCAGTGCGCGAGCGAGTGTCAGGATGGTTCGGACATTCGGAAGAGCACATCGCTGTACTGCCATTTGAAAACATCGGGAGCGAAACGACAGCGAGTGCCGCGCCCGGCGATGCCGCCGCGAGCGATGGCGCAAACAGCGCCGCAGCCACCGAAGCCGTATCCGACGGCCTCATGGACAGCCTGACCAGCCGGCTGACCAATCTGGAGGCCGGAGATCAAGCGAGCAAGCAATCGTTGTGGGTGGTGCCCGCGAGCGAAGTGCGAAGGCGCAAGGTCACCGACCCCGCAGCCGCCCTGCGCGAACTGGGAGCGACCGTGGTCGTCGAAGGCACCCTGCAACGCACCGGACAGACAATTCACATGACGGTCAACCTCGTGAATACGAAAACGATGCGCCAGATCGGGTCGATCCCTCTCGAAGATCGGGCAGGAGACTTTTCCACTCTCGAAGATGAGGCAGTGACGCGCCTCGCCAAATTGATGCACGTCGATGTGACCTCCGAGATGCTTCGCGCCTCCGGCGGCGCCGCCAATGCGGGAGCCTACGAACTCTATCTGAAAGCCCTCGGCTACACTCAGCGCTATGACAAGCCCGGCAATCTTGACCTGGCGATTGCCGCCCTCAATGACGCCGTGAAAGCCGACCCGCGCTTCGCCCTGGGATTCGCGCAACTGGGAGAAGCCTACCGCACCAAGTATCGACTCGATAAAGATACGAAGTGGATCGATAAAGCTCTTGAGAATTGTCGGAAAGCGGAACAATTGGACGATCGGTTACCGGTCGTCTACGTGACGCTCGGAAATATTCATCGCAGCACGGGAAAATACGACTTGGCATTGCAGGAATATCAGCGAGCACTTCAACTCGACCCGCGGAGCGCAGACGCGGTCATTGGACTAGCGGAATCTTACGACGATTCCGGGCGCGCTACCGACGCCGAGTCTGCGTATAAGAGGGCGATCGCGCTCCGCCCCGATTCTTGGGAAGGCTACAACCACCTCGGTAGTTTCTTGGATGACCACCAGCGCTATGACGAAGCGATTGTGCAGTATCGCCGTGCCATCGATCTCACACCCGACAACGCGTCACTTTATTCCAATCTGGGGTCTGTCTATATCGACATAGGTGATCCCAAGCGCTACTCGGAGGCAGAAAAGACACTGCAAAAATCGATCGCTCTCGAACCGAGTTACCCGGCCTACACCAATCTCGGCTACCTATATATCCAAGAGAAGAAATATGCCGAGGCCGCTCTGGCGGTCGAGAAAGCCCTGCAAATCAATGACAAGGACTACCTGACGTGGGGCAATCTGGCGCTCGCCTATACAGGCTTGAATGAAAAGGAGAAGGCGAGCCAAGCGCACGATCGAGAAATCGGCATACTGGAAAAGTCCGCACAATTAACTCCTCGTGATGCCATCGTGCAATCCACTCTGGGATTGCTCTATGCGCAGAAAAAGTTGCGCGAAAAAGCCATTTCGCGCATACAATCAGCACTCGCGCTTTCGCCCGACGACCCTCAAGTGTTGGAAGCTGCCGGTGAAACTTACGAGGACTTAGGGGACCGTGCTCAGGCTCTACAGTTCATCGGGAAAAGCCTGCAAAAAGGCTATTCTCTTGCAGCCCTGAAAAACATCCCGGACCTGCGCGGCCTGATGTCCGATCCCGCTTTTCGGGTTGTTGGTAAGTAAAGCGCGTTTACGTGGGCCACCCCTGGAAACGACCGCAAGAATGAAGATGCCGATTAGTTCCCGGTCAGTTTAAAGGTCGTTTGTTACACACTCTCTAGTGAATCGAAACTAAGAAAAAGGAGCAGCCATGACAGCAGCCCGCCACCTTCCAATCGCCGATACCGTTTACACCTTGATGATTGATTCAACCTTCACGCCCTCGTCGAAAGGTCTGATCGTGCAACAGGGTGATACCGTGAATTTTCAGAATTACTCAGGCAGCGATATCACCATCCAATTTCAACCCAACCCTCCAGGAGAGTCGGTATCCGCAAACATTGGAATTTCGACCGGGAACACCAGTGGCTTCATCGCCCCAAACTACAATGCGGCGGCGAACTACTACATTTATGTTGGATCTACGGAGAAATCTGGTCCATTCGCCATTCAGGTCGGCACCGGTCCGATGTATGTCCAAATTGTGAGCACAGTGGCGGGCATTACGACCAACCCGAGTCCGGTCGCCATGCCGGCTGGTGGCTATCTAGAGATGATCTCGAATGACTACAATTACAACGTAAGCAACTGGACGCCGGTCGATCCCTTCTCGCCTGCCCTTACCTCGGTTGGCGTCGGCGCGGGGAATAACAGTCCCCATCAGGAAAACACAACCAACGCCGTCGTAGATTACACCTACAAACTCACCGCGGCTACTCCCGGCGCAACCACGGGAAGCGGTGGCGGAACGGTCAAGGTCAAGAACACTTAACGGCCTCGGCCCGTAGGCCTCAGAATGGAATCTCCAAGGCCCACTCCCCGCACTCTCGCCGGCAGTGGGCCTTTCGCCCTCAGCGCCCTCGTGTGACCTTCGTTTCCCCCCGACTAACCCTCGTCTTCTGCCTTTGGGAACTCCCCAGCCCCCCGCGGAGTCTAACCATCCTAAGCGGGGAAACGAATGGTTCTGCAAGACTTAAGGGTTAAAGATTAGCCTCCCGCTCGGCGCCTAACTCATTGTATAGTAAAGGGGAACGCTCGCATGGCAGGAGCCATCACGTTGAGTGATCTAGCCAGCGCAATCGGAGCCCGCACCGCCGAGTCTGCCGTCATCGCAGAGCTGAAGGCTGGTTCCGAAGAGGCCTATTCCTGGCTCATCGGCGAGTTCCACCAACCCATTTACGGCCTGATTTACCGGATCATTAACGATCCGGCCGACGCCGCCGACACCACGCAGGACGTTTTCCTGAAGGTCTTTCGCGGCATGAAGCACTTTCATGGCGAGTCCAGTCTAAAGACCTGGATTTACCGCATCGCCCTGCACGAAGCCGCTAATCGCCGTCGCTGGTGGTTCCGTCACAAGGCGCAAGAAACGCCAATTGATCCCATATGCACCGGCGACTGCGAGTTTACCGGAGAAGAGCGCCTAGTCGATCCCGGCGAATCTCCCTTCGAGAAGTTCGCGCACACCGAAGTTCGCGCCGCCGTGGAGCAAGCACTGCAACAGGTTCCTGAGCCGTATCGCACCTCATTAATTCTGCGCGACCTGGAAGAAATGTCTTACGAGCAGATTGCCGAAGTCTTACAGATTTCCCTGGGCACCGTGAAATCCCGCATCACCCGCGGGCGCGACGCGTTGCGCAAGCAACTAGCGGCATATGTAAAGGAAGTGGGCCCCGAGATGGGACTGATCGCGCCCATCGAATCCAGCGAAAAAAGACAGAACGGTTCGAGCAAAATCAAAGACAGTTCACGTGGTGGCAGAGAGGCTGAGGTGGCGTCATGAAGTACGCTGAGATGGACTGCGCAAGAATGCAGCAGTTGTTCTCGCCGTATATCGATGGTCGTGTGAGCGGAGCAGAGATGCACGCCGTCACCCGTCACATCGAGAAGTGCGCCCGTTGCGAGTGGGAGTACGCCGCAATGCAGCGCACCCAGCAGTTGCTTTCCGGTTTAGGTCCAAAGAAAGCGCCCGCGGACCTGGCTTTGAAGTTGCGCGTTGCAATTTCGCGCGAAGCCTCGCAGAAGCGTCGCCCCCGGTTTGAAGGCATCATGGTTCGTCTCCAAAATGAACTGAACGCTTTCATGGTTCCCGCAACCGCTGGCTTGATCAGCGCAATTCTCTTCTTCGGACTTCTCCTGGGCTTCTTTGCCTTGCCAGCTGAATTACGAGCGAGCAGTGGAGACGTTCCGCTCACCCTCTACACCGGCCCGCAGCTTGAGCAGTCCGCATTTGGCACATCGCTCGGCAACGTTGGTGACGACGCGCTGGTGATTGAAGCTTACGTCGATGCCAATGGCCGCGTTGACGACTACCGAGTCCTGTCTCAACCCGAAGAAGCCAAGAGCGTTTTGCCGGAGTTAAAAAACCTCTTGATTTTCACGACCTTCCGCCCGGCCCTCTCGATGGGACGTCCAACCCGGGGAACGGCCGTGCTGTCATTTTCCAAGATCAGCGTAAAAGGTTAACCAAACTGCTCCGTACTCGCAGGACCCCCGGGTCACGCTCTACGTGTGTCCCCAATCAGACAACGTCATTTCTTCGATTCTCCGCATTCCCGCGTTTGACCGCCAATTCCCCAGTTCGTACACTAAACTGTTGTTTGATCCGTCTATGTTTGGGACCAGAAGTGCTCTCCTGACACAACTCGCTCGCCTGACCTTCGCTGCAGTCCTGGCTACTGTCCTCTCTCTCACCGCATTCGCGCAGAGCGCGCCGAATGTTTCTCTCGAGACCAGCGAGACTCTCTTCACCGTCCTGACCGCGATTAACACTTGCGGCTACGACCAGGAATTAAATATTTCCGATCCGATCCGCACCCAGATCCGCCTCGAAATCGGCAAAGCTGTCGAAAACACCGCTGGCGCTCACGACGTGATCGCCCCAATGTGTCTTTTTTACCGCCAGCACCAGGCTCCGGAGCCCGCTCGCGATCTCTCCCAATATGTATCGTTAGCGCTCTATCTCGACGAGCCACCGGCTTTCGGCCTGAAAGCGAAGCCCGCGGAACTCCCTCCCGATGCAGCCGTCGTCGCCGACTTCGTCCCGCTCATGCGGACCTTCTACGAAAAGTTGGGACTCCACACAGTTTGGCAGCGCCACAATGCGCGCTACACACAACTCGCCGAGATTTATCACGTTCCATTGGCGAAGATGACCTTCGACACCGAAATCTATTTGAAAATGCCCTCGTCCGGCTACCTCGGACGCCAGTTCACCGTCTATCTCGATGCCATGGGCGCTCCCGGCCAAACCAACGCCCGCCAATACGCCTCCGATTACTACGTAGTGATTTCGCCCACCTCGAGCACCGCGATCAAGATGCAGCAGATCCAGCACACCTATCTGCACTATCTTCTCGATCCCCTGGCCATGAAGAACGGTGGGGCTTTCAAACGCCTCGAACCGTTGCTCGAAGAAGTAAAGAACGCTCCCATGGACGAGGCGTTCAAGACCAACATCTCTCTTCTGGTAACGGAATGCCTCGTACGCGCGATCGAAGAACGTCTGCTGCCGCTGAAAACTCCCGAGACCCAGCGCTCCAAAGATCTCGACGACGCCGACAAAGAAGGCTATGTCCTGACGCGATATTTTTACGACGCGTTGGGACGATTCGAAAAAGACCCCGCTGGCATGCGCAACGATTACACGGATTTGCTTGGATCGATCGACGTGGGCAAAGAGCGCAAGCGGGCATCGTATCTTCAATACGCGAGCGAGGCCGCGCCCGAACTGCTGCACCTCGCCGGTCACCCGGATGAACATCTTCTCTTAAACGCGGAGCGTCGATTGGCGGCCGGCGATCCCGAAACCGCGCAAAAGCTGGCGCAAAAGGCCCTCGACGAGCAGGAAGAAGATTCCGGACGCGCCTTGTTTATTCTGGCGGAAGTCGCCACCGCAAACCGCGACATGGACGGCGCTCGCAAATACTTTGAGCAAGCGCTCGAAGCCGCTCATGAGCCCAAGGTGCTGGCTTGGTCACATATTTATCTCGGCCGTATTTTCGATTTGCGAGAAGATCGCTTCTCGGCGCTCGATCAATACCGCGCCGCCCTGAACGTCGTTGGCGGAACGCCTCCGGAAGCCAAAATTGCGGCGCAAAAAGGAATCGATGAGCCGTATGAACCTCCGGTGCCCAAGCAACAACCGGAGTAACTGGCCGAGCGCCGAATGCGGCTCTGCCTACGTAAAAACTCTTAGGTTTGAAATTCTGCATTATGGGAGACACCATGAAGAAAGCAGCAATTCTAGCGATTGGAGTTATGAGCCTTGCCATTTGGGCTAGCGCCCAGACCAGCGGACAGCCCGCGCAATCGACCACCCCCGCAGCCGGCCAGACCCCAGCCACCGGCACCCCGGCAACCGGCACCCCGGGTGCCCCAGCAGCGAAAAGGCCGCCACAAGCGAAGACTCAGCCCGAGTTTGATGCTTATAAAGTCGCGGTCACCGCCACCGATCCAGCGACCCTCGAAAAGGCGACCGACGATTTTGCCACCAAATTTCCTGACAGCGAACTTCGCGTGCTCCTCTACAAGAACGCGATGCGCCTTTACCAGACTGCCAATAACGCCGAGAAGACCGAGGCCATGGGCCGCAAAGTTCTCACTTTCGATGCGGACGATCCCGAAGCCCTCGTGACCGTCGCCGAAGTCATCGCCGAAAGAACGCACGACACAGATATCGACAAGGATCAACGCTATAGCGAAGCAATGACGATGGCGCAGAAAGCCACCACGACCGTAGACACTGACGTACAAGTGCCCGCGGGAACCCCGCAGGACAAAATCGACGCCTACAAATCTCTGTTGCGCTCGAACGCCTATTCGATTCTCGGCACCATTCAGTTCAAGAAAGATGACTACGCGGCGGCTCAGGAGAATCTGCAGAAATCAATCGACGCCTTCCCGAGCCAGCCAGATCCCGTCGTAGTCCTCCGGCTCGCCCTCACCCTCGACAAAGAATCGAAATATCCGGAAGCCCTCAAATTGGCGAACCGAGCTGTCGAGCTAACCCAGGACAACACCGCCATCGGCACACCGGCACGCCGCGAGCGTGATCGCCTGCAACAACTCACCGGCGGCACCGCCCCAGCCCAACCAGCGACACCACCGAAGAACTAGCTCCCGCGCCGGCAAGAGACGAGATACTCCCGCTTCTTGCCGGCGTTGACGAAGGGATCGCGGCCGCGTCTCACCAGGAGTTCTGCTCCCGAACGATCAGAGTCACAAAACTAATATCAGATGAAGTCACGCGAAATCATGGCGCTGGAAAATCTCTTGGTTCACCACTTCCAACGCCCTGAACTCTTGGAGCAGGCGCTCACTCACAGCTCCCAAGCCCGCGAAATCGACGCGCTAGGGGCAGCAACTGGTTCATCTCCAACAGCGTCTCCCGCCGGTCACAATGAAATGCTTGAATTCCTGGGAGACGCTGTGCTTGGCTTGGCGACAAGCGAAGCCTTGTTCCAGCGCTTCCCCGCATTCCACGAAGGCCAGCTCTCCAAGCTACGCGCACACCTGGTCGGACAAAGACATTTGTTACGTGTAGCGGAACAATTTGAGATTGGTCATTACATGCGTCTCGGCCGCGGTGAAGAAAAGAGCGGCGGCCGCAATAAAGCCAGCTTGCAGGTTGACGCTCTGGAAGCAGTCCTCGCGGCCCTTTACCTCGATGGCGGATGGGCAGTGGCCCGAGATTTTATCGTTCGTGCAATCGTCGAGCCGGAACTGGCCAACATGAATCTTGAAACCAGCATCATGCCCGTGATGGATTTCAAATCCGCCTTGCAAGAGGCCCTCCAGGCTCGCGGCGCTCCTCAACCAATCTATGCGCTGGTAAAAGAAGAAGGCCCCGAACACCGCAAGACCTTTACCGTCGAAGTGAAACTCCCGTTGCCAGAGATGGGGCAATTCGTTGGGCGGGCTCAAGGCGCAACCAAGAAACGCGCCGAACAGGAAGCCGCGCGGCAAGTCTTGGACTACCTCGCAGCGTTGCCGGACGCATCCAATCTTCGATAGGAACAAAGTTTCACTTGCCACCCCTTATGTCGTGGAGCGAAAAAATCGCCGCTGGAGATTGGCCTTCCACCGTTCAATCGGTTGCAGGTACGATCGTGATCGCCGTTTTTGTGGTGACTTTTCTCGTTCAGGCCTTCACCATCCCCTCCGAATCCATGGAACAGACGTTGTTGATCGGCGACTACCTCCTGGTCGACAAATTCTGCTACGGCGGCGACACCGGCTGGAATCGTCTTCTGCCCTACCGCAAGGTCCGGCGCGGCGACATCGTTGTGTTTCACTATCCCATCAATCCTGCGCAGGATTTCGTCAAGCGCGTCGTAGCCCTGCCCGGAGACCGCCTCCGCCTCATCAACAAAC
Organism: Terriglobales bacterium; assembly: GCA_049520915.1. Classification (GTDB taxonomy): domain Bacteria; phylum Acidobacteriota; class Terriglobia; order Terriglobales; family Acidobacteriaceae; genus Acidiflorens. Next base: position 141,489 of record JBEKPH010000008.1, read on the forward strand.
GCGTCTATGTCAACGGCTCGCTCGTCCCGGAACCGTTTGTCCAGTACATCGCGGCTTCGCGCAATTACTATCGCGACGACTTTCCCCAGACCGGGTCTCCCGATTACGCAGTCGATGCAAAATGGTGGAAAGAGATGCCCAAACTCGTCGAGGACCATCAACTGATCATTCCCGATGGCCAATATTTCGTCCTCGGCGACAATCGCGATGACAGCCAGGACAGCCGCTACTGGGGCTTTGTCCCGCGCGAGAACATCATCGGACGCCCGCTCGTGATCTACTGGTCCTCTGGCGGTCTGAACAATGATCTCACCGGATCGCCAACTGTCGGCGATAGGCTTTATCATCTTACCTACGCGATCACGCACTTGTTCCAGTTCACGCGCTGGGAACGGACCTTCCGGCTGGTACGCTAGTGGAGACGCTTTGAACCGAAATCCTCGGAACAGGGAAGACGAACTTGCCTAAAACTTTGCTGAACAACTCGCCTAAGACCTTGCCGAGCAAGAAAGAAGAAGAGGTTGTCGAGCAAAAGCCGCGGGAAACGACCGTCGAATTTCTGGCCTCTCTCGCCGGAGTCCTGGTCACCGGCCTGTTCATCATCACGTTCGTTCTCCAGGCCTTCGAAATTCCCTCTAGTTCAATGGAAGACACCTTGCTCATCGGCGACCACGTCTTTGTGAATCGCGAGCAGTTCGCTCCGCCCACTCATTGGCTCGGCCCCCTGCTCCCCTATCGCGACATCCACCGCCAAGACATCGTCGTATTCCTGTCCCCCTCCGAGCACGGTCTTTTCGTCGTAAAGCGCATCATCGGCGTCCCGGGTGACCGCATTCACCTTCGCGACAATGTCGTCTATCGCAATGGCGAAAGACTCAACGAGCCCTACATCCGGTACAAAGGCGATCCTACGGATCCCCCATGCTCCCGATGTCCCTACCGAATGAACTTCCCCGCCATTATGCCCAGTGCGAACGACAACCTTGCCGACTATTGGGAATCGTCTCTGCCCCAATACATTCAAGGCGAAGATATCGTCGTCCCGCCCGACAGCTACTTCGCCATGGGCGACAACCGTGACGTCAGCTACGATAGCCGCTACTGGGGCTTCATTCCGCGCAAGAACGTGATTGGCCGTCCCATGTTTATCTACTGGTCGTTTAACACTCCACCCGATCAATACCAGATGCAAGCTCCGGCCGACCGCTTCGCCTGGATCGCGCACATCGCCATTCACTTCTTCGATCAAACCCGTTGGTCGCGTACCCTGAAGCTTGTAAAGTAAGAGAGCTCGCAAAACAAACTTCATCCCGATGCCAAAAGCGCCCGACAAAAACAACGAAACCCCGGCCGACGAAAAGCCACGCGAAACGACAGTGGAGTTCCTGGCTTCACTTGCCGAACTCCTCGTCATCGTTCTCTTCTTGATGACTTTCATCCTGCAGAATTTTGAGATCCCCTCCAGTTCCATGGAGGACGAGATGCTCATCGGCGACCACGTCTTTGTGAACCGCGAGCAGTTCGCGCCGCCCTCGCACTGGATGGGTCCGCTCATGCCCTATCGCGATCCTCGCCGCGGTGACATCGTCGTCTTCCTCTCGCCTGAGGAAAAGGGTCTGTTCGTCGTCAAGCGCGTCATCGGCATTCCCGGCGACCGCATCCATTTGCGCGACGGCGCCGTCTATCGCAACGGCGTGAAGATCGACGAGCCCTACGTCGAGCATAAGCTCGGAAACTACGATCCCTATCGCGACAATTTTCCTGCCGTCCCACCCTCCGGCATGTACGGTGTGACCAGCGAAGACTGGGAAGAAACGATGGCCTCCCACATTCAGGGCGAAGACATCGTCGTCCCTCCCAACAGCTATTTCGGAATGGGCGACAATCGAGATGTCAGCAAAGACAGCCGCTTCTGGGGATTCATTCCCCGCCAGAACATAATCGGTCGCCCCATGTTCGTCTACTGGTCGTTCATCACCCCGCCCGACCAGTACATGATGCACGACGCGAGCGATCGCCTGTCTTTCATGGTTCACATGGTGATCCACTTCTTCGATCAAACGCGCTGGTCGCGGACGCTGCGGATCGTGAAGTGAAATTTCTCCGCTCCAAACGCGGCATGGCAGTCCTCGCCGCTCTCCTGTTAGTGATGTTTCTCTGGCGGCCCGGCGTTTATCGCCTCCGCAATCGGATCTCGACTTCCATCGGCAACGCCCTCGGACGCAGAGTCACCATTAACAACGTCCACTTGCGGATTCTCCCGCGACCCGGCTTCGATCTCGAGGGCCTCGTCATCTCCGACGATCCCGCCTTCAGCCCAGAGCCAATGATCCGCGCCGATGAGGTCTCCGCCGCCATCCGCCTTCGTTCCCTGCTCCGCGGACGCCTCGAGATCGCAAATCTCAGCGCCACCGAGCCCAGCGTCAACCTTGTCCGTAACGACGAAGGCCGGTGGAACCTCGCCAGCCTGCTCGCGCGCAACGCGCAGATTCCCGCCGCGCCCACCGGAAAGTCCGCCTCCGAGAGTCGCCCCGCATTCCCCTACCTCGAAGCCACCGGCGCGCGCGTCAATTTCAAAATCGGGCAAACAAAAAAGTCCTACGCTCTCACCAATGCCGACGTTGCCCTTTGGCAGGATTCCGACAACTCCTGGGGTGCACGCCTCAAAGCGGAGCCCGTACGCACCGACTTTAATCTTACCGATACCGGACTCCTCCAGATCAACGCCACCTGGCAACGCGCACCCAGCCCGCAGACCACTCCTATTCAGATCGCAGTGCAATGGGAAAACGGTCAACTCGGTCAGATCACAAACTTGCTGAATGGCAAAGATCGCGGATGGCGAGGTGGACTGAGTTTTACGGCAAAATTGACCGGCACTCCCGAAGCCCTGCAAATCCAGAGTCAGGCATCCATCGACAACTTTCATCGCTACGACATAACCGACCGCGCGAACCTTCGCCTGATTACTAGTTGCTCCGGAGAATACAACTCGCCCACAGGGACGATTGCCAATCTACTGTGCGAGTCTCCTGTAAGCGACGGATCTCTGCGCCTGCATGGCACTCTCGCGCTCGTCGCAGCGCCCGATTATGACCTGACAGTCCAAGCCGAACGCGTCCCCGTGGAAGCGCTCGTTCTCTTGCTGCGCCAGGCAAAAAAACAGCTTCCACCGGATCTCACCGCGACCGGCCTGCTCAACGCGGAATTTCATTTCGCGAACACTGCGCCAACTTCGGTAGAGAGACTCCGTCGCGCTTCGATCCCTCAAACCCAGCCGCAATGGACTGGTACCGGCTCGGCGACGAACGTGCGTCTCTCCTCAAACAACGGCAAAGACAACGTTGCCATCGGCACGATTCCGCTTGCTCTCATCTCCGGCAACGTTCCGAGCAACGCAAGATCCGTCTCGTCTCCGGCGAACCACGCCCTCGCACAACCACAAAAAACGGAACTCGAGCCCCAGACTCCTCATCTGCGCATCGGCCCGGTCGCCATCGCTATTAACGGAGCCCCTCCTGCAGCCGCGGGCGGTTGGGTGTCCAGTACCGGATACCGGTTCTTCCTTCGCGGCGATTTGCAATTGCAAGACCTCTTTCGCCTCGAGAACGTCCTCGCCTTGCCCGCAGCCCGTCCCGCCGCCGAAGGCGCCACCAAGCTGGACGTAAGCGTCTCCGGACCGTGGACGGGGTTCGCTCCTCCCTCAACCCTCGGGACCGCACAACTCCGCAACGTGCACGCCGAGATGCGCGGCCTCAATACCCCCATCGAGATCGCCTCCGCCAACGTCTCGCTCACTCCCGACGCAGTATTGCTGCAAAAGATCGTTGCCCACACCGGCGAAGTGCATTGGACTGGCTCCGTCACCGCGCCTCGGCAATGCGTCGCTTCAGCCGCCCCGTCCGGCATTTCCGCGAACTCCGGCCCTGCGCCCCCGACCGCTGGCCCAGTCTGTAGCTTTCAATTCGACCTGACAGCCGATCAGCTTTCCACTCGAGACTTAGCCGATTGGTTTATCCCGCATCCCGCGAAACGCCCGTGGTATCGCATCCTCACTTCCGAAATCTCGCCGGCGATTTCCCCGCTTCTCGGAATTCAAGCCCGCGGTAACCTGCATGTGGGCCGGTTTTCCTTGAAAACTATCGCCGCCAGCCAAATTTCGAGCCAGGTCGAAATCGCTCGCGGCAAAATCATGCTGAACAACCTCCGCGCCCAGTTGCTCCAAGGCACGCACCTGGGAAACTGGATCATCGATGCCTCGAACCAGGACGGATCGAACCAGCGCGTCAATTACCACGCCACCGGGACCTTCCAAGAAATCGCTTTGCAGCAAGTCGCCGCATTAATGAACGATCCCTGGATTGGCGGCACAGCCGACGCAACCTTCGAACTAGATGGCTCAGCCAACACTTTGTCAGAAGTGCCAGCCAACTCCGATGCAAAGATGCAATTCGTAATGCGCAATGGCAGCCTGCCCCATATCGCTCTCCCCGGCACACCCGCCCCTCTAGCCGTCCACCGTTTCGCCGGAACCCTCGGTCTGAAGAAAGGTACTTGGGACCTGGCGCGCAGCCAACTGGAAACGCGCGACACTTCCTTTCAGGTGAGCGGAACAGCTTCGGAGGGCCAAGTCGACTTCGTCCTGAGAAGCAGCAAAGACCAAGCCTGGACGTTAACCGGCACACTCGCGAAACCCCACATCGCCAACCCCGAAGCGAGCGATCATCCGGAAGCCAACGCAAAAGTCGTCAATCCGTGAGCACGCGTAGCGCGAGAGATCGTCCGCAATCGCCAGTACTCGCGTTTTCTCCGCAGTCTGCAGATGAAAATCTACCGTTCGTAGCCTGCTCCCCGCAAAACCTTCCCCGGCAACGCTCCCGTCATCTTCCCGTTTTCAATCACCAACGTCCCGTTGATGACCACGTCATCCATGCCTTTCGACAGGCGATTGGGATCGTCAAAGGTCGCAACGTCGCTGATCGTCTCCGGGTCAAACACCACCACATCCGCCCACATGCCCTTCTTCAGCACGCCCCGATCAATCAACCGCATGCGCTGCGCAGGCAATGCAGAAAACTTCCGGATCGCATCCTCCAGCGTCAGCTTCTTCTCTTCGCGAACGTACTTGCGCAAAATCCGCGGAAACGTGCCGTACGCCCGCGGATGTGGATGCTCCTCACTCAGAATTCCCTCCGGTGATGTGCCAGACGAGTCGTTATCCACCGAAACCCAAGGCTGTTGCAATGCGAGCGCAACATCAGGCTCCGACATACCGAAAACAGCGCAATCCGTGTACGCCTTGTCTTCAATCAGAAGATCAAATAGCGCGTCCATCGGATCTTTCTTCATTGCGGCAGCCACGTCCGTCAGCCGTTTCCCTTGGTATCTCTTCAACTCCGGATTCTGCACCACCGTGATCATCACATCCTGTGGTCCCGTAATTTCATCCCATTCGTTATCCCAGTCCTTTGATGGCGTCTCCATATCTTTGCGAATACGCGCCCGCGTCGCCGGATCTTTCAGCCGTTCAACCAGCTTCGCATCGCCCCCATCGTGCGCCCAAGGCGGAACAAATGCCGACATACTGTTCGACCACGCCGTGTACGCATACGTATCGGCCGAGACGTCGAAGCCCTCGGCCCGCGCCTTGTTCACGCGCGCAATCGCCTCCGGCATGCGCCCAAAATTAGCCTTCCCCGCTACCTTGAAGTGCCAGATCTCCACCGGAATATGTGCCTCGCGGCCGATGCGAACCGCCTCGTCGATCGACTCCAGCACCGCATCTCCTTCGCTCCGCATGTGGGTCGCATAGATTCCGCCAAACTTCGATGCCTCCGCGGCCAGCGCAATAATCTCTTCCGTCTTCGCGTAGGGAGCCGGCGCATACTCGAGCGAAGTCGAAACTCCCACCGCGCCATCGCGCATGGCATCCCTCACCAGCGCCTTCATCTTCTCCAGTTGCTCCGGAGTCGGTTGCACGTCGGCATCGCCCAGCACCATGCGCCGCACCTGCGTCGCGCCCACGTAGCTCGCGAGATTAATGCCCATCCCCTGCTTTTCGAGACGCGCGAAATATTGCCGAAAAGTGCGCCAGTCGGGATTGATCTTGTAGTGCTCGTACACCGGGCGGTCGTTGGCAATAATCGCGTCGTTCAACGGAGCAGCCGATCCGCCTTCTCCCGTAATCTCGGTCGTGATGCCCTGATAAATCTTCGAAGGCAGCCGCGGATCAACCAGGATGGTCGCCTCAGATTGTCCCAGCATGTCGATGAACCCAGGAGCAACAACCTTCCCGTGAGCGTCAATCGTGCGCTTGCGCGCAGCACCAGCGAGATTGCCAATGGCGACGATGTGGCCGTCGCGAATTCCGATCTCTCCCGAATACCACGGCGATCCCGTACCGTCGATGATGTGCCCGTTGATGATTACGAGGTCGAAAGAAGTGTCTGCAGCAAGAACGACAGAAGAGAAAATTAGCAGGACTAGCGCCACGCGCACGGCGCTTCGGAGCATCACGTTCATTCTTTTTCCCTCGGCGAGGTTGCCAAGTCACACGTTCGTCGCAACGTGTGCTCATCAACCAGCCAAGGATAATGCAGAGTTCGGATGACCGCGACTGGATTCTAGCCCGCCGCCCTCGACCGCCCGTGGAACTGCTCGACCGGCAAAGCGCCGGCCTCTAATCGCGAGCCAGATTACTTCTCGACGCGAACACCCTTCCAGAACGCCACGTAATTCTGAATCTGCTTCGCTTTCTCCTTCGGTTCCGGATAAAACCAAGCCGCGTCCGCGTTCGTCTTTCCATTCACTTTGACGTCGTAATAGCTGGCAGTTCCCTTCCACGGGCATTCCGTGTGCTTCGCGCTCGGAGCAAAATATTCCTTCTTCACCCCATCCGCAGGGAAATATTGATTGCCTTCAATTTCGATGGTTTTGTCGGATTCAGCGATGACAGTGTTTTCCCAGATTGCTTTAGCCATAACAAATAGATGGCTGGGACCGTCAGTCGGTGCAAGATTTTGTGCCGCGCCGCGTTCGCGTGACCATCACGCCCGCAGCGCAGCACAGGAGAACTACGCGACTGCGTACCACGCGGGGCATTCCCTGCCCCGCAGAATCTGGATGGCATCCTTCAGCGACGAAATCTCAAACACAGAATTCAAGTGCGTCGCGTCGAGCATCTTCCGAAAGAATGTCGGAGGATTCACCAGCTTCAATTTCGCCGATCTCTGCACCGCCCACCGTCGCACCAGAAGCAACGTGCCCAGTCCGCCAGCATCCAGTTGCTCAATCTCCGAAAGATCAAGCACCAGCACGCGCACGCGTTCCAGTTGCTCGATCCCGCGGCGGAACTGGTCGAGCGCCGCTCCGCGCACCATGCGTCCCGAGCAGTTCACCACCGCTACATCCTGCAAGCTTTCGATTTGATATTCGAGTTCCATATGTTTGTTCATGTGAGCCTGCCTTACTTGTGATGGATACGGACCAACCGTGGGAAAAGTTCCAATACTTGTTCTGCTCACTTGGACGTGAAAGAAAGGCAAAAGTGAGCATTGAAAAACCCATTCGGGGGCATCAGGATTGCAAATGTTACAAGCTGGTTACAATTCGCACTCCTGGGAAAGACGAGCCCCTGTTAGTAGTGACGAGCGAGAAGCAGAAATATTGCTCGCTTCACGATCAATTGCATTTTTCGCAGAAATATACGTGACGAAATCCAGCTATAAAAGAAAAAAGCCGACGGGAAGGTTCACGAGAACGAACTACAACCCCGCCTCAATCCGCGATCGCGGATCAAGCAGATCACGCAGTGCATCCCCGATAAAATTGAACGCGAGCACCGCCAGCATCACCGTCACCGCCGGAAAGAGTACGAGATGCGGCGCGTCAAAAAGATGCGAGCGCGCATCATTCAACATCGATCCCCAGCTAGCAGTCGGCGGCGGCACGCCCAGTCCAAGAAAGCTCATCGTCGCCTCGGCCAGAATCGCTCCCGCCATTCCAATCGCCGCCTGCACAATCACCGGCTGGATAATATTTGGAAGAATGTGTCGCGTCAGAATGTGGAAATCTCCCGCGCCCAGCGTGCGCGCCGCTTCCACAAATTCCCGCTCCCGCACCGCCAGCACCTGCGCTCTCACCAGCCGCGCGTAGCCCACCCAGCCCCCGAGCGACAGCGCAAGTACGAGGTTGAAAATTCCCGGCCCTCGGAACGCCACGAACGCAATCGCGATCAGAATTCCCGGGAAAGAAAGAAACGCATTCATCACCACCACGTTCACGAAACGATCCACGCCCCCGCCGTAGTATCCGGCGAGACTACCGATAATCAGCCCGAGAAACAGGGAACAGACCACCACACTGCTACCCACAATCAGCGAAATTCGCGCGCCCCAAATCAACCGCGAAAGAATGTCGCGTCCCAGTTCGTCAGTGCCACACCAATGCGACGGCGAAGGCGTTTGCAGTCGGTTCGGTAGGTTAATGTGAGCGGGATCTTGCTGCGCGATCCACGGCGCGAAAACCGCAGAAAACACAAACAGCGCCACCAAAACCACTCCCACGGCGGCCAGAGGATTGTGGCGGGCAATGCGCGGCAGCGAGATGGTAAGGGTAGACACGGTCGCGGGGTCGACTCCACTTATATAGAAAACGCCAGCTGCGAGCAACGCCCGCAACCGCCTGCCATTTACTCGAAAGATATGAGGCGTTCTCCCGCCCTGCAGGAGGATTGTCGTCCAAGTGGTTGATTTCACGCAGGATGGCTGAAATCAGCCACTGCCCGCCCCGCAACTTTTCTCCCCCGTCCGCGTTTAAATGTGCAGGCGCTTCAGAAACAGAAAGCTGAAGGACCTCAAGCTTCGGCCGATCAAAACACCGAAACGCCGGACGGAAAAAAGGGGAGGTTCACAATGAAATACCTGAGATATGCAGCACTGCTTGCTTTGCTGGCCTTGCCGCTTGCCTACTCGCAGGCGCAAGTCCGCGTCGGAGTTGGGATCGGCGTTGGTGGCTACGTGGCTGGCCCACCCGCCTGCTCCTACGGCTACTACCCTGACTATCCCTATGCCTGTGCGCCCTACGGATATTGGGGCCCGAGCTACTTCGCGAATGGCGTCTTCATCGGCGCCGGCCCCTGGTTCCACGGATGGGGACGTGGCTACTACGGTGGCCCCTACGCCCGCGGCTACGTCGGACGCGGCTTTGAGGGACGTGGCTACGTCGGACACGGCTACGAAGGTCGTGGCTTCGAAGGTCGCGGCGGAGTAGTTGCCCGCGGCGGCGAATCCCACGGCGGCGAATCAGGCGGCGGACGCGGCGGCTCCCACGGCGGAGCCCGAGGTCGCTAATCCCACTGCCCCCCTGAATCGACAAACGGCTGACAGGTCGAATCTGTCAGCCGTTTCTCATTTTGCGGCCTACTTGACCAGCAATATTGCCAGCGATATCATCATGTTGTGCCTGCTTACGTCCTCGATACAGACGTGCTGGTCGCCGCCATGCGAAGCCAAACGGGCGCTTCGCGCGGACTTTTGTCGGCTGCACTGACCCAGCGATTTGAATTGCTGATCTCAGTGCCACTGATGTTGGAGTATGAGGCCGTTCTGAAGCGACCCGAGCATTTGAGAGTTTCGGGGACGACCACAGAAGATGTTGGGGACGTTCTTGATGTTCTGTCTCTTGTAGGGAAGCGTGTGACCTTCGCGTTTCGCTGGAGACCGGCTTTGCCGGACCCAAATGACGATATGGTCCTCGAGACTGCGATCAACGGCAACGCAGACGCGATCGTAACTTTTGACGAACGGCATTTTAATCCGGTCGCAGGTCGCTTCGGTTGTCAAGTAATACGCCCCGGAGAAGCTCTGCGGATGTTGGGACACGATACCGATGACTAATTCGAACCTACTTGAACCAGGGAGCGCGTCATGAGAAGAAGCAATTTTGCGTTGCGGTTGCAGCCGTCTTTACTGGACGAGGCACGAAAGCTCGCTGAGTCTGAAGGTGTGGCTCTCAATCAACTAATCAACGTAGCGGTGGCAGAAAAGATTTCCGCCCTACGAACGGAGGAGTACTTCAATTCGCGGGCGCGACGAGCCGATCCTGCAAAGGTCGCGCGAATTCTGAAGCGCGCCGGAAAAGGAAATCCTCCGGTCGAGGGGGACGAACTCCCGCCGGAACTCGATACTAAGAGGAAGAAGAGTCGATAGCAATGAGCAAGAAGAATCTCGGATCGAGCATTGACGACTTCTTGAAGAAAGAAAATATTTTTGAAGAAGCGCAGGCGCAAGCTGTCAAAGAGGTCGTTGCCTGGCAACTGGCCAAGGCCATGAAGAAGAAGAAGATTTCCAAGGCACGCATGGCGGTCTTGTTGAAGACGAGCCGCTCCCAAGTCGATCGCATTCTCGATCCGAAACGCGATATCACTCTGTCGAGTCTGCAGCGGGCAGCCGCGCTAGTGGGGCAGCGGGTGGTGGTTGAATTGGTTTGACTCTGGGGCTGGTGGGTTGACTACATGGGATAGCAGCAACTCAAAGGCGCCGGACGGGGGCGCCCGCCGTCCAAATCACTGTCTTATCCTCGGATTCACCGCCGAGTAAAGCAAATCTGTCAGAAAGTTCACCGCAACATACGTCAGTCCAATCGCCAGAATGCATCCCTGCACCAGGTAATAGTCGCGGTTCCCGATCGCCTGAATCGTCAGTCGTCCGATCCCCGGCCACGAAAAAATCGTCTCCGTCACAATCGCACCTGCCAACAACGCCCCAAACTGCAATCCCAGCACCGTCAAGATCGGAATCATCGCATTCCGCAATGCATGACGATAAACCACCGTTCGCTCCGTCAGTCCTTTCGCGCGCGCCGTTCGAATATAGTCTTGCCCCAACTCCTCGAGCATCGAGGTTCGCACCATTCTTGTCAGGATCGCCGCCAGCGCGCCTCCCATCGTGACGGCCGGAAGAATTAAATGTGCAAACGTGCCCGAGCCCGACACCGGAAGCCATCCTAGCCTCACCGCAAAAAACAAGATCAGCACCGGCCCCAGGGCAAAATTCGGAAACGACAAGCCAAACAAGCTCACCACACTGAGCGTACGGTCGTCCCACAAATTCCGTCGTTGCGCCGAGCGTACGCCCGCCGGAATCGCCAGCACAATCGCCACCAGCAACGACGCCAGCGTCAACTGCAAAGTAAATGGATACCGCTGGATGATCAGACTCGTCACACCTTGATTGAAGCGCAGCGACTTCCCCAAATCTCCGTGCAGCACTCCCCGCCAGTAGTGCAGATATTGCTGGCCGAGCGGCACATCCAGCCCGTAAGCGTGTCGGACCGCCTGAATGTCCCCGCCCGTCGCCCCTTCGCCGAGCATCTGCTGCACCGGATCTCCAGGCACAAAGTGAATGAGCAGGAACACTGTCGACACGACCAGCCAAATTACCGGCAGCGTGTAGAGAACGCGCGTGATGATATAGCGCGGCATCGTTGGCTAGTCTCCTGCCCTCTGTACCGAAGCCGATGGCGTCGCTTCCGCCGTTGCCGAAGCCGTGGGCAGAGGCTCGATCCGGACTGAGGCCACGCGATGACCGTCCATTTTCTCCACGATAAAACGCCGTCGCTCGTAATCGAACGCCTCGCCCCCGGTCGGCATCTTCTGGAGCCGCGACAACACAAAACCAGCCAGCGTTTCAAAACCTTCATCCTGCGGAAGCTTCAGCTCGTACTGCGCCTCCAGATCGCGAATATTGACCGCACCATCGAGAATCAGCGGACCGTTCGCGTCCGAAACCGCCGGTTGTGCAGACGCGACATCGAATTCGTCTTCCAATTCGCCGACCAACTGTTCCAGCACGTCCTCCACGCTGATCACTCCTGCAGTCGAACCAAACTCGTCAACCACCACCGCCAGATGCCGTTTGCGCTGCTGGAATTCTCCCATCAAGTCGAGCAGTGATTTCGTCTCCGGAACCACCAGCACGTCGTGCATAATCTGGCCAATTTTCATCTCCGCAATCCGTTGCGCCGAAGGAGGAGCAATCAGCCCGAAGCGCAGCCGCAGACGCGTCCATCGCATCAGGTCCTTCGCGTACAACACGCCCACAATATGTTCCGGCCCGCGCTGCGGATCATACACGGGCACACGCGAATGTTGTTCATCCACCACTCGCGAAAGCGCCTCGTCCAGGTTCAGGTCCGACGGCAGCGAGAAAATTCTCGTCCGCGGAACCATCACTTGCCTCGCCGTAATATCGTCGAGTTCGAGGGCGTTCAACAGCATCTCCTCTTGCGCCGAAGAGAGTTGTCCGGAACTGTGCGCCGCCGTCACGATCAGCTTCAGTTCGTCCGGCGAATGCACCGACCCATGCCTGACATCCTGCGTCCCGAAAGCCTTCAACACAAAGCCTGCGGCGCGGCTCATTCCTATAGTCAGCGGCCCCGTGATCGTCAGAAAAACTTCCATCGGTGCGGCGACCGCTAGCGCGACTCTTTCCGCCCGCTGCAGCGCCAGCGACTTCGGAACCAGTTCTCCCATGATCACGTGCAGGCTCGTGATCGACACAAAGGCTACTGTCACCGCGATCGCATGCGCGTAAATCGCGGCGTACGGAACCGCCCCGATCCAGTTCTCGAAAAGTCGCGCCAACACCGGTTCGCCCAGCCACCCTAGAGTCAGGCTGGTCACGGTGATGCCCAGTTGCACGCCATTGACGACGCGGCTCAGTTGTTGATGCAGTTTGAGGACAGTGCGGGCGCCGGCGCGGTGCGCTTCGATCAATTGCTGAATGCGCGTCTCGCGAACGCTGACGAGCGCGAACTCGGCTGCGGCGAAAAATGCATTGACCGCTACCAGAAGCAGGATAACGAACACCCGCAGCAGTACGTACGCAATCATGGAACTCTAATTTTAACATTCCAAAGGGATAATCCAGAGCGAATCGCTGAACCTCGCGCCGCAAATCGGACGATCTTTTCGTTCCCCAGGCAGTACAATTAAAGCTGAACCCACATCACTAGCTACAACTGTTCGCTTTCTTTTTCGTCGCCCGTCGGTCTAACTCTGCATGCACGCATCGCGGGCCGGTCGATTTCACTTCGCTAATTTGTTTCGGGCATCGGCGAATAAGAACTTTAGAGGAACTATTCCGGCGTTTCTCCCGTAACAACTAGTGAATGGCAGTTCTACAATTTAATTTCAAGCAGGAGGCAGTCGTGGAAGGTAACGGCGACAGCAACGCTAAGAAGAAGCGGCGCAGACGAATCATCTGGGGATCAATCGCAGCGGTGGTCTTGATCCTGGTCGTTACCGGCGTCTTGATCGCCTCCAGCGGCGGCACCAAAATTGACCCCTCCAAACTCGCCAAAGTCGAAAAAGGAGACCTCGCCAAAAGCGTCGTCGCCACCGGCAAAATCGAGCCCATCACCAAGGTTGAAGTCAAATCCAAGGCCAGCGGAATCGTCAAGAAACTTTATGTCGATTATGGCGACCGCGTAAAGAAAGGACAGGTCCTAGCCGAACTCGACCGTGACGAAATTCAAGCCCGCGTCGATCAGGCTCGCGCCCAACTGGAAGCTTCCACCGCCAGCTTGAACGGCACTCGCGCCGACCTCGAACGCGCAAAGGTCGACGCCGAAGGCCCCGATGTCCCGCTACTGAAGCGCGCCTACATGCGTGCCCAAGGCATGGCGAAAGAAGGCGTTGTCTCCGCCTCCGCCCTCGACGATGCCGAGAAGAATTACGAGATGTCGTTGAACAAGCAAAATGTCTCGAAGGCGCAATTGCAGGTCTTGCAAGCCAAGATCGGCCAAGCGCAGGGACAGATGGCGCAGGATCGCGCCAACCTCAAACAGCTCGAAGAGCAGCTCGCCTACACCACCATCGAATCGCCGTTGGATGGCATCGTTCTTTCTCGCGACGTCGAAATCGGCGACGCAGTCAGCTCGATTCTCGTCCTCGGTTCCACCGCCACTCTGGTCATGACCCTCGGCGACACGAGCGAGGTTTACGTCAAAGGCAAAGTCGACGAGAGCGACATCGGTAAGGTCTATTTAGGCCAACCCGCGCGCATCAAGGTTGAGTCGTTCAAAGACAAAACCTTCACCGGCAAGGTCACCAAGATTTCGCCCATGGGCGTCGAGAAAGATAACGTCACGACCTTCGAAGTGCGTGTCTCCATCAACAATCCCGAAGGCGTCCTGAAAGCCATGATGACCGCGAACGCCGAAATCATTCTCGAAGAGCACAAGGGAGTCCTTCAGATCCCCGAAGGCTCCATCATCTACGACAAAGACAAGAAAGCATCCGTTGAAGTGCCCGATCCGAAAGCGAAGGAAGGCAAAAAGAAACTCGCTGTCAACATCGGCATCTCCAACGGCGCCAAGACCGAACTGTTGTCCGGCCTGAAGGAAGGCGATCAAGTAGTACTGCAGTAAGAGCAGCAGGTCTTGGGTTTCAGGGAGTTGAGAAACAGCTGTATTTGCCTCACCTGAGACCCGAGACCTCAATCACCGGAGACGAATCGCTATGACAAACATTCTTTCTCTTCGCGCCACCCGCAGCCTGGTTTTCGTTCTAGCTACCTCACTGGCCAGTTTCGCGTCCGTCATCGGAACCTTTGACCGGTCGTTTCAGGTCAACGGTCCAGTCGACCTCGAAGTGCTAACCCGCTCCGGCGACATCACGATCCACAACGGCGCGGCGGGCACCGTATCGATCCACGCCAAAATACACTCCGGCAATTCCTGGTTCGGAAGCGATCACAAGGAAGACGTACAAGGCTTGCAAAACAATCCGCCCATTCGGCAGAACGGCAATAGCATCCGTGTCGATTACGTCAACATCAACAACATCTCAATCGACTACGACATCGTTGTTCCTGAGAACACCGCGCTTCGCTCCCACACCGGCAGCGGCGATCAAAAGATCGAAGGCCTGCAAGGCAACATCGACCTCGAGAGCGGATCGGGCGATCTACAGTTGGCGCGCCTCTCCGGAGAAATGCATTTCCAGACTGGCTCCGGCAACGTCAAGGGACACGAGCTTGCCGGTCCCGCCAGAATTAAAGCCGGCAGCGGCGACATCGACATCGATGAGACTGCGGCAGGAGACGTCGACATCCGCACCGGCTCCGGCAACATCACCGTCAACGGCATCAACGGCGGATTTCACGCCGAAGCAGGTAGCGGCGATATTCACGGCAAAGGCCTGCCCAAGAGCATGTGGAACGTTCGTACCGGCTCCGGCAACGTAACTCTGAACGTCCCCGGCGACGCCGCTTTCGATGTCGATATTTCCTCGAGTTCCGGCAGCGTCACTATGGGACATCCCGTAAGCACCACCGTCCAAGGCCGCATTGAAGAAACGAGAAAGAGTGTCGTGGGCAAAGTACGCGGAGGCGGTCCGACCATCTCCGTCCACACCGGCTCCGGCGACGTAGCCGTCGACTAGCAAGCAAATAGAGCGCGATCCACTGGATCGCCTCATCCATTGGAGCGCCGGGCGCCCCCGCCCGGCCATCTCCGCCCTCAAAGTTCTACGATCCTCTAACATCAATCCAACCCAAATCCGCGCGCCGCCTTGACGCACCCTCCCGCCACACCCGATACTTCATCAGGGTTCGTAAATTTTCTGCCGTAACGAGGTAAAGGATTGGCGCGCACCGCGATCATCACTCTCACCACCGATTTCGGACTCAACGATCATTTCGTCGGCGCCATGAAGGGTGTCATCCTCGAGATCGCCCCAGAGGCCCAGATCATCGACATCAGCCACGCCGTTCAGCCCTTCGACATCCTCGACGGCGCTCTCACCATCTCTCAGGCCTACTCCTACTATCCCTCCGGCACCATCCACATGGTCATCGTCGACCCTGGAGTGGGCACCACTCGTCGTCCCATCCTCCTCACCGGCGAGCGCCAATTCTTCGTCGCCCCCGACAACGGAGTCCTCTCCCTCATCTACGCCCGCGAAGAGCGCCTTTCCGTCCGCCACATCACCGCCGAACACTACTTCCTAAAAGAGCGCAGCGGCACCTTTCATGCCCGCGATATCTTTGCTCCCGTGGCCGCGAACCTCGCCAAGGGTGTCACCGCCGACCGTTTCGGCGACGAGATTACCGACTTCATCCGTTTCGCTGCGCCCCGGCCCAAGCCCATCGACGAACGAACCTTGCGAGGAGTCGTTCTCAAAGTCGATCGCTTCGGCAACCTCATCACTAACATCACTCCGCAAGACGCACCTAAGCTCTTCCTGCCGCAGCCCCCCGCCTTTCGCATCGGGATCGGCGCCAAAGGCCAGGCGACGCGCATGTGTACGAATTACGCCGAAGGAGCCCCCGGCGAAATCTTCGGGATCCTCGGCAGCATGGGTTTTCTGGAAATTTCCGCCAATCGAGGATCAGCGTTCCAACTCTTAAACGCCGGCAAAGGCAGCGAAGTGAATGTAGTAATGCAATCCTAGTTAGTCGGATCCGGAGCGCAGTTCATTCACGTTCGATTTTGTCGACCGCGAAGTCCGCGAACGAGCGCCTTTACCTGTCGGCTGACGGCTGATAGCTAAGTCTTCGCCCCCGGATGCACGTACCGATCCATCTCCGCCGTCCACTTCAGAAACCGCCACAGGCTGACGCGCTCCGTCCACAAGAATTCCCAAAATTCCAGGAATCCAATCTGCGTCATCTTCACGCCCGTATAGGTCTCGATCCGCCACAGCAAATAGGGACTGCGCCAAGGAGCAATCCGGTGCCCACGAGTCGAATTCCAAAGAAACCGCAGCATCGGCCGCATCAGACTCCAGTGCAGTGCCCAACCTTAAACGCCGTAGAGACGAGGTCAGCCTCGTCCCCCCGGCGCCAAAAAAAGAGATGAGGGCAAACCTCGTCTCGAACTCATCTTTTTTTATTTGGTGATCTCAACGCTCGCGATTGTCGTTTCCCACGACATCCGCAGCGTGCATTTATTCCCCGCGTGATCAAACGCAATCATAAAATTCTCCATCGGCGGCCCATTCTTCGAGGCGCTCATTGGCACGCGCACCAGATCTTCCTTTTCGCCGGGATAATCCGTGCCCCACTCCCCGGTCTTCTTGCTGATTACCAGCGTCCACCCATCCGCCTTCGGCACCGTAAAAATCGTGTAGCTGCCCGCCGGCACCGCTTTCCCGCCGACCATCACATTCCCATCGGCCACGAACGTCGTGGATTCATTTGCCCCCGTCCGCCAGATTTCTCCGTACGGCACCAGCGCTTTTTCACCAGCCGTCCCGAATATCTTTCTTCCCTTCGCCCGCGGACTCGAATAGTCAATCTTGACGCTCTTCCCATCCGAAAACTTACACTCCGCACTCGCCGGCGGACTCGGCCGCTTCGATTTATCCTGCGCCATGCTCATCTGCGCCGCAGCCAACGTCGCCATTGCGAACAGGAATGCCGTCGTCCAAACAAACGTGGAAGCAAATTTCTTCATGATTTTTCCCTCCTGGGGTTAGAAAAGCAGTAAACATCTTGCGGATCTTCCGCCATCCGAAACCATGCGAGCGCACGCCATCGAATCAAATCCCATTCGCCTGAGACTTGATTCCGTGAGCTCACTCTATATGCCAGCGGTCGACTGCTGAATTATACCCACATCCTCGTTACAATCGCTTCATGGCTGTATTCAACGACAAGAAGGAAGAACTCGAACATTTTGAGACCCGCATGGGCGTTCCCCGCGGACGCCTTGCCGTCACCCTCGACCTAGTCACTGACGCCATGGCCCTGGTCGGCCAGCACGGCGTCTATTGCCAGAGCCAGCGCTGGCCCGGCAAGCCCGTCATGGATATCCAACTCATCATGAAAAGCCTCACCGACGCCAAAGAATTGATCCAGAACGTTATGGAAGAACTCAAACCCAAACCCTGATCGTCCTTCGCGACCCGCCCCGACTCGCTCTATTTGCCTTGGAAAACTTTCGATATGCGACCAAAGTTTCTCCCCCCCGCCGCCAAACTCGATTCGCGCGCTACCCAAAAGTCATACAATCAACTGATATGGAGCGGAAGATCTTCTGGATCGCTTTCACCATCCTCGGAATCATCGCCGACGTCGTTCTGCCGATCTGGTGGGCTCTGGCTGCCACCCTTCCCATCGGCTACGCCTCCTGGTGGATGGCCTACCGCAGCGGCTGGTTTGAATAAAACTGGTTTGAATGGAATCAACCGAAATGCCGTACGCTCGTTCCCATCGATAAAGTTCGGTTTGCATCTTCGCCCCACCGCACTATAATTACCCGGCCTTCACTTCCAATTTCACAGGGTAATCATGAAAATCCACTCGAAGCTCTCCTCCCTGCTGTGCCTGATCCTCGCTTTGGGCGCCGCTGTCATCGCACAAACCACCACGCCATCAGCATCAACATCCCTGACACCCGAGGAGCGCGAAGTTGCACTCAAGAATCTGCAAGCTACCCACGACGCCTTTCTGAAATCAATCGCCGGACTTTCTGAAAAACAATGGCGCTTCAAACCCGCCCCCGACCGCTGGTCTGTCGCCGAAGTCTCCGAGCACATCGCTGTCGCCGAATCCTCCATCTTCGCACTCGTTCAGAAGATCGTGTCGTCGCCCGCCGACCCGTCCAAACGCGCCGAAGTCGCCGGCAAAGACGACAAGATCCTGCTACAGGTCCCCGACCGCACCCACAAAGTGCAGGCCCCCGAGTTTTTAAAGCCCACGAATCGCTTTGCGACGCGCGAGGAAAACATCAAAGCCTTCGAGGATGCTCGCGCCGCGACGATGAACTACGTCCGCACCACCAATGACGATCTACGCGACCACTTCGGCCCGCATCCCGCCCTTGGAACGCTAGATGCCTATCAATGGATCTTGCTGATCTCCGCGCACTCCGCACGGCACACGAAGCAAATTGAAGAAGTGAAAGCGGACCCGAACTTTCCCAAAGAGTGATCCGATGTCATCCTGAGCGAAGTGGCTGTTTCGCGAAGCGAAGCAGCCACGCAGTCGAAGGACCCCTACTTGTTAAATGTGCAACCGGAGCACCTCGGGCCGGTGGAGCACTCAACCGTCATCGTCCGATAACTTCTCGCCCTCTACGCTAGCGAGTACTTCCCCGCCTCCAGCGTCTTCTGCGCAATCTGCTGCCTCAGCGCAATCGTGTTGAACGGCTCGTGCTTCGACAGTCTCCGCACAATCGCCAATTGCGTCCGCAGCATGTCGCCCTCAGCCACATCGGCAATCACTTTCTTTGCCGCCGCCTCGACCTTCTCCAGCGCCTGTGTGAGGTAAACTCGCGTCATCGCAATCGGCAACGCAGCCGCCGCTTCGCCCTTCTGCTCAACCATCTTCTGGGCACGCAAGACCGCCGATTCCATGGCATAAATCTCAATCGTCATATCGGCAATCGCGCCCATCACTTCCTGCTGGTCTTGGATCGCCATCATATATTTCTGTGTAGCCGATCCCGCGATAAACAGCCCCAACTTCTTCGCCTGCGCGACCAGTTTCCGCTCCTCCGCCAACGGACCTTCCATCTCCTCGCCCACCGACGGCCCGCTCAACACCTCGTCCATCAACTTCTTGATCGCCGGCATCAGCGGCAACTGCCCGCTCATCGCCCGCTTCAACAGAAATCCCGTAATAATCAGCCGGTTGATTTCGTTCGTCCCTTCGAAAATACGGTTGATTCGCGCATCGCGATACGCTCGTTCCGCCGGATACTCTTCCACGAATCCATACCCGGCAAAAATCTGCATCGTCTCGTCGACAACGTAGTCGATCATCTCCGATCCCCAAACCTTGAGGATCGAGCACTCCACCGCATACTCCTCGATCGCCTTCCGTCTCTCTTTCGCCGCATCCGGACTCGCCGCATCGATCTCCGAAAGCAGCACGTCCATCATGCCGACCGTCCGATAGACAATCGACTCGCCGACGTAGATCAGCGTCGCCATGTTGGCAATTTTTTCCCGCACCAATCCGAAATCGCCAATCGTCTTGTTGAACGCCTTTCGCTGCTTGGCATAAGCCACCGCGCTCTCAAGCGAAACTCGCGCCCCGCCCACGCACATCGCACCCAGCTTGAAACGTCCGATATTCAGAATGTTGAAAGCGATGATGTGCCCCTTACCAATTTCACCCAGCAGATTTTCCACCGGCACTTTGCAGTCATTCAGAATCACCGGGCACGTCGAAGACCCGCGAATCCCCATCTTGTGCTCTTCCGCGCCAATCGAAAGTCCCGGAAAATTTCTCTCGACCAGGAACGCCGTAAACTTCTCGCCATCAATCTTCGCGAAAATCGTATACAGGTCGGCAAAGCCCGCATTCGTAATCCACATCTTCTCGCCATTCAAAATGTAGTGCTTGCCATCCTCCGAAAGCACCGCCCGCGCCCGGCAATTCAACGCATCCGATCCTGAAGTCGCTTCCGACAGGCAATACGCGCCCACCGTATCTCCCGACGCCAGCCGCGGCAGATATTTCTGTTTCTGTTCTTCCGTCCCGAAATACACCAGCGGCAACAGCCCGATCCCACTGTGCGCACCCCACGTCGTCCCAAACCCAGCATACTTCGCGATGTGATCCGCGATGATCGCGGCGGTCACCTTATCCATCTCCAGCCCGCCGTATGCCTCGGGGATCTCCACTCCCGCCAGCCCCAGATCTCCCGCCTTCTTCAACAGCGCGCGCGAGATGGAAAAATCCTTCTGCTCCATCTTGTCCGCCTGCGGCAGAATCTCGTTGACCGCAAACTCCTCCGTCGTCTGCCCAATCATCTGCTGCTGCTCAGAAAAATCCTCCGGAGTAAATACGTCCGCCGTCTGCCGCTCTTCCAACAAAAAACTTCCGCCGAGAATCTTAGTTCTAGGAATTGCCGTCGTCGCCATAGCCAGACTCCTGCCAAAGTCAAAATTGCTAACCACCAAGGACACGAAGTTTCACGAAGAAATAGCTGTTGAATTTCCTTGGTGACCCTTCGTGTCCTTTGTAGTTAATGCCTTTACTTCCACCCAGTACCATTGACAAATCGTTTGATGCCATCCTTCAAGTGAGGGACATTGAAGTTTATGAGAAGTCCAAGGGATCGTCCACTGAGTTTCAGATACGAAATGATCTGCGCCTGGTGGACCGGCGCAATCGCATCCACCGACTTCAGTTCAACAATGACCAGGTCTTCAACCAAGAGATCGATCCGGTACCCGATATCCAGTTTCACGCCGTCGTAAACCACCGGACGTTCAACCTGAACATCCGCTCTCAGTCCGCCCTTCTGCAATTCATGCTGCAGGCAAGCCGTGTACGCACTCTCAAGAAGTCCCGGCCCGAGCTCCGTATGAACCCGCATAGCCGCCGTAATCACCGCATGACTGATTTCCTGAATGTTATTTCGACAGAACGGAACTGTAGGCATCACCCAGTTATGGCTGAGCTCAAGCAAGACCAGCAAGGACCACCGTCACACGAAATACGTTCGGTTTTCCTTAGTGATCCCTTAGTGCCCTTAGTGGTAGACGCCTTCTTTTAATTCAAATTTTCAAAAATCCCTGCCGCCCCCATCCCGCCTCCAACACACATCGTCACCATCCCGTACCGTCCCTTCCGTCGCTTCAGTTCCCGAATCACACTCGCCGTCAGCTTCGCTCCCGTGCATCCCAACGGATGCCCCAGCGCAATCGCGCCCCCATTCGGATTCACCTTCTCCGGGTCGATTCTCGCCTCCTGGATCACCGCCAGCGACTGCGCCGCAAACGCCTCGTTCAGCTCAAACACGTCAATGTCCGAAAGTTTCAATCCCGCCAGCCGCAGCGTCTTCGGAATCGCAAACACCGGGCCCAATCCCATTTCTTCTGGCTTATACCCCGCCGTGGCAAACGAAACATACCGCGCCAGCGGAGCAATCCCCAACGCCTTCGCCCGCTCGCTCGACATCACCACCGCCGCCGCCGCCCCATCCGACATCTGCGAAGAATTCCCGGCCGTCGTCACACCCTTCACATGAAACGCCGCCTTAAGCGCTCCCAGCGCCTCCAGCGAAGTATCTCCCCGCGGCCCTTCATCAACCTTGAAAGTGATTTCCTGTTTCTTCGGCTTCGCTCCATTCGGAGTCGTAAAACTCACCGGTACCGTCACCGTCTCTTCTTCAAACTTCCCTGCCGCAATCGCCGCCAGCGCCTTCTGATGGCTGCGCAACGAAAACGCATCGCAAGCCTCGCGCGTAATCCCAAAACGAGCCGCCAGTCGCTCCGCCGTCAACCCCATCGACAAATAAGCATCCGGATAATGATCCACCAGCCACGGATTCGGCGAAATCTTGTTCCCGCCCATCGGAATCATCGACATCGATTCCGTCCCGCCCGCCACCACCACCTCGGCCCCGCCCGCCATGATCCGCTCCGCCGCCATGGCAATCGCTTGCAAGCCCGACGAGCAGAACCGGTTAATCGTTACCGCCGACACTTCCACCGGAAGCCCCGCCCGCAAAGAAGCAATGCGAGCCACATTCATTCCCTGCTCGCCCTCCGGCATGGCGCAGCCCAGAATCACATCCTCAATTTCCTTGGGATCGAGTTGCGCCACGCGATCCAGCGCTCCCTTGATCGCAACCGCCGCCAGTTCATCCGGACGCGTAGCCCGCAACGTCCCCTTAAACGCCCGCCCCACCGGCGTCCGCACCGAAGAAACCAAAACCACTTCTCGCATACCTCGATTTTACTCCGCAGAGCCCAGTGTAGAAAATTTGGGGAGAAAAATCGCTTGACAAGCCGACATTGCGAAGGCTAAATTTTGCAGCCGTGCTTGAAAGCTTTCAATCGGCTCGGAAATCGCAGACTCGTCTCCGCGCCGACACTCGAACCCCCAGGGCCCTTGGCGGAACTCTCTTCCCTCCTTACCTTGGCGGCCGTCCAAACTCCAAGGTGAAAACTGATGCATTCGAAGGCATTGTTACGGACGTCGTTTCTGTGTGCGTTATTTTCCCTCTGTCCATTTCTGTATGGCCAGGCGAACGGTAATCTTTCTGGCACTGTCTCCGACAACACGGGCTCCGTCATTTCGGGCGCTATCGTAAGAATCACTTCACAAGGCACTGGCGCCACACGCGATATTAAGACGGACGGCTCAGGCCACTACACCGCCACTTTCCTGCCCGTCGCGATTTATACCGTACGGGTAGAGTCACAGGGATTCCAGACGACCGAGCAGAGGGATATCCGTCTGCAAGTCGACGAACAGCGCGAGGTGGATTTCACCCTTAAGCCTGCTTCGGTTTCCGCAACAGTCGAGGTCAGCGCCAGTGAGGTCGCCGTTGAGACGACGAATCCGACTCTCGGCCAAGTCATTACCTCAGAGCAGGTGGCCGACCTCCCGCTCAACGGACGTGACTTCGTTTCCCTGGCCACACTCACTCCAGGCGTCACACAGGAAACCAACCCCAACAGCTTTTTCAACGGCGGCCCCAGCAGCGAAGTCTCGGCGCGAGGATCGTATTCACTCTCGGTTGGCGGGTCGCGAACCAGCAGCACCGACTGGCTTCTCGACGGCAACGACAACAACGAACTGACGGCGGGCGGAATTGCCATTCTCCCTTCGATCGATGCCATCCAGGAATTCAAAGTTCTCACCTATAACTACTCCGCCGAATACGGCACGCGCGCGGGTCCAACCGTCCTGGTGACAACCAAGTCCGGCTCCAATCAGTTCCACGGCACGCTGTTTGAGTTCTTCCGAAATACCGCCCTGGATTCCAAGAGCTATTTCGCTTCGTCGAAAGAGCAGTTCAACTTGAACCAGTTTGGCGGCGCACTGGGCGGGGCAATCCAGAAAGACAAAACGTTCTTCTTCCTCGACTATCAGGCCAAACGTCAGCGTCACGGTACGCCGTACGTTGGACTGGTTCCGACCGCCGCGATGAAAAACGGGGATTTCACCAGTGACCCGTATGGCGACCCGCGAGGACCGGGCAATCCGAATGGCTATGCCAATCTAAACAACCCCTACTCGAACGGCCAGCCCGGCAATCTCGCCGACAAGGCATTCCAATGCGATGCGTCGGGGAATGCCATTCCCCTGAATTCTGATGGGACCCAAAACACAGGGGCGAGCGACTGTAGCGTCATCCCATCCTCCCTGTTCAACTCGATCGGGCAACAACTGGTGGACCTTTATCCCACGGCCAACGCGAACAACCCGGGGAGCGCGTACAACTACGCGAGCGTGCCCGTGCGCGCTCTGGACGAAGGCGAATTCGATGTCCGTTTGGACCACAATTTCTCCAGTCACGACTCGATATTCGCTCGCTTCAGCTATGATCAGGCCAACTCTTATGTGCCCGGCGGCACTCCCGGCTTTGCCGAGCAGAACGCCTTCGCCAGCAATCAGAACATCAGCAACCACGGACGAAACGTAGCTCTTTCGGAAACCCACATTTTCTCCTCTCGCAACATCAACCAGGCGAACGTGGGCTTCAACCGTATCTTCAACCACATCATCTCGTATGGCGACGGCACCTGCGAGGCGGCCAAGCTTGGCATTCCGAACGCCAACCTGGCCAGCATCTGTCCCGATGCGCCCCCGGGCCTGTCGCAATCAACTGCATCCGGTTGCATGAGCTGCGGACTGAGTTCGATCCAATTGTCGAACTACTTCGCAGTGGGTGATCGCGGATACACACCATTTCAGGGTGGAACCAACGTTTACTCCGCCTCCGATTCGTTCGACATGGTCCGCGGATCGCACGACATACGGGTCGGGTTGGGCATCCGCTTCAACCAGATGAACATTACAACGAACGCGTTTCAGGACGGCTATTTCCTGCTCTTTGGAAGCTATACCGGCGATGCCATGGCGGAGCTCGCGATGGGCCTCTATGGGGGAGCCATCCACGACCAGACGTTCAAGGGCGCGACCACGGGCCGCCGCTGGAAGTTGTTCCGCCCCTACGTGCAGGATGACTGGCGCGTCTCCAGTAATTTGACCTTGAATGTCGGTGTCGCATGGGCTTTGGTGACGCCGATCGTTGAAGCGCATAACCGGCAGGCGAATCTCGACTTTGCAACGGGACAGTATTTCATACCCGGTCAGAATTCTGACGGACGTGTCGGCATCGAGATGGACAAGACTGCGATTGAACCTCGCTTCGGCTTGGCGTGGAAACCACGAGGTAGTCAAACGACCGCGATTCGTGCCGGCTACTCCATCTTTCACGATTCTTCGTGGGATCAGGGCTCCTACGGCCTCTGGGAATCGCCCCCGTTCTTCGCCGAATCCGACAACTTTCCCGGCAGTTGTCCCTACGGTAGCGCACCCACCGTTTGCAGCATCAGCGGCGGATTCCCTCTCTTCAGCTCTCCCCCACCGCTCTCCTCGTTCACCGGCACGGTGCAATCCCAGAACCTGAACTTCAAACAAGGAATGGTGCAGCAGTTCAACTTCAATGTCGAACATCAGCTGCCGGCAAACGTGGTCCTGACCGCGGGGTACGCCGGGTCGCGTGGATCCCATATTCTCTTCGATGGTTTGAATTTGAACGTCACCTCTCCCACGGCCTGCGGAGTGGTCACGGGCTACACTCTGGGCTGCGGAGGGCCAACCACCCCCCTCTACCCCTTCGGTTATATTTCGAACACCACGGATGGAGGGCGAACTCACTACAACTCGCTCCAGATCAAGGCTGAGACCAAGAGTGCGCGCCACGGTCTCTATGCTCTTTTGGGCTACACATATTCTCGCACCTATGACTCCGGTCTTTCCGACAACGTCGGCACAGACGTAAGCGCAACTTACTGGCCGCTGCCGGGAGCCAGCAAGTCCGACTGGGCTCTATCGCAGATCAATCTCAATCACCAGTTCACCGCCAGCGTGATCTACGACTTGCCCTTCGGAAAAAGCAAGGCATTCGGCGGTAACTGGAGCACGCCCGTTGACGCGGCCTTTGGAAATTGGCAGGTGACCTTGATTGAAAAGCTCACGTCCGGTTTTCCTGTTTTCGTCATCAACAGCAACAACCAGTCCGGCGTCTTCTTCCAAGACAACGCTTCGAACTGGAATCGCCCTGACATCGTGGGCGATCCGAACAAGGCTGGGCCAGTCGCCGCGAACCCCGGTTGCACCGCACCCACCACTTTACACACGGCTGGCACTGGCTATTGGTTCAATCCCTGTGCCTTCGAGGCGGCCCTGCCGGGAGAATTGGGCACCGCTAACCGCGCCCCGGTCAATGGCCCCGATTATGTCAATACAGATTTCTCCATCATTAAAACGTTCCACGTCACAGAGCGAGTCGGACTGGATTTCCGCACCGAGATCTTCAATCTCTTTAACCACGCCCAGTTTGGGACGCCCAATAGTGACATCGCTACCGGCTACGTCAACGGCCAACTGCAACCCAATTTGAGTTCTTTCGGTGTCGTCAACTCAACTGTCGGTAATCCTCGTCTGTTTCAGTTCGCTCTAAAGCTAAAGTTCTAGGGAGTCGGAAGCGGGCACCCACTTGTCAGCCCACGATACCTCGGGCGCCTTGTTAATCAAGATGGCTGCGGGATCGTGGGCGAACTGAATTCGCCCGCTGTCGGTCCGCGTCCAAGATCGGACGTAATGCAATCGATCACAACCGCGAACAAGGTTTCATGGTCGACCCCAATCTGTCGGCCCCAATCTGCACGATGGCTTCCTGAACGCCAGCCGCCGTCTACCCGCTCCCCTTCTTCAACTGCGCCTTCCACCCCAGCACCCGCGCCTTGTTCCCTTCCGCCTCCGCCTCCGGAACCATCCCCTTCTTCTGATAAAGAATCGACAGGCTCGTATGCGCCAGGATGTCGTCAGGATCAATCTCCGAAATCTGCTTCGACACTTCAATCGCCTCGTCAAAGCGGCTCAGATCCTGCAGCGCCCGGCTCAGTCCATGCAGCGCATCCGTAAACTTCGGATCCGCCTCCACCGCGCGCTGGTACTCCTCCACCGCCTGCTCGTGCTGCCCTTCCAGCACCAGATCAAGCGCGGCGTAGTAGTGATGTTCCGCAAGTTCGCGAGCGTCGGCCCCGCCGGCCGTATCCTCAGGCATAGAAATGGACTCACGTGATTCTAGCAAGGCAAGAGCCTCGACCATCCGCAGTCGACGCCAGAACATTCATTTTTTTTGCAAATTGGGAAAGGTGCGCAGCTCCCGCTTAGGGAGTACGCTTCAGCACCAGACTCAGCGGCGTAGGGCCTTGCTTCCATGTGCCCGTAAGCTGCGTATGCTGGTCATCCATAGTGCCGTCATACAAAGCGGGGATGCTGCTGCTTTCAAAATGCAGCAATCGTTCTTTGTAGGTGATGGCTGTAATGATGATTCCCGACGTGTCCTGGTCCGGATAGTCGATCGTCCCGCTCAAACTGCCGTCCTGCGCCGCCGCAATGTGTACCACAATGCGCTTCTTCGGCTGCGCGCCGGGATCGAGCGTTCCTTCCCAATCCCCGACAATTCCCGCTCGCGTCTGCGCCACGGCAATTGCCGGCAGACAGCCCAAAGCGACCATCAGCACAAAGGAGAAACGGAGCCACGACCAACAGTACCTTTTCATGGTGCGATCCCCTTATCCCTCGATGAACAAGCCGACCGTCACTTAAACAGTCGCAGCTTAGATGACACCGCCGCAGATTAGTTTGCTTTTAGGAGACTGAACTCTCCGGCTTCCACCGCAGCACCGGTTTGCGCGCCGCCGCTGTCTCGTCCAGTCGCGAAATCCGCGTATTATGCGGAGCATCCAGCACGTACTGCGGATCTTCTTCCACTTCCGCCGCAATCGACTTCATCGCTTCAATGAACAGGTCCAATTCCTCTAAAGGTTCGCTCTCCGTCGGCTCAATCATCAACGCACCCGGCACAATCAGCGGAAACGCGGTCGTATACGGATGGAACCCGTAATCAATCAACCGCTTCGCCAGGTCCATCGTCTTCACGCCCTTTTTCGATTGCAGCTTGTCGCTGAAAACAACTTCATGCATCGACGGCGTGTCATACGGCAGATCAAACGTGCCTTCCAAACCTTTGCGAATGTAATTCGCGTTCAGCACTGCATCTTCCGTCGTCTCGCGCAAACCATCGGGACCGTTCGCAAAGATGTAGGCCAACGCGCGGATAAACATTCCGAAGTTTCCGTAGAACGCCCGCACGCGCCCCACCGACTGCGGACGGTTATATTCAAACCCCAGCGTCCCATCCGCCTTCGTGATCACCACCGGAGTTGGCAGAAACGGCGCCAGCATCTTCTTCACCGCCACCGGCCCCGATCCGGGACCGCCTCCACCGTGCGGCGTCGAGAATGTCTTGTGCAGATTCAGGTGCATCACATCGACACCAAAATCCCCAGGACGCGCCTTCGCCACCAGCGCATTCATGTTGGCGCCATCCATGTAGAGCAGCCCGCCCTTTTCATGCAGCAGATCAGCGATCTTGTGAATCTCCTGCTCGAAGACGCCCAGCGTATTCGGATTCGTCACCATTAGCGCCGCGACATCCTCATTCATCTGCGCCGCCAGCGCCGCCACATCCACCATGCCGCGTTCGTTCGACTTCAAATTTTCCACCGCGTATCCCACCGTCGCCGCCGTCGCCGGATTCGTTCCATGCGCCGAATCAGGAATCAGAATTTTCTTGCGCGCATTGCCTTGCGCCTCGTGATACGCGCGCACCATCAGCAATCCCGTCAGTTCGCCTTGTGCGCCCGCTGCCGGTTGCAAAGTAATCGCGTCCATCCCCGTAATCTCAAGCAGGCAATCGCTCAGCGTCTTCATGATCCGCAGCGCGCCCTGCGAAATCTTCTCTGCCTGATACGGATGCCCGTTAGCCAGCCCCTCCACCCGCGCTACAAATTCGTTCACCCGCGGGTTGTACTTCATTGTGCAAGAACCCAGCGGATACATCCCCAGATCGATCGCGTAATTCCACGTCGAGAGCCGCGTGAAGTGCCGGATGATTTCAATCTCGCTGACCTCCGGCATGTTGCCGAGATCTTTGCGCTCTTGTTTCCCCAGCAACTTCGCCGTATCCACTTCAGGGACGTCCAGCGGCGGCAACTTCCAGGCCGCTTTTCCCGGAGACGATTTCTCGAAAATCAACCCCTCGTTCTGACTGATGTGGCGCGTCGCTTTGCGAGTCATGTGCTTGGTTGTCATCGCGCCACCTCTTCCGGCTCAACATCTTTCATCGTTCGCACCGACCGTTCGCTCTCCGCCACCAGTCCAACCGCAGTGTCGATCATCGACCGCGTCGTCAGCTCCGTGCAGCACCACAGTGCCGCATTCCCCAGCTCGGGATAGAACTTCTTCATCGGGAGCCCGCCAACAATCTTGTGTCCCAGCAACCGTGAATTAATCGCGTACGGATCTTCGCTCGTCTGCACCACAAATTCATTAAATCGCGGAGCTCCCGCAAACAGCACCTTCGCATGTTTGCTGAATTGCTCGGCCGCATAAGCCGTCTTCGCCAGATTCTGCTTCGCCAGCTCCCGCAGCCCAACTTTCCCGTAGACGGTCATAAAGATGTTGACCATCAGAGCGACCAGCGCCTGGTTCGTGCAGATATTCGAGGTCGCCTTCTCGCGCCGTATATGCTGTTCGCGCGTCGCCAGCGTCAGAACAAATCCGCGCTTGCCGTTCTTATCCGTCGTCTGGCCCGCCAACCGTCCCGGCATCTGCCTTACAAATTTCTCTTTCGTCGCCAGCACTCCGCAATAAGGACCGCCAAATCCCAGCGGCACGCCAAACGACTGCGCTTCCATCGCCACAATATCGGCCTGTCGCGGAGGCTCAACAATGCCCAACGACGCTGCTTCCGCAATCGACACAATCAGCAACGCTCCGCGTTTATGCGCAATCTCCGCAATCGCCTCGACGTCCTCAATCGTCCCAAAGAAATTCGGCGACTGAATCAGAACGCACGCCGTGTCCTCGTCCACCGCGCTCTCAAGCTCTTTCAAATCCACAGTCCCCGACGCCGTAAACGAAACCAGCTTCTGGGGAATCTCCTGATGCGTCGCGTATGTGTTCAACACCTCGCGATATTCGGGATGCAGGTTCCGCGCAATCACCGCCGTTTGTCGCCCCGTCACCCGCACCGCCATCATCACCGCCTCCGCCGCGCCCGTCGATCCGTCATACATCGACGCATTCGCCAAATCCATCCCCGTGAGTTCCGAAATCATCGTCTGGAACTCGAAGATGGCCTGCAGAGTTCCTTGAGCGAATTCCGCTTGATAGGGCGTGTACGACGTCAGAAACTCACCGCGCTGCACCAGCGCATCGATCACCACCGGACGGTAATGGAAATAAGCACCTGCGCCCAGAAAGCTGGTGTAGCCTTCTCCATTTTCTTTGGCGCGCTGTTTGAACCAGTCCACGATTTCCGACTCAGCCATCTGCCGAGGAATCGTGAGGTCGTTCGTTAAACGGTATTCGGCCGGAATCGGCGCGAAAAGCTCATCCACAGAGCGGATCCCGATCGCCTGCAACATGGCGGCGCGATCCGCGGGAGACTTAGGAAGATATCTCATAAGAAATGTCGGAACCCAATTAGATGTTGCAGCCGCAAAAAAGATTGTTGTCGAAGGTCAGAGGTCAGAATTGAAATTGCAGAGTGAGAACCCAGGCCTCGAGGCGTCGATGCTAAAGAGCAAGCTTTTCACCTCTGCAATCACACCTCGGTCCTCTGCAATCGCCCCTAGTGTCCCGCCTCTTCGCTCACAAACTTCTCGTAGTCTGCCGCCGACAGCAGCGCGTTCAGCTCCGCCGGATCCTTAACCTTTACCTTGACCATCCACGAAGCGTGCGCATCCTTATTAACCTGCTCCGGTGCCGTCGACAGCGCCTCATTCGTCTCCGTCACCGTTCCCGATACCGGAGCGTACAAGTCAGAGACGGCCTTTACTGACTCCACCGTTCCGAAAGTTTTGCCAGCCGTGATCTCCGTGCCCGGCTTGGGCAGGTCAACAAAGACGATGTCGCCGAGCGAATCCTGCGCATGCACCGTGATCCCAATCGTGCCATCGGGAGTGATCCACTCGTGTTCTTTCGTATATTTGCGGTCCGTTGGATAAGACATGTTCAGCTCTAGCTCCTGGCTCTCTTAGTTCAAGGTTTTCCTTCGTGATCCTTAGTGCCCTTCGTGGTTCAAGCTTTCTTCGGCCGCTTATAAAACGGCAGCGGTACAACCTGCGCGACCACTCCCTGTCCCCGAATCTCAACTTTCACTCGATTCCCAATCGCGGCCTGCGCCGGCGGCACATAAGCCATCGCAATATTCTTCTTCAGGAAGGGTGCCGGCGAACCACTTGTCACATACCCAATCTCTTTTCCCGCATCGTCCAGCACCTTATACCCATCGCGCGCGATTCCCCGATCGACCATCTCGAGTCCGACCAGCGTCTTCGTCAGCCCCGGAGCCTTGGCTTTTTCCAGCGCCGCTCGCCCCAGAAAATCGACCTTCTCCATCTTGCAGAAACGAGTCAGCCCCGCCTCCCACACGTTGATCGTGTCTGAAATTTCGTGCCCATAAAGCGACAGGCTGCCTTCCAGTCGCAGCGTGTTACGCGCCCCCAACCCGCACGGGACGACGCCAAACTCTTTACCCGCTTCAAGAATTTCGTACCAGACGTGCGCGCTGATCTTCTCGTCCGACGGAATATAAATTTCAAACCCATCTTCCGCCGTATACCCCGTCCGTCCGATCAGGATATTCGGCAGCCCACAAAGCGTCCCCCGCGTCACCCAGTAAAACTTCACCGCGCTCAAATCGGCGTCGGTCAACTTCTGGAGCAAATCCACGCCCTTCGGACCTTGAATCGCAATCTGCGTGAACTGATCCGACAAATCTTCCACCGCGCAATCAAACTGCCGCGTATTGTCGCGCACCCAACTAAAATCTTTCTCCCGCGTGCCCGCATTGATCACCAGCAGATACTCATCTTCGCCAAGGCGATGCACGATCACATCGTCGACAAACGTTCCCTGCGGATAGAGCAACGCCGAATACTGCGCCTGCCCAATCGCCAACCGCGAAGCGTCATTCATCGACAGGTGCTGCACCGCCGGCAGCGCCTCGCGCCCGGCAAGCCGAATGTCGCCCATATGGCTGACATCAAAAATGCCCACGCCCGTGCGCACCGCCATGTGTTCGTTGACGATCCCACACCCAATCGACGCCGGATATTCCACGGGCATGTCCCACCCATTGAAATCGACCATCTTCGCGCCCATCTCGCGATGGACAGCATTCAATGCAGTCTTGCGAACGTGATTTGGCACTGCGGGTACGGTCTCAGCGACAGACAAGCGGAACCTCGGACCGGATCTCTGCGGCAGTGGCTGGGCTGCCTCAATCTGGAACTGTTTAACTTAGCATAAACGCAAGATTCCGGTCTCCGCCTTCGACTCTCCTCAGAGGTTTCCCTTCGTGTGCCTTCGTGCCCTTTGTGGTTGTCGTTGTGATCCTTCTGCACGAGGACTCAGCGGACAGGCTGCCAGACCGCCGCACTCGGTGACTTCCGTCATGTTTCGTGCTCACAGCCCTCGAACTACACTTTACTCATGTCCTCGAAACCGGTTAGCAACGTCGTTTGTGCGCAGTGCGAGCAGGCGGAAGATCGCTGCTCCTGTGAAAAATTCTGTGTCTTTTGCCAGTCCCAACTCGACGTCCGTCTCTGCTCCGACGGCCTTCTATACTGCGAAGCTTGCCGTACTGCCTGCGATTACAAACCCGCTTCGTAGCCCGCTCCCACCAACTGGCCCGTCAATTTCGCCAGCCACAAAGCGCACAATCTGAATCGCGCTGCAGCCCGCCACAGACCCCGACTCCTCTCAACCCTTCGCTCTCCGCTTCACCCGCCAAAACGACGTCACCCCAAACCACGCAAAAGTTACCGTGAAGCAAACCGCCAGCACCAGCCGTCCCGGTCCGTTCGCATGCCCGGATTGATATTTCCCGTATTCGCGCATGCCCGCGAGGCCCCCAATCGCCGCAATCGCGAGGAAGGTAAAACCCGTCACTTCGAGCCAGAGTTGGTGCAATACCTTTCCAAACGATCGCGTCGTCGCGCGAAATCCGGCGAGCATGGCGCGCCCTGTCCGGTTGCTCTCCACCATCTGGATCGCGGCGCGATAATACCGCCTGATCTTTGCCACCGCTTGCCCGTTGAATAACCCGGTCACCATCCGCTCCTAATCCAACCGCCCAATCCTTCGTGTACCTTGGCGGCCTTCGTGGTTGCCGCTCTGGCCGCCGCAACCACGAACTGCGCCACAGTCGATTTTAGCAGCGGCCCGGCGTACAATGAGCAGGGGTCAGCGGCGTCCGATTCGAGGGGGATTCGTGGATCAGCAACTGAAGCAATTAATGAAAGAGCTTGGGGAAGCGATTAACGAGTCTCTTTCCGATTCCGAGCAGATTGCCGAAGTCGTCTCGCGCATTAAAGAAGGCGGCTACGATATTTTCCTCGTCCTCGAAGCCACTATCGGTGTCAGTAAACAGGGCGAGCACACCACCGACAAAACGTCTCTCGTCTCCACCCTCAGCACCAACGCGGAGCTTAAGATCAGCGATCAGGATCTGAAGTTTCTCAAGTCCTTGCGCATCAAGCTCGACGACGCAGACGACGACTAAGTCCTCCCCGCGGGATCGGGTTTCTCTAATCCCTTGAGTATTAATAACCAAGGGTAGAGCTGCCCCGGCTGCATGGCTTCACCGGCACTCAACCGACCCCGGAACTCCCACTCTACATCCAGGAAAAATCTTCCAGTTTCCTCCAAATTTTCTCCTCCCCAGGTAGGAAAAACCTTGCAGACCGCTTGTTCTGTTCTGTTAGAATCCTATTTTCCCCATGTAAGTGACCGCTTAGCAGCATCTTATGTAGACAGAAGCTTCGCCGAAAATGGCCTTCGGCGTGCACTCTGCAGAACAGAAGTATCGTCTTTCAGCCCGTCTCCCGGGACTCTTAAACGTGCTGTCCGACGAACCTCTTCTTCTCGCTGACACTAAGCAAGTCGCTTCATGAGGTGACAAACATGGATTTGACCCTAGGCTTACTTCCCGAGCCTCGCACTCGTTGGGAGAGGTTCGTCCTCAGCTACGGCGTGCAGTCCGTCGTGGTCGCTATCTTCGTGATCATGGCCGTCGCCTACCCGGAGGTTCTTGTGCTCCCGGTACACGACTACCACTTTGTCAGCCTGGTCAGCACGCCTCCGCCAATTCCGCAGGCACCCGCGCCGGTACGCCATTTTTCCTTGCCCACTCCAAAATTCACGGAGCCTGTAACCCCGCGTCCCGAAGCCATGCGTGTTCCTGCCGAACTCGTGCAGAAGAAGCCGCCCGTTCCCGAAGAGCAAGCTCCTAAAGTCACACTCGCCGCGAAAAAAGAACTCTTGCCCGATGCTCAGCCCATCATTCCTCGGCCTCCGGTGAAGACAAATGTATTTTCCACTGGAAGCTCCGCCACCCCAACCATGGCAGCCGCTCCCGCCAAGGTTCAGACCGGTGGCTTCGGCGATCCAAACGGCGTTCCCGCTTCCGATCCGCACGGTCATGCAGTAACCATCGCGCAGGCTGGCTCAATCGATTTGCCCTACGGACCCGGTTCCGGCAACGGTACTGGTGGCTCGCACGGCGCTCGTGGCGTAGTGGCCAGCACGGGTTTTGGCAGCGGTGTCGCCACCGGAAACAGTTCCGGGATTTCCGGTTCCCGTGGTGCCGTTCGCCAAGGCGCTTTCGGAGACGCCGATATTGTCGCGTCCCAGCCCAAAGCCAAGTCCGTCGCCTTGACCGTCAAGACGTTACCTGTGGAGATAACATTCAAGCCACGTCCTATCTACACGGATGAGGGCCGACAGCTTAAGATTGAAGGCGAAGTTCTGCTCGATGTCGTCTTTACCGCCAACGGGCAGATTCGCATCGTTAAAGTTATGCGCGGTCTAGGTCATGGATTGGACGAATCCGCGGTGCATGCCGCGGAGAAAATTCAGTTCAAGCCCGCCCAGAAAGACGGGCAGCCCGCCGACTTTGAGGCAGTTCTGCACATCGAGTTTCAACTGGCGTCGTAAGGTACTCGTCATTTACTTGTAAGCATTGATCACGCATCACAGGTAGAATGAAACAAACCCAAATGTTGCGCTTCCCTCTGGCATTGGCAGTTCTTACGCTCTCTTTGGTCTGCGGACTTACGTCTGTTTCCGCGCAGACTACGCCTGATCAGTCTGCGCCCGCGACCACTGCGCCGGCCCCAACCACGGCTCCTCAGCCCGCGCCCGAACCAAAACTTTCTACGCGGGATGCGACCGTCCAACAGGCTTCTGCGGCCGCCGCCAGCTTCGACCAGGTTATCGACCGCTCCATCGAGCGCGAGCATTTCTTCATGGCGCAGATGAAGCAACTGCATCCTCTGGTCGAAACCTATCTGCAGAATCTGAAGGAAGACAAAGAACTCGGCGCCCCTGCGCCCGTTAGCGATGTCTACTTCTTGGGCCGCTTGGATATGAGCGAAGGTACTGACGATCGTACCTTCTCTTCCCCCACCACCTCCGGACTCGGCAAGCGCATGATCAGCAAGTTGAGCAACGTCTATTCCATGAAGTTTCTGCCACTTGGCTTTGCCCAGATGGTCGTGCTCGATGAGGATTTTCAGCGCAAGTATTACGACTTCACTTTCGTACGCCGCGAGTTTTTGGGCGAAGTGAAGTGCATCGTCATGGACGTCGCGCCCAAGAAAGATGCCGGCAAGGGCCGCTTCCTGGGCCGTATTTGGATCGAAGATCAGGACTACAACATTGTCCGCTTCAACGGCACTTATTATCCCCATCCCCGTGCCAGTTATTACCTGCACTTCGACAGCTGGCGCGCCAATCTCCGCCCCGGCGTGTGGTTGCCGTCTCTGATTTATTCGGAAGAATCTGACCTCAAGTATCGCCTCGGCCAAACCCTCGACTACAAAGCTCAGACCCGGCTTTGGGGATACAACCTGAAAGATCTCCGCCGTAACTCGGAATTTACCGAGATCACCGTCGACTCACCGCTGTCCGTGCAAGACCAGAGTCAAAAG
Source organism: Terriglobales bacterium (assembly GCA_049520915.1). GTDB lineage: Bacteria > Acidobacteriota > Terriglobia > Terriglobales > Acidobacteriaceae > Acidiflorens. Next base: position 177,541 of record JBEKPH010000008.1, read on the forward strand.
TCGCAAGACGCTTCTCCAATCGAGGCCCAGCGCCAGTGGGAACGCCAGGCGGAAATCAACGTTCTCGACCGGTTGCAACAGATTGGTCTCCTCGCGCCCGAAGGCGAAATCGACAAGGTTCTTCAGACCGTCGTCAATAACATGATGGTCACCAACAATCTTGATATCCAACCCGATGTTCACTGTCGCGTGTTGATGACCACGCCTCTCGAATCATTCACCATCGGCCACACCATCGTCGTCAGCCGTGGCATGATTGACGTTCTTCCCGACGAAGCCGCCTTGGCGATGATCCTGACCCACGAACTGTCGCACATCGTTCTCGGGCATCACCTCAACACGAAGCTCGCCTTCAACGACCGCATGTTCTTTCCCGACGAGCGTACCTTCGAGCGCATGGATTTCGCTCGCGACAAGGCTGAAGAAGAAGCGGCCGACAAGAAAGCCATCGAACTGCTCAACAACTCTCCTTACAAAGACAAACTCGCGAATGCCGGATTGTTTCTGAAAGCCGTGCAGGCCCGCGCCCCGGCGTTAAAGAATCTGATCCGCGCGCATCTCGGTGACAGCCTTCTGAACGGCGACGCCACCCGCATGTCGTCGCTGATGACCTCGTCTCCTCAGTTCGATCCGAAGAAGGCCGATCAGGTCGCAGCTCTTCCTCTCGGTGGCCGCGTCAAGATCGATCCTTGGAGCGATCAACTCGAACTGATCAAGACCAAACCCGTCGCCATTACAACCGCTGCGGAAAAAATGCCGTTTGAAGTCACGCCCTTCTTTCCGTTTCTCACCCGGCTCGGCACCAGTACCCCGGAAAAAACAGCCCCAGCGCCAGCCGCAACCCCTTCAGGACGTTAGTCCGACGATTAGCTCTTCGAGCAACCGGTTTCGGCGGAAACCGGTTGGGTCTCCGCGCACTACCACGGCCGCTGTGAGCATTCCCATCCGGCTCGATTCAAGACAAACGAGCAGACACAACACTGCATGACGCAGTGCTCTACGAAAAATCAAATTCGGTTTGAGAATGTGGGGCGAGAGAAGGTCAAGCGGAGTACTGCTGGGAGGGCCGCTGCCATAGGACACCGGCCAGCGCGCGGACTTACTGCGACATCTGACTGCCGACCGACGAGAACACGTTATTCGCGTTGCCGCCAATCAACCGGACCGTGCCAATTACGATTACCAAGATCACAGCCAGCATCACCGCATACTCGGCGACGTCTTGACCGCTCTCCTCATTCCATAACTGACGAATTTTTTGGATCACGTTGCCCCCCATTCGATGGCGCGCCCTTTTTCAAAACGCTACAGCAGGGGATATAGTTCGCCGTCGTATGTTTGTAAAGTTATCGTGAATTAAACCTCCGCCCAATAGCACTCCAGTGACCTGAAATGGCACTTTCGTGCCATATTGTTAAACTCGATCCAAAGCGATGATTCTAATGGATTTATTACACAATTGTCTTCAGAGGAAGGCCTTGGTTCACCGCAAAAAGTGCGAGTTCCAGTCGCGTAGAAACCCCAAGTTTGTCGAAAATATTGCTCAAATGGTGCTTTACCGTATCCTCGCTGATCTTGAAATATTCCGCGATTTCGCGATTCGCGTAGCCCGCCACCACAGCAGACACAATCTCCAGTTCGCGCGGCGTCAGCCCAAACTTCTTTTGTTTCGATTCTTCGTTCGTGCTCTGCATCAGGTTCCGCAGGTACTGCACCAGATTTGAGACGCTGTCCCGCCCCACCCAGTATTCCCCCGCCATCACCGCGTGGATGCTCTTCAGCAATAACTGGGTCGCGGAATCCTTCAACACCACGCCTCTCGCTCCCAATTGCAGCGCTTCGACAACTTGTTTTTTCTCCACCGCCGCCGTCAGCAGAATGATCCGAACCGCGCTCGCCCCGCCAGGATTCGTGTTCAAATCTCGCAGCGCATCCAGACCGGTATGGCGCGGCATCGCCAGATCAAGCAACAGAACATCCGGCTTCATCTCCGTCGCCAACTTCACCGCTTCGGCGCCGTCGCAGGCTTCTCCAATTACTTTCATCTCGCCTTCCGATTCGAGCAGGCGTCGCAAACCATCACGAAAAATAGGATGGTCATCCGCAATCACAATGCGTATAGGCTGGTTTCGTTTATCCATAATTGTCTTGTCGCTGTTCAACCCGTCCATCCCCGCTTGCTCTCCGCTTGCCCTATCTGAAGTTAGTCGCTCCATGCTCGGTCTATCCGTGATTGGCCGGTTCATGATTGGCCTTTCCCGCCGGCGGAATTCGAACCTCCAGCCGTGCGCCGTGACCCGGTGTCGATTCTATCGTGAGTTCGCCCTCCAATAGACGCACCCGTTCCCGAATCACCGCCGGACCTTTTCCTGTCGTTTCGAGTTCCACGTCGGTGAGCTTGCCCGAGAACGAAAATCCTTTGCCGTCATCCTCCACCGTCAACTGCAAGTTCCCGTTGCGCTGCGCCAGTCTCACCAGAACATTGTGCGCTCCGCTGTGTTTGCGGACGTTCACCAGGCTCTCCTGCACAATCCGCGCCAGTTCACGGCAGCCCTTCTGCGCTAAATCCACCCGCTGCAGTTCGCTGACAAACTCGGCGGCAATTCCCGTTTCCCGTCGAAACCGCTCCACTGTGTCCGTGATGAAACCGAGAAGCCGTTCGGCATTCACTTCAAACGATTTCATCGCCTGCATCAATTCACGCAACTTCAGAACTTCCTCGCGCAATAGCTTTTGAATCCGCCCCAGTTCCGCATTCACCACCGGCGCTTGCGTTCCCGACTGGCGCCGCAGAACATCCAGCTGCATTTCGACTGCGATCAGCGATTGAATGGCTCCATCATGCAGTTCCCTCGCAAAGCGCGCTCGCTCCAGCGCCCCCGCACGCTCGCGCAGTCGCCGCATCAGGTAGACGTTGTAAATCGCCGGGCCCACCTGCTGCGCGAATTCCTGCAAGAATCGCAGCTCCTCTTCCGGATCGCCCATCATCGTCGGATCGAACAGAAAGACGCGGCCCGACCACTCGCTTCCAAAAGCCAGCGCGACCGAAACCACAACATCACATTTCTCTACACTCGTTAACGCCTTCAAAAACTCCGTGTCCGCATCACGAAGCCGCTCGCCATCGCGACCCAGTAGCACGCTGCGAAAACCGCTCCCGCTACACGACGCATAAAACGCATCCGCCGGAGACTCGAACAAGTACACCTTTTCCGTTTCCGGCATTGCCTCGCGCCAGCGCAGTTCCTCATTGCCGTTCCTATCGCCTCGCCGTTTGATCTCGGCGAGAAACACTCGATAACTGTGAGCTTCCTGCGAGGCGCTTACGATGCGTGGCGAGCCGTAAATGCTCATCACCTCGCCCAGAATCTGCTGCATCGTTCCGGTCAGGCCCGCTTCCACCCGCGTCGAACTGAGCACGCGCGTGATCACTGCGCGTTCCGCCCGAATCTTGTTCTGATTTTCGGACATGTATCCTAGCAAAAATCCGGGCACGATCAGATAGACCGAGCTCATGAAGAGCTGTTGCAGATCCATCTCATGCACGCTCACGCCGAGCCGCGGCAGATGCATAAGGTGCAGCCAGTGATCGGCTGCCGTTTCCAATCCCTCGCGAACCGCGAATGCCCCCATCCAAAGCAACAGTGCGGCGACCACCGCTGTGCCGACGGTTTCCCATAAGCCCCAGCGATACGCTGCGGCCGCCATGACAAACACGAAGAAGAGAAAAAACGGACCCTGCTGTGCCGGCGCAAACATCGAAATCACCACCGGCCACAAAATATCCAGCGCATGCACCACCAGCCGAAACGCCCTTGTCGAGCGCGGCCGGAATCGCACCAGCAACATCACCACCACGGCGTGCACCAGATACGCCGTCAGCATCCAGTAGAGCCAACGGGAATACGTAAACCGCCGCGCTGGCTCCATCCACAACGTGAGTACTGCCGCGATCGTCAGCGCGACTCTCGCCGTCGCCAGCCAACGCTCCGTCCGTCGTATTTCGCCGGAACTCAGCGGCGCCCGGAAGCGCCACAAGTCTCGATATCGGGGGAAGGTCCAGGACAAATGTCTATCTCGCCGTTAAAGCTCGCCTACAAAATTGCCTTACAAACTCGCCTTGAATATTATGAGTGCCTCATTCTAAAGGGAATCCAACTTAAACTCCATCTGCATCTCTCCCCAATTGCCCTTCCCACTTCGGCAACCGCATTGGTTACTGTAGTAACCACGTCTCTTTTCTGGACACGGTCTAGAATGGTCCGGGGGCACCCTGCCTTGGCCGCACGCACCAAAGTCTTGCTCTATCTGTCGGCCGCCCTGGTTCTCGCCCAGGTCGCTGTCGCTCTCGTCATGTCCCGGGGAACTGCCCTCACCATCGCCAACGATCTCATCCAGGGAAGCCTGCTCGTCGTCGCCACCTCCGCCTTCCTACCCAACATTTCCCGGTCTCGCAGCCCCAGTCTTCACACTCGCCTCTTTTGGATTCTCATGAGCCTCGGCATGCTCTTCTGGCTGACCTATCAGGGGATGTGGAACTACTTCGAGGTCGTCAAGCGTGTTGATGTTCCCGATCCTTTTCTCGGCGACATCGTTCTATTCCTCCATCTCGTGCCCATGATGGCCGCTCTCGCCGTCCTTCCGCATCTCCGCGAAGACGAACGCGACGAACGCATCCGCATGCTCGACTTTGCCCTGCTCCTTACCTGGTGGGTCTTCATCTACGTCTACGCCGTCATCCCCTGGCAGACCGTGCACGTGGATGGAGTCGTCTACAACACGAATTTCAATCTCACCTACCTCACCGAGAAACTCGTCCTGCTGATTGCTCTCGCCATCCTCGCCTACACGGCTCACGGCGGATGGCGCCAGCTTTACGGTCAGTTGCTCGGCGCCAGCGCCCTCTACGCCTCCAGTTCCTACGTGGCCAACTGGGCCATCGGCCGCAAAATCTACTACAGCGGCAGCATTTATGACATTCCTCTTGCCATTTCCATGGCTTGGATCGCTCTCGTTCCCTTGCTTGCCTCGCGTCTCGATCTCTCCGACTCCAAGCCCTCACAGCCCTTGCTCGGCGTCTGGATCACCCGCCTCAGCATGCTCGCCCTCTTCAGCTTGCTCTGGACCGCCATGCGCTCCGAACTCGATCCGTCCCTTCCATCGTCCGTCAAAGCCTTCCGCATCACGGTAAGCCTGTTGGCGATGATCGTGATGGGCGTCGTAGTTTTCTGGCGCCAGCGCCTCCTCCGCGACGAGTTATCTCTCTTCCTGGAAAAATCCCGTCGCTCGTTTGACGACCTCAAGACTCTGCAGGCAAAGCTCATCCAATCTGAAAAATTGGCCTCGCTCGGGCAGTTAGTGGGCGGAGCCGCCCACGAGATCAACAATCCTCTAACCGCCATGCTCGGATATTCCGAACTGCTCAGCGCCTCCGAGTTGCAGCCCGAGGAGCAATTCCAGGCCGCTCAAATTGGCGAGCAGGTTCGTCGCACCACCACACTCGTCGCCAGTTTGCTGACCTTCGCCCGTCAGGCTCCTGCCAATCTTGCGGCCGTCGATATCAACTCCGTCCTGCAAACCGCCGTGCGCCTGCTGGCGCCTCAACTCGAAGCGGAATCCTGCACCATCCGCCTCTCTCTCACGCCGTCGCTCCCGCTCGTTCTTGCCGACTCCAACCAGATTCTTCACGTCTGTATGCATCTCGCATCCCAGATCAGCGGCCATCTCGACCGCGAGATTCGTTCCGCTCTCTTTGTCCGTACCCACGCCCAGGGCAAGTTCGTTTTCGTCGACTTTTCTTCCAACGACTCGACTGCAGACGGCAACGACCCCGCCGGCCCACCGCTCTCATTCCCGTCCCTCTTGAATTCTGAGGGTGAGAACAAACCGTCCACGCTCTCTCTCAGCGCCTGCTGCCGAATCGTCGAAGAACATGGCGGCCGCCTTCTGCAGACCTTGTCTTCGGTCCGCCCAGCCTTCCGCATGGAGTTGCAACTCGCCAGCAGTGTCGTAGTCCGCCCCGGCTTCAACGCCACCCACCGCGCCGCCCGCAGCGGCACCTAGACGCTTTTCGATTCCTTGTTGCGGCGCAAACCTGAAAGATCGGTGCCCCAGGTTCGTGCCCGTTCTTCAGGGCACTAACCTGGGTTTTGCAACCGCTGCGTGTCAGTGGGTAGAGCGCGGGCCGGTATCGTTCACGTCGTCAACTCCACCAGCGTCGTCCGCTTCAACTGCCCGCACGCTGCAAAAATATCCCGCCCGCGCGGCCTGCGCACAAATGTCGGAATCCCCGCTCCCACCAGAATCCTCTGGAACGCCAGCACCCGCTCCTGTTCCGGCGCTCGATACGGCAACTCCGTCCCCGGATTCATCGCGATCAGGTTCACCTTCGCTCGAATTCCCCGCACCAGCTCCGCTACCTCGCGCGCCTGCTCGGCTCCATCATTCACCCCCGCCAGCAGCACATACTCAAATGTCAGTCTCTCCCGCGCGCGCAACGGAAACTCCTGCGCTGCGTTCATCAGCTCCGCCAGATTCCACTTCCGGTTCAATGGCATCACTTCGCTGCGTAGCGCATCATTCGACCCATTCAGCGAAATCGCCAGCTTCGGACGCACCGGTTCCTGCCCAAAATCGTAGATCCGCGGCACAATTCCCGCCGTTGATACCGTCATCCGCGCCTCCGGAATCCCCACCCCCTCCCGCAGCAGCAGCACCGCCTTCATAAAATTGTCATAGTTCAGGAACGGCTCGCCCATCCCCATAAAAACAAGATTCACCCGCTGCAATGGAGGCTGCACTCCCTGATCGCGCAGCACCGCCGCAATCTGCCCCACAATCTCTCCCGCGCTCAGATTTCGCTTCACCCCCAGCAACGCGGTAAAGCAAAACTTGCAATTCACCGCGCAACCCACCTGACTCGAAACGCAAATCGTCGCCCGCCGCCATCCCATCTGTCTCGCCGGATCCGCAACCCCTTCAACCTCATCCCCCGCTTCGCTCCCGTCGCCACCCTCCCCGTCATCCCCGTCCGGCATCCACACCGTCTCTACCGTTTCACCGTCCGCCAGTTCAATCAGATACCGCACCGTTCCATCGTTCGATACAAACTTCCGCTCAATCGCCGGCAGCCCCACTCCCCAACCTTCCGCCGCCAACTGAACCCGATACTCCCGCGGCAGGGTCGAAACCTCATCCAGCCCCTCAATCTTTTGCCGGTAAATCGCATCAAATAGTTGTTGCCCACGATAGGCTGGTTGGCCCGAGGCGGCCGCAAGGTCCGTAAGCTCCTGCAGGTTAAGTCCCAGCAACGATTTGGAAGTCGGATTTTCCATTTTCCCTGTCGTTCGATGAGCTCTTAGACGCTTTTAAACCTCGCCCGGATCTCGGATCTCTACAATGTGTTCGTTGAATAAAGCAATGTAACTATAACGTACTAAAAGACTAACCAAGCGTCGGCTACCGGGTCGTAAATTGTGGGACAATAGCACTAGTCCCGGCCCCGAGCAATGATATTTCTAGGTCATGTCTTCACAGCTGCAAATTTCATCGTACAAGCAAGCACCACTTTCATAAGAGGAAATGGTAACGCACTCATGGCTAAAGAAACCCGCAGTATCCGTAAGCAGGTGTTGCCCAACGGCCTCACCGTCATCACCGAGCAGATGTCTCACATTCGCTCGGTCGCAATTGGCGTCTGGCTGAAATCCGGCTCTCGCGACGAAGATTCCGAATGGAACGGCATCTCCCACTTCATCGAGCACATGGTCTTCAAGGGAACGGAAACTCGCTCCGCCGAAGCCATTGCCCGCCAGGTCGACTCCATCGGCGGCAATATGGACGCCTTCACCGCCAAGGAATGCATTTGCTTCAACATTAAAGTACTCGACGAGCATCTGCCCCTCGCCATGGACGTCCTCAGTGACCTCGTCCTCCATCCCGTCTTCGATGCTACCGACATCGCGCGCGAACGCGGCGTGATCCTCGAAGAAATCAAGATGGATCAGGACAATCCCGACTACCTCGTCCACGAAATTTTCACCCAGAGTTTCTGGAAAGACCACGCTCTCGGTCTGCCCATTCTCGGCACTCGCGAAACCGTTAAGAGATTCGATCGCCCCGTGGTCTCCCGCTTCTATGGACACCACTTCGCTCCGGCAAATCTCGTCGTCAGCGCCGCCGGAAACCTCGACCACGATCAGTTCGTTGCCCTTGTGGCCAAGCACTTTGAGCACGTGAAACCCGCCAAAAATGGTCTGCACTCGCCTCAGCCCAAAACGTTTTCGCGCATCAATCTGCGCAACAAGAAATCGCTGGAGCAGGTCCAGATTTGCATCGGCGTCCCCTCGCATCCCATCGCGCACGAGCGGCGCTACGCCTCTTACATCCTGAACACGCTTCTCGGAGGCGGCATGAGTTCGCGCCTCTTCCAAAACATCCGCGAGCGCCAGGGACTCGCCTACTCCATCTACAGCGACCTCAATCCCTATCGCGACACCGGCTCCATGTGCGTCTACGCCGGAACCTCCCGCGAATCCGCCATCAAAGTCGTCGAGAGTGTGGTCGGAGAATTTCGCAACCTAAAGACCGTCCCCGTCCCCGACGAAGAATTGCGCCGCTCCAAGGATCAGCTCAAAGGCAGCCTGATGCTCTCCCTCGAGTCATCAACCGCCCGCATGTCCAATCTGGCCCGGCAGGAAATGTACTACGACCATTTCTTCAGCCTCGACGAGTTGATCGAACGCATCGAAGCCGTCACCGTCGAAGACCTGCAGCAAACCGCCGAAGAGTTCTTCCGCACCGACCAGATCGCCGTAACCATCCTAGGCAATCTGACCGGCCTCAAACTAACCCGTGACCAACTAGCCTGCTAGCGTGTCTCCCCAACTCTGTCATCCCGACCGGAGCCGATCATCACGAACGCGATGATCGGCGGAGTGGAGGGACCTTGTGTTAAGCCTAACGCAATACCCCACCCAACCGCTCATTTGCCTGTGTACCGCACCCCGCTCCCCTTGCTATTCTAGTAACGACGAGTAAGTGGGCCGGCCAGCCAATAGAAATACCCAACAGGCCGCTGGAAAACTCGCTCCTGGTGCTGTTTTTTGAAGCAAACGGCCCAAGACAATCGGGTGTTGAGCAAGCCGCTAGTAGCCAGAAGCGAATAGCCAGAAGCTAATAGCTAAGAGCCAACAGCCAGCCTTTCGCGCATGCAAATCGTGATCGATGTTTTCGCGCAAATCTTCAGCACCCTCTGGGCGCATAAACTCCGCTCGTTCCTGACTATGTTCGGCATCGCCTGGGGCGTCGGTTCCCTTCTCCTCCTCGTCGGACTCGGCGAAGGCTTCCGCAGCGGTAACAAGCGCGGCCTCTCCGAGTACGGCGAAAACATCATGATGATCTTCCCCGGCCGCGCCCCCGTCGTCCAGGGCAGCATCAACTCCGCCCGCGAATACCGCCTTACCTATCAGGACTACCTCGACGTCCGCAAAGAGTCTCCCCACATTCGTGCCGCCACTCCCGTTCTCGCTACCAACGACGTCCACGCCGTCAGCGAATTTGCCAGCGCCAGCGGCCAGCTCACCGGCGCTGAGCCGCAATACAACGGCATCCGTTTTCTTCCCATCTTGCAGGGACGTTGGCTCAACGACCTCGACGAAACTCAGAAGCGCGAAGTCGTCGTCCTCGGTGATGAGATGCGCCGCAATCTTTTTCCCGGACGCCCCTCCATCGGTGCCTTCATTCTCCTTAACGGCCATCGCTTCGAAGTCATTGGCACTCTCAAGCGCGTTGGACGCGGCGATGACAACTCCACCAACACTCGCGCCTACATTCCTTTTCAGGTCATGCGCAGCGACTTCCCACTTCCCGGCGAAGAAGGATTCGACGCCATCTCTTCCATCAACTTTCAGCCCCGCGTCGCCGACGAGCACCTGCTCGCGCTCGACGAAGCTCACCGCGTCATCGCTCGCAATCACCACTTCGACTATCACGATGAAGATGCCTTCGAGGGTTGGGACACCGTCAAACAGGCTCAAATGATGGGCACAATCTTCGATGCCATGGATGAATTCCTTGGTACCGTCGGCATGGTCACTCTTGCCCTCGGAGCTATAGGCGTGGTCAACATCATGCTCATCGCCGTCACCGAGCGCACCCGCGAAATCGGCCTCCGGAAGGCTTTGGGCGCTACCAACCGCAGCATCATGTTGCATTTTTTCTTTGAAGGCATCCTGCTCACCCTCGTCAGCGGCCTACTGGGGATGGCGCTCGCCGGCGGATTCATGGCTCTGCTCGGCAACTACAACGGCCCCGGTGGCTTTGACCCTCCGCGGCTCGTCCCGAAAACCGCGATCCTCGCCATCGCCAGTTTGACCCTCGCCGGTGTAGCCGCCGGACTCTATCCCGCCCGCAAAGCAGCCCGGCTGGAACCGGTCGAAGCCCTAAGACAGGAATAAACTTTGTAATTGGCAATTGGTAATTTGTGATTGTTCTATCGCTCTCTTGCAATTACCAATTACAAATTACAGATCAGAACTCTTATGTTCCAAGACCTGCTCCAGGAGTCCTACGACGCGATGCGCCACAACCGGCGCCGCACCGCGCTCACCATGCTCGGCATGGCGTGGGGCATTGCCACGGTCGTCATGCTCCTCGCCTACGGAGACGGCTTCGGCCGCGCCTGCGCCAACATCTTCGCCAACTTCGGCACCAAGCTCTTCATCGTCGTTCCCGGCCGCTCTTCCATGCAAGCTGGAGGCGAAAAAGCCGGAGCCCAAATCCGCTTCACCCTCGACGACATTGACCTCCTCACCTCCAACATTCCTCAGATCACCCACATCACTCCCAACGTCAACAAAGATTCCATTGTGCAGTATGACGCGCGCTCCTTCACCATGAGCGTGAATGGCGAGTATTCCAATACTTTTCTGATCCGCGCTCTCACCCTCGATCAAGGCCGATTTTTCAACGCCGAAGACCAGATGCAGCGCGCGCGTGTCGCCGTGATCGGCTCCGAGACACGAGAAAAACTTTTCTCCGGACGAAACCCTCTAGGTGAACACATTCGCCTCGGCGGCATCAGCTTTGAAGTCGTTGGCGTCCTTGCCGCCAAGATGCAAGCCGGAGACGACAACATCAACCGCGTCATTTATGTACCTTTCACCACCATGAGTGACATCAAAGACACGCACTATCTCGACTCCATCTGGTTCAACTACGAAACCAATGACTATGAACGGATCGAGCAATCCGTGCGCTATATCATGGCTGCGCAGCACAAGTTCAATCCCACCGACCGCCGCGCCCTCTTCGTCTTCAACCTGATGCAGCAGGTGCACCAGTTCGAGATCATCACCCTTGGCCTGAAAATCCTGCTCGCCCTGATCGGCACGCTCACCCTCGGCATCGGTGGCGTCGGCCTGATGAATATCATGCTCGTTTCCGTCACTCAGCGCACCCGCGAAATCGGAGTGGAAAAAGCTCTGGGCGCTCGCCGCCGCCACATCTTCCTACAGTTTCTAGCCGAAGCACTCACCATCACCTTTATCGGTGGACTGCTGGGCATCATCCTCGCCTACGTGGTCGCCTTTTCCGTCGGACGCCTGACCCTCTACAGCGCGATGGCCAAACACGCCGAGGCCGGCGACATCCGCCTCATGATCAACCCCGTCACCCTCGTCGTCGCTGTTCTCATCCTCACCGCCGTCGGATTAATCAGCGGCATGGTCCCCGCCATCCGCGCCTCCCGCCTCGACCCCATCGAAGCTCTCCGCTACGAATAAAGATCGTTCGCTGTCCTTAAAGCACACGTGTGGTGGAGAGCATGTGTGGTAGAAGAGCCCGTGTGGTGGCGGGGCTCCGCCCCGCGCGGTTGTAGACCCAGATCCTCCCTCGCCGCCTCGAACATCAATTATGGTAAAAATATTTTGCTGTCCACAATTTGGATCACCCACAGCAACATTCAAACAAAAGCCGTGTTATCCCTATCGGAGGATGCTAACAACCAATGAAAAAGCTGATTGGATTGTTCGTGATTTGTTTCGCGTTTTCTCTCTCAGCCGTCGCACAGCATGAAGCACACGCACCCGCCGGCCACCCCGAAGTCGGTGGCCACGAAAACATTCCCAAACGCGGCCCCGCGCACGTAGAAACTCCGCACGCGCCGGAAGAAAACCGCCACTTCGACGATCACGCTGGCCATCCCAATGCCCCGCACGTCGACCGCGGCAAAACCTGGGTCGGCCACGACACTGGACGCGACGACGCCCACTATCATCTCGACCACCCCTGGGAGCACGGCCGCTTCACCGGCGGTTTCGGTCGCGGCCACATCTGGCATCTTGGCGGAGGAGGCCCCGGCCGATTCTGGTTCGGCGGTTTCTACTTCTCCGTCGCTCCCTACGATGTGGGTTATTGTGATGGCTGGCTTTGGGATTCAGACGACATCGTCATCTACGACGATCCCGATCACGTTGGCTGGTATCTGGCCTACAACGTCCGTCTCGGAACTTACGTCCACGTAATGTACTTGGGAGCCTAACTTAAATCGAGCTTGTCATCCCGAGCAAAGCGAGGGATCTGCAGTTTTCCCAATGCCTAGAATCTGCAGATCCCTCGCAATAACCTCGAGACTACAACTGTGATACGCAAACACGCTCTCGACTATTTCTTTTCTTCGCTCTTATCGTCCTTTTTCTCTTCCTTGCTCTTATCCGCGATCGAGATTAGTTCCACATCAAAAATCAACGTCGCATCCGGACCAATCTCTCCAGGACCGCGCTCCCCATAGGCAAGGTTTGCGGGGATAAACAGCTGCCATTTCGATCCTACCGGCATCAGTTGCAGCGCTTCCGTCCATCCTTTGATCACCTGGCTAACGCCAAATGTCGCCGGTTGCCCGCGCTTGTATGAGCTGTCAAATTCCGTGCCGTTCACCAGCGTTCCGCGATAGTTGCAGACCACCGAATCGCTCGCCGCCGGCTTCGGACCCTTGCCCTCGGTCAAGATCTTGTACTGCAATCCGCTCGGCAGCGTGACCACGCCTTCCTTCGTCTTATTTGCCGCCAGAAACGCTTCACCCTCCGCCTTGTTCTTGGATCCCGCCGCCTGCGTCTGCTCTTGCAGTCGCTTGCCCACTTCCGTTTTCACTTCGGTCAGCACGGCCTGCGCCTGTTCCTGTGTCAGTCGCGTTTTGCCGCCTAAAAGCGCATCTTTCACCCCGGCCGCGACCAGCGCCGGATCAAACTCCACGCCTTGCTTATCCAAACCTTGTTTGTAGCCCGTGCCGATATTCATTCCGAGCGCATAGCTGAACTTCTGTTTGCGCGTCGTGAGCGCCGGAGCCGCCGCTGCGCTCTTCGTCGCCGTTCCCGCCTTCTTTACAGGCGCTTTCGTAGTTGTGGCTGCGGGAGCCGCTGGTGTCGTTGCCGGAGGAGTACTAGCTGGAGTCTGCTGGGCATAGCCATCTCCAGCCAGCATCATCGCTGCGGCCAATAGAAGTGCAGTGTTGAGAGTTCTTTGCATCCCTCTATTGTCACATTGCCCCGCATTCTGCGCCACACCCGACTTCATTCCCCCACTGGTCGACCCCCCAATTCACCCAACATTCATCTACCTGCCCGCGTTAGCCCAGAATGCCCCAATTTCGATCGCAAAAGCCCTCCTTCGTGAACCTTGGTGCCCTTCGTGGTTAAAGCTCTTGCCCGATACCCCCGCCCCACAAAAACTCGCTATAATCCCCCCATGAAAACCACCCGCCTTTTCTCCTTCGCACTCCTCGTCGTCGCGCTGGCCTCCGCCAGTTCCGCCAAGATCCTGGTCCAACTCAAGGACGCGCAAGGCAAAGTCGTCGGCTCCGCCATTCTCTGGGACCTATCCCCGGGCGTCGGCATGGAAGTCAGCGTCCAGAACCTGCCCCCCGGAGACCACGCCATCCACTTCCATCAGAACGCCAAATGCGAGGCGCCCGACTTCAAGTCCGCCGGACCGCACTTCAATCCCGATGGCAAGAAGCATGGCCTCGATAATCCTGAAGGCCACCATGCCGGAGACGGCGCCAATTTCACCGTCGGAGCCGACGGCAAAGCCCACTTCAAACGCGACGACAAAGACGTCACCTGGGGCGACGACCCTCACTCCATCTTCAGCAACGGAGGAACAGCTCTAGTGATCCACGCCAAAGCCGATGACCAGAAAACCGATCCCGCCGGAAACGCCGGCGACCGCATCGCCTGTGGCGTAATCACGAAATAATTCGCACTCGGCGATTTCTCAAACCACCGAGACTATCGGACGGACCGGCTGGCCACGCCGAAGACTCGAGTGACGTCGATTGTACGTACAAAATGTTCCACGGGGAACATTTTGTACACGTGTATTTGTATGTACAAAAAGGCAGGGACGCAAGGTCATTAACCCCCGACTCTTCTCACCCCCGAGCTCTTGATGGCCTTGTTTTCCCGCAGATCGAGGCTTCGCCCTTCGTCGCCGACACGCAGATGTCGTAGTTCGGCATCGCTCATCAGACGAATGCGTCCGTCTCTCGTGGGGCCTCTCAGCGGCCGGCTTTTACTTCGTCCTTGGCTACGACGCCGTCTTTGATGTAGATGATGCGGTGAGCGTATTCGGCGATGTCGTGCTCGTGAGTCACAAGGACGATGGTATTGCCTTCCGCGTGGAGGCGATCAAAGAGCGCCATAATCTCGTTGCCGGTCTGGGAATCGAGATTGCCGGTGGGTTCGTCGGCAAGGATGATGGCTGGCTTATTGACCAGGGCGCGGGCGATGGCGACGCGCTGGCGCTGTCCGCCGGAGAGTTCGTTGGGTTTGTGATTCATGCGGGATTCCATGCCGACGGAGGCGAGGGCTTCTTTGGCGCGGGCGGTACGCTCGTCGGAAGGGATGCCGGCGTAGATCAAGGGCAACTCGACATTGTGGAGCGATGTAGCGCGCGCCAACAGGTTGAAGGTCTGGAAGACGAATCCAATTTCTTTGTTTCGAATGCGGGCTAGTTCGTCATCGTCGAGTTCGCTTACCAGTTGTCCATTGAGCCAGTATTGGCCCTTCGAGGGCGAGTCGAGACATCCGATGAGGTTCATCAGCGTGGACTTGCCCGAGCCGGACGGTCCCATGATGGCGACGTATTCGTTGCGCTGGATGCGGAGGTTGATGCCGCGTAGGGCGTGTACCTGCTCCGAGCCCATGTCGTAGGTCTTCCAAAGATCTTCAGTGGAGATCATGTACGAGTTGGGCGCAGACCAGTTCGCCGGCTTGTCGATCGGCAGAATCTCAGCGGTTGCCATTTTGCTCTCCTTCGCGGAATCGGGCTGGGACACGCATGCTCCTGTGACCGTTCTTGTTGGACGTTCTAAGTCGTTAGAGGTTAGAACGTTTTATTGGAGAGCCGGACTTACATGCCCGGCTGGACGGGCGACTCGCCCATCTCCACAATCAATTCCCATCCCACAGCGATTCTGTTTCCCACTTGTGCGGCTTTAGCTTTCTTCTTCTTTCTTCGGGGCCGAATTATCTATCTTTACACTGGTGCCCGGCTTTAGCGTACGCAAAACCTTGTAGCTACCGGTGATCACTTCGTCACCTTCCTGCACACCTTTCAGAACTTCGATGTCAGTCGTGCCGCTGACGCCAGTCTCCACGGGAACGAATTGGGCCTTCTTGTTGTGGATTACGAACACGCCCTGGATTTCTTCCTTCTGTTTAGATGCGTCGGCGGGAGAAGCGGTGGCGGCTTGGACCTCGCCCTTCCCGGAATCCTTCGGCGCGAGATCGGCTTGCGTGCGAACGGTTAAGGCTTGGATCGGGATGCTCACGACGGTCGCTCTAGTTGCGGTCGTAATTTTGGCGGTCGAAGAAAGGCCTGGCCGCAGATCTTCGGGCGGATCGGTCAGTGTGACGACTACTTTGAAGTCTTTCGCTTCTTCGCTGGTCGAGGTGGCTTGCGAAGTCGCTACGCCAGTGGAACGGACGATGGCGTTGTCGCCGATTTCGCTGACCAGTCCGTGAAAGATCTTGTGGGGAATGGCATCGATGGTGACCTCGGCGGATTGTCCCAGGCGAACGTTGACGATATCGGTTTCGTCGACTTTGACTTCGCTGGTGATGACGGACATATCGGCCAAAGTCATCAGGGTGCTGCCGGGAGAATTTTGGATCCCGATGACCACGGTCTCGCCCTCGCGGACGGGAAGATTGGTGATCACGCCGTCAAAGGGAGCTTCGTAGGTGGTCTTTTGCAGCACATCGGCGACGCGGGTGAGGTTCGCCTCGTTCTGGGTGATGTGCTTGTCCATCGAGTCTTTTTGGGCTTTGGCTTGGGCCACTTTTGCCTCGGCCTGAGCGAGGCCGGCATCGGCCGTTTCCCATGCCGCTTTTTTTACGTCGTAATCCTGCTTGGCGATGAGGGCTGCAGTGTAGAGGCCCTGGGCGCGCTCCCAGTCGAGTTTGGCGTGGTTGGCGTCGGATTTGGCGCGATTGAGGTCGGCGAGAGCGGTGTTGAGGGCGGCGTCGCCGGCGACGGCGTCGGTTTGGGCAGCTTGCACGGAGGCGCGGGTGGCATTGACGTCGGCCGAGGATTGTACGTTCTCGAGCTGGGCTAAGAGCTGTCCTTTTTTGACGTGATCGCCTTCTTTGACGTGGAGCTTGATAATTTTCCCGAAGGCGTTGGCCCCGATGTTGACGTAGGTCTTGGGCTTGATTTCACCGGAAGCACTGACGATGGAGGCGAGGTTCTCCTTCTGAACCTTGCCGGTCTGGACGGTTACGAGATTTTTCTGGCTTTGATAGACCGTGACCGCCACGAGTATGGTCAGAACCAAGGCCGCGCCCACGCCGATTAATACTTTTTTCCAGGTCTTCATGAGTCAGAGTTGATCCGTGTTTCCGCCCCAAAGAGGCTGTTTTGTGGTGCACTGGGCGTTACTCAAACACGACGCGCCGGTATGCCGAGCTATCCGCTGATAGAGAACGGCGGACACGCGGGCCGGTTGCGCATGAATAGTTACGTTCAGAACAAAAGGAAAGTTCCCAAGCGCCCGCGAATTCGGCTTTACTGTCGTTTGTTCAACGAGTGAAAACCAATTATGCGAGTACAGTTTTATTATATCGTGCCCTACAGATTGCACGTTATGGAGTAAGAACCGATTTTTCGGTTGCGATTTTAGAAGCGCGGAGGCTGCCGAGACCGTCCATTTCGACGACAATGAATTGCAACCGCCGGATTCTTAAGGGATTTACTGGCCGTAGTCGGCGCAGGAAATCTTTTCTGGTCAGGCCACTTCTCCTTGCCAGCTTGTATCCAATCAACATAGAATCAGACTACTGAAGTCTGTCACGAGGTAGGCCCCTCTTATGTCCTGTAATGGTTTCTCCACAGCTTTGCGAAATCGCTGCTTCGTCGGTTTGCTTACAAGTGCCATGGCGCTTGGATTTACCGGAATCGCCGGGGCACAAGAGAAAGACGCCAAGAGTTCCGATGATGCTGCCGCGACTCCAGCCCAGGGAAGCCAGGGAGATCCTCTTAAACGGCCGATTCCAGAAAAACAGCGGCAAAAGAACGCCAAGGCTCTGAAGATCGAGTTGAGCAAGACCTACCGCAAGTGGCTAGACGAGGACGTGCGCTGGATTATCACCGACCAGGAACGGTCGGCGTTCATGGTGCTCTCGAACGACGAAGAGCGCGACCAGTTTATCGAGGCTTTCTGGCAGCGCCGAGATCCAACGCCGGATACCGAAGAAAACGAATTTAAGGAAGAGCATTATCGCCGCATCGCCTATGCCAATGAGCATTACGCGGCGGGCATTCCGGGATGGAAGAGCGATCGCGGCCGCATGTACATCGTGTTTGGACCGGCGGACGAAATTGATTCCCATCCCTCGGGTGGAAGTTACGAGCGCCCCATGGAAGAGGGCGGCGGCGAAACTTCGACCTTCCCGTTTGAAACCTGGCGCTATCGGTACATCGAGGGCATCGGTCAGGAAGTCATGATTGAATTCGTCGACACATGCATGTGCGGCGACTATCACATGACAATGGACCGGTCAGAAAAAGACGCCCTGAAATATACGCCGAATGCAGGTCTGACGTTGTACGAACAGATGGGCATGACGAGCAAGGCGAGCCGGTTTACGGGCGGCAACGGCATCGAGCAGTTGGGGCAGTCTCCTTTTAATAACGATTTGCAAACGAAGGAATTTGATCGGCTGGAGCAGTTCGCCAAGTTGCAGGCAGCTCCGGCGGTGAAGTTCAAGGATCTGGAAGAAGTCGTCAGCCACAAGATCAGCGTCAACCTCATGCCCTTCGATGTGCGGGCTGATTTTGTGAAAGTCACGAGCGATACGGTGCTGGTCCCGGTCACGATCCAGATTAAGAACCGCGACGTGACCTTCCAGAACAAGGATGGCGTGGAACGCGGCACAGTCAATATTTTCGGGCGCGTGACCACGCTCACGGGCAAGATCGTCCAGACGTTTGAAGACACGGTGCAGGTCGACGTTCCGGTGGAACTACTGCCCAAGACGGCGGAAAATTCTTCGGTGTACTGGAAGGCGCTGCCGCTGCGCATCAGCCAGAATCGCTACCGTCTCGATGTTGTGGTGAAAGACGTGAACGGCGATCGCACGGGAAGCTGGAGCCACGCGATTGTGATTCCAGACTTCAGTGAAGATAAATTGAGCAACTCGACATTGATCATCGCCGATCAGATGGAGCCGGTGGCTACGAAGAATGTGGGCACGGGCAATTTTGTGATCGGGACGACGAAGGTGCGGCCGCGGGTTGCGCCGTCGGACGGCAAGCCGATTTCTTTCAAACGGAACCAGAAGCTGAATTTTTGGATGCAGGTCTACAATCTCAGCGTCGACGACAAAACCCACAAACCGTCGGCCACAATCGAGTACAATGTCACGGACGCGAACAACAAGGCTGTGATCCACACTGTCGAATCGACCGACACGATGGGGAATGTCGGCGATCAGGTGACGCTGGAAAAAACGCTTTCCGCGGCGAATTTGCAGCCCGGTCTTTATAAGATCGAGATTAAAGTGAACGACAACCTTTCCAAGCAGACGGTTGGTCCGACGGCGACCTTCGCTGTCGAATAAACCGCATCTGCGTGGTTTCCCAGAGGTGGTGGGCGAGATGTTGCGAAAGCTCGGGTTCATCGTAGCTGTTGCCGTCGTGACCACGACGGTTACCCTTCCGGCGTGGTGTGCCTCTGCGTCCGGCGCAATCTCGGGATATGTGCGCGACAATGGCGGGGCGCCGCAGATGGGCGCGGTGGTTGAGATTCTCGGCTCAGCAGTGGGCTCGGCCGTCCAAGCGTTGAAAGTCTATACCGATGATCGCGGATTCTACTCGGTCGCGCGATTGCTCCCCGGAACATATAGCGTCAAAGTAAGCGCTCCTTCCTTCTTGCCTTCGTTGCGCGAGAAAGTTGGCATCCACCCCGGAACCAAGGCGATGATCAACGTCACGCTGACTACTCTATTTGAAGCCATCCAGTTGGTTCCCTTGCGAACTCCTGTGGACGACGATGACTGGAAGTGGACGCTGCGTTCGGTTGCGAACCGTCCTATCCTGCGTGTGCTTCCTGATGGCACGACAGTGGTGGAACAGAGTAACGACGATGTGCGCGGCAGCGTGAGTTTGCTGGCCGGATCGCCGGGGCAGGGTTTTGGCAGTTCGTCCGATATGACGGCTGGCTTCGCGGTGGAACGCTCGCTACTTTCGACAGGCACACTACGGTTGAACGGAAACATCGGTTATGACTCGGACGGCGAGGGCGTGCCCACGGCCGTTCTGCGTTAACGGGATGTTTGAGCCGTCGATGGCGATCACGGCGCTCCGGCTCAATTCGCCCGATACGATTCCTGGGGCTTCATTACAGGCTCTGTCGGTAACTAGTTCCGATCGCGTGGTGATTGGCGACAAGCTGGAGTTGAAGTTTGGCAGCGAGTTGCAGACGATCCAGTTTATGGGGCGCGTGCACGCCTTCCGGCCATTTGGGTCAGTGGATTTGCACCTGACGCCGGGCACTGTGGTGGAGTACCAATATACGAGCTCAGTCCCGAACCTGGGCGTTGCTAATCGGCTGGGTGAAGACGATAGTCGCTTCGATTCCGTTTCCGCCGACCTGAGCGAGACCGCGCCCCGCATGAGCATTACGGATTACGCTCCAGCTGTCGAGAAAGCGCGTCATCAGGAAGTATCGCTCTCGCAACGAGTGGGCAAGACGAATATGCAGGTGGCGTTTTTCTCGGACGGCATCGCCGACCCGATGCTGACGGGCGTGGGCGACCTGACGACCGAATCGGGCGAGGTTCTGCCCGACATATACTCGGGTACCTTCAGCTATCAGGGAAACGATTTCACGACTCGCGGCATGCGAGTTGTCTTGCAGCGGAAGTTGGCTTCGGATCTGACCGCAACCCTCGATTACTCTTACGGAGGCGTGCTCGATTTAGCGCGCGGCGACATTCAACTGCAAGATGCCCGGGATTATATCCGCAGCGAGCGCCGACAGGCTCTGGCAGCGAAGTTCAGTGGATCTGTGCCGAAGGCGAAAACGCGCTGGATCGCTTCTTACCGTTATGCAGGCTCAAGAACACTGACTCCGGTGGACGAGTTCAACACCTCGGCCGGTCAGGCTGATCCTTATTTGAATGTGTGCCTGCGGCAGCCGATTCCGGCCAGCTTTCTTGCAGGACACATGGAAGTTCTGCTCGACGTTCGCAATCTTCTGGCACAGGGATATGTGCCGGTGATGGGTAGCGATGGGCACACGGTGTATCTGGTGCAAGCGGCGCGCTCGGTGCGCGGCGGCGTGGCGTTCAGCTTCTGAGCAACTTCTAGCAGCATCCCCGCAATTCACTCTGCCTGGCAGCGATCCCACCTTCCATAGACTGAGATCTGCGAATTCATAGATCGTCCCTTGTAATAACTCCGATTCGCTCTTTCCATGCGTCCGTCACTGTTGTTTTGATCCCGCTCGTTTATAATTCCGCAACTCTTAAGTGGAAGTCCATTTGCAGTTTAGCAAGTACGAGTCGATGTTCGACCCGGGCCGGCGGCAAATCACGTGCGATCGACGAAATAAGGAGAATTCGGAATGAAGCTGCGCTTAGTAATGATGGTTGTTCTGCTTTCGACAGCAACTCTGGTCGGCCAAACATTTCGCGGCACCATTCTCGGCTCGGTGACGGATCCGTCAGGAGCAGTAGTCGCCGGAGCCACGGTAAAGATTCGCAACGTGGCGACGGGTCTGGAGCGCACGACGACCACAAGCGCGGATGGAAGTTATGCGGTGCCGGAGTTGCCGATTGGGACGTACTCGGTCACGGTGACGCTCACGGGGTTTCAGACCGCAGTGGTTAGCAACGTTGCAGTTGATGTCGCGAGCGAGCGCAGAGTCGACGTCGCTTTTAAAACGGGACAGGTATCGGAGCGGGTCGAGGTGCAAGGCGAAGAACTCACGCAACTCGAAACGACATCGGCTGAAATCGGGGGCACCATTACCTCCAAGACGATCGAAAACTTGCCGGTCAACGGACGCGACTACACAAAGCTGATTTACCTCAACCCCGGCGTAGCGGGTTCGCCAGACCAGATCTCCGATTCGCCCGGATCGTTCGGAACATTCTCGATGAATGGCTCTCGCGGCCGTGCTAACAATTTCCTGCTCGACGGGACCGACATGAACGACGGATTCCGTAACGACCCGGCCATCAACGAGGCGGGCGTGTTCGGAGACCCGGCGACGATTCTTCCCATTGATGCGATCGCGGAACTGAACGTGATCTCGAACTACGGGGCGGAATATGGAAGAAACTCTGGCGCTGTAATCAATATTGTGACTAAGAGCGGAACGAATCAATTACATGGTTCGGCGCTGGAATTTAACCGTACGAGTTCGATCGGTGGTGCCCGCAATTTCTTCAATACGGCAGGATCGCAAGATCCGTTCCACAACAACCAGTTTGGCGGATCGCTCGGTGGGCCCATCGTTCGCGATCGAACATTTTTCTACGCTGATTACGAGGGACAGCGGGAGTCTGGCGCTCAGTCGGGGCAGAGTTGTGTGCCCGATCCGAGACAGATCGCGGCCGATGAGGCGGCCCCCGGGTTTGTATCCAATTCCGTGATTACGGCTCTGCTGGCGCGCAATCCTTGGCCCGCACCGAATATTGCTGATCCTGGATTTGTTGTGAGCGCACCCGGGACGGGAAATGATGCGAACTGCGTGGACGGTCCAAACCTCGCGCTCTCGACCTTGTTCAACAACAGCGTCGATAGCTTTATCGGCAAAGTAGACCACAATTTCAACACGAGTAACCTGCTGACGGGCCGCTACTATTTTGGCAACAGCAACCAGAGTTTCCCGTTCGCCCAGTTGGCCGGCGGGCTTCTGCCTGGCTTCAACACAACCACGCCGACGCGGGTACAGTTGGTATCGCTCTCGTGGGTGAAAGTTGTGAACTCGCAGCAGGTCAACGAAGCTCGACTGGGATGGAACCGGTTCGTCGAAGGCTTCTTCCCGCAAGACAAGGACTTCAATCCTGCTTCGATCGGGCTGGACACGGGAGTGACCTCGTCATTTGACTATGGCCTGCCCAAGATCTCGACCGCGGGATTCTCTGTGATCGGCGCGACCACTTCCGTTCCGCGCTCGCGCGTCGATTCCAACTGGCACTTTATCGACAACTATTCGTGGAAATCGGGAAAGCACGATATCAAGTTCGGCTATGAATTCCGGCGAACCACGATTGAGTTGGTTCAAGACAACACATTTCGCGGCAAGCTGAGTTTTGACGATCTTGCAGACTTCCTTCAGGGTGTGCCGAGTGGCGGAACCATCACCGATGGAGATACGAAACGTCACTCTTTCGAAAACAGCCATGGGCTTTATGTTCAGGACGCCTTCCGTTGGACTCCGCGGTTGACCTTGACCTACGGCGTGCGATGGGATTATTTCGGGGTTGTGGGCGAGAAGAACAACCTGTTTTACCAGTTCGATCCCGCCAGCCAAACCCTGCTTCCAGCGGGCCAGCTTTACAACAAGGACTTGAATAACTTCGCCCCGCGACTGGGATTTGCCTATGACGTAACCGGCAAGGGTCACACCGTCGTACGCGGCGGATGGGGACTGTTCTATGACGCGTTTGCCCAGGACATCTTCCTGGGCCATGTGCCCTACAATTGCTCGTTTTGTCCAGGGCCCGCCTACACAGGACTCGGCGCTGCGGCGATTACGACGGAGAGCGCAAATACGACTCCGCTCAGTTCCAGCAGTCCGGTATTTTCCGGTCCTTCTCCGCTGGGAAATTTCTTTGGCACCGACAAGAATATACGGACTCCCTACACGCAGAATTTCAATCTGAACGTTGAGCAACAGATCGGCAAAGCGTTTGTTCAGGTCGGGTACGTTGGTGCTCGCGGCACAAAGCTATTCCGCTTCCGTGATATCAACCAACCGAGCCAGGCGCAGATTACGGCGGCCGATCTTGCCAACGGCGTTACGGACTATGGCGTTCCGCGCAACTATCCCAACTCGCCGCTTTTTTATATCAACGAGGAAGAATCCTCGGCGAGTTCAACCTACCACGCGCTCCAAACCAGCTTCCACATAGCCAACTGGCGAGGAATCACTTCGGCAGTGAACTTTGTGTGGTCTCATTCCATCGACAATGCGAGCGACAGCGAGGACTTCATTCCGAACGCGTCGCAGCCGCAAGACAGCACCCGGGCCTATCTAGACCGGGGCAACTCGAATTTTGACATTCGCCGCCGTTTCACTTGGAATTTCGGCTATGAACTGCCAAAGATGAATGGCGAAATGGCGAAGCTCAAGAATGGTTGGGGATTCAATGGCGTTCTGAATCTGCAGGATGGGCAGCCGTTCCAACTGAATTACAACTTTGAGGGTGACTATTCCGGAGCGGGCGAAGGTTTCGACCGGCCGGACGTAGTTGGGCCGATCGCATACGGCAAAGCACCATCGAGTTTCCTGGACCTCACTTCCTTTTCAGTTCCCTGCACGTTTGACGGGTTCGGAACGGCCGACACAGATTGCGTAGCTGGCACACGGCATTTCGGAGACTTGGGACGCAACTCACTTCGCGGACCTGCTTTTAAGGAGCTCAATTTCAGCATCTTTAAGAAAACGCCGATTACCGAGCGAGTGAATCTCCAATTCAACGTCGATTTCTTTAACATCTTGAATCACCCGAATTTCGCCAATCCGAATCTGCCGAATTTCATTACTGATCCGGCCGCCAACGGCATTTCCACGGGAAATCCGCTCACGAATTCCACTCCTTGTCTGGGTGTTGCGGCTGGACGAGGGTGCGGTTCTCTCGGACTTACGGCGACGGGCGACGTTGGCATCGGCAATCCGTTCCTCGGTGGGGGTGGACCACGAGGAACGCAATTTTCCCTCAAGCTGATTTTCTAGCTTTCTCCACGCTTTCTTCCCCGGCTCCTCCCACGTGCATTTGGGAGGAGCTTTTTACGGCATCGTTCCAACTGCGTTACACTGCTCTTCATTATGAGCAACAAGATATGAGTGACAAGGCTTCGACTCCTGAGCGGCGGGCGCTGCGGCGCGTCCCAGTGCGGGTTCCAGTGAAGGTTCGGCACGACGGCACGGAGCACGACGGATTGACTCGGGATCTGAGCTCCTCGGGGATCTTTCTCTACTCCGATTCACGAATGAAGGCGGGTTCGAAGCTGGAACTCGTCATCATGCTCCCGCCTGGCATGGGACTTGGACCGGGCGGCTGGACGTTGTGCGAGGCTTCGGTGGTGCGTGTCGAAGAGTCCGAGGGCAAGGGCATGGGCGTTGCCGCCACTCTGGATCGCATCGCGTTGTTGCCGGAGATCAGCTGACGCGGGTCGACGGACGAACGCGCCCATCGCGATATTTGGCGGCTAGCTCTTATATCGGCCCGCCCGCGACACGAATTCTCAACTTCATCCACCGGCGGTCGAGGCACAAGAAATTCTTTCGAAATCGAAAAGATTGCTTCCCAATGCCCATCGCGTGGTGCAATAATGGCCCGCCTCAGAGCTAGGCGCAAATTGCCGCGTATCCAGGTGGACCGGGTCATGTTAATTCAAAAACTTACCGACGGTGTTTTAGAGGTAGACACACCGATCGGACCGCGATATGTACAGCCAAGTCTGGTACAGCGCGCGTGCCTGATTTGGACCTTCCGGAACTTCGTCTCGTTGCCGCAACAAGTGCTGCGCCCTTGGCAACGCCAACTGATCGAGCGCCTGTGGAGTGAGAACCGATTCGTGTCGCTGTCTGTCGCCAGCGGTCCAGACCGGTTGGTGATCGGGCGCATCGAACGGCGGACGCCATTGCAAGCCGAGATCATACCGATTCGCAAACCTCCGGCTCGCGAGGCCGCCACCGGTTCCTCGTCCGCCGTCGGGGAGCAAACCCGCGAGGCCGCCTCAGCCTAACTCTCCGCTGCCTGCGGCTGAGTGTGGTAGAGCGGACGGTAGCCGCTCGATCGTCGATCCGTCGACGACATTGCTCGTCACCGACGCCCCAATCGTTACCGCACCAACATTTCCCGCATCGATCCGCAAAGCCGTGGGGGTGGGCAGCGCAAAACCGGAGTCGCGCAACGAGATGATATAATTCGATTTCGTTCTCACCTTGCCGCAAGCAGGGGCGCGTAGCTCAATTGGCAGAGCAACTGACTCTTAATCAGTAGGTTGTAGGTTCGATTCCTACCGCGCTCACCACTTCTTTTCAAGGACTTGCCATCCATCGTCTTCTGTTTACTTACTCGTAACTGTGGCTGTTTTTGTGGCTGTTGCTACATCACGTACTTCTGCTGATTCAGCCGATCGATCACGATTTTGATCTGCGCCGTTTCCGGATGCAGATAACCCATCGTCGTCGAGAGACTTTCATGCCCCATGACTTCTTTCACCAGTCCCGGGTTTTTGGTCTCCGCCATTGCAACTGTGCCGAACGTGTGCCGCGCGCAGTACAGTTTCAGGGCATCCGGAATTTCGAGCTTTCGAGCAACATCTCTGAACGCGTGCTCGAGTCCGCTCAGCCCGATGTGGCCTGCACGAGACTTCTTCGAAGAAAAGACCCAACCCTCGCGTAGGCCCAACTGTTCAAGCTGAATTGTCCTGAGAATTGCGATCACGCGCTCACTCAACGGCACTGGCCGACGAGCTCTACGCGTCTTACCCCTGGGGTTGAAATAGAAGGCGCCTTCCCAGTTGATCGTTTCCCAGCGCATCCTGATGACTTCCCCGTTTCTCAGTCCAGAGTCCAGCATGATGGTCAGCACATCCTTCAAGGGTCGTTTGCATGCTACCAAGAGTCGTTTCTCATCCTCGACAGTGACCATTCGGTCCCTGGGGAAGACTTTGACAGTCTTGATCCTTGGTACTTCACGAAGCACTTTCCAATCACGGGCCTTACCCAACATACGGCGCAGCGTGCGAATGGCACAGTTCCGGCTGTGGGGCGATTCGTGAAATTTTGTGGTCTCAACGTCATCGGCCGTGATTTGATCGATTCGCATCCCGGACAACGGGGTCTTCAGGATCAAACGCCAACCGTTTTTGTAATCGGCCTTTGTGTTCTCGGCGAGCGTCGTTTTGTCGAGCCACTCAACGAATTGCTTGCCGAACTCGCGCACCAGCGGCACTCGTTTGGGCCGCAAAGACTCTCCTGCCTCTGCCGCAACCCGTTTTCTAGCCTCGACTCGCTCTGCTTGCTTCTGGTTCTTGGTTTTGGTGCTGCCGCGGTACCGTCTTCCATTGATATAGAAGAGGTAGTACCAGACATCACCCCGTTGGTAGATAGACATTCCGTTCCTCCCTGCTTGCGCGCACAGAGGACACACGGACGCTAGATCGGATGAACTCATCCAGATCGGCTATATCATACAGCGCGCGTCCACGGGGTTTGTAGAATCTCGGTCCTCCACCTTGGGATCTCCAAACCCGCAGCGTGCTGGCTGGAATGCCTGAATACTCGGCCGCCGCCTTTGTGCCC
Source organism: Terriglobales bacterium (assembly GCA_049520915.1). GTDB lineage: Bacteria > Acidobacteriota > Terriglobia > Terriglobales > Acidobacteriaceae > Acidiflorens. The sequence continues at coordinate 204,587 of JBEKPH010000008.1, forward strand.
AAGAATCGCTTCTCGTTGGTTCCGGTTTTCGCTATCACAACGAACCTCCATTTGCACCGCTTGTAGAGCAAATCGAGAATTCGGTCAAAACTTGCATGAGGGCTGCAGCGGCTTTCCTCGGGCGAGGATCCACGCCGATTTGACCGAAATTTCGTTCGGGCTTAGCTTCTTCACGTTCAGGGCCGGAATTGAGGTCGGACAGAACGGAGCAGGAGTGTTTTCATCTCTCGAAGAACTCGCCGAAAGGCTTCACGCTGCCGGCTATATCGCCGATTCGATCGCTACGACTACGGTGTATCTGGCGGCGAGACTCCAAAAGCCGTTGCTACTGGAGGGCCCTGCCGGTAGTGGAAAGACTCAATTGGCATACGCGGTTGCAGATGCAGCCGACACCATGGTTGAGCGTCTGCAGTGCTATGAGGGCATCAACGAAGAGAAAGCCATCGGCAAGTTCGATGAGCCTCTTCAAAGGCTTTGCGTTGAACTCAAAGCCAAGTCCGCCAGCGTGGATTGGGAATCCCTGCAGACGGAATTGCACAGTCAGCAGTTCTTCAGCGCCGGGCCGCTTTTGCGCGCGTTGCAGTGTGAAAGGCCTTGTGTCCTGCTGATCGACGAACTGGACAAAGTGGACCACGCATTTGAGGCCTTGTTGCTCGAATTGCTTAGCGTATGGCAGTTGAGCATTCCGAAGCTGGGCACCATCAGAGCCAGAAGCATTCCCTTCGTCGTGTTGACATCGAACGAAGAAAGGCGCATCGGCGATCCCCTGCGTCGGCGCAGCTTCTATCTTCGTGTTGAACACCCCACTGCGGAGCGAGAAGCGGAGATTGTGGCACTGCGAACGCCGGATTCCACACACGAATTCCATGCAGGCATGGCGGGGCTCGCCAAGGCTTTGCGTGGATGGAGCATGGAGAAACCGCCCTCAGTCTCGGAAATTCTGGATCTCGCGCAGGCACTCAAGGTTCTGGGAAGTGAACAAATTACGCCGGAGATGAGAGACATTCTTCTGCCTTTGCTGGCTAAAACCGAGGCGGATCGCCGGAAGCTGCTCTTGCGGGATGGGTTTGCCAGCTTGATCTTTGACGCGCAACAGTACAGCGCCGAGGCTCTGCGAGGGATAGCGGCATGAGGGCTGCACTTATCTGCGCGCAAGTGCTTTCGGCAATTTTGATTTGCTGGGCGCAAACGCCCAAGCCACAGGAACGAACGGAAGCTGAGTACTACGTCGCAGCCTACGCGCACCACTACAAGGTACCGGTCGCGCTGGTGCGTGCCATTGTCGAACACGAGTCGAACTGGCAACCGTGCGTAGCCTCACCGAAAGGCGCGGTAGGGTTGATGCAGTTGATGCCCGCGACAGCCAGGCGGCTGGGAGTAAGAGATCGTTGCAACCTCGAACAGAACATTTCCGGAGGCGTGCGCTACCTCGCGTGGCTGATGCGACTGTTTCACGACGATCTGAGGCTTGTCGTTGCCGCTTATTATGCCGGCGAAGACGTAATCGGCAGACGAACCCTCGCCTATCGGAATCCCGATGTAGTCGCCTATGTATCAAGGATCAGAACAGCGTACCTTCACGAAACCAGAATCAATCCAAGAACTACGACCACCAGTTCGGAAAGAGATGTGAGATGAAAATTTGTTTGAGTTTGGTGCATCTGATAACGATCGGGCTCCTGCTGCCACGCATCACTGTTGCGCAAACTGAGCTTCCGCAGGCGCGAATCGTGAACTTGAATGTTGACCCGGAACAGGTTGTGGTCCTGCATCTCCGGCCCGGATATGTCAGTTCGGTGCGAGTGCTCGAGGAAGTCAGCTCGGTCGTGTTGGGAGATCCGGGATCCTTTAAGGCTGAACACTCCGATGCTGAGCCGCAGTTGGTGTTTTTCAAAGCAACCAGCGCGAAACCCGCGGAAACCAACGCCCTGATCACGACCAGAGGAGGCCATGAAATCTCGCTGAGCCTGGTGAGCCGAGGCAAGGCAGACCGCAGCGAACCCGTGGACTACGTTCTCTACTGTGAGCGCCCCCGCAGCTTCCTAATTGCATCGACTCATCCCATCTTTGTGGTAGGGGAAACAGAGAACGTGGCTACAGAGAGTCATCCAGCCAGTACTCCCCAAGAGAAGATCGGCAGCCCGAAAGAGGATTTGCTCAGGGCGGAACGGATTGTGAATCCACACTGGGAAGGCAAGCAGCTGCAGGTCGCGGTAGGACAGGCGATAGAGAAAGAGCAACAGATGGCCGTTCCGTTCGCCGTTCTGAACTCTTCTGCACGGACCATTGAAGTACTACCGCCGCAAATACGGCTTTCGGGGATATCAAAAGGCAAGCATCGAAAAGCGATTAAGGCGGAGCCTATGGCGATCAAAGATTATTGGATCACGTCGCGCAGGCTCCCGCCTGGGGCTAGAGCCGATGGGGTCGTTGTGTTCGATCGCCCCACTTTCAAGGAGTCCAGCGAAAAGCTCTTGCTTGCCGTGGCCCAGGCGGAGGAAGTCGATCATCCTGTGCGGGCACCGATTGCGTTTGTGGCTCCGGTCTCGGGAGGTGCAAAGTGACTCGTCCCAACGGGCACAGCGACAACGGCAAGAACGGAGCGATTCAGGAACCAGTAGGAGATGAAACCCTCAACGATGTGGTACTCCCCGCGGCTGCGTCCATCCCATTGCCAGAGGTCGCGACAAGAGCAAAGCAGAGAGCCAAGCAGCAGATCCAGCAGAATCGGTTCGTAATCATTGGAGCCGGAGCGATCGTCATCGCCCTGCTGATCTTCGTTGCTACATCTATGCCCCATCGAGGCGTGCCGCAGAAAGTGAAGAGTCGCGGTACCGCTGCTGCTGATGACTTGGCTTTGGAGAATGGCAACGCAAGCAACGACAAGAGCCTGTTTCCCGTCACGGATTCTGGCCGGCCTGTCACAAAGGAATCTCACGACGGCTTCCTCAACGAACGAGATCTACAGCGAACTGCAACCAAGTCGGCGGCGAGGGCGTCGGCGGCGGGCGGAGCGGGAACTTTGGGATCGATACCACCTTTCGGAGAACAGCAGGCATCGCAAGCACCACCCTATCAGGCAGGCTCTGGCACCGGCGGTGCCGAGCCTCCAGACTTGGGTAAAGCAGAGCGCGAGGCCATGGAGAAGGCTTCGTTGATCTACGTGCGAAACGTCTCTGCCACCTCGGGCAGCACTCAGGCCCGGGATATCAATAATTCAGCGCCGGAACTGGGACTGGGTTTGGCCTCGGGTACGCGATTGCGCGCCCGTCTGGAGTCCGCGGCTAGTACGGCTGTGCGAACGCCGGTCATGGCTGTGATCGAGTACAACTATGAGCGGGACGGAGAAATTATCGTCCCTGCGGGAGCAAAAGCGGTTGGCCACATCCGGAACGGAGATCGTTCAGGTTACGTTGACATCCAGTTCGATTCTCTGCTGATGCCCGATGGTGCTGTCGTTTCCATCGAGGCCGCCGGATCTTCACGCTTAAACAGGCTGTGCTGCTGTATCAGGATGGGAGCACAACTTTTGCAACTCTGCATGAGGTGAAGAGTCTGCACGAGGGTGCGCCGTATTTGGGTGCCGGCCAGTCGGTCACCACCGGTTTTCTGGAGAGGCTGGCAAGAGGGCTGGGAGCGAGCCTGGCGCCGGAGGTGTTGCCAGCCAACATACTGTCAAGGACGCCGGAGCTGATCGTCTGGTGGAGTCCGGAGAAACCTCGACTGATGTTCTTCAGTGACGCCAACAAAGACACAACGGAGTTGAACGGCCGAATGTATCCGCACCCTGCGTTGGTGTTCATGGTTAACGGCCGGGAATTGTTGGTGCGGGCATTGGGGGAGAATCGGCGGCCGAGGGCAGATACACGTCTCAAGAATGCTCCCTACTGGAACACCGACGCGCATGGACGCGTTTGTCTCGGAAGCATGCGTGTTCCGGAAGAAGTAAGCGCCGCCTCTCTATCCGGTTGGGAGGATGCATATTTTGCCAGCGAATTCACTCATCCAAGTGGTGCTGTCCATCTGACCGCCTACCCGGGCGGCTTGCTCGGACTCTGGTCAAGTTTGGCAGGGCGAGATCGCCGGTTTCCAGTCAAGTTTCTTGCCGATGCGAACCAAACGCTGCAGGAGTTTGTGCAGAAACGCGGGGAACCATGAAGCCATGGAAGCACA